>NZ_JBEZYP010000019.1:0-135785 GCF_040638585.1 Streptomyces sp. NPDC025273
CCGACGCCGACGCCGACGCCGACGCCGACGCCGACGGGGACGGGGACGGGGACGCCGACTGGGAAGGGGAAGGGCGGGAGGGTGCGGGGGTCGGTGGTGCCGGTCAGGGGTGAAGGCGTTGAGGTGTCGGGGCTGTCGCCGGACTATCAGCGGATCGTCGGGGTCCTGGCCGCCTCTCCGGTGGCGTTGACCTGCGGGGAGATCGCTTCGGCGCTCGGCCTGGAGCGTGTGCCGGCGAAGGTCGAGGGGGTGCGGTCGAAGGCGGTTCGGATGGCGGAGCGGGGCTGGCTGGTCAAGGAACCGTCGGGGCGGTTCACGCTCGTGCCGGGGCTGCGAGGCGGCGGGTCATGAGCATGGTCATCGACCACAGGATCATCGCCTCGGATGTGTCGGGCCGCCGTTCGTAGTCGCGGGCCAGGCGGCGTGAGCGCATCAGCCAGCCGAACGTCCGCTCCACCACCCACCTGCGGGGCAGCACCACGAAGCCGGACGTGTCGTCGCTGCGTTTGATCACGGTGACGACGAGATACAGGACGGCCAGGGCCCAGGTGATCAGGGTTCCGGTGTAGCCTCCGTCGGCCCATAGTCTGGTGATCGTGGGGAACCGCTCACGCAGGGCGGGCAGCATGTCGGTGGCCGCCTGGCGGTCGGTGACATCGCCCGCGGTCACGTTGATCATCAGCAGCAGGCCGACCGTGTCGCAGATCAGATGCCGGCGCCTGCCGTTGATCTTCTTGCCTCCGTCGTAGCCCCGGCTGCCGGCGCCGACGACCGCGTCGGCCTTCACGGACTGCGAGTCGATGACCGCGGCCGTCGGCTCCGCTTCCCGCCCGGCCCGCTCGCGGACCTTCCCGCGCAGCCGGTCGTGGAGCTCGGCGATCAGCCCGGCCTCGCGCCATCGCCGGAAGAAGGCGTAGACCCGGTCCCAGGCGGGGAAGTCCACCGGCATCGCCCGCCATTTGATCCCGTTGTCCAGGACGTAGAAGACAGCATCGAGCATCTGGCGGTGGCAATAGCCCTCCGGACGTCCGCCCCGACCCTCCAGCCACCCCGGCACCGGCAGCAGCGGACGGATCTCCCGCCACTCGGCATCCGTCAGATCCGTGCTGTACACCGGCGCCCGGCCGGGCTGATCAGCCGCGTTCCCGAACCGGTGAGCGAGACAATCGCACGACACGACCGACGAGTTGAGATCCTCGCCCTCGACCGCGTACAACATAGACAACAGGGCCTCCTGGCGTACTCGGCGTCTCGACAACTCCGAACTGCACCAGAGGCCCTGTCCTCATGCACGGACACCACCAGGTTCACCCGCCCCGGCAGCCACTTTCGATCACACCGCACTCAAGATCGATAGGACAACGGCTCCTCTGATGCCCACTGCCGGCCGCTGGCCTTCGTGCTCACCGCTGGACAGGCTGGTGACGCACCCGCCTTCGCTCACGTCATGGCTCGCCTTCGCGTCCCTCGACGGCGAGGACGGCCCCGCACCAGGCCAGATGTGGTCCTGGCCGATAAGGCGTACTCCTCCCGCGCCATCCGCGAGCACCTGCGCAAGCGCGGTATCCGGGCGGTCATTCCCGTTCCGGCCGATCAGCGGGGCCACCGGCTGCGGCGCGGCAGCCGGGGCGGCAGGCCGCCCACCTTCGACCGCGAGGCATACAAGCAGCGCAACACCGTCGAACGCTGCATCAACCGCTTGAAGCAGTGGCGGGGTATCGCCACCCGCTATGAGAAGACCGCGACCATCTACCTGGCCGGACTCCACATCGCAGGCATCTTCCTCTGGTCAGCCCGATGATCCAAACGAAACTGCCTAGACCTCAACGCGGGCACCGCCGCAATCCGCCGAACACTGCAACGCACCACCGCAGGCGGGCTCACCACGCTGCCCACCAAGACCCGTGCCTCCGAGCGCCGCATCGCCCTCCCCACCCGCTGCCTCCACTCGCTGAAGCACCACCACGAGCAGCAACAGCGCGAACGGGAAGCCGCAGGCCCCATGTGGCAGGACAGCGGGCACGTGTTCGCCACCGCGCAGGGCAGAGCGATCGACCCAACCAACCTCACCCGCGCCTTCACCACGCTCCTCCGCCGCATCCGCTTCCACGACCTCCGCCACTCCACCGCCACCCTGCTCCTGGAACAGGGCGTCGAACTCGTCGTCATCAAGGAACTCCTCGGCCACGCCCACATCGGCGTCACCGCCACCGTCTACGCCCACGTCCGGCTCCACCTTCAGCGCGACGCCATCGACACTCTCAGCACCGCCCTTGACGGCCCTGCCAATGACGAGTCGACCCGCGACGGCGGCGACTCGCCGCTGTGCGCAGCCACCGTCCGCTGACGTTGCCGTCAACTACTGCCGTCACCGCATGCAGAAGCCCCGCCAGGGCGCACCTGGCGGGGCCTCATTTTTGCCGACGCTAACGGATCTTCTTCTTACCCGTAAGCCTCAGCTCCTGTCACTCCGCAAAAACCGGATTAAGCCAGACCGACACCAGATTACCGTTGTCGACGCCCAAGACAGTTCCGCTAGCGATTTGGACGAACTTAGCATCGGCGGGATCGTTCAGACGAATGGCGACCCACCCGGAGGAAGGATCGTACGAAACCCGCCACCTGTCTCCAGGAACCTCGAAAGAAACCCCAGGCTCGAAAGAGTGATCCGACGAGATGAATACCCGCCCGGGCTTGAACTGTGGAGCAGTCAACTCGGCCACCACACCCCGCACGTTCGGGAAGTATCCCCAGGCGAACAGGACTTCCTGGGACTCAATATCGACCTCAAGTTGGAGCGTGCCGATCAGCACACTCGCAACCCCTTCCGAGCCGAGCCTCTCGCTCAACGACTCCCCGCTCTGCGCACTGAAGGAGAATCCGTACTCGGACTCGTCGTAGGTGAGGACACCCTCAAGAGGAGATCCGTCTTGGATGGAGAATTTCATTTCGGTCTAGCCTTTTGTGCTCTTGAAGAGGAAGTGGACGATTCTGTTGGAATTTGCGTCGATGTTGAGCTCCCAGATCCCGTTGCTTCCATTCATCGCTCCGGGCGTTCTCCACTCGACAACCCCAGGAGCGCCACGGGAATCCATCCTGGGCGCAGATCCCCCCATGATTTCCCGAAGGAGCATCCCGTTATTGCCGTTCATGTAAGGACGTGCCGCCTTACCGAAGTTCGGGGCATCGACGTCCCGAGTACCAGCAATGTCCCAGGTGTGATTTTCGACGGTCTTGGTCATCGAAATGTTCTCAACATCGATCTTCGAAGCCAGATCCGAGACGTCACAGTTGCTGTTGTGAACGAGTACTGGTGTCTGACCTGCCAGCACATAGTACGTGTGGAAGTCGTCGATTGTGAGGTTGTAGGTGCGGGCGTGCTGTGAGAAGGGTCGGTTCGCTTTGACGGTGACGGTGATGAGGTCGTCGGTCAGAAGCGTGGTGCCAGTGGTGAGTTTGCTGGCGGCGATCCATCGGTTCTGGCTGGGTGACCAGAAGGGGTGTTCGTGGGTGGCGGTCAGCTTTGTTTCGCCGTCGGGGGTGGATATTGTCAGTTCATTGAATTGCTTGTCGTCCTCGGTGACGATGAGTTTGGTGACTCGTCGTTTTGCGGATTTTCCTGTCTCGGGGTCAGTGGTGAGGACTTCGTCCCCGGCGCGTACGTCCTCAATTTCCTTTGTTGTGCCGTCGGCCATGAGTACTTCGGTGCCGGCGAGGAAACACCTGCATCCCGAGGCTTGCGCGCTGGAAGCTTTTCCGGATCGCATAGTCCTGGCCATGCCGGGGAGCCCGCCCATGCCGCCGCCGTCGCTGATGCCATACGTCTCGACTACGCCAGTGAGGTGCGTGTCCCAGAAGTAGTTCCTGAGATCGTCCGAGCATCCGAGGTCATGGCAGACGCCCATTGCTGTGGCGTATGCTTCACGGGCTCGGGTATCTGCCCAGGGGGAGGTGGGGCGATATTCGCTCCAGAATGCTTCCATCCAGCGGGTTACATCGGATTTTCCGCCGAAGTGCGCGAAAACTTTGTTGCTAATGTCATAGAGTGCCGAATTCTCGGCGTTGGTCAATGACATGATGTCGTTATCGGTCAGTGAGTCATCGTATGCGGGGTTGTCGTAATCCCAGCCTCCGCCCTCAGTCTTTGTGAATGTTTCTGTATGGCCGTTGCATTGGCTGCTTGAGCCGCCGCAGGCGCCGTCTGGGCGGGTGCCGGTGGGGTCGGTGAGGGTTACGGGGTTGTTGTTGGCGTAGGTGTAGCCGTGGATCTGCTGGGAGTCAGTCAGGTCCATGAGGGGGTCGACGCTGATGAACAGGCCTGTGCGGGGGTCGTATTCGCGTGCGCCGAGGTGGGTGAGGTCGGTGTCTTGGTCGGTGGTGCCGCCGACGAATGCTTTGTCGCCGATCCAGTTGGTGGGCTGTGTTCCGCGGGGTGCGCCGAAGATGGTGGTTTTGCGGCGGGTGACGGTTTGTGCGGCGTCGTTGGTGATCTGGGTGGTTGTGGTGTTGTGGTGGTCGGTGAGGGTGAAGGTGAGCTTGTTGCCGGTCCGCAGGGCGAGGTTGTCGCCGGCAGGGCTGTAGTAGCGGGTTCCGGTTGCCTTGCCGGACTTGTCGAGGTGGAGTTCGTTTCCTGCGGGGAGGTAGAGGGTGGTGCCGGTGCTGTCCTTACGGGTCAGGCGTTGGCCGTCTGCGTCGTAGAGGTAGCTGGTGGTGTCGGTGACCTTGGTGAGGGCTTTGAGGTGGCCTTCGTCGTCCCATTCCAGGGTCTGGGTGGCGTCGTTGCCGAACTTGCGGCCCTTGGTATTGCCCGCCTCGTCGTAGGTATAGGTCTCGGTGTGCGCGTCAGTTCCTGTCTGGGCGACGGCAGGAAGCTGGTGCGTGCCGGTTGCGGGCGCGGTGTAGGTGCGCAGGGTGTCGGCGGCCGGCCCTGATGCTGTTTTGTGCTGGGTTTCGGTCTTGCGGTTGCCGACGGCGTCGTAGGTGTAGCTGGTCCAGTAGGCGTCCTGACCGCCGACGACGGACGGGGCCGGCGTCTGGGCGCACTGGGTGCCGGTGTTGGTCCAGGCTTCGGTGATGCGCCGCAGGGCGTCGAGGGTGAAGCACTGGGTGTCGGTGGTGCGGGTGGTGTCCTGCCCGTATGCGGTGGCGATGGCCAGGAGGTTGTTGGCGGGGTCGTAGGTGTAGCCGGTGTCTTCGATCCGCTGCGGTGCGGCCTCGCGGTCGGTGTAGCTGTGGGTGAGGTTGCCGGTGTGGTCGTCGAACTCGTTGGTGACGAAGAGCTGCCGGCCGAACTCCCCGTATTGCTGGCGGGTGTTCTGCCCGTAGTGGTCGTAGGTGCTGGACGAGATGAGCGGGTCGTCGCCTGCGTAGACGGAGTCGAGGAGGCCGCTGGTGTTGTACGCGTTGGACACAGATTCGGCGGGCAGGCCGCCGATCTCGGGGTGCTCGGTCTCCATGAGGAGGCCGGTGTTGTCGTCGTAGAAGTTGAACCACTCGTAGGTGCCGGCCAGGGCGCCCTCGCTGTCGGGGATGGTGACGGCGATCCCGACGGGTTGCTCGAGGCTGTTGTACTCGGTGATCTCGTTGACGTAGGCGTTGCCGCCGCTGTAGCGGGTGGCGGAGGAGGGCAGGCCCTTGGCCACGGTGTCGTACGCCCAGGAGGCGAGCGTGGTGCTGCCCTTCTTGAGGGCCGTTTTCCGGCCCAGGGCGTCGTAGTCGGTGTGGAGGGTGATGTCGCGGGCGTCGGTGACGTCGGTGGGTCGGTCGCTGGCGTCGAAGACGGTGGTGGTCTGTCCCTTGTCGGGGTCGGTGGTGGTGGTGGCCCTGCCCCGGGTGTCGTAGGCGTACGTCCACTTGGCGCCGGACGGGTCGGTCACCTGCTTCAGGCGGCCCTGCGGGTTGTAGTCGTAGCTGATGGACTGTGACGTGGTGCGCGCAGCGTCGGTGTACTGCTTGAGTTCGGTGGTCCGTCCCAGAGCGTCGACCAGGGCCGTGGTCGCGGTCCCGCCCGCCGGGGGAATCACGGTGGTGGAGTCACCGGTGTAGGTGGTGGTGGTCCGCTTGGTCTCGTCGCCGAACCGCTTGGCTATGACCGTCGTGGGCCGGCCCGCTCCGTCGAAGACCGTTTCGGTGGAGGAGGGGTACTTGGTTTCCTGGCCGGTCACCAGTACCGGCTCCGCGGCGCCGGTGGCGAAGTACCGGCCGGAGCTGCGTACTGCTTCGCCACGTGTGTTGTAGAAGGTCTCGGAGACGAGGCGGCCGGCCTTGTCGGGGGAGGTCTCCTGCGTTTGGCGTGAGCGGAGCATGCCGTCGTAGAAGGTGTATCCGGTGCGGTACTCGGAGTTGTGGTCGAGAGTCTTGGTGGTGACGACGACGGGACCGTCGTTTCGGACGAGGTAGGTGAAGGCGGAGCTCGGTGCGTTCGGGTAGGTCTGGGCGGAGCGGGTGGGGATCCAGACCTTGGTCAGCCGTCCGAGAGCGTCGTACGCGCTGCTGGTCACCTTGTCGTTGGCGTCGGTGACGGTGAGGGGCTGCCCGCGCAGGGGGTCGAGAACGGTGGTCTCGGTGTGGCCCAGCGGGTTGGTGGCGACGACCTTTGTCGGGGCTTCGCCGGTGGCAGGGCTGTACGTCGTCTTGGTGATCTTGTTGTTGGCGTCGGCGGATGCGAGAGCGCGTCCGTAGATGTCGTAGCAGAGTTCGTTCTGGGCTACGCCGCAGGTGCTGGGGGTGGAGCCAGTGGTGCTGTAGCCGACACCGGAGCCGTTGATCTGCTCGACCTTGGTGATCAGCCCGCGGGTCGGCGCTGCGCCGAAGATACCGCCGTCGTAGTGGGTGCGGACGTCATCGATGACGTCGTCGGGGCGGGTTACCGGCTCGCCGCAGGCCACTGAGACGGTTTCGGCGCGGGAGATGGTCTCCAGTATCCATTTTGCGGTGTTGCGGGCGTAGGTGGTGGTGAGGCACTGCTCGTCGCCGTCCTTGGAGACGTCGCCGAGTGAGCTGGTCCAGTCGACCTTGCCGTACTCGTCGAAGTGGCGCGTGACCTTGGTCGTGCGGCTGCCACCGGTGACCGTTGTACGTGTTTCTTCCGCTTCGGTCCCGGTCAGGTAGGCCTCGAGGTCGGGCAGGCCGCTGCGGGTGCGGACGGCGGTCTTGCTGGAGCGCCACGGGGTGTAGGAGGTGGCGCTGACCAGGGCCCCGCCGTCGCCGTTGTACGTGGCGGTTTCCCGCAGCATGCCGGCGAACTGTTCCCGGTCGGTGACTGTTGCCCCGGTCGAGTCCTTGACGTCGGCGCCGTCGATGCCCCGGAAGTATCGGGACTCGCTCAGCGTCTTCGGGTCGAGGGCTGTGCCTTTGCGGACCTGTACCCGGTAGAACCCGCGGGCGATGGAGTAGGTGCGGTCGTCTGCTTTGGTGAACTCGTCGGTGCTCTTGGCCCAGTCGGCACCACCGAGGTAGGTGTACTCGGTGACGGTGTCTGGGGATTCGGCGAGGTTGTCGCCTTCGGTGACGCGCTGGACGGCGTAGGAGTTGAACCAGTCCAGTTTGGCCGTTTCGCCCTCGTAGGCCCACTTGACCGGGTAGCAGCGGGTGGTGTTCGAGGCATCCGTGGGCGGCAGGCTGCTGGTGGTGCACTCAGGATCGAGGTAGTCGATCCCGATCGTTCCGCCGCTTTCCGTAGTGATCTGGGACATGCGAAGGCGGATGAACGGGGCGAGTCCGTCCCCGAGCTTGTCGACGCGGTTGGGCTTTTGAACGCCGCTGAAGGTGACGGCCGGCAGCTGAACGGAACCGCCGGCCTTGCCGGTGCGGGTGATGGAGTCCAGCCACATGGGTGTGGACACACCGTCACCGGACGGCGGGAAGGCCTGCTTCAGAGCCCAGGTGTCGACGTCCTTGTAGGCGCCGCCGGTGAGGACCTTGGTGGTGATTCCGGTGAGGCGCTTGCGAGACCAGAACGTGGGGGAGTACTGGCTCTTGCACTCGGTGGCCGCGTCCTTGCAGTACTGGTCAAAGGGTACGTCCGGCCAGTTCTTCGCGTTTGCCTCGTCGAACGTGCCGCAGCTGGTGAGGCATCGTTCGGCGACGTCGAACTTGACCTGGCCCATGGCCTTGGCCGTGTAGACGCTGTTGGATCGCAGACCGTAGTCGATGTGGTCGAGGTAGCCGCCCCGGTCGTACGGGGTGACGGTGGCCTTGCCGGTCGTCTCGGAGACGTTGAGACCGTAGTTGTTGGCCTCGGCATTCCAGTAGTAGGCCATCGCGTTGCCGTGGGGGTCGACGACGTAGTCGAGCTGCCACCGCCAGGCCTGCTGGCACCAGGCCGAGGCGAAGGAGGCGTTGTAGCAGGGCTCGTCACTCTGGTTTCCGAAGACCGGGGTCGTCAGAACCGAGTTGGTTACCGGGTCGTCATCAGCCTTGTCGGTAGTTCCTTTGTTGCTCCAGCCGGGGAGCTGGTTCAGGCCGAAGAAGTACTGGGTGCCGTCTGCCGTGGTGATCTTCCAGTGCTCACCCGCGCCGTCCACACCTGCTGTGCCCTTGTCCGGGTTGGACGCACCGGTCAGCTTTTCGACCTTCTCGCCCGAGTCCGTCGCAGGGTGCCAGCCTTTGACACTGTCGTAGACCAGTTCGGTGCTCTTGCCTCCCAGCGACATGGTGGCGTTGTTGTTGAACCAGCACAGGTCTCCGACCTTCGTGGTGTTGGTCCCGCCGTCCTTGTCGTCGTTGCACGGCTTGTAGCGACGCTCGACATAGCCGGGCTCCCAGTTCCAGCCGTCGCCGAGCCAGCTCGGCTGGTTGTTCGCGGCGGCGGTACGGCCGTCCACCGACTGAGAGGTGTAGTCCAGTGAGATGCTGGGCTGAAGGCCTGTCGGCACCGCAGGCACACCGATCGGGTACGACCAGTTGAACGCGCCGGTCGATCCTCCGGCACTCCACGAGCCGGACGACTGCAGCGACGTCGCCTTGTAGTTGCCCGTCGGGCCCGAGTCCTCTGCCGCGGCCGCGAGTACGGTGACAGCAGCGGCGCGTTTCACGCCCGGGGAGGGCGTGGCAGTCCCTGACACGGGCACAGTCGCGGTGAGTGTGCCCGCCTCGGTGTTGTTCGTCGTCGTCAGAGGTGTACTGATCCGGCAAACGGGTTTGTCCGGAGTGGTCAGCACGCACGCAGGCAGCTGCACCAGACGCAGTCGGGCAGCCCAGTCACCGCCATAGGCCCCGCGGAAGGACTTGTAGTCGACCTGGACCTGCGCCTTGCCAGCCTCGGGACCGGCATCCGCGGCGCCGACGGTAAGCAGGATGCCCTCCACGCCCGCCTTACGCGCCGCGTTCCTGTCCAGGACGTTGACCTTGACCTTGGCGGAGTACGGCGCCGCTTTCGGTGTCTTGGACGGTGCGGGACGAAGGGCGACCGGGAGAGAGCCGGCGCGCTCGGGGGCGGTGCCGGAAGCCCCAGCCTTCAGGTCGACCGTGGCACTGCCTGGGGCTGGCCAAGTGACCTTCGGTGTCTTCCACTTCGGAGCACGGTCGCCACGGGACTTCGTCCCCCCGGCGGTCATCTCCTTCACTGATACAGCCGGCGGCTGCTTCAGCTTCGGAAGGTTCGCCCCCTTGGCTTCTGCCGCTGCTGCTACGGCAGTTGCCGGCAGCAGTCCGACGACCACCGCGAGAGCCAAGGCCCCCGTCCACCCACGCGTGCCGATCCGGCTCACGCCCCCACCCCTCGCCCAACCGCCCGAGAAAATATCGGCCGAACAGTAACAGGAATCGCCGGAAACAGGAATGCGGAGTTGCTTGCGTGGCTAGTGAATGCGCCTGGGTGTACCAGATGGCCGATAAAGGCCCATGGAGGACTCGTGACCCCGAGGTGATGGTGGAAATGCCTGGTCAGGGTGGGTTCTTCTGTAGATCCGATGCGATCCCTAGTGCCCGTCTTCACCCTGTATTCACACTTCTATTGGTAATTGTGTTTCTGCCCGATCGGGATGCTTGACGAAAAGGAGCGGTGCCCGCCTATAGAGTCTGGGCGAAATCTGGATGCTAGAAAAAGGGGAGTGGGTCGTGTCCACATCACGATGGGGTGGGGCTTCGCCAGGGGGGTGGAGGTCCCGCTTGCTGTGTGTTCTCGCCGCTGGCGGGATCCTGATATCCGGGATGCCTCCTGGCGCGGCGGAGGCTGCGGACCGCGTCGCTCAGGCGGCCGCGGCGGCGTCTGACCCCGGGGCCGACGGGTCTGTGAGCGAAGAGGACAAGGCGCTTCAGGATGCGCAATCCTCAGGCCAGCCGGTGGAGTTGATATCCGCTCGCACGGAGGCGAGTGACACCTGGGCCCTGCCCGACGGTTCGTTCTCCGTGAAGCGGCACGGGACGGCCGTTCGGCTGTGGCGGAACGGCGCGTGGGTAGCAGCCGACCCGACACTTCAGTTCGCGGCAGACGGATCCGTCGTACCCAAGGCATCGTCCGTGGCCGTGAAGTTCTCCGGAGGAGGAGCCGGCCCGATGCTGTCGGGCGTCAAGGACGGCCGCACGCTGTCACTCACCTGGCCGACGGCCCTGCCGAAGCCGACGCTGAACTCCAATGTCGCCACCTACACCGAGATACTCCCCGGAGTCGATCTGCAACTGAAGGCCGACGTCGAAGGCTTCTCCCAGCTCCTGGTCGTCAAGACGGCTGCGGCAGCCAAGAACCCCGACCTGGCCGAACTGCAGTTCGCGATGGACACCGTCGGCCTGAACGTGGCCGAGGACGCGGACACCGGCACCTTGGTCGCCACCGACCCCGCCGGCCAGACCGTGTTCACGAGTCCCGCGCCTCTCATGTGGGACTCCAGCACACTGGCCGGGCAGCTGCCGGCTTCCGCTGAGCAACGGCTCGCAGCAGCCGCAGCCGAATTCGCTCCAGGTGACGCTTTCGAGCCAGGCGCCGGCGCCGAAGACGCACAGATGGACACCACAGTCACCGGCGACACCCTGACCATCACCCCGGACCAGGCTCTGCTGACCGGTGATGAGACCGCGTACCCCGTGTACATCGATCCGAGCTGGGCCTGGGGCGAGTGGCAGCACTGGACGCGCGTCTACAAGGCGCACCCCACCCTTTCGTACTGGGACGCCAAGGGGGATGTGCGGGTCGGCTACGAGGAGGAGACAGGCGGATCGGACCGCATCTCGCGCTCCTTCTTTCAGCTCGACACCAGCGACGTGACTGGCGCTCAGATCAAGAGCGCCACCTTCCGCATCCGCAACACCTGGTCCTGGTCCTGCACGGCGCAGCCCGTCAAGCTGTTCCAGGTCGGCGACATCTCCAAGAAGACCACCTGGGTCAATCAGCCAGGCCAGATCGGCTCAGCCCTGGACGTCGTCAACGACGCCAAGGGCTGGGGCCCCGACTGCCCGGCAGGCAATCTCGAGTTCAACGCCACCAGCGCGGTACGTACAGCCGCTGCAGGAAACGACGCCAGCGTCACCCTCGGCCTGTACGCAGGCGACGAAGGAGAGACCCTCGGCTGGAAGCGGTTCGACCCCAAGACCGCCACTCTGGAAATCAAGTACAACAAGCCCCCCAAGACCCCCAGTGGCCTGGGTACCAACCCTCGAACCAGTTGCACCGCCGGCGGCCTCATCGGCAACGCCACCGTCAGCCTGCACGCCAAGATCGACGACCCCGACGGCGGGAACCTCTCCGCACAATTTCAGGCATTCAAGACGGGCACGACCGCACCGGTCGTCGACACCACGATCCCCGCAATCAAGGGGCACGTCGCCACAGTCGTACTGCCCTCTCCCAGCACACCCACCGGCGACTACACCTGGAAGGTGCGCGCCAAGGACTCCGATGGCGCCTACTCCGGATGGAGCACCACCTGCAAATTCAGCCTGGACCGCGTCCGTCCGAGCAAGCCGCCCGTCATCGCCTCGCAAGGCAACATCTACCCCAACGGTGACGCGGGGTGGCCCACACAGACCGGACCCGCCCGATCCGAGGGAACGTTCACGTTCGCAGCCAACGGGGTAGCGGACGTCACCACCTACCACTGGTGGACCGACAGCGACCCTGAAGTCCACGAAACACCCGCGAGCGCGGCAACCGGCCTGGTCGTACCCCCGTCCTACGGCCCCCACATGGTCTACGCGTACAGCGTTGACGCGGCAGGCAACCGATCCGACACCGCCACCTACCTCTACTACGCCACACGCGCTCAGCAGCGCGACAAGCCCGGCGACCTCAACGGCGACGGCTTCAAGGACATCTGGAATACCGACACCAACGGCACACTGCTCACCTACGCGGGCCGCGGCAGCCGAAAGTTCTCCGCAGCGACCAACGGGGGCGGCGCCTTTCCCGCCCAGCAGGTCACCTTCAACGGGGACTGGGGCCAGGATGGATACAACGACCTCATCGCTCTCGAGTACAACGAAAACGACAGCAAGAACAAGCTCCGCCTCTACCCCAACAACGGACAGGGTGTCATCGACCGGGAAAACTACACCCAATTGACCGTGTCATGCCCTGTACCCCGCACATCCGGCCGGTGCAAGGGAGAGGAGGGATGGGCCGGCGACGACCACTGGTACAACGCGGAGCAGATAGCCACCGACGCAGACCTCAACAAAGACTCCTACGCTGACGTCCTCGTCAAGCAAGGCCGCTACCTATGGGTCTACTACGGCAACCGCTCCAGCCAACTCGACAAGGTGCGCCCACACCCGATCCTCGTGGGTGAATCCGACTGGGACAAATTCACCCTCATCGCTCCTGGCGACCTCAACGGCGACGGTCTCCCTGACCTGCTCCTACGAGCGAATGCCACCGGTGACCTCTATCGTTCCTACGGCAAGGCCGACGCCAACGGGGCTCTCGATGCTGCCACCTGGGGCGCCGCATCCAGCCGTGTGAAGATCGCCACCGGAACCATGCCCCAAAGCCTCTACCCCACCATCGGCTCCTCCGGAGACCTCGACGGAGACGGCAACGGCGACGGCAACGCAGACGGCGACGGCATACCCGACATCTGGGCACGCAAGAAGGACAACACCCTCGTCGGCTGGCCAGGAATCAAAACCGGCACCAACTACACCGGCCTCGGCTCCCAGTTTCCCATCGACGGCGTGAACGGCGGACGCCAGATCCCGCCCGGCACCACCCTCACCAGCGGCCAGTCCGTCACTTCCAACGCCGCCAAACTCCTCATGCAGGCCGACGGAAACCTCGTCATCACCTCCAACGCAGGCAAAGTCCTATGGTCCACCGGAACCGCCGGCAACAGCGGAGCCACCGCCCGCGTCCTCACCAACGGCAGCCTTGCCGTCTACTCCGCCGACGGCAGCACCGTCCTGTGGAGCCCCGAAGCGCCGGGTCTCACCGGAGAGGGCTACGCCCTCCTCCAGGACCGCGGAAACCTCGTCATCCACAATGCCAAGAACCAGACTCTGTGGAGCACCGGAACCGCGCAGCGACACGACTACAACGGTGACGGTCGCAGTGACATGGCCGACTGGTACGACCACGCCGACGCGTCGGACACCATTCACACCTTCCTGACGAACTCCGACGGCACGTTCAAGAACCCGCTCACCGGGTGGAACGTCGCCACAGGCTGGACAGCCAGCCGAATGAAGCGCACCACTGGCGACTACAACGGAGACGGCATCGGAGATGTGGTGACCGTCTACGGCTACGACGACGGCCAAGTCGCCCTGTGGACCTGGCTGGGAACGACAACCGGCAAGTTCGCAGCACCGCTACTCTCCTGGAAGGTCGCAGCCGGCAACTGGAACTTCCAGCGCATGACCGTCAGCAGCGGTGACTTCAACGGCGACGGACGGGACGACGTCGCAGCCTGGTACGACTACGCCGACGGCAGTGACACCCTCTGGACCTTCACCTCGAACGTGCAGGGCGGCTTCAACGCCCCATTCCCCTCGATGACCCGCCCCGCAGGAGGCTGGTCCAGATCAAAGGACAAACCAGTCACCGGTGACTTCAACGGTGACGGACGGGACGACTTGGCCGTCTTCCACGGCTACACCGACGGCAGCAACAAGATCTGGACGTTCCTCGCCACACCCACGGGCGGCTTCAGTGACCCCGTGGGCTCCTGGACCAGTACAACCTGGGGCGCCTGGGACCAGACAACGGTCCATGCAGGAGACTTCGACGGAAATGGCAGGGACGACATCGCCCTCTGGTACGACTACACCGACGGACACGACAGCATCTACGTCCTGCCAAGCAGCGCCACCGGCACCTTCAGCTCCATAGCCGAAGCGTGGACGACGCCGCCGGACAGCATGTGGCGCAATCACATGTCGATCGTCATCGGCGACTACGACGGTGACGGCCTCGACGACTTCGGTGCGCTCTACGGCTACGACGATGGCAGCATCAAAGCGTGGACGTGGCCCGCGATCGCCGGCCGCAAGTTCGCCAAGCCGGTGAGCAGCTGGGGCGTAACCTCCGGCTACAGCTACCCACGCTCCTACGTGGTCGAGCGCTACGGAAGCTGACTGAACGGGGCGGGGTGGGGGCCTCGGTGGAGAACCCCACCCCATCCGCCAGCCAGGCATGTCTACTTCACGGCTCGGTGGCGAGCGGGCCACGCGCCCAGCGTGTGGCCCATAACACACCGCGCTTTCTATTCGGCATGGGTAGTACATGCATACGATGAACGACTGTTGACAGGAAGCGCACAGAAGGCTGCGTGCCTCACCGGTCACACCTTGAATCGACGCGAGAGGCGTGAGGCCTGGCGTCCAGGCCTCGGAGCATTTTGTGTCAAAGGTGTCTCGTCGTACCGCACTGGGAGCCATCAGTCTCGGCGCAGTCGGCTTCGTTGGTTATCGACTGCGCGAAGAGGCCGAGCCGCTGCCCGTGCGCCCGACGGCACGCACCGGCAACAATCCCGTCGTCCGGGAAAACGAGGCTATCGGTTCGGACCGGTGGCCGTTGGGACGTGACGGCCTCCAAGGCGTGACCGATGATCTTGCGCAGATCCAGGGCTACGCATCGGCGACCTCGGCCAGCCATGGCGAATCCATCGACTTTCACATTGCATCCCATGTGGTGCAGAAATGCACCATATCGGTCTACCGTATCGGGCACTACGGAGCTGTCGGCGCCAGACATCTCCTGAACAGCGAACCGGTGAAAGTCAAGCCGCAGAAGAAGCCCGAAGCGCAGCCGGAGACCGGCCTTATCTCCTGCGACTGGCCGGTTTCCTGGACGCTGGAGATACCGAAGACCTGGGTGTCGGGAATATTCCTGGCTGTTTTCACCTCACAGGACGGCCACCGCAGCTACACGCCCTTCGTCGTCCGCGACACCGACCGCCGCTCCGACATCCTGATGATCGTCCCCTTCACCACGTACCAGGCGTACAACATGTGGCCGCTCGACGGTCGCACAGGGAAAAACCTGTACAAGGGGTACACCGCCGACGGTGAGATAGGCGGCAACCCGGAACGCGCCTTCAAGGTCTCCTTCGACCGGCCGTACATGCAGCTCGGCCTGCCCCGCTGGTTCGATATGGACATGAGCGCCGCACGGTGGGCGGAGAGCTCCGGATACGACATCACCTACGCGACCAGCGTCGATCTGCACGAAGGGCGCATCGACCCCTCGCAGTACACCGCGATCGTCTTCTCCGGACACGACGAATACTGGTCCAAGCAGATGCGCGACTGCGCCGAGGACGCGGTGGACGCCGGAACCCACCTGGCATTCCTCGCCTCGAACAACATCTACTTCCACATACGCCTCGAGGCAGCCGCCGAAGGCCGACCCTCCCGCGTCGTGACCTGCTACAAGGAAGCACCCGACCCGGAACCTGGCGAAGCCGGCCCGACCGTGCGATGGCGCCACCTGGGCAAGAAGCACCACAAGGCCGAACAGCGACTGATGGGCGTCCAGTACAACGGCATCCTCGCAAAACCCGCCCCCCTCGTGGTCAGTGAGAGCAAGCACTGGTTCTGGTCCGGAACGGGCCTGCGGGACGGAGATGAAATACCGGACCTGATCGCCGTCGAAGCAGACGGCTTCAACCCCTCGATGCCGCAGCCCGCCGACACCAAGCAGACCCTGCTTGCCGCATCCCCCTACGTCGACAGCCGCAACCGGGGGCGCGCCATGCAGAACACCAGTCTCTGCGAGAACCGTCAGGGGACCCTCGTTTTCGTCGCCGGGACCTTCCACTGGCCGCTTGCTCTCAACGATTCGGACCACCGCAACCCATACGTCCGGCAAGCCACCGGCAATCTCCTGAATCGCATGCTCGAACCCCGTGGCGAGAGCTGACGACGTCCGCCGAGAGCGGAGAGAGGCGCGACACTTCCACTGGTCCGACAACTGGTCTTCAGATTGCCTCACTTCGAAGCCCGCGACCGACCAACATCTCCAGAACATCGCCGCCGAAGCCCTCCAGGAGACGTACTTCCGCGACGGCGGCCGATGGGGCAGGCGGACTCCTCGTGGAGTTTCACCGACGTCGAGCACATCGAATTCGACCTGTAGGGGCCGAGCTTCTTGCATCCACAGGGGAGCCTGATGTGACTGAGCGCGGCTCAGGAGCCTCGTGCGTTGCGGGGGACGCCAGACCGTCACCCGATCAGTGGCCACTCTGAAAGAGCCCAGTGAGCTGCGAGATGTGCTGCTGAGACCGTGGCGTGGAAGGGCCCCCTCAACCCAGGCCCGCCCACTTGCGGCCCTCGTGCCAAGCCGCGCACGCGACGGGATTGCCGCCTCGAGAACACATGTGGATGCTTGCCAGGGTGGCGCGTCACCTGGGAGCAGGATCCTTTCCTGCCCGGCGGCGCCTGCCAGACCCGGTCATGCCGCACAATGAGGGCTCGGTCGGAGGGCGTCAGGGGGCGCGGGGGCACTGGTTCGTGTTCACGGCATCGGAAACCGGAAGACCGAGGCGGTCGGAGGGCACGCCGCGGCCCTGCGCGACGAGCTGCTGCGGTGTCATCTTCTGCCGGCCACAGGTCACGCGCCCAGTGGCGTTCCCCGAGCGTCAGGTTACGGCCACGTCGCGGACCAGTTGACCAGCCTGCTGAGAAAGGGTGCTGTCGAGTGCCTCAGCAGATCAAGGATGCCCTGTCCGTCCTCACGGACAAGTACGAGGAGCGGCAGGGGCACGCGCCGGGGGAGAAGGCCGGCTACGCGCTGGCCTGCCAGGCCGCCGACCAGACCCGCTCGCCAAAGCGCACCGAGTTGCTGTTGATGACCGAGCTCCGCAGGCGATGGCGGGAACCGGCTCGCAGAGCGGGCGCAGGCCTCAGCTACGGCGGTGTGGGCGCGGTGCGGCCGGTGGTCGACATCGCCCTGGCGGCCGTCGATGTCGTCGCCGTGGTGTACGTGACGCGCGGCGCCTTCGCACGCCACCACCTGCTCGCCGAAGCACGCCGCCACCTCGCCTACGCCCTGCGCGGCCCCCCGTTATGTTTTTCGCGGTCCTGCAACGGGGCCGCTGGCCTCCGGGCCCGGCATGACTGTGTCCCCCTGTCGAAGGCATGACCTGGGGGGTGGTGTCACCGGGTCCGGGGGTGTTCGTCGGAGACGCTGATCAGAGGTCCGGCCACCGTCCGGTCCGGCGCAACGCCGGACAGTTCGCGGGCGGCAGGTCTGCATAACGTGGATGCGCGAGCACGACACCCGAGCCGAGGCCGGCACCGTCAAACCCCCTGGAAGGGTCCGATGTTCGAGATCGAAGACGTGGGCGTGTTCCTCGGCCTGGACGTCGGCAAGTCCGCCCACCACGGGCACGGGCTCACCCCGACCGGCAAGAAGGTCTTCGACAAGCCGCTGCCCAACAGCGAGCCGAAGCTGCGGGCCGTGTTCGACAAGCTGACCGCGAAGTTCGGCACCGTGCTGGTCATCGTGGACCAGCCCGCCTCCATCGGCGCCCTGCCCTTGGCCGTCGCCCGCGACGCCGGCTGCCGCGTCGCCTACCTGCCTGGCCTGGCGATGCGACGGATCGCCGACCTCTACCCCGGCGAGGCCAAGACCGACGCCAAGGACGCGGCCGTCATCGCCGATGCCGCGCGAACCATGCCGCACACCCTGCGCTCGCTCGAACTGACCGACGAGATCACCGCCGAGCTGACCGTGCTGACCGGCTTCGACCAGGACCTGGCCGCCGAGGCCACCCGCACAAGCAACCGAATACGCGGACTTCTCACCCAGTTCCACCCCAGCCTGGAGCGCGTCCTGGGGCCCCGCCTGGACCACCAGGCCGTCACCTGGCTCCTGGAACGCCACGGCTCCCCGGCCGCCCTGCGCAAAGCCGGCCGACGCCGCCTCGTCGAGCTGATCCGGCCCAAGGCCCCCCGCATGGCCGCACGGCTGATCGACGACGTCTTCGACGCCCTGGACGAGCAGACCGTGATCGTTCCCGGCACCGGCACCCTCGACATCGTGGTCCCGTCCCTGGCCCGCTCGCTCGCCGCCGTCCACGAACAGCGCCGGGCCCTGGAAGCCCAGATCAACACCCTGCTGGAGGCCCACCCTCTTTCCCAGGTCCTGACCTCGATGCCCGGCGTCGGTGTCAGGACCGCCGCAGTTCTGCTGACCACCGTCGGCGACGGCACCAACTTCCCCACAGCCGCCCACCTCGCCTCCTACGCCGGCCTCGCCCCGACCACCCGACAATCCGGAACCTCGATCCACGGCGAACACGCGCCCCGAGGCGGCAACCGGCAGCTGAAGCGGGCCATGTTCCTCTCCGCCTTCGCCTGCATGAACGCCGATCCGGCCTCCCGGACCTACTACGACAAACAGCGAGCCCGCGGCAAAACCCACACCCAAGCCCTCCTCCGACTCGCCCGCCAACGCATCAGCGTCCTGTTCGCCATGCTCCGAGACGGCACCTTCTACGAATCCCGCACGCCCACGGACGTCGAGCTCGCCGCATGACCCCAGCAAGACCGAACCACCCCAAACCCGACAGGGGTGCCTTGACGAAGGTCATAGAGGCACCCCCCCCCCCACGAACCCGGCCTGGACGAAGGATCGTGCTGACGGTCGCCGACGGCTACACCCGCCCGGGCCGACGGATGGTAACCGCCGACCTGAGCGCCCCGTACCCACGCGACACCGAGGACCAGGCCGCGCTGCGCCCGCTGCCCCACAAGCGCACCGCCCCGCTGTACGAGCGGGCCCGCCTCGCCCGGTCAACTCCCCGACCAGCAAGGCGGACACGGTTCCGCTCCGGCCACTGCACGGTGCGGGTTACTCACCTGCGGCGTTAGCGGTGCCCTTCACGGCGAGGATGTCCGAGACCGGGCAGCCCCATGCCGCGCCCGGTCCGGCGGGGCCGCAGAGCGTGAGCCCGCTCGCCCGGAAGAACGCCTGCCGGTCAGCCGCGTTGGCGCCGTCCTGCGGCACCAGGGCCAGGAACGTGTGGCCGGCTTCCTGGGCCCGGCGGGCGATCTCGGTGAGAAGCGCCCGGCCGACCCCGCCGCGACGCTCTATATGAGCGACGGCCATGGTCAAGATGAACGTCTGCTCGCCGGGATGCGCCTCCCGGCCTTCGTCGTGCCCGAAGTCGCAGTGGAGCTGGAACTCGGCGACCCCGACGACACGCCCGCGGAGCTCGGCCACGACGACGTCCAGGCCCTCGGGGTCGTAGAACCTGCCGTCTCCCAGGTGGTTCGAGTAAAGCAGCTCCTCCACCACCGAGTAGTCGGCTTGGGCGATGTCACGGATGAGTGGCATGCCCTGAGTGTTCCAGGACCGCGGCGCGGAGGCACCGTCTACTGGGGTCGAGGTCTACGAGCGCTTTGCCTGCTGGCCCATGGTGTCGACTCTGGCGGAGTCGCAGAGCATTACGCTCCTTCTATGTGGAGTGAGTCGAACAACTATGGCTTCGAGAACGAGCTGGACTACCTGCGGTCGATCAAGAAGGAAGACAGCTATACGTTCACGTACCCGTTCGAGTACATCGGTAAGAACTACGGGAACGACAATTACGACATCGGCACAGCGGACATGGTAGTCCGGGTCCAGTGGACCGACGCGGAGGCCGGTTACACGGTGGCCTACGACGTCCCCGAGATGGACAAGATCGACCCTACTGAGGGGAACGGCGATGCAGCGAGCTTCTACGAGAGCGACGTTTATTGGAGGCTCGTGAGTGACCTCGACCGCATGGGGATCGGCCCCGAGCTTCGTGTCATCTAGGCACGGTTGGCTTGCCGTCGCAGACGTCAGGTTGTGAGCGGGATACCGATCGGCTCCGTGGCGGTGCCCGGCCCCTCGTGAAGCCGGGCACTACCACGGGCCAACGGGTCTGGTGCAGGTTCGGAGGTCAAGATCACCCGATAGTGCGGCAGACCCCACGCCCACTCCCGCGGCGCGTCGCCTGGTCGGCAGCTGTCCACCAAGAGATCACTCGGGATGCCATTGCTTCCGGCCGCAGGCCCAGAGGATCCAGACTGAAGTGACTCTCCAGCTCGCCCCGCAGGTAATCGCCGATCTCTGTCTGGTTTCCGCCATACCGGAGTTGCTGGAGCAGCGGGGCGAGCATGCAGTCGTACTCATCCTGCACATCGTCTGCGACGCCGAGCGGATCCCACTCATTGAGCAGATGCCGCAGGCCATGCTCGGTGACGTCGGTTGCAGGTCGCATCGGTCCAGGGTGCCACCCAGGACCTACCGTCATCACTCGACCCGCCTGTGATCCAAACGAAACGGCCTAGGCGCACTCCCGCGCGTCGCGGGAAGCGGCGCCGGTCGGGGTCATGGAGCCGGACCCAGACCCCGCCGGACACCGACTCGACCTCGGCGATCAGCGGCACGTAGTCACCGCAGGCACGGACCGCGTTGCCGTACAGCTCGGAGAGGACCAGTTGGGCCGAGTCGACGAGGTCGGGGGTGACGCCGGCGTTGAGGAGCGTCGCCTCGGTGAGGCCGCGCACGGCCCGGAGGTTGCGGGGCGAGGCGGACATGCGGAGGGAGAAGCCGGTGGGGTGGGGGTGAGGTAGTGGCCGAGGGCGGCGCTGGGTCGGGGAGTGAGTTGCACGTGAACCTCCGGGCAGGGGCGCTTCGTTGCGCCGATCACAGTGACGCAATGCGTTCAACATCTCGCCATGAGCGACGATCGCACCGAAGCGCACACTTTCCATAACCGGTGAAAACTTTCCACCCGTTCGGGTTACGCGCCTCCCAAGGTGAGGCAGAGAGCCCCGGAGAAGTGCAGACTTCGGCCATGCCCAACGCTCCCCTGGTCCCGACTGTCCGCCGTCGTCGACTCGGCATGACTCTCCGCAAGCTGCGCAACCAGGCCGGCCTGACGCTTGATGAAGCCGCTACGGCCGTGGGCTGGAAGGCCCCGAAGATGTCGAAGATCGAGAACGCGACGCTGGGCATCCGGCCCGCCGACCTGCTGTGCCTGCTCAACGTCTACGGCGTGGACGATCCCGAAGCCCGTGCCGCTTTGGAAAGCCTGTCCAGGGACGCCGGGAGGCGCGGTTGGTGGCAGACCTACTCGGGGATCGTCTCCCCGTCGTACGCCGACTTCATTTCTCTTGAGTCCGATGCCGAGAAAATCTGCAGCTGGTCGCCACTCCTCGTCCCGGGGCTGCTCCAGACTCCGTCCTACGCCCGGGAAACCATTGCGGGGATCACCACGACACGGAGCCCTGAGGAGGTCGCCGCGCTCGCGGAGGTCCGGATGGCCAGACAGTCGGTCCTGACCCGGCCAAGCCCTCGGATGGAGCTGTGGACGATCATCCACGAGGCCTCGCTTCACCAACGTTTCGCCGCCCGACCCGCCACGATGCGCGAGCAGTTGCGGCGGCTCCTGGATACCTCGGAGATGCCCAACGTGACTGTTCAGCTCATGCCGATGACCCCAACTGCCCACCCAGGCCTGCTGGGTGGGTTCAGCCTGGCCACGTTCGCCAAGCCGTTGTCGGAGGTCGTCGTTCTGGAGAATCTCACCGGCGCGACATACGTTGAAGGCGAGGACACAGCTCCTTACGCACTGGCGTTCCAGCACATTCAAGCCACTGCCCTGTCAGTGGAGGACTCGCTCGTGCGTATCGCCGAGATGGAAGAAGGCCTCCGAAAGTGAACCGCCCGAAGGCAGACCTGTATGCGCACGACCTCTCCGAATCCATATGGCGCAAGGCGTCCGCGAGTGGCGCGGAGCACGACTGCGTCGAGATCGCAGAGCTGCCCGGCGGTGCCAGGGCCGTACGCGACTCGAAGAACCCCGAGCGCCCGCCCCTGTGCTTCACGGCCTCCGAGTGGGCCGCGTTTCGGGCAGGTGTACTCGCCGACGAGTTCTGACAGGTGCGGTACATGCGGACGGCCGCCCGACCGGGGTATCCGGGCGGGCGGCCGTTGCTGTGCACGGGAGCGGGTGTGGCTACTCCTCGCGCCCGAAGATGTCGAGCTGTATGTCGACGCCCTCCACTTCGTCCAGGCCGAACAGGGCTCCGCCCACGTGGCCGTCCATGACCGGCTTGCTGCTCTTCCTCGCAGGTGCGGGCCGGACCGGAGGGGCGGGCGGGGCAACGCGGGTCAGCGGGCTGGTGCCGGGCTTGTGTATGCGGCCCTGACCCGGGGGCGGGGTGAGTAGCGTGACGTACGGGCCGGTTGCCATGGCCTCGTAGATACGGATGATCTCGTCCTTGGTGCGCTGGAAGAGCTCCGGCTTCTTGTTGCGAAAGGCGCGGAAGCTGTCCAGGACAAGGTCAAGGTCATTGCGCTCGATGCCGTAGAGGTGGAAGTACGCGGCGTCCAGCTCGGCGCGCATGAGGAAGCGGCGGTCTTCGTCCCCGACAAAGGGGGCAGCCTCGTCGCCGAGGTGTGCGGCCCAGGGGCCCATCTCATATGACGTGTAGGTCAGTTCGAGGACACGTGCACGAATCCAGGCCTCAGGCGACTGGCCGTCCAGCCAGGTGACGGGCTTCGCGTACTCGTCCGGGGCGAGGATTGGCAACTGCTCCAGGTATGTGTACGTGAGGTGTGCGCCTTGCATCTTCTGCCTGGCTGCGAAGTCCAGGATGAAGGACGACAGATTCACAAGGAAGGCGTCAAGGGGCACTGAGAGGCGTGCAGGCATGAATAGCGGCTGAGTGTGCCCCACCGCCGTTCGTGGCAATACGGACGCGATGACCGTCCTGTCGTCCGACGCGCGGCACACATCACGCCATCCGAGCATCCAGTCAGTCGAGGATCCGGAAATGCTCCGGGCTCTCGCACACCGGAGCCGTCCGGCTGTTCGGGTTGATCCGCCGGAACCCTTCCGCATCCGGTGTGAACTCCCGTGCATCCAGCTGATCCGGCCGACGTGCCCGGAACGCAAGTCGGACGTGCTCGTACTCACGGGCAGAGCCACCGAAGGTGAACAGACAGAACGCAACACGGTTGGTCACATCCGCGAACAGCTTCTCCTCGTTCTCCATGTCCAGCACCGTGTGCATCTGCGTGCGCAGCGCGGACCGTGCGAACTCCCGCTGGCTGTACTTCGCGCCGGGGTGGCGGGCGAATGCGTCCATGGGGAGGCCGAGTGCTTCCTCGATGGCCTGGCCTACTGCCGTCCGGCGTGCCCACGGCCCGCAAACCGGTAGCCGCCCGGTGACCGTGCGCTCCATGATTCACTGCCAGTACTGTCAAAGGAGGGGAGCCCTTCGTGGCCCATGAGGTAGATCAGTCGTTCCTGGCCCTGCCGCTGCGTTCCCTCGCCGACGCGGCGCTCGCCCGCGCGCGTGCACTCGGCGCGGCGCACGCGGACTTCCGGTTCGAGCGGGTGCGCAGCGCCTCCTGGAGGCTGAGGGACGCGCGGCCCTCCGGAGGGTCGGACTCCACCGATCTCGGGTACGCGGTCCGGGTGGTGCACGGCGGGGCCTGGGGGTTCGCGTCCGGGGTGGACCTGACGATGGACGCGGCGGCCAAGGTGGCCTCGCAGGCCGTCGCCATGGCCAAGCTGTCCGCGAAGGTGATCGCGGCGGCCGGGTCCGACGAGCGGGTCGAGCTGGCGGACGAGCCGGTGCACGGCGAGCGGACCTGGGTGTCGGCGTACGAGACGGACCCGTTCTCCGTCCCGGACGAGGAGAAGGCCGGGCTGCTCGCCGAGTGGAGCTCGCGACTGCTGGCGGCCGACGGCGTCGCGCACGTGGACGCCTCGCTTGTGACCGTCCACGAGAACAAGTTCTACGCGGACACCGCCGGCACCGTCACCACGCAGCAGCGGGTGCGGGTGCATCCGCAGCTCACCGCCGTGGCCGTGGACGGCGCCACAGGCGAGTTCGACTCGATGCGGACGATCGCGCCGCCGGTGGGCCGGGGCTGGGAGTACCTCACCGGTACCGGCTGGGACTGGGACGCGGAGCTGGAGCGGATCCCCGGTCTGCTCGCCGAGAAGATGCGGGCACCGGGCGTCGAGGCGGGGACGTACGACCTGGTCGTCGACCCGTCCAACCTGTGGCTGACCATCCACGAGTCGATCGGCCACGCCACCGAGCTCGACCGGGCGCTGGGCTACGAGGCGGCGTACGCCGGGACCTCGTTCGCCACGTTCGACCAGTTGGGCAGGCTCGCGTACGGCTCCCCCGCGATGCATGTGACGGGCGACCGCACCGCCGAGCACGGGCTCGCGACCATCGGGTACGACGACGAGGGTGTCGAGGCGCAGTCCTGGGACCTGGTCAAGGACGGCACGCTGGTGGGCTACCAGACGGACCGGCGGATCGCGAAGCTGACGGGCCTGGGCCGGTCCAACGGGTGCGCGTACGCGGACTCGCCGGGCCATGTCCCCGTACAGCGCATGGCGAACGTGTCGCTCCAGCCGGATCCCGGCGGGCTGTCGACGGAGGACCTGATCGGCGGGGTGGAGCGCGGGATCTACGTGGTCGGCGACCGGTCCTGGTCGATCGACATGCAGCGCTACAACTTCCAGTTCACCGGCCAGCGGTTCTTCCGGATCGAGAACGGCAGGCTCGCGGGCCAGCTGCGGGACGTGGCGTACCAGGCGACGACCACGGACTTCTGGGGCTCGATGGAGAAGGTGGGCGGCCCGCAGACGTATGTGCTGGGCGGCGCGTTCAACTGCGGCAAGGCCCAGCCCGGCCAGGTCGCCGCCGTCTCGCACGGCTGCCCCTCCGCCCTCTTCCGAGGCGTGAACATCCTCAACACGACGCAGGAGGCCGGACGATGAGCCGCGTCAGCAAGCCGTACGAGATCGTCGAGCGGGCGCTCGAGCTGTCCACCACGGACGGCTGTGTCGTCATCGCGGACGAGGACTCCTCCGCCAATCTGCGCTGGGCCGGCAACGCTCTCACCACGAACGGGGTCACGCGGGGACGCACCCTGACCGTGATCGCGACCGTGGACGGCGCGCAGGGGACGGCGTCCGGTGTGGTGTCGCGTTCGGCCGTCACCACCGACGACCTGGAACCGCTCGTACGGGCCGCCGAGGCGGCCGCCCGCGGCGCCGGTCCGGCCGAGGACGCGCAGCCGCTGGTGTCCGGGGTGCCGGCGTCCGCGGCGTTCACGGAGGCGCCGGCCGAGACGGGCTCCGAGGTCTTCGCCGACTTCGCCCCGGCGCTCGGCGACGCCTTCGCCCGCGCGCGCTCCGGCGGCCGTGAGCTGTACGGTTTCGCCCACCACGAGATGACCTCGACCTACCTGGGGACGTCGACGGGGCTGCGGCTGCGCCACGACCAGCCGAACGGGACGCTGGAGCTGAACGCCAAGTCCCCCGACCGCACCCGGTCCGCCTGGGCCGGCCGGTCCACCCGCGACTTCAAGGACGTCGACCCGGCGGCCGTGGACGCGGAGCTCGCCCAGCGGCTCGGCTGGGCGGAGCGCAGGATCGAGCTGCCGGCCGGACGCTACGAGACACTGTTGCCTCCGACCGCGGTGGCCGACCTGCTGATCTACCAGTACTGGTCGGCCGGCGCCCGGGACGCCGCGGAGGGCCGGACGGTCTTCTCCCGGCCGGGCGGCGGCACGCGGCTCGGCGAGTCGCTCTCCGCGCTGCCGCTGACGCTGCGCAGCGACCCGTACGCGCCGGGGCTGGAGTCCGCGCCGTTCGTGATCGCCCACGCCTCCGGCGACGGGGGCTCCGTCTTCGACAACGGACTGCCGCTCGCGCCGACGACCTGGATCGGGGACGGCAGGCTGGAGCGGCTGACCACGACGCGGCACTCCGCCGGACTGACGGGCCTGCCGGTCGCCCCGTCCATGGACAACCTCGTACTGGACGGCGGCGGTGAGCGGTCGCTGGAGGAGATGGTGGCGGCGACGACCGGCCGGGCCCTGCTGCTGACCTGTCTCTGGTACATCCGGGAGGTCGATCCCGCGACGCTGCTGCTGACCGGGCTGACCCGGGACGGGGTCTATCTGGTGGAGGACGGCGAGGTCCTCGGCGAAGTGAACAACTTCCGGTTCAACGAGTCGCCGGTCGGGCTGCTGTCCCGGGCCTCGGAGGCGGGGCGCACGGAGAAGACGCTGCCGCGCGAATGGGGCGACTACTTCACCCGTGCCGCCATGCCCGCGCTGCGCATCCCCGATTTCCATATGAGCTCGGTCAGCCGGGGCGTCTGACCGTCCTAAGGGCTGTCCCGCAATTCCTGGTGGATCAGCGCGCGGCGTCAGATGCGGTGCATCGCAAGGCGGAGGGACGCCCGAATACCGGACGTATTCGGGCGTTCCGACAACGCGGCGAGGTGCCGTAGCTGTCGTCGTGCGCCCGCCAGGAGTTGCGGGACAGCCCTTAGACTGAACCGCACATTCCATCGACCCCATCTCGACCCCACGAGGAGAGAAAAGACCGTGACGGACATCGTCGACGAGCTGAAGTGGCGCGGGCTGTTCGCCCAGTCCACTGACGAGGACGCACTGCGCAAGGCTCTCGCGGACGGCCCGGTCACGTTCTATTGCGGGTTCGACCCGACCGCGGCGAGTCTGCACGTCGGCCACCTGGTGCAGGTGCTCACCATGCGCCGGCTCCAGCTGGCCGGACTGCGGCCGCTCGCCCTGGTCGGCGGGGCCACCGGCCAGATCGGTGACCCGCGGCCGACCGCGGAGCGCACGCTGAACGACCCGGAGACCATCGCCGCCTGGGTCGGTCGGCTGCGCGGTCAGATCGAGCCCTTCCTCACCTTCGACGGTCCGAACGCCGCCACGATGGTGAACAACCTGGACTGGACCGCGGGCCTGTCCGCGATCGAGTTCCTCCGGGACATCGGTAAGCACTTCCGGGTCAACAAGATGCTCACCAAGGACTCGGTCGCCCGCCGCCTGGAGTCCCAGGAGGGCATCAGCTACACGGAGTTCAGCTACCAGCTGCTGCAGGGCATGGACTTCCTGGAGCTGTACCGGCGCCACGGCTGCACCCTCCAGCAGGGCGGCAGCGACCAGTGGGGCAATCTCACGGCGGGGATCGACCTGATCCACCGCGTGGAGCCGGATGCCACGGTGCACGCCCTGGCGACGCCGCTGATGGTGAAGGCGGACGGCACCAAGTTCGGCAAGTCCGAGAGCGGTGCGGTCTGGCTCGACCCGGAGATGACGACGCCGTACGCCTTCTACCAGTTCTGGCTGAATGTGGATGACCGGGACATCTCGACGTACATGCGCATCCTCAGCTTCAAGAGCCGTGAGGAGCTCGAGGAGCTGGAGCGGCTCACCGAGGAGCGCCCGCAGGCCCGTTCCGCGCAACGCGCGCTGGCCGAGGAGCTGACGGCGCTGGTGCACGGCGGCGCGCAGTGCGCGGCGGTCATCGCGGCGTCGAAGGCGCTGTTCGGCCAGGGCGATCTCGGTGAGCTGGACGAGGCGACGCTCGGCGCGGCCCTGTCCGAGGTGCCCCACGCCCGGGTCGGCGAGCTGGGCCCGCTGGTGGACCTCCTGGTCGAGGTCGGCCTGGCGGCCAGCAAGTCGGCCGCCCGCCGCACGGTCAAGGAGGGCGGGGCGTACGTGAACAACGCGAAGGTCACGGACGGCGAGGCCGCCCCGGCCCGCGAGGAGCTGCTGCACGGGCGCTGGCTGGTCCTGCGCCGGGGCAAGAAGAACCTCGCCGCCGTCGAGGTCACGGCCGGCTGACTGCCGGCACGCCCACCGCACCGCGGCCGGTCTCGCGCGTCACGCGTGGCCGGCCGCGGTGCGGTGCGGGTCAGGTTCTGCGCCTGCTGCCGCGGTTGCGCCTGATCGACTGCCAGAGCATGTCCCCGACCCCGACGACGATCACGGCGCCGATCAGCTGCAGCAGGTGGCGCATCCAGTCGATGCCGTCGGTCTCGTTGACGCCGATCCAGGTCGCGACGGCGTTGCCCAGGATGCTGCCGAGGATGCCGAACACCGCCGTCAGCCAGATGGGGATGTCCTGCTTGCCCGGCAGGATGGCCCGGGCGAGCAGACCCAGGACCAGACCCACGATGATTGCCCACAACCAGCTCATATCGCCTCCTCGTGCGGCGCGGTGTGCGCACGTTCGCCCAGTCTCGGCCCGCCGGATGTACGGCGCATGCGGGACAGGGCCGTACGTGCCGCGGTGGTACGGACCCGGCCGGACGGCACGACGCCCCGGTCTCGAACCCGGCGCATGCCGGGCGTACCGTGAGGGGCGGCCCGGTCCGGGGCGGTCCGGCACAGCGATCTGGTGGTGGAGATGTTGCGGAAGCAGAACGGCGCGGAGGTCTTCCGGATCACGGGTGCCCGGCAGGGACTCGCCGACGACGTGCGCGGCAGGCAGCGGCGCTACATCATCTCGATGTCGGTGCGGACCGTCTCCGTGGTGCTGGCCGCGACCCTGTGGAACGTCGAGCGGCATGTGGCCGTGGTGGCGCTCGCGCTGGGCGTGCTGCTCCCCTACGTCGCGGTGGTCATCGCCAACGCGGGGCGGGAGAACGTCCCTTCGCTCCCTTCGACGTTCGTGACCGCGCCGCTGCGGCCCGCTCTCGGGACGGCCTCCGCG
Source organism: Streptomyces sp. NPDC025273 (assembly GCF_040638585.1). NCBI lineage: Bacteria > Bacillati > Actinomycetota > Actinomycetes > Kitasatosporales > Streptomycetaceae > Streptomyces > Streptomyces sp. NPDC025273. The sequence continues at coordinate 28,920 of NZ_JBEZYP010000019.1, forward strand.
GCCGGTCCCGCGGAGCCGGCTCCGGAGACCGGAGCGTCGGGCGGCACCGGGGATCCGCAGGGGAACGGCTGAGCCGGGACGGGCCCGCGGCGCTCGGTGGGGGCTGGATCAATCATGACGTTCCCGTGCGCCGCACCACGGTCCGCGTGACATACTTCCTACGCGCTCCGCATCCCCCGTCGGAGCGACGGACCGACGCCGGGCAGCTCCCCCCGTGGCTGCCCGGCGTCGCCGTTTCTCCGGCGGGGATGCGTCGGGAACGGGCTCCGGGGGCTGATCTAGGGTTGAGGTCGTGAACTTCCCCGAGACTTCCGCCGAGAGCGCCACCGGTGCGCCGGTCTGTTCCGCCAAGGGCTGCCGTGACGATGCCGCGTGGGTGCTCGCCTGGAACAACCCGAAGCTGCACACCCCGGAGCGCCGCAAGACCTGGCTGGCCTGTGACGAGCACCGGGAGCACCTCTCCTCGTTCCTCGGGGTGCGCGGGTTCCTGAAGGACGTCGTGCCGCTGGCGGAGTGGGAGTCCTCAGCCGCCGATGGCTGACATGGGACGGTCGGGCTGCAGGAAGGACGGGTCGTCGAGTCCGGAGCCGGCCTTCTTGCCCCACATCGCGAGCTGCCAGATCCTGGCGATCTCCTCCTCCGGTGCGTCCGAGCGCAGGGCGCCGCGCAGGTCCGTCTCCTCGCGGGCGAAGAGGCAGGTGCGGACCTGGCCGTCGGCGGTGAGCCGGGTGCGGTCGCAGGCCCGGCAGAAGGGCCTGGTCACGGAGGCGATGACCCCGACGCGATGCGGGCCGCCGTCCACGGTCCATCGCTCGGCGGGGGCCGATCCGCGGGTCTCCTCGCCCTCCGCGGTAAGGGTGAAGCGGGTGCGCAGCGAGGCGAGGATGTCACCTGCCGTGATCATCCCGTCACGCTTCCAGCCGTGCTGGGCGTCGAGCGGCATCTGCTCGATGAAGCGGAGCTCGTACGCGTTCTCCACGGCCCAGGCGAGCAGTTCGGGGGCCTCGTCGTCGTTGAGTCCGGGCATGAGGACGGAGTTGACCTTGACCGGGGTGAGCCCGGCGTCGCGGGCGGCCTGGAGTCCGTCGAGCACGTCCTGGTGGCGGTCGCGGCGGGTGAGCGTCTTGAAGACGTCCGGGCGCAGGGTGTCCAGGGAGACGTTGACCCGGTCCAGTCCCGCCGACTTCAGGGCCGCGGCGGTGCGCTTGAGCCCGATGCCGTTGGTGGTGAGCGACATCCTGGGGCGGGGCTCCAGGGCGGCGCACCGCTCGACGATGGAGACGAGCCCGGGGCGCAGCAACGGCTCTCCGCCGGTGAAACGGACCTCGCCGACGCCGAGATCGGTGACGGCGATACGGATGAGCCTGACGATCTCGTCGTCAGTGAGCAGGTCGGGCTTGGCGAGCCACTGCAGGCCTTCTTCCGGCATGCAGTAGGTGCAGCGCAGATTGCACTTGTCGGTCAGTGAAACACGCAGGTCGGTGGCGACCCGGCCGTAGGTGTCGATGAGCACTGTGGGCCCCCTCCCCCGGTGGTGTACGCGATGACGGTCTGCCGTATACGAGACTACGCGAGACCGGTGACATCGAGGACTCCCGTGCGGCACGAGCTGCGACGGGGCCCCGTCGCAGGTCTCTGCGACGGGGCCCCGTGGGCGGTGCGGCGGGTGTGTGTCAGTGGGCTCCGGTGCCGGTGAGGGACTTGACCTCGAGCTCGGCGTACTTCGCGGCGTCGGGCTCCTCCTTGGAGACGACCGAGCCGAGCCAGCCGAGCAGGAAGCCCAGCGGGATGGAGATGAGGCCCGGGTTCTCCAGCGGGAACCAGGCGAAGTCGACGCCCGGGAACATCGAGCTGGGCTTCCCGGAGACGACCGGGGAGAACAGCACCAGGAAGACGGACGAGAAGAGTCCGCCGTAGATGGACCACAGGGCGCCCTGGGTGGTGAACCGCTTCCAGAAGAGGCTGTAGAGGATGGTCGGCAGGTTGGCCGACGCGGCGACGGCGAAGGCCAGTGCGACGAGGCCCGCCACGTTGAGGTCGCGGGCCATCGCGCCGAGCGCGATGGAGACGACGCCGATGGCGACGGTGGCCCACTTCGCGGCGCGCATCTCCTCCCTCTCCGTGGCCTGCCCCTTGCGGATGACGTTGGCGTAGATGTCATGGGCGAAGGAGGACGAGGAGGCGAGGGTGAGGCCCGCGACGACGGCGAGGATCGTGGCGAAGGCGACGGCCGAGATCACGGCGAGCATGATGGCGCCGCCCGTGGTGCCCACCCCGCCGAGGTACTCGGCGAGCTGGGGCGCCGCCGCGTTGCCTGCCGGGTTCTTCGCCTTGATCTCCTCCGGGCCGATCAGGGCCGCGGCGCCGAAGCCGAGGGCGATCGTCATGAGGTAGAAGGCGCCGATGATGCCGATGGCCCAGTTGACGGACTTTCGGGCGGCCTTGGCGGTGGGCACGGTGTAGAAGCGGATCAGGATGTGCGGCAGGCCGGCGGTGCCCAGGACGAGCGCGATGCCGAGGGAGATGAAGTCCAGCTTCGAGATGTCGGTGGCGCCGTACTTGAGGCCCGGCTCCAGGAAGGCGGCGCCGTGGCCGCTCTTCTCGGCCGCGGTGCCCAGCAGGTCTGAGACGTTGAAGTCGAACTTCCAGAGCACCATGAACGTCATCAGCAGCGCGCCCGCGATGAGCAGCACGGCCTTGACCATCTGCACCCAGGTGGTGCCCTTCATCCCGCCGATGGTGACGTAGACGATCATCAGGACACCGACCAGCGCCACGATGAGGATCTTGCCCGCGTCGCTGGTGATGCCGAGCAGCAGCGAGACGAGGACGCCCGCGCCCGCCATCTGGGCCAGCAGGTAGAAGATCGACACGACGATGGTGGAGGCACCCGCGGCGGTACGGACCGGGCGCTGCCGCATCCGGTACGCGAGGACGTCCCCCATGGTGTAGCGGCCGGAGTTGCGCAGGGGTTCCGCGACGAGCAGCAGGGCCACGAGCCAGGCGACGAGGAAGCCGATGGAGTAGAGGAAGCCGTCGTAGCCGAAGAGCGCGATGGCACCGGCGATGCCGAGGAAGGATGCGGCGGACATGTAGTCGCCGGAGACGGCGAGGCCGTTCTGGAAGGCGGTGAACTGGCGTCCGCCCGCGTAGAAGTCGGAGGCGCTCTTGGTCTGTCGGCCCGCCCAGACGGTGATGGCGAGGGTCGCGGCGACGAAGACGGCGAAGAGGCTGATGATCAGCGGCCGGTGCTCCGACGTGGACGACGCGGCGAGCTGGATCGCGGAGTGCGAGTGGTACACGGCGCTCATGCGTCGGCCTCCATACGGGACTTGATGGCCTCCGCCTTGGGGTCGAGCTTCTTCGAGGCGTGGCGCGAGTAGAACCAGGCGATGAGGAACGTGGTGGCGAACTGGGCGAGGCCGAAGACGAACGCCACGTTGAAGTTGGCGAGGACGACGGTGCCCATGAAGTCACCGGCGTAGCTGGACAGCAGCACGTACAGCAGGTACCAGGCGATGAAGCCGACGGTCAGCGGGAAGGCGAAGGAGCGGTGGGAGCGGCGCAGTTCGGCGAACTCCGCGCTGTTCTGCGCCTCGAGGAATGCCTCGGTCGTGGGCTGGACGGGACTGTCGTCCGTACGGCCCGGGGGCGGCGGTGCATCGGTAGCCACGGATTCTCCTCGCGACGCGGGTGCGGTGGTCGGGGCGGTGGGATTCACGGGGGAGTCCTCTGCTCGTGGGGCCGGCGGCGACTCCCTGACAACGGCACGGAGGGCGCGACGAAGCGGTTCACCGCAGATTCGCCGTTCTCGGAGGGACGTCCCCGGATGCGTCCTGGAGGTCACACCTCGAACTCACTTGCCCGTATTTGTTGAACCACCGGGATGATCAGCGATAGCTTCACTCGTCATGTACCCGACCGGGCACGACGTGTGTCCGGTGGCAGGCACGGATGATGTGGAGAACCCATGGCTCATCTGGCATCCAGACGGACACGCGCACTCACGCTGCCCGTCGGACTGGCGCTCACGGCGTCGCTCGGTTTCCTTCCGGGAACCGCGACGGCCGCTCCGGCGGACGAGCCGACCGCGGCGGTGTCGACCGACGGCCCCAAGCTGTCGTACGTCGTGAACACGCGGGCCGGTCACGGCACCGTCAAGCAGGTGAAGAAGGCGATAGCCAAGGCCGGCGGCACCGTCGTCACCTCGTACGACAAGATCGGTGTCATCGTCGTCCACTCGCAGAACCCGGACTTCGGCCCGGCGATCCGCAAGGCGAAGGGAGTCCAGTCGGCCGGGGCCACGCGCACCAGCCCGATCCTCCCGCAGGCCACGAAGGACATCGGGGTCGAGCAGCCGCTCACCGCCGAGCAGGCACGGTCCGCGGCGGCGGACGCCGCGGCGGACCAGGACCCGCTGGAGCCCCTGCAGTGGGACCTGCCCGCCATCAAGGCGGACAAGGCCCACCAGGAGTCGCTGGGCAGCAGCGAGGTCACCGTCGCCGTCATCGACACGGGTGTCGACGACACCCACCCCGACCTGGCGCCGAACTTCGACCGCGCGGCATCGGTGAACTGCGTGTCCGGCGCGCCGGACACGACGGACGGCGCCTGGCGGCCGGCCGCCGGTGAGAGCGACCACGGCACGCACGTCGCGGGCACCATAGCCGCGGCGAAGAACGGCGTGGGCGTCACCGGTGTCGCGCCGGGCGTGAAGGTCTCCGGCATCAAGGTGTCCACGCCGGGCGGCTGGTTCTACACAGAGGCCGTCGTCTGCGGCTTCATGTGGGCGGCGGACCACGGTGTCGACGTGACGAACAACAGCTATTACACCGACCCGTGGATGTTCAACTGCAAGAACGATCCCGACCAGGGCGCCCTGGTCGACGCGATCACCCGCGCGAGCCGTTACGCGGAGAACAAGGGCACCGTCAACGTGGCGGCCGCCGGTAACTCCCGGTTCGACCTGGCGTCCGACGCGATCGAGGACGCGAGCAGCCCGAACGACACCGATCCGGTCACCCGGACCGTCGACCCGAGCCTGTGCCCCGACATCCCGACGCAGCTCCCGGGCGTCGTGACGGTCTCCGCGACCGGCGCGAAGGGCCTCAAGTCCTCGTACTCCAACTACGGTCTCGGTGTCGTCGACGTGGCTGCCCCGGGCGGCGACTCGACGATCTACCAGACGCCCGACGCCCCTGCCACCAGCGGACTGATCCTGTCCACGCTGCCCGGCGGCGGGTTCGGCTACAAGGCCGGCACGTCGATGGCGTCCCCGCACGTCGCGGGTGTCGCGGCCCTGATCAAGTCGACGCACCCGCACGCCTCGGCGCGCGCGGTGAAGGCCCTGCTGACGCACCAGGCCGACGCCACCGCGTGCGGCGCCCCGTACGACATCAATCGTGACGGCACCGTCGACGCGGTCTGTGAAGGCGGTACGCAGTACAACGGCTTCTACGGAGCCGGTGTCGTGGACGCGCTGGACGCGGTCCGCCGGTAGCACCCGCAGCACCATGTGAACAGGGGCCGGGGACACTGTCCCCGGCCCCTGTTCACGTCCGGCCCCAGGTGCGCGGGAGGGTTACGGCTTGATGAGGACCTTCAGCGCGGTGCGCTCGTCCATCGCCCTGTAGCCCCCGGGCACCTGGTCCAGGGCGACCGTGAGGTCGAAGACCGGTGACGGGTCGAGCGTGCCGTCCAGTATGTCGGGCAGCAGTTCCGGAATGTACGTGCGCACGGGGGCGACACCGCCGCGCAGGGCGATGTTCCGGTCGAACATGACGTCGAGGTCGAGTCCGGTGGCGCTGCCGTGCGGGATGCCGACGTACCCGATGGAGCCGCCGTCGCGGACGATGTCGATGGCCGTACGCATGGACTGCTCGGTGCCGACGGCCTCGATGACCCCGTGGGCGCCTTCGCCCCGGGTCAGTTCCCGTACGGCGGCGAGGGCGGCCTCGCCGCGTTCGGCGACGACGTCGGTGGCGCCGAAGGCGCGGGCGATGTCGGTACGGGCCCGGTGGCGGCCCAGCGCGATGATCCGCTCGGCGCCGAGCCGCTTGGCGGCCATGACACCGCACAGGCCGACCGCCCCGTCACCGACGACCGCGACGGTGCTGCCGGGCTTCACGCCCGCGCCGATCGCGGCGTGGTGTCCGGTGCCCAGGACGTCGGAGAGTGCCAGGAGCGCGGTGAGCAGCCGGTCGTCGGAAGCGGCGCCCGCCGGGAGCCTGACGAGGGTTCCGTCGGCGAACGGGACCCTGACGGCCTCGCCCTGGCCGCCGTCGGATCCGACCGAGCCCCAGAACCCGCCCCGCGTGCAGGAGGTGGTGAGGCCCTCCGCGCAGTAGGTGCAGGTGCCGTCGGACCAGACGAACGGGGCGACGACGAGGTCACCGACGGCGAAGCCGTCGACCCCGGGGCCCGCCTCCTCGACGACACCGAGGAACTCGTGGCCGATGCGCTGGCCGGGCTTCCGGGCCGCCGCGCCGCGGTAGGCCCACAGGTCGCTGCCGCAGATGCAGGCCCTCAGAACCCTCAGCACCACGTCGGTGGGTTGCTGGATCGCCGGGTCGGGCACCTCTTCCACCCGTATGTCGTGGGGGGCATGGATCACTGTGGCGCGCATGCGTCGGGGTCCTCGCTCGTGTCAGATTCTGATACCTCCGTCACGGTACGCCCCGGGGGCGGCGCCGGTGGAGTTCCTGCGATCTCCCAGCGCCCCCAGGGTGAGCAGGTACTGCGCGGCCAGGTAGGTCAGCATGATCCAGAAGTCGTGGACGGGCAGCTGCGGCCAGTGGGCGATCCCGGTCGCGATGAGCGCGTCGGAGAGCAGGAAGAGCGCGCCGCCGAGTGCCGCGTACCGGCCGAGGGAGCCGGCCCGCCAGGCCATCGTGGTGAGGAGCAGGCTGTAGCCGGCCAGTGGGATCCGCAGTTCGCCCGGCAGACCGGGCCACAGGAGCACGACGAAGGTCACCAGGAGGGCGGCGTACGCGAGTCCGGCCGGCAGCGAGGCGCGGGCCCGCCCGAAGAGCCACAGGTAGCAGACGTGGCCGAGGGCGAAGGAGCCCATCCCGGCGAGGAAGGCCGCGTCCGCGCCGGGCATCAGCAGCACGTCCCCGCCCCAGCCGAACAGCAGCGCGGCGATGAGTGGCCGCGGGCCGCCCCGGGCGGCGGCGTAGGCGGCGAGCAGGGGCATCAGCAGCGGCTTGGTGACCAGGTGGGCGGCGTCGGCGCCGGCCAGGAGCCCGGCGAGGTGGAGGGCGGAGACGGCGAGGAAGGCGACGAGCAGCGGGCGGACGAGCCCTGCGCGGGGACTCATCCGGCACGCTCGGCGGTCGCGCGCGGCGGCCGGGCCGCGGCGCGGGCGGCCCGGCCCGCGGGCTGCCATCCGGGCCCGCGGAAGATCCGGCCCGCCCGCTCGCTCCAGGTGGCCGCCGCCCTCACGTCGCGGGCGATGGCGGCGTACTCGTGGGTCGCGACGCGGAGCGGGTTGTGGGTGGCGATGTTCTTCGTGAGGCCGAAGACGGGCCGCTCGGTCTCGGCGGTGAAGGAGCCGAAGATCCTGTCCCAGACGATCAGGATCCCGCCGAAGTTCCGGTCCAGGTAGCCGCCCTGGGAGGCGTGGTGCACCCGGTGGTGCGAGGGGGTGTTGAGCACGTACTCGAGGGGCCGGGGCAGCTTGTCGATCCGTTCGGTGTGCACCCAGAACTGGTAGACGAGGTTCACGGAGGAGCAGAAGGCGAGCGCGGCCGGGTGGACCCCGCAGGCGATGAGAGGGACGTAGAAGGGCCAGACGGTCAGCGAGGTCCAGGGCTGCCGCAGCGCGGTGGTGAGGTTGAACTTCCGGCTGGAGTGGTGGACCACGTGGCAGGCCCAGAGGATCCGGATGACGTGGTGGCCGCGGTGGGACCAGTAGTAGAAGAAGTCCTGGGCGAGCAGCATCAGCAGGACCGTCCACCACAGGACGGGGACGCGCAGCGGGGTCAGTTCGTGGACCGCGGCGTAGATCGCGACGACGGGTATCTTCCACAGCAGGTCGAAGGCCAGACTGCCGAGCCCCATGGTGACGCTGGTGGCGGCGTCCTTGGCGTCGTACCCGGCAGCGTCGTCGTCCGGGTGAAGCCGGTGGACCACCATTTCGAGGACGGTGAGCAGGACGAAGGCCGGGATCGACCACAGCACGACATCGGGCAGGTTCGGCTCCATGCCAGCACCGTAGGGCCGCCGGCGGGCCAGGGCTAGACGTTGTTACCGACAAGTATGCGAGACCTGCTGTCAGCAGCCTTCGGCACATTCCACCGACCGGGGGCGGGAACGCCTGCGCACGGGGCTCTCACCCCGGCCGCCGCGGGACGAACTGCCGGGCCGGTGCGGTGCCCGCGTGCCCGGGGGCCCGTCCTCACACCCCCGCGGCTCCCAGCAGCACCCCGGCCCCGTACGTCACCGCCATGGCCACCGCTCCCCCGGCCGTGTTCCGCAGCACCGCACGCTTCGCCGGCGCCTCGCCGAGCCTCGCGCTCCACCAGCCGGTGAGCGCGAGGGCCGCGAGCACCGCCACCACCGTGACGGGCAGTCGCAGCGGGACGGGCGGCAGCACGATGGCCAGCAGGGGCAGCAGGGCACCCACCGTGAACGCCAGGAAGCTCGCGCCCGCCGCATGCCACGGGTTGGTCAGTTCGTCGGGGTCGATGCCCAGCTCGACCTCGGCGTGGGCACGCAGCGCGTCGCGCTCGGTGAGCTGGACGGCGGCCTCACGGGCGACTTCGCCACTGAGCCCCTTCTCCTTCAACAGCCCTGTCAATTCCACGAGTTCGGCCTCAGGAGTATCCTCCAGCTCGCGCTTCTCCGTGGCCAGCGCGGCCTCCTCCGAATCGCGCTGGGTGGACACCGACACGTATTCACCGGCCGCCATCGACATGGACCCCGCGAGCAGCCCGGCCAGGCCCGCCGTGAGCAGGGTGCCGCGGTCATCGGTGGCCCCGGCGACCCCGACGACGAGGCCCGCGGTGGAGACGATGCCGTCGTTGGCGCCGAGGACCGCCGCCCGCAGCCAGTTGAGCCGGGTGCCGAGTCCGCCCTCGTGGGGTTCGTCGTGGGTCTGCGCCTGTGTCTCCGTCACCCCAGGAGCGTCTCACCGCACCCGCTCCGGGCGCATCCCGACCCGCCCTCCGGGCACCGCCGGCCAACTGCTCGGGGCCCACCACCGGTTCGCTGATCCGTACCGCCCGAATAGGGAGCTGTCAGTCACGGCCCGTATTCTCTGTGACCATGCTCGACGACCGTCAGACCGCAACGCAGTGGCCGGCCGCCTACCCCGAGGGGTACGCGGTCGTCGACGTGGAGACCACCGGACTCGCCCGCGACGACCGGATAGTGTCCGCCGCCGTCTACCGCCTGGACGCGCGGGGCGACGTCGAGGACCACTGGTACACGCTGGTCAACCCCGAGCGGGATCCGGGACCGGTCTGGATCCATGGACTGACCAGCGACGTCCTGGCGGGCGCGCCGCTCTTCCCGGAGGTCGCCGCACAGCTGTCCGCGCGGCTCGCCGGGCGGGTGCTCGTCGCGCACAATGCCGCGTTCGACTGGTCGATGCTCGCCCGGGAGTACGCGCGGGCGGCGGTCACCGCACCCGTCGAGCAGCGGCTGTGCACCATCGCCCTCTCCAAGGAGCTCCGGCTCCCGCTGCCCAACCACAAGCTGGAGTCGCTGGCCGCGCACTTCGGCGTGGTGCAGCAGCGCGCACACCACGCGCTGGACGACGCGCGGGTGCTGGCCGAGGCGTTCCGGCCGAGTCTGCACGCGGCGGCCCGGGACGAGCTGAGGCTGCCACTGCTGGAGTGCCGTCCGCTGACCGAGTGGTACGACTCGCCGGTCACCCCGCGCATCGGGCATCAGCCGTCGCACGGCCAGAACAGCTGGCGCCCCTCACGCAAGCGCCCCGCCTGCCCGTACCCGAACCCGGGGCGGTACGAGTCGGACAAACCCCTCATGCAGGGCATGCGGGTGGCGTTCTCCGGGGACACCTCGATCGACCGCGAGCTCCTGGAGGACCGCGCGGTGGAGGCCGGCCTGCATGTGGCCACCAGCGTCTCCCGGCTGACGAGTCTGCTCGTCACCAACGATCCGGACGCGGCGACCTCGAAGACGGTGAAGGCGAAGTCGTTCGGCACGCCCATCCTGGAGGAGAGCGCCTTCACCCATCTGTTGAGGGACGTGGCTCCGGCCAGGACCGCCTCCGTGCCCCCGCAGTCCCCCTGAGCGTCGCATCGGAGTGAACCCGGCGCGACTCGCCCGGCATCCGCTCGCCCGCCGCCGCCGCGCGTCCCACCCTGTGGCGCATGGCACGTTGTGAGGTTTGCGGAAACGACTACGGGATGTCCTTCGAAGTGCACGCGCAGGGCGCGGTGCACGTCTTCGACTGCTTCGCCTGCGCCATTCACCGCATGGCGCCCATCTGTGAGCACTGCCGGGTCCAGGTCATCGGCCAGGGCGTCGAGGCCGACGGCCACTGGTACTGCGGCGGCCACTGCGCCCGCGCCGAGGGAGAGGCGGGCATCGTGGACAAAGTGTGACGGGACGAGCCGGGCGCACGGGGGACCCCTCCGTGCCGCACCCCATGACCCCGGTTGTACGGTCATGGGGTGTACCGCTTCCTGTTGACCCGGCAGTGGGTGATTCTCACCCTCCTCGTCCTCGTCCTGATTCCCACGATGGTCGAGCTCGGCTTCTGGCAGCTGCACCGGCATGAGCACCGGGTCGAGCAGAACGCGCTGATCACGAAGAACCTGGAGGCCGATCCGGTCCCCGTGGACCGTCTCACCTCGCCGGGCCACACGGTTCCCCGCTCCGACTACTGGCGGGCGGTGACGGCCACCGGCACGTTCGACACCGCGCACGAGGTGGTCGTACGGCGCCGTACCTCCCGGGACGAGAGCATCGGCGTGCTCGTCCTGACCCCGCTGGAACTCAAGGGCGGCGGCACGGTCCTGGTCAACCGCGGCTGGATCCCGGCCGCTGCCGACCAGATGGCCTTCCCGGAGGTCCCGGCCCCGCCGGAGGGCGAGACGACCGTCACCGGCCGTCTCAAGGCCGACGAGACGACAGGCGCCAGTGGCATCAAGGACCTGGAAGGTCTGCCGGACCGCCAGGTCATGCTCATCAACAGCTCCCAGCAGTCACAGCTGCTCGGCCGGCCGGTCCTGGGCGGCTATCTCGAACTGACCGGCCCCGAGCCGGCCGACGGCAGCCCCGAGACGATCGCGGCTCCCGACGACAGCTCCATCGGCTCCCACATGGCCTATGCCGTGCAGTGGTGGCTCTTCGCCGCCGGGGTCCCCGTCGGCTGGGTCATCCTCGCCCGCCGCGAGAAGCACGACCTCGAACAGGCCGCGAAGGACGCCGGGACGGCCGGACAGCCGGAGCCCGCGACCGCCTGACGCGTCACACCGGCGTGTTGCACACGTTCCCGCTGCTTAGCCACGGCCCGGTTCGGGAAGACGCCAGAACGTGACCCCACGCATCGAGGACTACGCCCTCATCGGTGATCTGCAGACCGCCGCACTGGTCGGCAGGAACGGTTCTGTCGACTGGCTGTGCCTGCCCCGCTTCGACTCGGGCGCCTGCTTCGCGGCCCTGCTCGGTGACGAGGACAACGGCCACTGGCGCATCGCCCCCCGGGGCACGGACAGCACGGACACCTGCACCCGGCGCGCCTACGTGGACGACTCCCTGGTCCTGGAGACCTTCTGGGAGACCCGGACCGGGACGGTCAAGGTCATCGACTTCATGCCGCAGCGCGACGAGTCACCCGACATCATGCGGATCATCGAGGGCGTGAGCGGCAGCGTCGACATGAGCTCCGTCCTGCGGCTGCGCTTCGACTTCGGCTCCGTGGTGCCGTGGATGCGCCGCTCCCACGGCCACCGGGTGGCCGTCGCCGGCCCCGACTCGGTCTGGCTGCGCAGCGAGCCGCCGGTCAAGACGTGGGGTCAGCAGTTCAGCACCTGTTCCTCGTTCACGGTCTCCGAGGGCGAGAAGGTGGCGTTCGTCCTCACCTGGCACCCCTCGCACTCCCCGCGCCCGAAGCTGATCGATCCGTACAAGGCGCTCGGGCACACCCTGGACGACTGGGCGCAGTGGTCGGCGACGTGCACGTACCGGGGCAGGCACCGGGACGCGGTGCTCCGTTCCCTGATCACCCTGAAGGCGCTCACCTACGCACCCACCGGCGGCATCGTCGCGGCCCTGACGACGTCGCTGCCGGAGGAGATCGGGGGCGTACGGAACTGGGACTACCGCTACTGCTGGCTGCGGGACTCCACCCTCACGCTCGGCGCCATGATCTCGGCCGGCTACCTGGAGGAGGCCGCGGCCTGGCGGGACTGGCTGCTGCGCGCCGTCGCGGGGGACCCGGCGGCCCTGCAGATCATGTACGGGCTCGCGGGCGAGCGCAGACTTCCCGAGACGGAGCTGCCGTGGCTCAGCGGCTACGAACAGTCCCGGCCGGTCCGCACGGGCAACGCGGCGGTGCGTCAGCGGCAGCTCGACGTGTACGGCGAGGTCATCGACTCGCTCAGGGTGGCCCGCGAGGCGGGGCTCGGCAACAAGCCGCACGCCTGGAATCTGCAGCTCAGCCTGCTCGGCTTCCTGGAATCGACCTGGCGCGATCCCGACGAGGGCCTGTGGGAGATCCGCGGGCAGCGCCGCCACTTCGTCCACTCCAAGATCATGGCCTGGGTCGCGGCCGACCGCGCGGTGCGCAGCCTGGAGGAGGACCCGCAGCTGCCGGGCGACGCCGACCGCTGGCGGGCGATGCGGGACGCCGTGCACGCGGAGGTCTGCGAGAAGGGCTACGACCCCGTGCGCAACACCTTCACCCAGTACTACGGGTCCCTGGAGCTGGATGCCTCGACGCTGCTCATCGTACGGACCGGCTTCCTGCCACCGGACGACCCGAGGGTCATCGGCACGGTCGACGCGGTACGGCGCGAGCTCGCCCGCGACGGTCTGATCCGCCGGTACAGCACCGAGGGCGCGTCCGTGGACGGTCTCCCGGGCGACGAGGGGGCGTTCATCGCCTGCTCCTTCTGGCTGGTCGACGCGCTGCTGCGGACGGGCCGCGAGCAGGAGGCGGAAGAGCTCTTCGAGCGGCTGCTGGACCTGCGCAACGACGTGGGCCTGCTGGCCGAGGAGTACGACACGGTGACCCGGCGCCAGCTCGGCAACTACCCGCAGGCGTTCAGCCACATCGGGCTCGTGAACAGCGCGGTCGACCTCGCCCGGGAGGACGCGGCAGGATAGGGCCATGGATCTTGGACTGAAGGACCGTGTGTACGTCGTCACCGGTGCCACCCGCGGACTGGGCAACGCCACCGCGCACGCTCTCGCCGCGGACGGCGCGAAGGTGATCATTTCCGGCCGGGACGAGAAGGGGGTCATGGCGGCCGCCGCCGCACTGGGCCCGGACGCGGTCGGTCTCGTCGCCGACAACGCCGACCCGGCGGCCGCACAGCGTCTGGTGGACACCGCGAAGGAACGCTTCGGCAGGCTGGACGGCATCCTGATCAGCGTCGGCGGCCCCGCCCCCGGTTTCGTGGCCGACAACACGGACGAGCAGTGGCGGTCCGCCTTCGAGTCGGTCTTCCTCGGCGCCGTACGTCTGGCCCGTACGGCGGCCGCCGCGCTGGGCGAGGGCGGTGTCATCGGCTTCGTCCTGTCCGGGTCGGTGCATGAGCCGATCGCCGGTCTGACCGTCTCCAACGGACTGCGCCCCGGCCTCGCCGGCTTCGCCAAGTCCCTCGCCGACGAGCTGGGACCGCGCGGCATCCGGGTCGTCGGCGTCCTGCCGTCCCGCATCGACACGGACCGCGTGCGCGAGCTCGACGCGCTCTCCGGGGACGCGGAGGCCTCCCGTACGGCCAACGAGGCGCGCATCCCGCTGCGCCGCTACGGCACCCCGGAGGAGTTCGGGAAGACCTCTGCCTTCCTGCTCTCCCCCGCGGCCTCCTACCTGACGGGCATCATGGTGCCGGTCGACGGCGGCGCCCGCCACGGATTCTGAGGGCTGCCGGGCAGGTCCTCAGCTCACCCGCTCCGCGCGGTGCTTGACCGCCCTGAGCCGGACCTCGGCCGGCAGCTCGTCCAGGCCCGCCGAGGTCCGTGCGTGGGCCAGCGCCCCGTCGGCGAGACCGCGCAGGGCCTGCTCCGGGGCCGCGTGCGGCTCCATCAGCAGCCGGATCCGGGCCTGCGGCGCGGTGCGCCTGCCGGTCAGTCCGACCTTGGCCTCGGACACCCCGTCCAGGGTGCCGGCCTCGCGCCCGAGCACGCTCTCCAGGGCCTTGCCCCGCAGCAGCGCGCCCTCGCCGTCGCCGCTGTCGATCAGCACCTCGGCGAGGCGCGCGCGGCGCAGCTGGGCGAGGAGCCACCACAGGGCGAGGACCACCAGGACGGCCAGGACGGCGATGACGGTGGGCCACCACCAGCCCTCGTCCCGCCACCGGTACCGGTCGGCCCTGCTGAGCAGCACGTCGTCCTTGCCGTCGAAGGGCCACCAGGAGGGTACGGAGAGGCCGAGCCCCGTCGCGAGGACGGCGCCGCCGACGACGAGGAGAACCAGCCCTGCCAGGCCGAGCAGTACCCGGTTGACGGTCCCGATCACGCGGCTCACCTCTTCTTCGCCGGACGGCGGACGTGCACGGACAGGCCGGGCGGTCTCGCCAGCCCGAGCTCTCCGAGACCTCTGCTCAGCACCGTGTCCAGGTCCGCCCGGACGTCGTCGATTTCACGGAAGTGCGAGAGGGCCCGCACGGTCGCCTTGCGGCGCCCCATCCTCACCCGTACGGACTGCACGCCGGACACCTCGACGGCCCGGTCCCGCAGGACCAGGGCGGCGGCGGTACGGTCGAGTCCGGCCCGGACACCGGCGTGGTCGCGGCGCATCGGCAGCAGCGCCCGCAGTCCGGGGGTGAGGGCCAGGAGGAGCAGCCAGAGGCCGAGGGCCGCCGCCGCCGCGGAGCCGGCGAGCACCCAGACGTCGTCGAGGTGACGGCTCGCCAGGTCGTCTGCCAGGGTGCGCCGCCACTGCATCGCCGGATGGTCGGCCCGCACGGCCGCCACGTCGTAGAGGAGGAGTCCGGCGCCACCGAGGACGACCAGGGCCACCAGGGCGGCGGGAATCCGGCGCGGGGACCAGAAGCGGCCCGCCCGCCCGCCGGGGCGGTCGAGCACGGGGGCGGGTTCGTAGGAGGAGCCCGACGCGGACTGGTCCATCGTGCGCACGTCACCGTCCGGCTCGGGCCCGGTCGTGGGCAGGCGCCGCGTGCTGTCCCCCGGGTCGTGGGGCTCACTCATCGGATGCTCCCCTCCGGTGCGCCCGCTCCCGCGGGGTGCAACCGCTCGACCTGCACCGCCACTTCGGGCACCTCCATCCCCGCCAGTGCTTCTACCCGCTCGGTGACACGCCGACGCACCGCCCGGCACTGACGGCCGATGTCGCAGGGGTAGCCGAGCTCCAGACTGACCCTGACCCGGGCGGTGTCCCGGTGCACGGTGACCGTGGCGTGCGGCGCGGCACCCGCCTCGGGGCGCTCGTCGACCGCTTCCTTCGCCGCCTGCGCGGCGATCTTCGCGACGACCCGGTCGGCGATCCGGGTCTCTCCGCGCTCCGCGGCGGCGACTGCGCCCGTCATGGGCGCCGGTCGCCGCGCCGGCGGCTCCGGAAGAAGTCGCCGGGTTCCAGGTCTCCCTCCAGGAACCGGCCGGCGATGAAGCCGACCGCGCCCAGCGCGGCCACCAGCAGAAAGGCCCCGAAGCCACCGAAGTATCCGGCGAAACCGAGCGCCATGCCGGCCAAGAGGCCGACCACAGCCATGCTCATCGTGTGCTCCTCAACTACCTCGGGTGGGCGTTCTACTGGAGACGCGGCTCGGGCTCCGGCTCGTCGTCGTCCTCGTCGGGCAGTTTGACGTCGCTGACGGCGATGTTGACCTCCACCACTTCGAGGCCGGTCATCCGCTCGACCGCCGCAATGACGTTCTCGCGCACGTCGCGTGCCACGTCGCTGATCGACACGCCGTAGTCGACGACGATCTCCAGGTCGATGGCCGTCTGCGATTCGCCGACCTCCGCCTTGACGCCGCGGGTCACGGACTTGCCGCCGGGGACGCGGTCGCGCACCGCTCCGAAGGTGCGGGAGAAACCGCTGCCCATCGCGTGGACGCCGACGACGTCACGCGCCGCCATTCCGGCGATCTTCTCGACCACGCCGTCGGCGATGGTGGTGCGGCCGCGGGTGCCGGGGTCTCCCCCGCCACGCCTGGCGAGCGGGCTCTTCCTGCCGTCCTCCCCGCCGGACACACTGCTCGGGTTGTCGGGCCGGTTCCGCTCCGGGGTCTCGCTCATCGCCGCTCTTCCCTTCGTGGGCAGGTTGGACTGCTGGACTTCCGTCGCCCACATTAGGTGCGCTTGCCCCGTCTCGCGCCGTGGATGCGGCAGGCTGGGGTGATGACAACGGCTGACAGCCCGGACCGGGCCGAAGGATGGACCGCCGCGGTACGCCAAAGACTCGGCCTGGGCCGACTGCTCCCTTTGGGCGGCACCGCGGACGGTGCCTGGATCGCCGAACGGGCGGCGGCAGAGGTGCTGCGGGACGCCGCGACGGGCTCCGGCACGGTGCTGGAGACGCTCAGGATCACCCTGGCCGACGCGGACGGCGCTCCCGCGCCGGTGGTGCCCGGGCCGCCCAGCGCGCTGCCGCCGGGTCCGCTGCGGATCGAGGCGGAGTTCTCGGCGACGGCACGCCGGCCCCTGCCCGCCACCGCCGAGGCGCTGCGGTCGGCACTGCTGACGGCGGCGGGCGAGCGCCTGGGATTGGTGGTCGCCGAGGTGGATCTCCGGGTGACGGAACTGCTCGACGAGGAGCCCGCGCGTGGTGAGCGGTCCCCGGCCGAGGTGCGGGAGGTCCTGCCGGACGGCGTCGCCGCGACGACGGCCGCCGCGGTGCCCGGGGTCGTCTCGCTGACCCGGGTGCTGGGCAGCGCGGTGCGGTCCGGCGCCGGGCACGTCCAGGTGGAGCTGGCGACGGCCGGGGACCACCGCGCGCTCGACGTGGCGCGGGCCGTGCGCGAGGCGGTGACCGCAGCGGTGCCCGGCAGCCCGACGGTGACCGTCCTGGTCACGGCGGTGGTGGGCCGGGACCGGCTCCGCCCCCTGCACGAGGGCGGGGGGCGGGGCTTCCCGTCGGCCGGTCCGTGACGCCGGTCAGTCCGTGACGCCGGCGAGGTCGCGCAGCCTGCGGCCCTGTGCGGCACGTTCGGCGGTGCGCTGCTCCTCGTACGTACGGGAGGCGGCGCCGCTGAGGAGTGCCTTGGTCTCGACGACCGCGTCACGCGGGGCGGCGAGCAGTGCGGCGGCCAGGTCGCGGGCCGCCCCGTCGAGCTGGCCGGCGGGGACCACGAGGTTGGCGAGGCCGGTGCGCTCGGCCTCCTCGGCGTGTACGAAGCGGCCGGTGGCGCAGATCTCCAGCGCGCGGGCGTACCCGACGAGGCTCACCAGGGGGTGGGTGCCCGTGAGGTCGGGGACGAGTCCGAGGCTGGTCTCGCGCATCGCGAACTGCACGTCCTCCGCGGCGATCCGCAGATCACAGGCGAGGGCGAGCTGGAAGCCGGCCCCGATCGCGTGCCCCTGGACGGCGGCGATCGACACGATGTCGTTGCGGCGCCACCAGGTGAACGCTTCCTGGTACTCGGCGATGGTCGCGTCGAGCTCCTGCTCCGAACCGCGCGCCATGTCGAGGAAGGACGGCTCACCGTCGAACCCCTCGGGGCTGAACGCCTGCCGGTCGAGGCCGGCGGAGAAGGACTTGCCCTCGCCGCGCAGCACGACGACCCGCACGTTGCCGGGCAGTACCCGTCCGGCCTCCGCCAACGCCCGCCACAGAGCGGGAGACTGAGCGTTGCGCTTGGCCGGGTTGGTGAGTGTCACCGTGGCAACCGCGTCATCGACGGTGAGCCGTACGCCGTCCTTGTCGAGCACAGAGTCGAGCGAGGTCATGGGGTGCCTCCGGATCGGGTGCAGTCAGCACTTACTGGCAAGTAACTGAACTGAACAGTAACCACCCGGACGACCTCATGGCCGACCGGGTGGCCCCCGGTGTTCCGGTGAGCCCCAGGGGCGGATGCACACCCGCCCCGGACCGCTGCCCGCCGTCAGGCCGAAGCGGCCTTCTTGCCTCGAGTCGCTCCGCCGCGTCCTCGCAGCGTGACTCCGGACTCACTGAGCATCCGGTGGACGAACCCGTAGGAGCGGCCGGTTTCCTCGGCCAGCGCCCGAATGCTCGCACCGGAGTCGTACTTCTTCTTCAGGTCTGCCGCGAGCTTGTCGCGCGCGGCGCCGGTCACCCGGCTGCCCTTCTTCAGAGTCTCGGCCACCCGTGCCTCCTCAAGGAAGTGCGCTCTGGACTCTCATGATCACCCCTACCGGGCTTCCTGGCCACCCATTCGGCAAGGTCCGTACGACCGGTTACGGCGCCCTGGAGCGGTCCGACACAAGCGGAATCGAGAATTCTGAGGGCTCTCGGGGACACACGGGACGGGTGCTGGGAAGAACCGCCAGGTCAGGGCCGTACGGAGATGCGGGCTCCGGACACGCGCCGGCCGGCAGGTATGCACCGGCCGCCGCGCCGGGGTACGAGACCCGTTCACCCAGATGATGGATCACACATGGGCCGAATGATCCATACACGGTGGATCACCCGGCGCCGAGGGCTCAGGACGCCTCCCGCGGGATCAGGCGAGGGCGACCAGGTCCCGGTAGTCCGCACCCCACAGGTCCTCGACCCCGTCGGGCAGCAGGATGATCCGCTCCGGCTGGAGAGCCTCGACCGCGCCCTCGTCGTGGGTGACGAGGACGACCGCGCCCTTGTACGTCCGCAGGGCCCCCAGGATCTCCTCGCGGCTGGCCGGGTCCAGGTTGTTGGTCGGCTCGTCCAGGAGGAGCACGTTGGCGGAGGAGACGACCAGGGTCGCCAGGGCGAGCCGGGTCTTCTCACCACCGGAGAGCACGCCGGCGGGCTTGTCGACGTCGTCCCCGGAGAACAGGAACGAACCGAGCGTCTTGCGGACCGCGACGAGGTCGAGGTCGGGCGCCGCGGAGCGCATGTTCTCCAGGACCGTGCGCTCCGGGTCGAGCGTCTCGTGCTCCTGCGCGTAGTAGCCGAGCTTGAGGCCGTGACCCTGGATGATCTCGCCCGTGTCGGCCTTCTCGGCACCGCCGAGGAGACGGAGCAGGGTGGTCTTGCCCGCGCCGTTGAGGCCGAGGATGACGACCCGGGAGCCCTTGTCGATGGCGAGATCCACATCGGTGAAGATCTCGAGCGAGCCGTACGACTTGGACAGGCCCTCCGCCATGAGCGGGGTCTTGCCGCACGGGGAGGGGTCGGGGAAGCGCAGCTTGGCGACCTTGTCCGAGACCCGGACGGCCTCCAGGCCCGAGAGCAGCCGGTCGGCGCGCTTGGCCATGTTCTGGGCGGCGACGGTCTTGGTCGCCTTGGCGCGCATCTTGTCGGCCTGCGCGTTGAGGGTCGCGGCCTTCTTCTCGGCGTTCTGACGCTCGCGCTTGCGGCGCTTCTCGTCGGCCTCGCGCTGCTGCTGGTAGAGCTTCCAGCCCATGTTGTAGACGTCGATCTGCGCCCGGTTGGCGTCGAGGTAGAACACCTTGTTGACCACGGTCTCGACGAGCTCGACGTCGTGGGAGATCACGACGAAGCCGCCGCGGTAGCTCTTGAGGTAGTCGCGCAGCCAGACGATCGAGTCGGCGTCCAGGTGGTTGGTGGGCTCGTCGAGGAGCAGGGTGTCGGCGTCCGAGAACAGGATGCGCGCGAGCTCGACACGACGGCGCTGACCACCGGAGAGCGTGTGCAGCGGCTGGCCGAGCACCCGGTCGGGCAGGCTCAGGGCGGCGGCGATGGTGGCGGCCTCGGCCTCGGCGGCGTATCCGCCCTTGGTGAGGAACTCCGTCTCCAGGCGCTCGTAGCGCTTCATGGCCTTCTCGCGGGTGGCGCCCTTGCCGTTCGCCATCCGCTCCTCGTTCTCCCGCATCTTGCGCAGGATCTCGTCGAGCCCGCGGGCGGAGAGGATGCGGTCGCGGGCCAGGACGTCGAGGTCGCCGGTGCGCGGGTCCTGCGGGAGGTAGCCGACCTCGCCGCCGCGCGTGATGGTGCCGCCGGCCGGGGTCCCCTCACCCGCGAGGCACTTGGTGAGGGTGGTCTTGCCCGCGCCGTTGCGGCCGACGAGGCCGATGCGGTCGCCCTTGGCGATACGGAAGGAGGCGGACTCGATGAGGATGCGGGCGCCGGCACGCAGCTCGACGCCGGAAGCGGTGATCACGGAAAAACTCCAGGGCGGTATGGACGGCGGAGGGACTTACGGGTCACGACTCGACGCCGTCTAATGCACAAGGAGAATTGCCATGAGGCCCATTCTAACGGCGGTGTCCACCTGCTACTCCGCGTGCTCCGGTCCGTCACCGCACCCCCGCGGCAGGCCACATGAAACGGCGTACTGCACGGCCCCGGCCGATACGCGGCGGGCCCGCTGCCACCGGATTCCGCACGGGCGGTCCGAGCCGGTGCGACACGTTCCGCGTATCGGCGCCCCGTGCGGGCGCGCGTCGGCGGTACCCGGTGGAAGACTGAGACGCAGATCACCACGAACCCGCGGACGACACAGGAAGAGGGTGTGCGCGATGGCCGGCGCAGGCGGTGTACCGACGATCTTTCCGACGGTCCTGTACGAGGACGCGAGGGCCGCGGTCCGGGTGCTGACCCAGGCCCTGGGGTTCACCGGGGAAGCAGTGTACGAGGGCGACGACGGCAGGGTGCTCCACGCGGAGCTGTCCTGCGGCAACGGCAGGGTGATGCTCGGCTCCAAGGGGGGCGAGGGCGTGTTCGCCCAGGCGATGACGGGGGCGGGGCCCTCGGGCGTCTATGTGGTCGTGGAGGACGTGGACGCGCACCACGCGCGGGCGGTGGAGCACGGCGTGGAGATCCTGATGCCGCCCACGGACCAGGACTACGGCTCGCGCGACTACCTGGCACGGGACGCGGAGGGCAACGTGTGGAGCTTCGGGACGTACTCCCCGGGGGCCGCGGGCTGACCGCGTCCCCCGGGGGCCGTTCAGCGACTACACGCCGCCGGTGTGCACCTGGAAGGCCGCGCGGCGCACGGCCTTGGCGAGGGCCGGGTCCGGGTGGGCGGCCGCCAGGGCGACCAGCACCTGGACGGTGCGCGGGTGTCCGATGGCTCTGACCTCGTCGAGCAGCGCGGGGACGGTGCCCTGGACGGCGGAGTCGAGATGGCGGACCAGCAGTCCCGTCTCCCCGTGATCGGCCACGGCGGCCGCCGTGTCGACCCAGAGCCAGGTGGCTTCCTCGCGGCTGAGGACGTCCTGGGCGTCGTCCGGGTCGGCGCCCTCGTACTCGGCGAGCCAGAGCAGGGCGTACGGGCGCAGCGGCGGTTCGCTGACGACGGAGCGCACCACGGGTTCGGCGGGGGCGCCGACGACGCGCAGCGCCTCGAACGCGAGGCCGCGCAGCAGGGCGTCCTCACCACGGGCGACGGCCAGGAGTTCGGCCACGGCGCTGCCGACGGTCCGGGCGGCGAGCCAGGCGCGGTACTCGGCGCGGGCGGGGCCCGGGGTGAGCCGTGCGCAGCCGAGCAGCATGTCGGCCGCGGACTGCTCGATGTTGCCGGCCGGACTCTGGGCGGCGACGCAGATCTGCTCCAGCTTGACCCAGACCGCCCAGTTGCCGAGGGGGGTGAGGGTGGCGTGTCCGGCCCCGAGGGTGAGGGCGCCGACGGCCGCGAGGCCCTCCAGGGCCCAGTCGAGCAGCAGCGCGTTCAGATCCGCGGGCTGCCCGGCGGCGGGACCGGGGCCGGGCTGCTGCCCCGGCCCGTACGGCACCTCGCAGCGCTCCTCGTGGAGTTCCGCGACGCGCTGGCCGAGGAGGTCGAGGAGGGCGGGCACCGTGACGGGTCCGGCCGAGAGCTGCAGGAGGGAGAGCACCTGGGGTACGGCCTCGACGGCTTCGGCGACCGCGGTGGCCTCGATGCCTTCCGGCGCCGCGTGGACCAGCGACCAGGCGTCGAAGAGCGCCACCCAGCCGCGGAGCACGGCGGAGTCGTCACGGTGCCAGGCGCGCAGCCGCCAGCCCGGGCGGGCGGTGTCGCCGTGGAGTTCGATGAGACCTGCGAGCCTGGCGCGGTCCCAGCCGGCCTGCACCTGGGCCGGGGACACGTCCAGCGCCGCCGCGGCCCGTTCGAGGGCCTGTGCGGCGAGCGGGGAGGCACCCGGGCTCGCGCCGTCGGCGGCCCAGTGGGCGATCCGTACGGCGTCGGCCAGTACGGCCCTGGCCTGGCGGGCCAGTTCCGCGGGGGGCGGTGTGCCCTCGGGTGGACGGGGGGCCGGCCTGGTGCGCCGGGTGGTCACGGCCTTGCGGGCGGTCGCCTGGGGTCGCGGGCGGACAAGTCGCAGCCTGGAGTCGCGCGGGGTACGGGACGTCACGAGGAGCAGTCTTGCCTCTGACGGCCCGAAAGCCCAAACGGAAGCCGGATCGCCGGCGTACGGGAGGGTCCTCGGCCCGGTCGTCAACGGGTCCGATCCACCCCATCACCTCACATCAGGGGCGTGAGGAAGCGTCTGAGTGCCTCTTCGTAGCCGTCCGGGTCGGCATTCCACATCGCCGCATGCGGAGCCTGCGGTACGGGGTGCAGTGTGACCAGGTCGGGGCGGCGCTCGGCAAGGTCACGGGACGGCTGCCAGGGGGCCAGGGTGTCGTCGGGACCGTGGAAGATCAGGGTCGGGGCGTGCAGGGCCGTAGGAAGCGAGGTGTCCAGGAGCGGCGCGCCGTACAGCCCCGTCCGGCCCTGGGCCGCCCGGACGGCGAGGGGCAGCAGCGCGGCGGGGACGCCGCGGGCGGAGGCCAGGGCGCGCAGGGTGGTTTCCCAGTCCAGGACCGGGGAGTCCAGGACGAGGCCCCTGATGCGGTCCCGGAGGGCGGAGTTGACGGCGGCGTGCAGGGCCATGGAGGCACCGCAGGACCAGCCGTGGACGATGACGTTCTCGGCCCCGTAGCGCACGGCGTAGCGGATGGCCGCGTCGAGGTCGCGCCATTCGGACTCGCCGAGGTGGCCGAGTCCATCCGGGGAGCGGGGGGCGCCGGCGTCGCCGCGGTAGGCCAGGTCGAGCACGGGGAGCTGCTGTTCGTGCAGGAATCCCAGCACGTTCAGGGGGTGTTCCCGGGTGGTGCCGAGGCCGTGCACGGTGATCACCCAGGTGTCGCGGGCGCCGGGTACGAACCAGGCGGGCAGGAAGCCCAGCTCACCGGGGATCTCGACCTCCTTGTACGCCAGGCCGAGGGCGCCGAGCGGGTCGCCGGTGTGGAGCCACGGGGTCATGCGGACCTTGGTGCCCCGTTCCAGGCTGCCGCGGTCCACGCGTTCCAGTCTCCGTACGACGGTGTCGGCGGAGCCCTCCGGCGCCTGTTCGGTCACCGGTCCGACGACGGCGTGGACGTCGCGGCCCGCCAGTCCGTACGTGCCGGGGCGCAGGGCGGCGAAGGAGCGGGTCAGGGTGACCTGCCCGGCCGCCGTGGCGTGCACGGTGAGTCTGCGGTCTCCGGGGAAGGGGTGGGGCGACGGGGCGCCGAGGGCGGCGTCGCTGGCGTACCGGCCGGCCGCGACCGCTGCCGCTCCGACGCCGAGGATCGTGGTGACGGCTGCTGCCGTCGCTGTTGCCGGGCGCACGGCTCCAGTGTCCCGGGCCGTGGCGCGGGCTGCCAGCGGGACGGGGCCGTCCGGTGCCGGGCCGGGTCCGCGGAGGGCCGTCCGGTGCCGGGCCGGGTCAGCCGGGCTGGCCGTAGTCCTCCAGGGCGTCCTGGACGTCGCGCAGCTGGGCCCGGGTGAGCAGCGCCGGGCTGCGGCCCGGCACGGAGCTCGCGGTGAGCCAGAGCCTGCACAGCCATTCGAGCTGGGCGGTGCGGTCGTAGGCCTCGTCGAGGGTGTCCCCGTAGGTGAGGGTCCCGTGGTTCCGCAGGAGGCAGCCGGTGCGGTCGCGCAGGGCGGCGAGCATGTGGCCGGCGAGCTCCGGTGTCCCGTAGCGCGCGTAGGGGGCGGTGCGGACCGGTCCCCCGAGGGCGGCGGCGGCGTAGTGCACCAGCGGCACCTCGGTGACGAGCGTGGAGACGGCGGTGGCGTGCACGGCGTGGGTGTGGACGACGGCAGCGGCGCCGGTGCTGTTGTAGACGGCCAGGTGGAGGGGGAGTTCGCTGGTCGGGGCCAGCTCGCCGAGCACCCGGCGCCCTTCGAGGTCGACGCCGACCGCGTCCCCGGGGCCCAGCCGGTCGTAGGGCACCCCGGTGGGGGTGACCAGGACGGTCCCGCCCACCCGGGCCGACACGTTGCCGGAGGTGCCGACGACCAGCCCCTCCGCGGCCGTCCTGCGGGCCGTCGCGACGACGCCGTCCCATGCCTGTGCGATCGCGTCCCGGTCCTGGTCGTCCATGCGGAGATCCTAGGCCGACCGGACCGTTCCCCCTGGGCTGTTGCGGTGACGTGACCGAAGTCTCCCCAATGGGGCATATGCGGCAGTCCATCTGGACGCCGAGCCCGCGGGAGCCCGGCACCCGCCGCGCCGCACGGGTCCCGGCGACCGTTCGCGCACACAAGCGGAATGTCCGCATGCGCTTGGGGTCACCACACCGCCCTGCTCAGTTCACCTTCCGTTC
Organism: Streptomyces sp. NPDC025273; assembly: GCF_040638585.1. NCBI lineage: Bacteria > Bacillati > Actinomycetota > Actinomycetes > Kitasatosporales > Streptomycetaceae > Streptomyces > Streptomyces sp. NPDC025273. Next base: position 53,701 of record NZ_JBEZYP010000019.1, read on the forward strand.
ACCCAGGTTGCTTACGTTCCTACAGCCACTGACGTCGAACGATTGCCTGGGTAAATGGAACACATCACGCTGCTGCTTGCGATTGTGGTCGTGACAGCTCTCGTGTTCGATTTCACGAACGGTTTCCACGACACCGCCAACGCGATGGCGACCACCATCTCGACCGGCGCTCTCAAGCCCAAGACAGCGGTGGCCATGTCCGCCGTTCTCAACCTCGTCGGCGCGTTCCTGTCGGTGGAGGTCGCCAAGACGATCTCCGGCGGGATCATCAATGAGAACGGCCTCAGAACCGAGGTCATCTTCGCGGCGCTCGTCGGCGCCATCCTGTGGAATCTCCTGACCTGGCTGGTGGGCCTGCCCTCCAGCTCCTCCCACGCACTCTTCGGCGGCCTCATCGGCGCCGCGGTGATGTCGGCCGGCTGGTCCTCCATCAACGGCGGCACCGTCGTCACCAAGGTCCTGCTGCCCGCGATCGCCGCCCCGCTCGTCGCCGGTCTGGCCGCTCTGCTGGCCACGAAGCTGACGTACCGCCTCAACCGGAAGATCACCGACGAGGCCCAGCTGAAGTCGACGGCCAAGGGCTACCGGGCCGGCCAGATCGCCTCGGCCGGTCTCGTCTCCCTCGCCCACGGCACCAACGACGCCCAGAAGACGATGGGCATCATCACCCTGGCCCTGGTCACCGGCGGCGTCCTCGCCCCCGGCTCCAACCCGCCCGTCTGGGTCATCGCCTCCGCCGGTATCGCCATCGCGCTGGGCACCTACCTCGGCGGCTGGCGCATCATCCGCACCATGGGCAGCGGCCTCACCGACCTCAGGCCGCCGCAGGGCTTCGCCGCCCAGACCAGTGCGGCCACGGTCATCCTGGCCTCCTCGCACCTCGGTTTCTCCCTCTCCACCACCCAGTCCTGCTCCGGTGCCGTGATGGGCGCCGGCCTGGGACGCAAGGGCGGCGTGGTCCGCTGGTCCACCGCCACCCGCATGTTCGTCGCCTGGGGCCTGACCCTGCCGGCCGCCGGTCTGGTCGGCGCGGGCGCCGAGTTCCTCACCCAGCAGGGCCCCTGGGGCGTCGGCGTGGTCGCCGTGCTCCTCGTCACGGGCTCCGCCGCCATCTGGATGCTGTCGCGCCGCAAGCCGGTCGACCACACCAACGTCAACGCGACGGACGCCGAGCCCGCGGGTGTCGTCACCACCGCCATCGCGGCCGTCAGTCCGCCGCCCGTCGGCTCCGGCGTCCCGGACCTCAAGACCACCATTCCGGCCCCGGCCCCGACGGCCGGGACCCCGGCCGACCCGGCCCGACCGGCCACGGTGTAAGGACAGATCCGCATGAACATCGACTGGGCAGCTCTCGCTTCCGTCTTCGGCGTCAGCCTCGTGGTCACCGTCGCACTGGTCGGCCTCTTCACCCTCGGCATCATCGGTCTCGCCAAGCAGGCGCCGACGGCGCAGGGCGGCGGCTCCTCCGTACTGGCGCGCTCCGGCGCGTACGCCTGCTTCGCCCTGTGCGCGGCAGCGGTGACGTACGGGATCTATCTGATCGTCGTCTGACCACCGCACGTGGTCGCACTGGGCCGGACACACACCTGTGTGTCCGGCCCGATGTGCGTCTGCGCACACTGCAGCCTCGCAGGTCAACGGCAGGTTGACGGGCGTTCGCGAGGCGTGGTGGACTGCCGGAGCCGTTTACGGCGACAGGAGAGGAAGCCGGTGCGAATCCGGCGCGGTCCCGCCACTGTCACCGGGGAACAGCCCCTCATGGAGGTCTCGGTCCGCCACCGCGGACCCGAACGCCGGGGTGCTGCGGATCCGGGAGCCAGGAGACTCTCGTCGCCGGTCACGTCGAACCAGGGCGCGGACCCTGAGTGAGGACATCTGCCATGCCTGGCTGCCGAGCGTCTGTCCCTGTGCCACCCGTGGCGAAGGTCCTTCGAGGCGCGACGGCCGGCTGAGCCGTGCGAGCCGACCGCATCTTCGCGTACGGCGCCGCCGCCGGTCTGATCGGTGATCTGCTCCTCGGGGATCCCCGGCGCGGACACCCCGTCGCCGCCTTCGGGCGGGTCGCGGCAGGCGTCGAGAGCCTGCTGTGGCGCGATCACCGCGGCCGGGGCGCCCTGCACGCGCTGGTCTGCGCCGGAGGCGCCGCGGGCGCCGCCGCCCTGGCCGCCCGCGCCGTACGGGACCGTCCCGCCGCGGCCGTGGCCCTGACCGCCGCCGCCACGTGGTCCGTCGTCGGCGGTACGTCGCTGGGCCGCGAGGCCCGTGCCATCGGCGGCGCTCTCGCCGCCGGTGACATCGAGACGGCCCGGCAGCGGCTGCCGCACCTGTGCGGCCGGGACCCGCACTCCCTGGACGGGCAGCAGATCGCCCGTGCGGTGGTCGAGTCCGTCGCCGAGAACACCTCCGACGCCGTCGTGGGGGCTCTGGTGTGGGGTGCCCTGGGGGGCGTACCCGGCCTGGTCGGGTTCCGGGCCGTCAACACCCTGGACGCCATGGTCGGCCACAGGTCGCCGCGCCACCGGCGCTACGGCTGGGCCTCGGCCCGGCTCGACGACCTCGCCGGCTGGCCCGGCGCGCGCCTCACGGCCGCGCTCGCGGTGGCCGCCGGGGGGAGCCCACGCGCGGCCGCACGAGCCTGGCGCGCCGACGCGGGAAAGCATCCGAGCCCCAACGCGGGTCCGGTCGAGGCCTCGTTCGCGGGGGCACTCGGCGTACGGCTCGGCGGGACCCTGGCGTACGGCGGGCGGATCGAGCACCGGCCCGTGCTCAACGGGGGCACCGGCCGGGACGTGCGGGTCACGGACATCGAACGCGCGGTGCGGCTGTCGCGCCGCGTGAGTGTGCTGGCCCTCGGCGTGTGTGTGGCCGGGCGGCTGGCCGCGGGACGGAGGGGTCGGGCATGAGCGGGGAACCGGGCGGCGGGCTGTTGGTCGCGGGGACCACCTCGGACGCGGGCAAGAGCGTCGTCACGGCGGGGATCTGCCGGTGGCTGGTGCGCCGGGGGGTGAAGGTCGCGCCGTTCAAGGCGCAGAACATGTCGCTGAACTCGTTCGTCACCCGTGAGGGTGCCGAGATCGGCCGCGCCCAGGCGATGCAGGCGCAGGCCGCCCGGGTGGAGCCGACCGCGCTGATGAATCCGGTGCTGCTCAAGCCCGGGGGCGACCGTTCCAGTCAGGTGGTCCTGATGGGGAAGCCGGTCGGCGAGATGAGTGCGCGCGGATATCACGGGGGGCGGCAGGAGGCGCTGTTCGGGACGGTCGTGGACTGTCTGGAGCAGCTCCGGGGCACGTATGACGCCGTGATCTGCGAGGGGGCGGGCAGTCCGGCCGAGATCAATCTGCGGCGTACGGACATCGTGAACATGGGTGTCGCGCGGGCCGCGCGCTTCCCGGTGCTGGTCGTCGGGGACATCGACCGGGGCGGTGTGTTCGCTTCGTTCTTCGGCACGACGGCTCTGCTGGCCGCCGAGGACCAGGCGCTGGTCGCGGGGTACCTCGTGAACAAGTTCCGGGGTGACGTGTCGCTGCTGGAGCCCGGCCTGGACATGTTGTACGAGCTCACGGGGCGCCGGACGTACGGGGTGCTGCCGTTCGCCCATGGTCTGGGCATCGACGAGGAGGACGGGCTGCGGGTGTCGATGCGCGGCGCCGTCCGGGAGTCGGTCGTCGCCCCTGCGCACGGGGAGGACGTCCTGCGGGTCGCGGTGTGTGCCGTGCCGCTGATGTCGAACTTCACCGATGTGGACGCGCTGGCGGCCGAGCCGGGTGTGGTGGTGCGGTTCGTGGACCGCGCCGAGGAGCTGGCGGACGCGGACCTGGTGGTCGTGCCCGGTACCCGCGGCACGGTGAAGGCGCTGGGATGGCTGCGGGAGCGGGGGCTGGCCGACGCGCTGCTGCGGCGGGCCGCCGAGGGGCGCCCGGTGCTGGGCATCTGCGGCGGGTTCCAGGTGCTGGGTGAGTCGATCGAGGACGAGGTGGAGTCGCGGGCGGGTCTGGTCGACGGGCTCGGGCTGCTGCCGGTGCGGGTCCGCTTCGGCCGGGAGAAGGTGCTGGCCCGGCCGGCGGGTTCCGCGCTCGGGGAGCAGGTGGAGGGGTACGAGATCCATCACGGGGTCGCCGAGGTGCGCGGCGGTGAGCCGTTCCTGGACGGGTGCCGGGTGGGCGCGGTGTGGGGGACGCACTGGCACGGGTCGCTGGAGAGCGACGCGTTCCGGCGGCGGTTCCTCGAAGAGGTGGCGCGGGCGGCGGGGCGGCGGTTCGTGGCGGCCCCGGACACGAGTTTCTCCGCGCTGCGGGAGGAGCAGCTGGACCGGCTGGGGGATCTGATCGAGGAGCACGCGGACACGGACGCGTTGTGGCGGCTGATCGAGACGGGGGCGCCGACGGGGTTGCCGTTCGTACCGCCGGGGGCGCCTGCGGCGGGACCGGTGGTGGGGGCGTCCCCCGACCGGGGCTCCGCCCCGGACGGGCTTGATTTCGTGCCCCGGGCCCCGGACGGACCGGACGTCGCGGAGCGGACGCCCGATGTGGCAGGAGCAGTTGTGCACGTGACAGAGGAGGCACTGTGAGTACCCCGTATCCCTTCACCGCCATCGTCGGGCAGGACGATCTACGGCTGGGGCTGTTGCTCAACGCCGTCAGTCCGGCCGTCGGCGGGGTGCTCGTGCGGGGTGAGAAGGGCACCGCGAAGTCCACCGCCGTGCGGGCCCTCGCCGCGCTGATGCCGGAGGTCGCGGTGGTCTCCGGGTGCCGGTTCTCCTGTGATCCGGTGGGGCCCGATCCGGCGTGCCCCGACGGCCCGCACGAGACCGGGACCGGCGTGTCGCGGCCGGCGCGGACGGTGGAGCTGCCCGTCGGGGCGTCCGAGGACCGGCTGGTGGGCGCGCTCGACATCGAGCGGGCCCTCTCGGAGGGTGTGAAGGCCTTCGAGCCGGGGCTCCTGGCCGACGCCCACCGCGGGATCCTGTACGTGGACGAGGTCAACCTGCTCCATGACCACCTGGTGGACCTACTGCTGGACGCGGCGGCCATGGGTGCCTCGTACGTCGAGCGCGAAGGCGTCTCCGTACGGCATGCGGCGCGGTTCCTGCTGGTCGGAACGATGAACCCCGAAGAGGGCGAGCTGCGACCGCAGTTGCTGGACCGCTTCGGGCTGACCGTCGAGGTGGCGGCCTCCCGTGACACCGATCAGCGGGTCGAGGTCGTGCGGCGGCGGCTCGCGTACGACGACGATCCGGCCGGGTTCGCCGGCCGGTGGGCGCAGGAGGAGGCCGCGTTGCGGGAGCGGATCGCCGCCGCGCGCGTCCTGCTGCCCCGGGTGGTGCTCGGGGACGGCGTGTTGCGGCAGATCGCGGCGACGTGCGCGGCGTTCGAGGTCGACGGGATGCGTGCCGACATCGTCATGGCCCGCACCGCGACCGCGCTGGCCGCGTGGGCGGGGCGTGAGGAGGTCACCGCCGAGGACGTGCGGCAGGCGGCCCTGCTCGCGCTCCCCCACCGGCGCCGCCGCAATCCGTTCGACGCGCCGGGGCTCGACGAGGACAAGCTGGACGACACGCTCAGGGACGCGGCGGGCGACGAGGGCGAAGGCGGCGACGAGCCCGATCCCGACGGGCCCGGCGGTGGTGACGGTGGCGGGGTGCCTCCGCAGGACTCCGGTCCGGGCGCCCCGGACCGGGGCCCTGACGCCGGTCCCGAGCAGGGTGGCGACGAGCCGGGGCGGCCCTCGCACGCCGGGGGCGGGGAGCAGCGGCCCGTACGTGCCTCGGAGCCGTTCCGCACGAAGATGCTCAGCGTGCCCGGTCTCGGCGAGGGTGCGGCCGGGCGGCGGTCCCGGGCCCGTACCGAGCACGGGCGGACCACCGGAGCGCGGCGGCCGGAGGGGGCGCTGACGAAGCTGCACCTGGCCGCGACCGTGCAGGCGGCGGCGCCGCATCAGCGGGCGCGCGGGAGGTCGGGGCGGGGGCTCGTCGTACGGCGTGACGATCTGCGCCAGGCGACGCGGGAGGGGCGCGAGGGGAACCTCGTGCTCTTCGTGGTGGACGCCTCGGGGTCGATGGCGGCCCGGCAGCGGATGAGCGCCGTGAAGGGCGCGGTGATGTCGCTGCTGCTGGACGCGTACCAGCGGCGGGACAAGGTGGGTCTGGTGACGTTCCGCGGCAAGGACGCGGAGCTCGTGCTGCCGCCGACGTCGTCGGTGGACGCGGCGGCGGCGCGGCTGGAGTCGCTGCCGACAGGGGGGCGTACGCCGCTGGCGGCCGGGCTGCTGAGGGCGCACGACGTGCTGCGCGTGGAGCGGCTGCGTGATCCGTCGCGGCGTCCGCTGCTCGTCGTGGTGACGGACGGCCGGGCGACGGGTGGCCCCGAACCGGTGGCGCTCGCCGCGCGGGCGGGGCGGCTGCATGCCGCCGAGGGCACGGCCTGCGTCGTCGTGGACTGCGAGTCGGGGATCGTGCGCCTCGGACTCGCCGCACAGCTCGCCCGGGACCTGGGGGGCACCGCGGTCACGCTCGACGAGCTGCGGGCCGACTCGATCGCCGGGCTGGTCAAGGATGTTCAAGCAGCCGGGAGGGCCGCGTAATGCCACAGGGACAGCCTGTATCGGTACCGGACGACGGACTGACGACACGTCAGCGGCGTAATCGTCCCCTTCTCTTCGTGCACACCGGCATCGGCAAGGGCAAGTCGACGGCCGCCTTCGGCCTCGCGCTGCGGGCCTGGAACCAGGGCTGGCCGATCGGGGTGTTCCAGTTCGTCAAGTCGGCGAAGTGGAAGGTCGGCGAGGAGAACGCGCTGAAGGTGCTCGGGGCGAGCGGCGAGGGCGGGACCGTCGCCTGGCACAAGATGGGCGAGGGATGGTCCTGGGTCCAGAAGGGCCTCCACGGCGACAACTCCGACAACGAGGAGAAGGCCCGCGAGGGCTGGGAGCAGGTCAAGCGCGACCTGGCGGCGGAGACCTACAAGCTGTACGTGCTCGACGAGTTCGCCTACCCGATGCACTGGGGATGGATCGACACCGACGAGGTCATCGAGGTGATGCGCGACCGTCCGGGCACGCAGCACGTGGTGATCACCGGGCGGAACGCTCCCGCGAAGCTGATCGAGGCCGCCGACCTGGTGACCGACATGTCGAAGGTCAAGCACCCGATGGACGCGGGCCAGAAGGGCCAGAGAGGCATCGAGTGGTGAGTGTTCCCCGTCTGGTCATCGCCGCACCGGCCTCCAACACCGGCAAGACCACGGTCGCCACGGGTCTGATGGCCGCCTTCGCCGGGCGAGGTCTCGTCGTGTCCCCGCATAAGGTGGGGCCCGACTACATCGATCCCGGCTACCACGCGCTGGCCACCGGCCGCCCTGGGCGCAATCTGGACGCGTACATGTGCGGTCCGGAGTTGATCGCCCCGCTGTTCGCGCACGGGGCGGCCGGTGCCGGTCTGGCGGTCGTCGAGGGCGTGATGGGGCTGTACGACGGCGCCTCGGGACAGGGTGAGCTGGCCTCGACCGCTCAGGTGTCGAAGCTGCTCCGGGCCCCTGTCGTGCTGGTCGTCGACGCGTCGTCGCAGTCCCGTTCGGTCGCGGCGCTCGTGCACGGTTTCGCCTCCTGGGATCCGGAGGTGCGGATCGGCGGGGTGATCCTCAACAAGGTGGCGTCCGACCGGCACGAGGCGCTGCTGCGGGAGGCCCTCGACGAGACGGGCCTGCCGGTGCTGGGGGCGCTGCGGCGGGCTCCGCAGGTGGTGACGCCCTCGCGTCACCTGGGTCTGGTGCCGGTGGCCGAGCGGCAGGCCGATGCCGTCGACGCCGTACGGGCGATGGGCGAGCGGGTGGCGGCCGGCTGCGATCTGGACGCGCTGCTGGCGCTGGCCCGTACGGCGCCCGCGCTGCCCGACGCGGCGTGGGAGCCGGAGCCGCAGGACGTGGAGGGGGCGCGGCCGGTGGTCGCGGTGGCGGGCGGCGCCGCGTTCACGTTCGCGTACGCGGAGCACTCCGAGCTGCTGACGGCGGCCGGCGCGGATGTGGTGGTCTTCGACCCGCTGCGCGACGAGAAGCTGCCCGCGGGCACGGCGGGGCTGGTCATCGGCGGCGGCTTCCCGGAGGTGTACGCGCCGGAGCTGTCGGCGAACGAGCCGCTGCGCAGGGCGGTCACCGAGCTGGCGAGGTCCGGCGCCCCGGTGGCGGCGGAGTGCGCCGGGCTCCTGTATCTGGCGCGTGAGCTGGACGGGCGTCCGATGTGCGGGGTGCTGGACGCGTCGGCCCGGATGTCCGAGCGGCTGACGCTCGGCTACCGGCAGGCGGTGGCGGTCTCCGACAGCGTGCTGGCGGTGGCGGGGACGCGGCTGCGCGGGCACGAGTTCCACCGGACGGTGCTGGAGCCGGGTGCGGGTGCGACGCCCGCCTGGGGCCTGCACCAGCCGGAACGGCGGGTGGAGGGCTTCGTGCAGCAGGGGGTGCACGCGAGCTATCTGCACACCCACTGGGCGGCCGAGCCCGCTGTGGCCCGGCGGTTCGTGGAGCGGTGCCGCACATGAGCGCCGTGGCGTGTTCACTCCGCGATGCCGACCACCAGCCAGATGAAGCCCACTCCGGCGGCGGTGCACAGCAGCGTGGAGCGGGCCGGGTGCTCGTGGTGCGCCTCGGGCAGGATCTCGGCGGCGGCCAGGTAGAGCAGCGCACCGCCGAAGAATCCGAGATAGCCGCCGAGCAGTTCCTCCGGAAGGGTGAACAGCAAGGTGGTCGCCGCGCCCACGATCGGGGCCAGCGCGTCCGCGTACAGCATCAGGAGCGCCTTGCGCCGGGCGTTGCCGTAGAGGCTGGTGATCGTGTACGTGTTGAAGCCGTCGGCGAAGTCATGGGTGATGACGGCCAGTGCGACGGCGGCGCCCATGCCACCGCCGATCTGGAAGGCGGCGCCGAGCGCGACGCCGTCCATCAGGCTGTGGCCCACCATCGCGGCCGCCGCCGTCAGCCCGACCTGCGGCACCCGTTCCTCGCCCGCGCCGTGTGCCGCCTGGCGTACGGCCAGCGAACGCTCGACGAGGTGGGCCACCAGGAAACCGCCGACGAACAGCAGCAGGGCGGCGGGGACGCCGAAGACCTCCTGGCCCGCGGCCTCCACGGCCTCGGGCAGCAGGTCGAGGCCGACGACGCCGAGCATCAGCCCTCCGGCGAAGCCGAGCACCAGGTGCCGGCGGTCGCTGACGCGCTGCGCGACCCAGCCGCCCGCCAGGGTCATCAGGAACGCGCCGAGCGCGACGAATACCGCCATGGGGCCTTGCTAGCCGATTGACCGCTGTTCGCGCACCTGAGGCCCCCCTTACCTGTGTTCCTCCCTCCCTCCCTCCCTCCCGGAAGGACTGCGTTCGTGACCCGTGCCGCGCTGGTCGTCGGCGTCGGTGCCCGTCGGGGCGTGCCGGCCGGGGAGGTGCTCGCGCTGGTCCGGGGGGCGCTGGGCGCGGCCGGGCTGTCCGTCGCCGATGTGGTGGAGCTGGCCACGCTCGACACCAGGGCGGACGAACCGGGGATCGCCGGTGCGGCGGCGGAGCTCGGGGTGCCGGTGCGGTCCTGGACGGCCGCGGTGCTGGCGGCCGTTCGCGTACCGAACCCGTCGGGGGCGCCGCTGGCCGCCGTGGGGACGCCGTCCGTCGCGGAGGCCGCCGCCCTGGCCGGTGCGGACCAACTCCTGGTCCCGAAGCGGAAGTCGGCGTCGGCCACCTGCGCGGTGGCTCGCCGGTCCCTGCAGATCGGCACCCCGGCGTCGACGAATCGCGTCCGGCCGTTCACCATGGCTGCCATGCTGCCCCCCACGAAGCACACGAAGCATCTCGACAGCGCCGGGCCTGATCTGAGGCATCACGGCGACGCGGAAGTACGCGGCCTGGATCTGACCGATCTCGCCGTGAACGTGCGGACCGGTACGCCCCCTGACTGGCTCCGGGAGCGGATAGCCGCGTCGCTGGTCTCGCTGGCGGCCTATCCGGACGGGCGTCCGGCACGGGCGGCGGTCGCCGGACGGCACGGACTGCCCGAGGAACGGGTCCTGCTCACGGCGGGCGCGGCGGAGGCGTTCGTGCTGATCGCGCGGGCGCTGCCGGCCCGCAGACCGGTCGTCGTGCATCCGCAGTTCACCGAGCCCGAGGCGGCGCTGCGGGCGGCCGGGCACAAAGTCGGCCGGGTGGTGCTGCGGCCGGAGGACGGCTTCCGGCTGGATCCCGCGGCGGTGCCCGAGGACGCGGATCTGGTGGTGGTCGGCAATCCGACGAATCCGACGTCCGTGCTCCACCCCGCGGGCGTGCTGGAGCAACTGGCGCGGCCCGGGCGGACGCTGGTGGTCGACGAGGCGTTCATGGACGCCGTTCCGGGCGAGCGGGAGGCGCTGTGCGGGCGCACGGACGTCCCCGGGCTCGTCGTGCTGCGGAGCTTGACGAAGACCTGGGGTCTCGCGGGGCTGCGCATCGGCTACGTACTCGCGGATCCCGCGACGGTCACCCTGCTCCAGGAGGCGCAGCCGCTGTGGCCGGTGTCCTCTCCCGCGCTGGCGGCGGCCGAGGCGTGCATGGAGCCGCGGGCGCTGGTCGAGGCGGCCGACGCGGCGGACCGGGTCGGGGTGGACCGGGCTCATCTGCTGGCCGGGCTCGCGGAGTTCAGCGAGGTACGGGTGGTGGAGCCGGCCGCCGGACCGTTCGTCCTGCTCCGGCTGGAACGGGCGGACGAGGTGCGGGAGCGGCTGCGGTCGCTGGGCTTCGCGGCACGGCGCGGGGACACGTTTCCCGGGCTGGGCGGCGAGTGGCTGCGGCTGGCCGTACGCGACCGTGTGACGACGAACAGATTCCTGCAGGCGCTCGACCTGGCGCTGCAGGGGCTGCCGCGGCGGGCCGCGGACTGACGGCGCCGGGCGGGGAGCGGTGCCCACGCGTGCGGGCACCGCTCCCCGTCGCCGGGGTCACCGCCGGTCAGCCGACCACCCGCCCGTCGAGCACCACCCGACGCGGGGCCGCCAGCACCCGTACGTCCGCCCGCGGATCCTCGTCGTACACCACCAGATCCGCCGGGGCCCCCTCCTCCAGCACCGGCCTGCCCAGCCAGCGCCGTGCCCCCCAGGCCGTCGCGGAGAGCGCCTCCAGGGGAGGGATGCCCGCCTTCACCAGTTCGGCGACCTCCGCCGCCACCAGGCCGTGGGCGAGCGAGCCGCCGGCGTCCGTCCCGACGAAGACCGGGATCCCCGCGTCGTACGCCGCGCGCACGGTGTCGTAGCGGCGCTCGTACAGCTGCCGCATGTGGGCGGACCAGCGGGGGAACTTGGCCTCGCCGCCCGCCGCGAGGTCCGGGAACGTGGCGATGTTGACCAGGGTCGGGACGATCGCGACGCCGCGCTCCGCGAAGAGCGGAATGGTGTCCTCGGTCAGCCCCGTGGCGTGCTCGACGCAGTCGATGCCCGCCTCCACCAGGTCGCGCAGGGCGGCCTCGGCGAAGCAGTGCGCGGTGACCCGGGCGCCCAGCCGGTGTGCCTCGGCGATGGCCGCCTCGACCTCGCCACGGGGCCAGCAGGCGGTCAGGTCCCCGGCGTCCCGGTCGATCCAGTCGCCCACCAGCTTCACCCAGCCGTCGCCGCGCTTCGCCTCCTGGGCGACGTACGCCACCAGGTCGCCGGGCTCGATCTCATGGGCGTAGTTCCTGATGTACCGGCGGGTCCTGGCGATGTGCCGGCCCGCCCTGATGATCTTCGGCAGGTCCGCGCGGCCGTCGATCCACCGGGTGTCGGAGGGGGACCCGGCGTCCCTGATGAGCAGCGTGCCCGCCTCCCGGTCGGTGAGGGCCTGCTTCTCGCTGGTCGCCGCGTCGACGGGCCCGTGGCGGTCGAGACCGACGTGGCAGTGCGCGTCGACGAGGCCGGGCAGGGCCCAGCCGGTGAGTGTCACGGCGTCGTCCGCGCCCGGCGGCCGCTCGTAGGTGATCCGCCCGTCGACGGCCCAGAGCCCGTCCCTCACGTCGTCGGGGCCGGCGAGCACCCGCCCCTCGATCCGCAGCACCCGCGCCACCTCGTGATCCCTCATGGACAGCACTGTACGAGGCGGCCCGCCGGGGGCTCCGGGGGGTGCTGGGTACTCTCGGGACAAGCGCTGACCGCGGACCGACCGACCCGAAGAGAGCACCACCGTGACGCACCCCTTCCTCGATCTCGCCCCGCTCACCGCCGCGCATTTCGCGGCGATCGAGCGGCGGGTGGCCGGCCTCCTCGCCACCGAGCGGGACGTCGTCATCATGCAGGGCGAGGCGCTGCTGCCCCTCGAAGGCTGCATCCGGGGCGGTGCCCGGCCCGGTTCGACCGCGCTGAACGTCGTCACGGGGCCGTACGGCCAGACCTTCGGCAACTGGCTGCGGGACTGCGGGGCGGAGGTCGTCGACCTCGCCGTGCCGTTCCACTCGGCGGTCACCGCCGAGCAGGTCGCGCGGGCACTGGCCGCGCATCCGGAGATCGACTTCGTCTCGCTGGTGCACGCCGAGGCGGCGACCGGCAACACCAACCCGGTGGCGGAGATCGGCGAGGTGGTCCGGGCGCACGGGGCGCTGTTCATGCTGGACGCCGTGGCGTCGGTGGGCGCGGAGCCGCTGCTGCCGGACGCCTGGGGCGTGGACCTGTGCGTCATCGGTGCGCAGAAGGCGATGGGCGGCCCCGCCGGGGTGTCCGCGGTCTCGGTGAGCGAGCGGGCGTGGGAGCGGATGGCCGCCAATCCGCAGGCTCCGCGGCACTCCTACCTGTCCCTCCTGGACTGGAAGGCCCGCTGGATCGACGGGGGCCGCAAGGCGCTGCCGCACGCCCCGGCCCAGCTGGAGATGCTGGCGCTGGAGGCATGCGTGGAGCGGATCGAGGCGGAGGGCCTGGACACCCTGACGGCGCGGCACTCCTCGGCGGCCGCGGCGACCCGGGCGGGTGCGCTGGCTCTCGGTGCCGGGCTGGAGCCGTACGTCCACGAGGCCCGCGACGCGGCGCCGGTCGCCACGACGCTGCGTGTGCCCGCGGGGACGGACGCCTCCGCGCTGGTCGCGAAGGCTCTCGCGGCCGACCCCTCGCTGCCGCTGATCGCGGGCGGCGGGGCGCTGTCCGCGGAGATGATCCGGGTGAACCACTACGGCGTGGACGCCACGCGGGGCGCCGTGCACGCCTCGCTGGCGGCTCTGGGGGCGGCGCTGGCCGAGACCGGCCGGGACGCCGATCCGGAGGCTGCCCGGGAGGCCGTTTCGGAAACCTGGCCGAACGACTGAATTATCGGACCGTTATCGGACCGCCATCGGCCGAGTAATTCGACGCCTGCGGGGAGCTACTTTATCCGGAGCAGCTCCCCGTATTCTTCTGCCCGCTTTCCCTATCGCTAAACGCCACAGTTTCGGCGCGCTCTCCGCACCCGTCCGGATGGATTTCACAAGAGTTACACACGTGTGACCAACCCCACATCGTGACCGTTACGCCCTTTAAGTACCGACCAAAAGAGCATAAAGCGCCACCCTCTCCAGCCCGGTCCGCGCCCGCGTGATAACACAGCGGCTCCGCTCACCCAACCCCCTGCTTCGATGCAATTTAGATTTTTGCTGGGTAAATTCAATTCGCATGACCGCCGCACCAGCAGATATTGCACGTGCCCGAAGCGAATTCCTCAGTATCGACACCCCGCGAGTGGAGGACGGAGCCGCGATCTGGCGCATCGCCCGCGATTCCGAGGTCCTGGACCTCAACTCCTCGTACAGCTACCTGCTGTGGTGCCGTGACTTCGCGGCGACCTCCGTGGTCGCCCGCGACGAGACCGGCGGGCCGATCGCCTTCGTGACCGGGTACATCCGTCCGGACCGCCCCGAGACGCTCGTCGTCTGGCAGGTGGCCGTCGACCGTGCCCACCGCGGTAAAGGGCTGGCCGCCACCCTGCTGGACGCGCTGACCACGCGGGTCGCGGCCGAGCAGGGCCTGGCATCGGTCGAGACGACCGTCACCCCGGACAACACCGCGTCCGACCGGCTGTTCACCTCCTTCGCACAGCGCCATGACGTACCGCTGGAGCGCGAGGTGCTCTTCGACGGCGAGCTGTTCCCCGAGGGGACGCATCTGCCGGAAGTGCTCTACCGCATCGGTCCGTTCCACGCGTAGGTCCCGCCCCCGCCCGGGGCATGCCTGACCCGCCGCCCGTCACACCCCCCACGACCAGGAGATTCCCAGTGACCATCACCCCGCCCGCCCTGAGTGTCTTCGAGACCCTGGAGTCCGAGGTTCGGAGCTACTGCCGCAGCTGGCCCGCGGTCTTCGACCGCGCGCAGGGCGCCCGGCTGACGGACGAGGACGGACACTCCTACCTCGACTTCTTCGCCGGTGCCGGATCGCTCAACTACGGCCACAACAACCCGGTGCTGAAACGCGCGCTGATCGACTACATCGAGCGCGACGGCATCACCCACGGCCTGGACATGGCCACGACGGCCAAACGCGCGTTCCTCGAAACGTTCGAGAACGTCGTCCTGCGCCCCCGTGACCTGCCGTACAAGGTGATGTTCCCGGGCCCGACCGGCACCAACGCCGTCGAGTCGGCGCTGAAACTCGCCCGCAAGGTCAAGGGCCGCGAGTCCGTCGTCTCGTTCACCAACGCCTTCCACGGCATGTCGCTCGGCTCGCTCGCCGTGACCGGCAACGCCTTCAAGCGGGCCGGCGCCGGCATCCCGCTGGTGCACGGCACCCCGATGCCGTTCGACAACTACTTCGACGGGCAGGTCCCCGACTTCCTCTGGTTCGAGCGGCTCCTGGAGGACCAGGGATCCGGGCTCAACAAGCCCGCGGCCGTCATCGTGGAGACCGTGCAGGGTGAGGGCGGCATCAACGTCGCGCGCGCCGAGTGGCTCCGCGCCCTCCAGGACCTGTGCCACCGCCAGGACATGCTCCTGATCGTCGACGACATCCAGATGGGCTGCGGCCGTACCGGCGGCTTCTTCTCCTTCGAGGAGGCCGGCATCGTCCCGGACATCGTCACGCTGTCGAAGTCCATCAGCGGCTACGGTCTGCCGATGTCGCTCTGCCTCTTCAAGGGCGAGCTGGACGTCTGGGAGCCCGGCGAGCACAACGGGACCTTCCGCGGCAACAACCCGGCCTTCGTCACCGCCGCCGCCGCGCTCGACGCCTACTGGGCGGACGGCCAGATGGAGAAGCAGACCCTGGCCCGCGGCGAGCAGGTGGAGCAGACGCTCCTGGCGATCTGCGCCGAGGAGCCGACCGCGCAGTTCCGGGGCCGCGGCCTGGTCTGGGGCATGGAGTTCAC
Organism: Streptomyces sp. NPDC025273; assembly: GCF_040638585.1. NCBI lineage: Bacteria > Bacillati > Actinomycetota > Actinomycetes > Kitasatosporales > Streptomycetaceae > Streptomyces > Streptomyces sp. NPDC025273. The sequence goes on from NZ_JBEZYP010000019.1 coordinate 68,990, forward strand.
CGACCCGGCGCGCGCCTCCGCCGTCTGCGCCCGCGCCTTCGAGCTGGGTCTGCTGCTGGAGACCTCCGGCCCGCAGAGCGAGGTCGTCAAGCTGCTCCCGCCGCTGACCATCACCCCCGAGGAGCTGGACGAGGGCCTGCGCACGCTGGCCCGGTCCGTCCGTGAGACAGCCTGACCGGGGTACGCCCCCGGGGCAGGCACACCTGAGCAGTACAGAAGAGAAAGGCACCATCCCACCGTGATCGTCCGATCGTTCAGTGACATCGAGAACACCGACCGGCATGTGAAGGCCGCCTCCGGCACCTGGGAGAGCAAGCGCATCGTGCTCGCCAAGGAGAAGGTGGGCTTCTCGCTCCACGAGACCGTGCTGTACGCGGGCACCGAGACGTCCATGTGGTACGCGAACCACATCGAGGCCGTGCTGTGCACCGAGGGCGAGGCTGAGCTCACCAACGACGAGACCGGCGAGAAGCACTGGATCTCCCCGGGAACGATGTACCTGCTGAACGGCCACGAGCACCACACGCTGCGGCCCAGGACCGACTTCCGCTGCGTGTGCGTCTTCAACCCCCCCGTCACGGGACGGGAGGACCACGACGAGAACGGTGTCTACCCGCTGCTGACAGAGGAGGGCTGAACCTTGACCACCGAAGTACGCGCCGACCTGTACCCCTCGCGCGGCGCCGCCGAGATGACCACTCCCCGCCAGGACCCGGTCATCTGGTCCGCGCCGGGTGCGCCCGGGCCGGTCTCCGCGAAGGAGCTCCAGGGCTTCGAGCAGAACGGCTTCCTCACCGTCGACCAGATCATCACGCCGGAGGAGGTGGCCGGCTACCACGCGGAACTGGAACGGCTGATCGCCGATCCCGCGGTCCGGGCCGACGAGCGCTCGATCATCGAGCCGAAGTCGCAGAGCGTGCGGTCCGTCTTCGAGGTCCACCGGCTCAGCGAGGTCTTCGCCCGGCTCGTGAGCGACGAGCGCGTGGTGGGCCGGGCCCGCCAGATCCTGGGCTCGGACGTGTACGTCCACCAGTCGCGGATCAACGTGAAGCCGGGCTTCGGGGCCTCGGGCTTCTACTGGCACTCGGACTTCGAGACCTGGCACGCCGAGGACGGACTGCCGAACATGCGGACCGTGTCCGTCTCGATCGCGCTGACCGAGAACTACGACACCAACGGCGGGCTGATGATCATGCCCGGTTCGCACAAGTCGTTCCTCGGCTGTGCGGGCGAGACGCCGAAGGACAACTACAAGAAGTCCCTGCAGATGCAGGACGCCGGCACCCCGTCCGACGAGGCGCTGACGAAGATGGCCGACCGGCACGGCATCAAGCTCTTCACGGGCAGGGCCGGTTCGGCGACCTGGTTCGACTGCAACTGCATGCACGGCTCGGGGGACAACATCACCCCGTACCCGCGCAGCAACGTCTTCATCGTGTTCAACAGTGTGGAGAACGCGGCCCAGGAGCCCTTCGCGGCCCCGGTCCGGCGGCCCGAGTTCATCGGGGCGCGTGACTTCACGCCGGTGAGGTAGGCCGCGTACGGCTCGGGTGGGGGCGGGACGCACGGCGTCCCGCCCCCACCGGCGTAACCAGCTGGACCGGGCGCCGGGCACCGGAGACAGTGGCGCCATGACTTCGCACGTACAGCACATCACCGTCGACTGCGCCGATGCCTACGAACTGGCCGTCTTCTGGGCCGAGGTGCTCGGCGCGTCCGTTTCCGACGAGGACGAGCCCGGTGATCCCGAGGCACTCGTCGAGACCCCGGGAGCGGCGCTGCTCTTCGTCACGGTGCCCGAACCCAAGCGCGCCAAGAACCGGATCCACCTCGACCTGCGTCCCGAGGACCGCGGCCGCGACGCGGAGGTCGAGCGGCTGCTCGCCCTCGGTGCCACGCTGGTCGGCGACCACCGCAAGCCCGATGGGCGTGGCTGGGCGACGATGGCCGATCCCGAGGGGAACGAGTTCTGTGTGGAGTGCGGCGCTGCCGAACGCGCGGCGCTGAGCGGGACCCGGATGCCGGTCACCGCGGACGACGTGGCCTTCGCCGTCCGTCTCGCGGTCGACACCCTCGCGAGGTCCCCGGCGGACGACTGGCGGGTGCCGGCCAGATCCTTGGCCTGGGACTGCTGGGAGACCCTGGAGCATCTCAGCGACGACCTGTTCGCGTACGCGGTCCAGCTGGGCCCGCGGAAGCCGCCGACCGGTACCGAGGTGGCCTACCGGTATGCGGCGGAGCGCGAGGGCGGGCCGGCGAACTCGGTCTTCGCGGACCCGGCGGCCGGGTCCGCCGGGCTGCTGGAGACCCTGGAGGCGAGCGGTGCCCTGCTGACGGCGATGGTGCGGACGAGCTCGCCGGACGTCCGCTCGCACCATGTGTTCGGGCTCGCCGACCCGGAGGGCTTCGCCGCGATGGGCATCGTGGAGACCCTCGTGCACACCCATGACGTCGCCGAGGGCCTGTCCCTCTCGTGGAAGCCGCCCGCGGACCTGTGCGACCGGGTGCTGGCCCGCCTCTTCCCCGGCGCGCCGGACGACGCCGACCGGTGGGCCGTCCTGCTCTGGTCCACCGGCCGCGCCGAGCTGCCGGGCCGCGACCGGGTCACCACATGGCGGTGGCACGGTGCGCCGCTGTAGCCGTCAGCGGTGGGAGAACCACTTCGCGGCCGGGAGCAGCTTCCCGTCGTAGTCGAACACCGCCTGGTTCTCCCAGGCGTTGCCGGACGACGGGTCGGCCGGGTCCCAGCCGCTGCCGGTGACCGCGGTCCAGGCCGGCTCCCAGTAGACGGCGCCGAGCCCGCGTCCGTCCGGGACGGCCTCCACGACGTTCATGACGTCCCGGAGGTTCGCCGCCTGCCCGGCCGGGGTCGCCGGGTAGCCGGAGACCAGCTGGCCGGCGGTGGCCACGTTGTTCTCCAGGCCGTCGTCGTCCGCGAGGGTGTGGGCGTAGGCGGTCTCGGCGACCAGCACCGGCTTTTTGTACCGGGACGCGGCGTCGTCGAGGTTGGTCTGGAGCTCGGACAGCGAGCCGTGCCAGTAGCCGTAGTAGGAGAGGGCGATGACGTCGAACGGGACTCCCCGCGACACGGCGTTGTCGAACCACCAGCGGGTGCCCGCGTTGTCGCCGCCCTCCGCGAGGTGCAGCGCCACCTTCGTACCGGAGGAGACGGCCTTGGCCGCGTTCGCTCCGGAGGTCAGGAGGCCGGCCAGCTGGGTCCAGTTGTCCGTGGACCCCTCGGGCCAGAGCATCCCGGCGTTGGTCTCGTTGCCGATCTGCACCATGTCCGCGGTGGTGCCCTGGGCCTTGAGCGCGTTCAGCACGTCGTACGTGTGGCGGTAGACGTCCGCGCGGAGCTGCGTGTAGCTGTGACCCGCCCAGGCTGCGGGTTTGATCTGCTTGCCGGGGTCGGCCCATGCGTCGGAGTAGTGGAAGTCGATGAGCGTCTTCATCCCGAGGGCCTTGGCGCGCTTGGCCATGGCGAGGACGCGGGCCTTGTCGTTGTAGCCGTCGGCCGGGTTCACCCAGACCTTGAGGCGGACGTAGTTCATCCCGGACTTCTTGAGGATGGTCATCGCGTCCCCGGCCGTGCCGTTCGCGTCGCGGTACCTCGCGCCGTACGCCTCGTTCTTCGGGAGGGTGGAGAGGTCACCGCCCCTGACGCCCAGTCCGGTGCTCCCGGGAGTGAAGGTGATGTCGTCGAAGTTGGCCCACTCCCCCGCGTGCGCGTCGGAGTTGAGGCTGATCGTGCAGGCACCGCCGGTCACCCTGACGGAGGTGACGAGCCGGATCCAGCGGCCGTCGGCGGTCGGCGGCAGGTCGGTGCGCTGCTCGGCGCCGCCGCAGTTGCGCAGGGCTATGTAGGCGGAGTTCTGGCCGCCGCCCGAACGCACCCAGGCGCTGAGGGTGTACGCACCGTCGGTGAGACCGGTGAGGTATTGGTAGGTCTCGACCTTGTACGCCGAGGCGGACCAGTGGCTGAGCCTGGTGCTGCCCGTGCGGCCGCCCGCCTCGGTGAAGGAGGCCGCGTCCTGGCCGGCGGCCGAGTAGGTCGACCAGCCGGTGCCGCCCGATTCGAAGCCGGGGTCGGCGGGGGTGGCGGCCGCGTGGGCGGCCTGGGCCGGGAGTGCGGCGAACAGCAGGCCGGACAGTGCGGCCACCGTTCCTGCCGCTCTCGCGCGGGTGTGCGTCGTTCCGTACATCGTCGATGTCCCTTCGACCGTTGTGCGGGGTAACGGGTAACGGGGATGTGCGTCCGTGTCGTGCGGGGGTGCGCCTCAGCCGTCGAGCCGTACGACGCGCACCGCGCCCGCCGGCACGGCGAGACGGTCCGCGGCGGGCTCGCCGGTGAGGAGTTCGGTGCCGGGGGCGTCCAGCGCCACCTCGGTGTCGGCGCCGCTGTGGTTGATCGCGAAGAGGTACGTGCCGCTCTCCCCCGCACGGCGTACGACCTCGACGTCGTGGGCGAGGCCGGTGCGCGGCGCGATGCCGGCGTCGGCGCGGGCCCGGTCCAGGACGGTGTCCAGGTGGGGGCCGGAGAGCCGGGTGGAGACGTACCAGGCGGTGCCCTTGCCGAGCCGGTTGCGGGTGACGGCGGGGCGGCCGGCCGGAATGCCGTCGGCGTAGGACCAGACGGTCCCGGCGCCGCGCGGGATCACCACGTCCGTCCAGACGTCGCCGGTCAGGTCCGGCCCTTCGGGGGCGCCCTCGGGGGTGATCAGGCGGACCGTCTCGCCCTGGCCGAGGGGGGAGAACTCCTCGATCGTGAGGCCCAGGACGTCCCGCAGCACGCCGGGGCAGGGGCCGGGGTGCACGGCGTCGTCGGTGTCCACGATGCCGGAGAAGTACGAGACGACGAGGGTGCCGCCGTTCTCGACGTAGCGGCGCAGGTTCCGGCCGGTCTCCTCGGTGGCGAGGTAGAGGGCGGGCACGACGACCAGGGGGTACGCGGAGAGGTCGGCCTCCGGGTGGGCGAAGTCTACGGTGAGGTGCTGGTCGTACAGCGAGGCGTAGAACGAGTCGGCGCGCTCGCGGGCGTCGTGGTCCTCGCTGGGGCGCCACTCCAGGGACTGCGCCCACCAGGACTGCCAGTCCCAGAGCATCGCGGCGTCGGCGACGGTACGGGTGCCCCGGATGCCGTCCAGCAGGCCGAGGTCCGCGCCGAGCGCGCTCACCTCGCGCCACACCCGGGAGTCGGTCCCGGCGTGCGGGACCATCGCGGAGTGGAACTTCTCGGCGCCGCGCCGGGACTGGCGCCACTGGAAGAACATCGCCCCTTCGGAGCCGCGGGCCACGTGGGAGAGGCTGTTGCGGGCCATCTCGCCGGGGCGCTTGGCGGGGTTGCGGGGCTGCCAGTTGACACCGCTGGTGGAGTGCTCCAGGAGCAGCCAGGGCGCTCCGCCCGCGACCGAGCGGGTGAGGTCGGCGGCCATGGCGAGGTTGACGTGGGTCCGGCGGCCGTCGGTGATGAGGTAGTGGTCGTTGGTGACGAGGTCGACCTCGCGGCCCCAGGCCCAGTAGTCGACGGAGTCGCACTGGCTGAGGGCGGTCATGAAGTTGGTGGTGACGGGGACGCCGGGGGCGAGCCGGTGCAGGATGTCGCGTTCGGCGGTGAAGTTCTCGCGCATGGTGGCGTCGGCGAAGCGGGCGTAGTCCAGCTGCTGGGCGGGGTTGCCGACCGTGGGCGTGGCGCGGGGCGGGTCGATCTCGTCGAGGGTGCGGTAGCGCTGCCCCCAGAAGGCGGTGCCCCAGGCCTCGTTGACCGCGTCGACGGAGCCGTGCCGGCCGGCGAGCCAGTGGCGGAAGTGGACGGCGCAGCTGTCGCAGTAACAGGCGCTGACGGGGACTCCGTACTCGTTGTGGACGTGCCACATCGCGAGGGCCGGGTGGCTCGCGTACCGGCGGGCGAGCTGCTCGGTGATGTTCGCCGCGGCCGCGCGGTAGGGCGCCGAGCTGTGGCAGATCGCGCCGCGTGATCCGAAGGCGAGGCGGATTCCGTCGCGGCTGAGCGGGAGGGCCTCGGGGTGGGCGCGGTAGAACCAGGCGGGCGGAGCGACGGTGGGGGTGCCGAGGTCGGCGCGGATGCCGTTGACGTGCAGCAGGTCCAGCAGGCGGTCGAGCCATCCGAAGTCGTAGCTGCCGGGCTCGGGTTCCAGCAGGGCCCAGGAGAAGATCCCGACGCTGACCATGGTGACGCCGGCTTCCCGCATCAGGCGTACGTCCTCGTGCCAGACCTCTTCGGGCCACTGCTCGGGGTTGTAGTCGCCGCCGAAGGCCAGCTTGTGCAGGCCGACCGGGGCGGGAGCGGGTTCTGAGTGCGGCATGGACAGCTCCTGGCTCTTTTGGACAACTTCTGGGAACGTGCACACACACTCTCGGCGGCGCAGGGCCAACATAACCGCACAGCAACAACCATTGACAAGTGTCGGTTTCGTTTCTCTACTGTGAACGCTCACAGCGTCCTTTCGGCCACTGGGCCGATGCCTCGCCGGTCTCGTCAGGGGAGAACCATGAAATACCGCACCGTCGCGGTGACCACCGCCGCCACGCTCGCCGCCACCGCCCTGCTGACGGGCTGCGGCTCGTCGGACGACGGGGGCGAGGAGCAGGCCGCCGCCGGGCCCGCCTCGCTGACCTACTGGGCCTGGGCCCCCGGCCTGGACAAGGTCGCGGACCTCTGGAACAAGGGCCCGGGCAAGGAAGCCGGCATCACGGTCACGGTGAAGAAGCAGGCGTCGGGCGACGACCTCGTCACCAAGATCATCACGGCGGCCAAGGCGCACAAGGCCCCTGACCTGGTCCAGGCCGAGTACCAGGCGCTCCCCACCCTGGTCTCCAACGACGTCCTCGCCGACATATCCGAGGAGGCGGGCGACGCGAAGAGCCGGTTCGCCGACGGGATCTGGCAGCAGGCGACGCTGGGCTCCGACGCCCTGTACGCCGTGCCGCAGGACTCGGGTCCGCTGATGTTCTACTACCGCCAGGACCTCTTCGAGCAGTACGGCCTGACCGTGCCCGCCACGTGGGACGAGTTCGCCGAGACCGCCCGCGCACTGAAGAAGAAGGCGCCGGACAAGGACCTCACGACGTTCTCCTCCAACGACTCCGGCCTGTTCGCGGGTCTCGCCCAGCAGGCCGGGGCCCAGTGGTGGACCACCGGCGGCGACAAGTGGAAGGTCGCGATCGACGACCCCGCCACGCGGAAGGTCGCCGACTTCTGGGGCGGCCTGGTCAAGGAGGGCGCCGTCGACAACCAGCCGATGTACACCCCGGCCTGGAACAAGGCGCTCAACACCGGCAAGCAGGTCGCCTGGGTCAGCGCCGTCTGGGCGCCGGGCACCCTGACCACCGCGGCGCCCGAGACGAAGGGCAAGTGGGCGATGGCCCCGCTCCCCCAGTGGACGGCCGGCGAGAACGTCACCGGCAGCTGGGGCGGCTCCTCCACCGCGGTCACCAACGACTCCAGGAACAAGAAGGCCGCGGCCACCTTCGCGAAGTGGCTGAACACGGACCCGGCGGCGCTCGCCGCCCTCGTCAAGGAAGGCGGCATCTACCCCGCCGCGACAGCCGCCCAGACCGGTGGGGCGCTGTCCCAGGCCCCGGACTACTTCTCGAACCAGCCGGACTTCTACACCCAGGCCGCCAAGATCGCCCAGGGCACCGCGCCCGCCGCCTGGGGCCCGAACGTGAACGTCGCGTACACCGCGTTCAAGGACAACTTCGCGAAGGCCGCCAAGGAGAAGTCCGACTTCGGTGCCGCGCTGACCGCCATGCAGGACGCCACGGTCACCGACCTCGAGAAGCAGGGCTTCGGAGTCTCCGAGTGACACGCGCACCCCGCAGGAGGCCGTACGGGGTCAAGAGCGCCCCGTACGCCTTCCTGGTCCCCGCAGCCGTCCTCTTCCTGCTCTTCTTCGCCCTGCCCATCGGCTACGCGCTCTATCTCAGCTTCCGCAGGACCGAGGTCAAGGGCCTCGGCCTCGGCAAGGGTGCCCGTGACGAGATCTGGGCCGGCCTGGCCAACTACACCGACGCGCTCTCCGACACGGAGCTGCTGCACGGTGCGCTGCGCATCCTCGGGTACGGCGCGATCGTCGTCCCCGTGATGCTCGGGCTGGCCCTGCTGTTCGCCCTGCTGCTGGACACCGAGCGGGTCCGGCTGCGCGGCTTCACCCGGCTGGCGATCTTCCTGCCGTACGCGATCCCGGGGGTCATCGCCGCGCTGATGTGGGGCTTCCTGTACCTGCCCGACGTCAGCCCGTTCCTCTACCTGCTCGACAAGGCGGGGCTGCCGCGGCCGGACCTCCTGGACGGCGGCCCGCTGTACCTGTCCCTGGCCAACATCGCGGTGTGGGGCGGCACGGGCTTCAACATGATCGTGATCTACACGTCCCTGCGGGCGATCCCCGCCGAGATCTTCGAGGCCGCGCGGCTGGACGGCTGCTCGCAGCTGCAGATCGCGCTGCGGATCAAGATCCCGATGGTGGCGCCCTCACTGATCCTGACCTTCTTCTTCTCCATCATCGCCACGCTCCAGGTCTTCAGCGAGCCCACCACCCTGAAGCCGCTGACCAACTCGCTCTCCACCACCTGGAGTCCGCTGATGAAGGTCTACCAGGACGCCTTCGTCAACAACGACATCTACGCGGCGGCCGCGCAGGCGGTCATCATCGCCCTGGCCACCCTGGCCCTGTCCTTCGGCTTCCTCAAAGCAGCCAACTCCCGTACGAAGCAGGGAGACTCCCGATGAGTACGCAGCCCCTCGCCACCGGCCCCCGGCGGTTCCCGCTCGTCCCGACGGCCGCGCTGCTCCTCGGCGCCCTCTACTGCCTGCTGCCCGTCGCCTGGGTGCTGGTCGCGTCGACCAAGTCCGGCAGCGAGCTGTTCTCCACCTTCACCTTCCTGCCCGGCTCCGGCTTCACCGACAACGTCGCCGACCTGACGGCGTACCGGGACGGCGTGTACTGGAAGTGGATGGCCAACTCCGCCTTCTACGCCGGGGCGGGGGCCCTGCTGTCCACGGCGGTGTCCGCGGTCTCCGGGTACGCGCTGGCCGTGTACCGCTTCCGCGGGAAGGAGACCGTCTTCAACATCCTGCTGGCCGGGGTGCTGATGCCGCCGGTGATCCTCGCCGTGCCGCAGTACCTGCTGCTGGCCAAGGCCGACATGACCGACTCGTACCTGTCGGTGCTGCTGCCGGTGATCCTCTCCCCGTACGGCGTCTACCTGGCCCGGATCTACGCCTCGGCCGCCGTACCGGCCGACGTGATCGAGGCCGGGCGGATGGACGGCGGCGGCGAGTGGCGGATCTTCCGGACCATCGCGCTGCCGATGATGGTGCCGGGGCTCGTGACGGTGTTCCTGTTCCAGTTCGTGGCGGTCTGGAACAACTTCCTGCTCCCCTACATCATGCTGGGCGACGACGAGAAGTTCCCGGTGACCCTGGGGCTCTACACACTGCTGCAGCAGGGCTCGAACACCCCGGCGCTCTACACGCTGGTCATCACCGGGGCGTTGCTGGCGATCATCCCGCTCATCGCGCTGTTCCTCGTGATCCAGCGATTCTGGAGCCTCGACCTGCTCTCCGGCGCCGTAAAGTCCTGACAACTCCTCAACAGGGCTTCCTCCATGAAAGATCACGCACCTTGAGCCGCACAGAACAGAACGGCACGGGACGCCGCCGGCCGCCGACGATCCACGATGTCGCACGGGAGGCCGGGGTCTCCCGGGGCACGGTCTCACGGGTGCTCAACGGCGGCCACAACGTCAGCCCGGCCGCACTCGACGCGGTGCAGTCCGCCATTCGCCGGACCGGTTACACCGTGAACCGGCACGCCCGGTCCCTGATCACCGGCCGTTCCGACTCGGTGGCGTTCCTGCTGACCGAGCCGCAGGAGCGGTTCTTCGAGGACCCGAACTTCAACGTGCTGCTGCGCGGCTGCACCACGGCGCTCGCCGCGCACGACGTCCCGCTGCTGCTGATGATCGCGGGGACGGAGGCCGAACGCCGCCGGAACATGCGGTACATCGCCGGGCACGTGGACGGGGTGCTACTGGTCTCCAGCCACTCCGGCGACCCGGTGGCCGCCCAGCTGCACGACGCCGGCGTACCGCTGGTGGCCTGCGGGAAGCCCCCGGGCCAGGGGTCGAAGGTCAGCTATGTGGCGGCGGACGACCTGGGCGGCGCCCGGGACATGGTGCGCTACCTGTACGAGTCGGGGCGCCGCCGGATCGCCACGGTCGCCGGGCCGCTGGACACCCCCGGCGGCGTGGAGCGGCTGGCGGGCTACCGGGCGACGCTCGCCGAGTGCGGGCTCCCTTACGACGAGGCGCTGGTCGTACCGGGCGACTACAGCCGTGCGGGCGGAGAGGCGGCGGCCTCGCTGCTGCTGGAGCGGGCACCGGACACGGACGCGGTGTTCGTCGCGTCCGACCTGATGGCACAGGGGGTGCTGACCGCACTGGAGAAGGCGGGCCGCCGGGTGCCGCAGGACATCGCGGTCGGCGGCTTCGACGACTCCCCCGCGGCGCTCGCGGCGCGCCCGCAGCTGACGACGGTCCGCCAGCCGTGGGACCGGATCAGCTCCGAGATGGTACGGGTGCTGCTGGCCCAGATCGGCGGGGAGGACCCGGCCGCGGTCATCCTCCCCACCGAACTGGTCCGCCGGGACTCGGCGTAGCGCCGCCGGTCGGGCCGGCCGGTCCGGGCTCCCCTGGTGCCCTCGGTACCGGGGTGGCGTCCGTGTCGGCCGGGGCCGCTCCCGTGGCGGGCCCGGCCCCGGGGTGACGGCTGCCGGGCACGTGCGGGCGTCAGCCGGCGAGCACGTCCAGCGCGCGGTCCACGTCGGCCTCGGTGTTGTAGAGGTGGAAGGACGCCCGCAGATTCCCGGCCCGGTCCGAGACCCTGACCCCCGCCCGCGCCAGCTCGGGTTCACGGCTGCCGAGTCCGGGCACGGCGACCACCGCCGACTCCCCCGGGACCGCCTCGTGCCCGGTGCCGGCCAGCCCGGCGCGGAAGCGGGCGGCGAGCCCGGTGGCATGGGCGTGCAGTGCGTCGACCCCGACCTCGGCCAGCAGCTCCAGGGAGCGTTCCGCCCCGTGGTACGCGAGGAAGGCGGACGGTTCGTCGAATCGCCTGGCGGTGACGGCCAGCTGCCGGACGGGCCCGTACGTGCTGTTCCAGCGGTCCTCCGCCGACACCCAGCCCGCGTACAGCACGGGCAGCGTCTCCTGCGCCTCCTCGGTCACGGTCAGGAAGGACGCGCCCCGGGGGCACAGCAGGAATTTGAAGCCTCCGGTGACCGTGTAGTCGTACGCCCCGGCGTCCAGCGGCAGCCAGCCTGCCGACTGGCTGGCGTCGAGCAGGGTCCGGGCACCGTGCGCACCGGCGGCCGCCCGGACCGCGTCCAGGTCGGCGATCCTGCCGTCGGCGGACTGGACGGCCGAGAAGGCGACGAGCGCGGTCTCCGGCCGTACGGACGCGGCCAGCTCCTCCAGCGGGACGTACCGCATCTTCAGGTCGCCGCGGACGGCGAACGGGCTGACGACCGAGCTGAACTCGCCCTCAGCTGCAAGGACTTCGGCGCCCGGCTCCAGCGACGCGGCGACGAGCCCCACATGGGCGGCGACGGAGCCGCCGGTGGCGACCCGGTCGGGGGCGACACCGGCGAGCCGGGCGAAACCGGCCCGGGCGCCGTCCACCGCCTCGAAGCTGCCCGCACCGGCCCGGCGGCCCGCGGCGTTGTCGTCGGCCAGTTCCTTGACGGCCTCCACGGTCCTGCGGGGCAGCAGACCGCAGGCGGCCGTGTCGAGATACGTGGTCTCCGGTGCGAACTCGGCGGCTGTGACCTGGTGAATCGTAGACGTCTCCATACGTCCAGCCTGACCGCCCCTCAACCTCTCGTCAATCACGAAGAGTTAAGGGGTATACCCAAGGAGTGCTTATGCGTGCCCGTCGGACCCACCCGGGGGGACCTCGCAGGCACCGTCCGCGTCGCAGGCCGCCGCCTCGCCGCCGAGGGGGGTGAGCGTGCTGACCGGGCGGTCCTTCCACGCCTGCTCCAGCGCCTGGACGAAGACCTCCGACGGCTGGCCGCCGGAGATCCCGTAGCGCCGGTCGAACACGAAGAAGGGCACCGCGTTCGCGCCCAGCTCGGCCGCCTCGCGCTCGTCGGTCCGCACGTCGTCGGCGTACGCCTCGGGGTCGGCCAGCACCGCCCGGACCTCGTCGGCGTCCAGCCCCGCCTCCACGGCGAGCTCGACCAGCACCGCGTCGTCGAAGACCGAGCGCTCCTCGGCGAAGTTCGCCCGGTAGGCCAGGCTCAGCAGCTCGTCCTGGAGCCCGCGCGCCTTGGCCAGGTGCAGCAGCCGGTGGATGTCGAAGGTGCTGCCGTGGTCACGTCCTTCGGCGCGGTACCCGAGCCCTTCGGCCTGCGCGTTCGCGGCGACGTTGGCCTCCATCCCGCGGGCCTCCTCGGGGGTGCGCCCGTACTTCCGCGCCAGCATGCCGATCACCTGCTCGGTGTCGCCCTTGGCACGCCCTGGGTCGAGCTCGAAGGAACGGTGGACCACCTCTACCTCGTCGCGGTGGGCGAATCCGGCCAGGCCCTTCTCGAAGCGGGCCTTTCCTATGTAGCACCAGGGACAGGCGATGTCGCTCCAGATCTCGACGCGCATGACTCTTCTTCTCTCCAGCTCTGCCGTAGGGGTGCGGAGCCGCTCTCCGCCGCCCATTGAACGTTCGACCGGGGCGACTGATTCCCCGCCGCCCGATACAGCGCGACGCGATCCGAGGGCTTTCCGCCGGACCACCTGGGCTGCCGGTCAGGCGGGCTTGATGGACGCGAGCTGGACGAGCAGCATGACCAGGCGGTAGGCCTCGGCGAAATCGGCGGCGGTGAAGGTGACCGTACGGCCCCCGACGCGTGAGACCCCGGGCACCAACGTCGCCAGGTCGACCGAGAACGGGCTGCTGAGGTCGACCTCGATGTCCACCGGTCCCGTGAGGGTCAGCGGCGGGATCCGCGCGCTCCGCGTGATCGCTTCGGCGGCCGCCGTACGCAGCCGCTCTCGGGCCTCCTGGGGGTGCAGGGTCACGGCGGCCGCCGCACCGATCGCCTCCTTGACCGCGACGGTGACGGCGGAGGGGACCAAGTCGTGCAGCTCTGCGCAGGCGACGTCGTCTCCGCTGAGCAGCACGACCGGCACCCCGAGGTGGCCTGCCATCGCGGCGTTGAGACCGATCTCGCCCATGGACCGGCCGGACACGCGCACGTCGAGGAGGTCGCCGCTCATGGTGTGCGCGATCACGCCGGGCCCCTCACCGGCCCGGGCGTGGTAGCCGACGAGCAGCAGTGCGTCGGTGCCCTCGTCGAGCCCGCCGAGCATGCCCAGGGGGCGCGGCTTGCCCCGGACCAGCCGGGCCCGCCGGTCCAGGTCCTCCGGCAGGATGTTCCGGAACGGCCCGTGCGCGTCGGCGACGCGCACCACGGCATCGGGTTCGGAGTCCAGGACGCCGGCGATCACGGCGTTCGCCTCGGCCGTCATCAGCGCCCGGCCGCGCTCGTAGTCGTAGCGGTCCGGATTCGTAGAACGACGACTCGGAGGGCGCGGCGGACCTGTTCCGTGTGATCGGCCGCCAGATCCGGCTGCTCCGTGAACGGGCGGATCTCACCCGGCGGGAGCTCGGCGAGCGGCTCGGGTACAGCGAGGACCTGGTCCGCTCGCTGGAGTGCGGGCGCAGGACGCCGCAGCCGGAGTTCCTGGACGCGGCGGACGACGCGCTGGGGGCGGGCGGGCTGCTGCGGGCCGCGAAGGAGGACGTGACGCGGGCGAAGGCCCGGGCACGGGTGAAGCATCCGGCGTGGTTCCGGGACTACGCGCGGCTGGAGGCGGAGGCGGTGGAGCTGTCCTATTACAGCAACCACACCATTCCTGGCTTGTTCCAGACCGCTGAGCACGCCTACGCCCTGTACGCCATGCGTAAGCCCTTGCTGGAGGACGAGACCATCGAGCAGCGCGTAGTGGCCAGGCTGGCCAGGCAGTCAGTGCTGACGAGCCGTCCCGCGCCCATGGTGAGCTGCGTGATCGAGGAGGCCGCCCTCCGCCGCCCGACAGGTGAGTGGGAGGTCCACGAGGGGCAGCTCAAGGAGCTGATCCGGCTCGGGCGGCTGCGCAACGTGGAGCTCCAGGTGATGCCGCTGGACCGCCCCGAACACGCAGGCATGGGTGGGCCGTTCATCCTGCTCACTCCGGCCGGCAGACCACAGGTCGGCTACCTTGAGGTACAGAACATCAGTCGACTGATCACCGACGTGGAGGAGGTCCGTATCCTGACCGCACGGTACGGATGTATTCGGTCTCAGGCACTCACCCCCCGTGAGTCCTTGGTCCTGATCGAAAGGTTGCTGGAAGAGCGATGATTGCCGACGCACACGTGCAGAACCTCAGCGCTCTCTCGTGGTCGAAGAGCAGCTACAGCTCCAACGAGGGCGGCGAATGCGTAGAGGTCGCCACCACCGGCCGCACCGTCCTCGTACGCGACTCCAAGGACGTCACCCGCCCCCACCTGAGCGTCTCCCCCGCCCCCTGGGCGCACTTCGTGCGGTACACGGCCGGCGGTTAGCGCGCGGACCCGCGCCGGGGGACGGGTTCCAGGATGCGAACAGGGCCGACGCAGCGAAGAGTGCCGTGGTCACTCCCGCCGGGACGCCCCTCGGAGCACCCGTCGCCGTACGTCACGCACCGGCACGCGGCGGTGAGGACGATCAGCAGCAGCCGGCTCCTGCTGCCGGACCGTCCCCTGGTTCCGAGTACCGGATACCCGGTCCGGGCTCAGCTGCCGTCGCGCAGGTCACCGAGGCCGGTGGGCCGGTACTCGATCCGGTCGAACGCAACCTCGCACCCGTCACCCGTGGGCGACTGGACCAGGAACCCGGCGCGGACCGAGGCCCGTTCCTGCTCCGTACCGAGGGTGAAGACGCGGACGAAGGTCCACTTCTCACCGTCGGCCGAGGCGTGGAAGGCGAACGCGTCGCCCGTGCGGCTGAGCCGCAGCCAGACGGTGTCGCCCTCCACCTCTGCGGAGTTGGCGTCGTCGGAGTGTCCGCGGGTGACGACCGTGCAGATCGTCGGGCGGGCCGGGGAGAGTTCGAAGCAGAGCTTCGCCCAGTCCCGTTCGCCGACGTGCAGGTAGAGCACCCCCGCGTCGAAGGCCGCCGCGAAGGCCACCTTCACCCGGGCGGACAGCCGGAAGTCGCCCTCCGGCACGACGCCCAGCAGCCGCGGGGCGTCGGAGGCTGGCTCCAGGGAGTCGCCGTCCGGCGGGACGAAGCGGTCCTGCCGGGCGCCCGCCCGGCCGGTGAGCACGCCGGCTTCGTACGCCCATCCGCCCTCGGGGCCGAACGCCTCCAGGGCGAAGGGCAGTTCCGGGAGTCGCTCGGTCATGCGCGCCGCCCGTCGACCCGGCGCGGCAGACCCTGCGGGTTGTCCTCGCGCAGCTCCGGCGGCAGCAGGGCGTCGGGGGTCGACTGGTAGCTGACCGGGCGCAGCCAGCGTTCGATCGCCGTGGCGCCGACCGACGTGGAGGTGGAGGTGGTGGCCGGGTAGGGGCCTCCGTGGTGCTGTGCGGGGGCGACGGCCACGCCGGTCGGCCAGCCGTTGACCAGGACGCGTCCGGCCAGTGGGGTGAGCGCCGAGAGGAGGCCGGCCGCGCTGCCGTCGGCCTCCTCGGTCGCGATCTGGAGGGTGGCGGTGAGGTTGCCGGGGAGGCGGGAGAGGACGGCGGTGATCTCGGCCTCGGAGTCGTAGCGCGCGACGACGGTGACGGGGCCGAAGCACTCCTCCAGCAGCGCGTCGTGCGGGCCTTCCTCGGCGAGTCGCTGGGCGGGGACGGTGAGGAAGCCCGCGGAGACGGTGTGCTCGCTGCCCGCGCCCGGGGTGACGGGGGCGTCCACGTCCGGGAGCGCTGCCCGCTCGGCCACTCCGGCGACGAAGGCGTCCCGCATCCGGTGGTCGAGCATGACTCCGGCGCCGGTGTCGCTGACCGCCTCGGTGAGGGACTTCAGCAGCTGGTCGCCGGCCTCGCCGGACGGGGCGAGGACGAAGCCGGGCTTGGTGCAGAACTGTCCGGCGCCCATGGTCATGGAGCCGCCGAGCCCGGCGCCGATCTCCGCGCCGCGTTCGGCGGCGGCCGCCGCGGTGACGACGACGGGGTTCAGGGAACCGAGCTCTCCGTGGAAGGGGATCGGGACGGGGCGGGCCGCCGCCGCGTCGAAGAGGGCCCGGCCGCCGCGGATCGAACCGGTGAACCCGGCCGCGCCGACGAGGGGGTGCTTGACCAGCTCGACGCCCGCGTCGAAGCCGTGCACGACGCTCACCACGTCCTCGGGCAGGCCGTGCCGTGCGGCAGCCCTGCGCAGGAGCGAGGCGCAGAGCTCGGACGTGGCGGGGTGGTCGGGGTGCGCCTTGACGACGACCGGGCAGCCCGCGGCGAGCGCGCTCGCGGTGTCGCCGCCGGGGACGGAGAAGGCGAGGGGGAAGTTGCTCGCCGCGTAGACGGCGACGACACCGAGCGGGATCTTGTAGCGGCGCAGGTCCGGCCAGGGCGGGGTCCTGCTGCCGTCCGCGTGGTCGATGTGGATGTCGAGGAACGCGCCCTCCTCGACGACCTCGGCGAAGGCCCGCAACTGCGCTGCCGTGCGGATGAGTTCGCCGGTGAGGCGGGCCGGGCCGAGCGCGGTCTCCGCGTCGGCGGCCTCGATGACGTGCTCCCCCGCCTCGGCGAGCAGATCGGCCGCCGTCCGCAGGAACGCGGCGCGCACCGTGCGGTCGGCCAGCGTGTCGCGCACGGCGTGCGCGGCCCGGACCGCGCGGTCGACCTCCTCCGCTGTAGCCTCCACCGCAACCTGCTCACGCGGGTTCCCGGTTCGGGGGTCGACACTCCAGACTGGTGCTGCTGCCACCGTGTTTCCTTCCGGTCCACTGCCACACATCAAGAGTTGTTCGGTATTCTGAACAACGTTCCTGATCGTGAATACGCAAGGGACTCTATTTCCGGGCGTTCCGGTTGGCAAGAAGTCGCAGTGGTGCGCAGGCAGTACAAAAGGGCTGGAAGGGGCATAGGGCGATGTCGGTTGCCGAGTCCGGTGGGACACAGGTCAAATCCGCGGTACGGACGGTGGAGCTCCTCGAATACTTCGCGGGGCGCCCCGGTATGCACTCGCTGGCCGCTGTGCAGGAGGCCGTCGGCTACCCCAAGTCCAGCCTCTACATGCTGCTGCGCACACTCGTGGAGCTGGGCTGGGTCGAGACGGACGCGACGGGCACGCGCTACGGGATCGGGGTGCGCGCCCTGCTCGTCGGCACCTCGTACATCGACGGGGACGAGGTCGTCGCCGCCGCCCGCCCCACTTTGGACCGGCTCTCCGACGACACCACGGAGACCATCCACCTGGCCCGCCTGGACGGGACGAACGTGGTGTACCTCGCCACCCGGCAGTCCCAGCACTACCTGCGCCCCTTCACCCGCGTCGGCCGTCGGCTGCCCGCCCACTCCACCTCGCTCGGCAAGGCCCTGCTGGCCACCCACAGCGACGAGCAGGTCCGCAAGATGCTGCCCGAGACGCTGCCCGCACTGACCGAACACACCCTGACCGACCGCGAGAAGCTGATCGAGGAGCTGCACCACATCCGCGAGCAGGGGTACGCGGTGGACCGCGAGGAGAACACCCTGGGGCTGCGCTGCTTCGGGGTCGCGATCCCGTACCGCACCCCGGCGCGCGACGCGATCAGCTGCTCGGTGCCGGTCGCCCGGCTCACGCCGGCGCACGAACAGATGGTCAAGGACGCCCTGTTCGACGCCCGTGACAGGCTGACCCTCGCGACCCGGAGGCTCTGACCGGTGCACATCTCGCTGCGCGAGGTGCGGGACGGCGACCTGCCGCTGTTCTTCACGTTCATGAGCGACCCGGAGGCGACCCGGATGGCGGCCTTCACCAGCGCCGACCCCTGCGACCGGGCCATGTTCAACGCACACTGGCAGCGCATCCGCGCCTCGGACACGACGATCATGCGCACGGTGCTCGCCGACGGCGTGGTGGTCGGCAGTGTCGGGGTGTACGGCTCGCCGGCCGAGCGCGAGGTCACCTACTGGGTGGACAGGGCGCACTGGGGCGAGGGGCTGGCGACCGCCGCGCTGCGGGCGCTGCTCGACGCCGTACCGGAGCGTCCGCTGCTCGCGCGGGCGGCGGCCGACAACACGGGTTCGGTGCGGGTGCTGGAGAAGTGCGGGTTCACCGTGACCGGCACGGACCGGGGCTACGCCCACGCGCGCGGCGAGGAGACCGACGAGGTGCTCCTGCGGCTCGACGCCTGACACGGAACGCGTGACACGGGTCGCCGGCACGGCCCGCCCGACGCGACGCCCGCCGCCCGCCGGAAGGCCGAGGGCGTCTCCGCCGTACGGCGGAGACGGATCGTCGCCGCGCAGGACGTGCGGGCGGGCGCCGCGCGCAATCGTGGGTGCCATGACACAGACACGGCTCGCACCCCGCATCCACGACACCCCGCCGCCGGTCCGCACCGGCCGGGCCCGCGTTCTGCTGCGCGTCCTCGCGATCGTCTCCTGCCTGCCCTATCTCTCGCTCAAGATCGCCTGGGTCGCGGGCAGCGAGATCGGCATTCCGGACGGCAGCGCGCTGCTCGACCACCGCATGACGATGGCCCTGGCCAACGCCGGGACGGTCCTGATGGACGGTGCCGTGATCGTCCTCGCCCTGCTGCTCACCCAGGCCTGGGGCCGGCGCGTGCGGGCCTGGCTGCTCGTCCTGCCGATGTGGATCGCGAGCGGGCTGCTCCTGCCGATCATGGCCGGCCTCCCGGTGCAGCTGCTGGTCGCCGCCGTCACCGGCAGGAGTCCGGCGTCCGCCGACTCGCGAGCCTTCCTGGACGACTGGGTCTTCGCCGTCGTCTACCCCGGTTTCGTCGTACAGGGCCTGGCCCTGGGCGCACTGTTCGCCCTGTACGCACGGGACCGCTGGGGCCACCTCTGGAAGGGCACCCTGCGCGATCTGCCCACGAGCCCCACCGACCCCGCCCTGCGCACCGCCGCCGTCGCCGCCTCGCTGCTCGCTGTCGTACCCGCCACGATGCACCTGCTCTGGGCGGCGGGTTCGACCGCGGGCCTCAACGGGACCCCGGCCACGGATCGCGCCGATGACTTCTACGCGCTCCAGGCGCTCGACGCCGTGTTCGCGGCCACCGCCGTCGCGGGGGTGCTGCTGCTCGCCTTCCGCCGCACCGGCGGGCTCTCCCTCAAGGTGCCGCTCGCGCTGGCCTGGGGCGGCTCCGGGGCGGTGGCCTGCTCGGGCGGCTGGCTGAGTGTCGCCTCGCTCGCCGGTATCGCGGAGACGGCCGACCTGCCCACGCCCGTGATGAGCGTGACCTACGCTGTGCAGATGCTGGTCGGGATGCTCGTCGTCACCTTGGGCGCGTACTTCTTCGTGGAGCGCGCCGCCGCGGCGAAGACCGCCGGTCCCCGCCCGTGACCCTGCTCCTGGGGCGCCGGGCCCGGCTGCGCTGGCTGCATCTGATCATCGGTGGCGCGCTGCTGATGCCGTACTTCCTGGTGGGCACGGTGATCGTCGGCTCGTACCGCTCCGGGGCCGACGTGTTCTCCGCGCCCGCCGACCAGTTCGCCGCCTTCGCGTTCGCGCTGCCGATGGCCGCGCTCACCGGTCTCTTCCCGCTCGTACGCCCGCTGTCGGTGGCGGCGGCCCGCTCCCTGTGCGGGATCCCGCCAGGGGTGCTCGCCGACGGTCCCGCCAGGACCCGGCAGGCGCGGGTCAGGGCCGCGTGCTGGTTCACCCTGCACGTGGCGCTCGGCGGCCTCGTCAGCGGGCTGACACTCGCGATGATCCCGTTCGCGCTGACCGTGATGGCGCTGCCGTTCTCCGCCGCGGTGCGCAACTCCCGGATGCTGGGTCTGCCGGAGGCGCTGGACCGGCCCTGGATCCTCGCCCTTGCGCCGTTCGCCGGGCTCGCGATGCTGCTGATACTGGCCGGCTGCGCCGCCGTGGCCGGGGCCGTGCTGGCCGGACGGGCCCCGGTGCTGCTGGGACCGACGCCCGACGACCGGCTGGCCGCGGCGGAGCGCCGGGCGGCCGATCTGGCGGTACGCAACCGGCTCGCCCGGGAGCTGCACGACTCGGTGGGCCATGCGCTGAGCGCCGTCACGCTCCAGGCGGGTGCGGCCCGCAGGGTCCTGGACAGCGACCCCGCGTTCGTACGGGAGGCGCTGGCGGCCATCGAGGAGACGACGCGCCGCACGGTCGGCGAACTCGACGCCGTGCTCGGCCTGTTGCGGCGCGGCGAGGACGAGGCGCACGGTCCCGCGCTCGACGCCCTGGACGCGCTGCTGGCACACTGCGGGGTCCCCGTGGCGTACACGGCCGAGGGCGACCCGGAGCTGGTCCCGGAGGCCGTGTCCAGGGAGGCGTACCGGATCGTGCAGGAGGGTCTGAGCAACGCGCTGCGGCACGGCGGGAGCGGTACGCGGGTGGAGCTGCGGATCGCGGTGGACGCGCGCGAACTGCGGCTCACCATGGACAATCCGCTGCCCGGTCAGGCGGCGGCGGTCCGTCCCGGCGGCGGGCGCGGACTGCGCGGCATCACCGAACGCGCCGTGCTGCTCGGTGGCAGCGCCCGCTCGGGTCCGCACACCGACGGCGTGTGGCGGATCACCGCCCGCCTCCCCCTGCACCACCCCGGACAGGAGAACCGATGAGCGACGGCACGGTCCGCATCGTCCTCGCCGACGACGAGCGCATGGTCCGTACGGCACTGCGCGTGATCCTGGAGGCGGAACCCGGCCTGGAGGTCGTCGGCGAGGCGGCCACGGGCGCCGAGGCGGTGTCCGTGGTGCGTGAGCTGCGGCCCGACGTGGTGCTCATGGACGTGCGGATGCCGGAGATCGACGGCATCCGCGCCACCGAGCGGATCCTCGCCACGCTGGACGATCCACCGCGGATCGTCGTCGTCACCACCTTCGAGAACGACTCCTACGTGTACGACGCCCTGCGCGCCGGGGCGGCGGGCTTCCTGCTGAAGCGGGCCGCGGCCGAGGACCTGGTCCAGGCGGTGCGGCTGGTGGCCCGCAGCGACTCGCTGCTGTTCCCCGCCGCGGTGCGCGGGCTGGCCGCCGAGTACGGGAGGCGGCGGGCCGCCGCGGCGCCGGCCTGGGTGGCGCGGCTGACCGAGCGGGAGGCGGAGGTGCTGCGGCTGATGGCGTCCGGCCTGACCAACGCGGAGATCGCCGGACGGCTGGCGGTGGGACCGGCCACGGCGAAGACTCATGTGGCGGCGGTGCTCGCCAAGACCGGTGCCCGCGACCGCACGCAGGCGGTGATCGCGGCGTACGAGTCGGGGTTCATCACTCCCGGCTGACGCCCGGCCGCCGAGGAGGGCACGGGCACGGCGCGGAACGGCGTGGACAACAGCAAGGCCCTTACACCTGGTTCACCTCGTACGCTAAGGACGAACCGACGGGCAGGCAGGTCGCGGTGGTCGTCGAGGACTCGGGGCGGCCCGCTCGGAGGTCAGCGGCAACGGCGCGGCCGGGCAGGGAGCTCGCGCACGTGGGTGCGGCTCCGCCCGGCGCGGCGTTCCTCGTCGCACGGTGACCCGTGACGGTAGCTGGATCGTTCACCCGTCACGGGTGGTTCAGGTTTTCGTGGTGTTGCGCCTTAATGGGATACGCACCCGCCCCGAGATGCCTCCGGGGTGCGCGTTGGTACGCTCTCGTCCCCGCGGACGGGAGTGTGAACGTACACAGCCCGTTCGAGCGTGCAGGGATCCATGTGCAGAGAAGGGGTACCCGTGGGCACAGTCGTGGACGATGCTGCTGCCGCCGAGTTCCATGCGTTCTTCGAGGCGCACTACGCCGAACTCGCCCGGCTGGCCCATCTCCTGACGGGTGAGGCCGACGCGGCGGACGATCTGGCGGCCGACGCGCTGATGGCGCTGTGGCACCGCTGGGACCGGGTCAGGGGTGCCGACCACCCGGTGGCGTACGCCCGGGGGGTCGTAGCCAACCTGGCCCGTACGCGCATCCGCAGCGCCGTGCGTGAGCGCCGCAGGATCGCGCTGTTCTGGGCACCGCGCGGGGCCGGGGACGGGTACGCCGTGGACGACCCGGACGTGTCGGCGGTGGTGGACGTCCAGGGGGCCCTGCGCCGGCTGCCGTTCCGGAAGCGGGCGTGTGTGGTGCTGCGTCACGCCTTCGACCTGTCCGAACGGGACACCGCACTCGTCCTGGGGATATCTGTCGGTACCGTGAAGAGCCAGACCTCGCGCGGTGTGGCGGAACTGCAACGGCTGCTCGGACCCGAGTCACCGGCCGCGCGGGTTCAGGTGGCCGTCGCCGCGCAGCGCACCGGAGGAAGGCACTGATGGACGAGGACCTGCGTGAGCGGCTGCACACCGCCGCCGCTTCGCACCGCCCCGACCGGGAACGGATGCTGGCCCGGATCGAGCGCGGCATGGCCGGGGAGCCACCGGTCCGCGTCCCGCACGCCCCGCGCACACCGAGGCCCTGGCTGCGGGTGGCGAGCGCCACGGCGGCGGTGTGCGGGGTGCTGGCGGCCGGTGCGTTCGCGGCCGCCTCGGCGGGGTCCGGGGAGCCGGAGGGCGGCCGGCGGGTGGCCGTCCAGCCCGCACCGGCCTCGCAGGAGCCGGCCCGGGGCGGTGCGCTGCCCGCCGAGAACGGGCCGCTGTGGTCGGACGGTTCGGCGGATCCCCACAGCAACAGGTACTGGGCGCAGAGCAATGTGACGGTCAAGGCCACGCAGCCGCTCCCGGAGCTCACCGTCGAGCTCCGGATCGCGCTGAACGGCGGGGTGAACACCACCGGTTCCTGGCGCTCCCTGCCGGCGAAGGACTTCACGGCGTCGGCCCGTGAGGAGGACGGTTTCCTCGTCTACCGGTGGACGCTGAAGCCGGGGCGGAGCGTGCCCGCGGGCACGCACACCTTCGCGGGGCAGTACAACCACGCGGAGGGCGGCCGTGACACCGGGCGGGACGACTACACGGTGCGGGCCCGCGCCGCCGGTGGACGGGCCGCGGTGGGCGGCGACTTCTCCGAGTCCCGCTGAGCGCGGAGCCCGGGAAAAAGATCCGGAACGGCGGCAACCATTTCGCCGGGCGGTGGCGACCAGGAGGCGAAACACTTCCCCACCCCCTAGGAACGGAACACCGACCATGAGGGAACGAGCCGCACTCCGGCCCACCCACCGGCGCCGCCCCGGCCGCCGCCGTACGGCCGCCGCGCTGACAGCGGCGCTGGGCCTCACCGGCGCCGCCCTGGCCACCAACGTGATGCTCCAGCCGGCCGGCGCGGCCGCCGCCGCGGTGCCCGCCTGGCCCACGGCCAAGGGCAGCCAGGCCGTCCCGTCGACCATCGAGGTCTCGGGGACGTACGACGGCGGACTGAAGCGCTTCTACGGAAGCGGTGACCTCGGCAGCGGGGGCCAGGACGAGGGCCAGGACCCGATCTTCAAGCTGAAGGACGGGGCGACGCTCAAGAACGTCGTCCTGGGCTCGCCCGCCGCGGACGGCATCCACTGCTCCGGCAGCTGCACGCTGCAGAACGTCTGGTGGGAGGACGTCGGCGAGGACGCCGCGTCCTTCAAGGGCACGTCGGCCGGCTCCGTGTACACGGTGTACGGCGGCGGCGCCCGGAAGGCCTCCGACAAGGTCTTCCAGTTCAACGGGGCCGGCAAGCTGGTCATCACGAAGTTCCAGGTCGCGGACTTCGGCAAGCTCGTCCGGTCCTGCGGCAACTGCTCCAAGCAGTACAAGCGCGACATCATCGTCAACGACGTGGACGTGACGGCGCCGGGCAAGTCCCTGGTCGGCATCAACACCAACTACGGGGACACGGCCGCGCTGCGCTCGGTCCGCATCCACGGCGACAGCAGCAAGAAGATCAAGCCCTGTGTCCGCTACACGGGCAACAACACCGGCGCCGAGCCGAAGCAGACCGGCAGCGGCCCGGACGGCACGTACTGCCGCTACACCGCTTCGGACCTCAGCTACGACTAGAGGGCGGTGGTTCGAGGCGCCCCCGCCGGGCAGGCTGTCGCGGCGGGGGCGCCGAGCCATGTGTCCAGCCAGGCGTACACCACGTCCTGCATGTCCGCCGTGAAGACGTGGCCGTGCTCCGGCCACACCGTGGTGGTGAGCCGGTCGCCGGCCCCCTGTTCGTCCCAGACGGCGCGCATCTTCGCGAACGCGCCCGCCACCCCGGCCGCCGGGAACAGCGGGTCCTGTCCGCCCGCGTGGAACAGGGCGGGCTTCGGGGCGGCGAGGGACGCCACGTCCGGGATGTCGAGGTAGCGGTGCAGTCCCGGGTGGAGCGTGAAGTACGCGGACTGGCCGCGCAGCGTGTTGTTGCCCGGGACCATCATGTCCTTGAGGCCCGTCATCCAGCAGACGGCGGCGGCGGCCCGGACGCCGTCGGAGAGGGCGGACAGCTGCCAGGCGCGGTACGCCCCCATGGAGAATCCCAGCGCCCCTACCCGCCGTTCGTCGACCTGGGGCAGTGAGGCGAGGAAGGCGGCGGCGCGGATGTCCTCGTGGGCGGTGAGTCCGGCCAGCGAGGTGCCCAGCTGGAAGAGGTTGGCGGCCAGGGCCTGCTGGTCGGCGTAGGCGAGCGGTCCTCTGTCGCCCCAGCCGAGGGTGTCCACGGCGAGCACGGCGTAGCCGCGGGCGGCCAGTTCGTCGCCCACGAACCGGCCGCCGTAGCAGGCGCCGGC
The DNA here is from genome assembly GCF_040638585.1 of Streptomyces sp. NPDC025273. Lineage (NCBI taxonomy): Bacteria > Bacillati > Actinomycetota > Actinomycetes > Kitasatosporales > Streptomycetaceae > Streptomyces > Streptomyces sp. NPDC025273. Next base: position 93,799 of record NZ_JBEZYP010000019.1, read on the forward strand.
CCACGCCGTGGCGCGCGGGAGCCGGACCGGGTCCGCCCAGGGGCGTACGACCTTCTCCCGGCCGATGGAGAATTCGGACCCGTGGTCGTGCAGCAGCAGCACCGCGGGGAAGGGCCCGGTGCCGTGCGGCAGCAGCAGCGAGCCGCGGGCCCGCGTGTACCGGCTGAGGGCGAACTCCACGGTGCGGCCGGTGAAGCGGCCGGCCGGGCGCTCGTCGACGGTCACCGGGTCGAAGGGCTCGGGGCCGGGGCCTGGAGGCTGCAGGAGTGCCTCCGCGGCCCTGGCGCGCGCCGCGGCGCGCCAGGCCGCGAAGTCCCGCGTCGCCGAGTTCTCCCGGGCGAGCGGGAAGGTCAGCCCGGCCTTGAGCTGCTCGTGGAACGCGGGCAGCACCCGCTGCGTGATGCCGTCGCTCACGCGTAGGGGCGCCAGTCGCCGAGGTACACGGCCGGGGTGTGCGAGCGGGCCTCCTGGTCGCTCAGCTGGGGACGTTCGGCGGGGACGGTGACGCGCGCGCCCCTGCCGGTGTTGCGGTACTCGGCGAAGCGCTGGTCCTGCCACGGGAAGCCCGCGGACATGGTGGCGTACGGCGTGACCGCGTCGATGCCCGCGCCGAGGCGGCTGTCGCGGACGGTGAGCATCGGACGGGCGGTGAGGTCCGAGGAGGGCACCCAGGGGCGGGCGAGTCTGTAGTACGCGTCGGGGGCGGTGCTGGTGACGCGGGAGCGCAGGACCAGGTAGCCGTGCGGGTTGGCTCCGGCTGTGCTGGGCGCGAAGACGAAGCCGTACGGGGCGGAGGCGAGGTCGGTGCGGGTGAGGGTGCGGAAGTGGCAGTGGTCGTAGACGGCGGTGGCGCGGCCGAACACGAAGTCGACGTCGCCCTCCACGTAGCAGTCGCGGTAGTACTGGCGGGCGAACGCGGTGAGCGCGGGGGAGTCGGCGTACAGGGTGTCCTGGTGGCCGAGGAAGCGGCACCCGTAGAACGCCGACCGGTCGCCCTGGACCTTGATCGCGACGGCCTGGGTGCCGGTGTACCCGGGGTTGTCGGAGCGCAGCCAGTCGTTGGCGAAGGTCACGTCGTGTGCGGTGAAGCCGGCGGCCTGGACGGTGACGGAGGCCGAGCCGCTGGTGCCGTAGGTGCCGGAGCCGTCGGGCTTGGGGGTGCCGGCCGCCCGGTTGTGGACGATGACGGTGTCGCGTGGGTCGCCGCTCGCGCCGATCAGGGTGAGGCCGGTCAGGGCCGCGCCGACGGTGACCGCCCCGCGGTAGGTGCCCGGAGCGAGCACCAGGGTGCGGCCGGTGCCGGTGGCCGCGTCGACGGCGGACCGGACGTCGGTGTGGTCGCCCCGGCCGTGCGGGTCCACGTACAGCGTCAGGGGGTCGAGGCGGCGGGCCGGTGAGCCGTAGCGGCCGAAGGGGCGGGGGCGTGCGGGGTGTGCGTGTGCGGCGGGGGCGCCGAGGGCGAGGGCGGCACTCCCGCCCGTGAGCAGGGACAGGGCACTGCGTCGGCTGAGCATGGCGGTACTCCTTCACGGGGGCGGGAGGGTGGGCCGGAGCGGCGTTCTCCGGGGTGGTGGAGAGTGCGGTGCCGCTCCGGCCGGCTCAGGTGCGCGTCGTCAGCGGCCCGATGTCCTGCCCGCTCCCGCCTTGAGGGCGACGAGCACGGGGACGACGAGCGGGTGGTCGACCCGGGTGCGCAGCTCGGGCGTCCAGCCGGCGCCCTCGGTGAGCTGCTCGGTGGGCACGCCCGCGTTGTGCACGGCGATCAGGTCGGTCTTCCGCCCGTTGACGTAGTTGTTCTCCGCCGTGAGGGAGGACTCGGACCACTTCTTGAGGATGGTCGCCTTGTCGAAGTCCGGTCCGACGGTGAACGCGTTGTGCTCGGCGACGAGTGCGGACTCGGCGCCGATGCCGTACGTGTAGCCGTAGGCGCTGCCCCGGGTGGCGACGAAGTGGTTGTTGTACGAGTCGACCTGGCCGAAGCGGACGCGGGGCGCGCGCTCCTTCACGTCCTTGAAGAGGTTGTGGTGCAGGGTGACGCGGAGCTTGCCGCGGTCGCTCGCCCCGGCGCCGTCGCTGTTGCCGATGAGCATGGTCTTGTCGTGGTCCTCGAGGACGTTCCACGAGACGGTGACCAGGTCGGCGCCGCGCACGATGTCGAAGAGGCCGTCGTGCTGCTGGTAGACCTGCCCGAAGTAGTGGGGCTGGCCGGCGTCGGGGCGGTCGCCGTCGCTGAAGGTGTTGTGGTCGACCCAGACGTGGCTGGAGCCGTGGACGACGAGGTTGTCGTACTCGGAGTTCCAGGCGCCCTCGTCCCCGTCGGTGGGGTCCCACTGGGGGAAGCAGTCGTAGGTGTCCTCGAAGGAGATGTTGCGGATGATGACGTTGGAGACGCCCTTGACCTGGAGGCCGGCGCCGATGACCGTGGCGTCCTCGCCGACGCCGACGAGCGTGGTGTTGGACGGGACCTGGACGTTGACGGCTGCCGCCTGCAGCTTCGCGGAGGCCGCGCGGGCGTCCTCCAGGGGACCCGACGGGACCTCGTCCCGGCCCCAGACCTCGGGGTCGTAGGCCGCGAGGTACTTCTCCAGGGTGTAGCCGTCCTGCTGGTAGGCCTCACAGCCGATCGGGGTGCCGTTGACGTCGGAGTTGCCGTGGATGGTGCCGACGATCCTGACGATCTTCGGTGCGTCGCCGGCGTCCTCGAAGGCGGCGACCAGCTCGGCGCGGTCGGTCACGGTGTAGACGTGGTCGGGCGTGGCCTTCGAGCCGCCCGTGGTGGATCCCCCGGCGGCGGCCCAGCCGTCGCCGGCGGGAAGGACGGCTCTCTCGATCCCCGTGCCGTGGCGCGGCTGGGCCGCCTGGGCGGGGACGCTCACGGCGAGGGCCACCGAGGCACAGCCCATCACCACGGCGATGGCTCGGACGTGACGCATGCGTGCGGGCATGGCGAATCCTTAACTGTCGTACGGAGGAGGAAGGAGCGGGTTGCGCGCGTCAGACCGGCTGCGGCCAGGTGATCCACCCGGTGGGGACCGGTTCGTCGAGGCGGCGCAGGTCACGCGGGGTGAGGACACCGCCGTCCAGCAGTGCGCGGGCGGTCGTCCGGGCCACGTCCACGGCACCCGGCGGCCTGAAGTGGGTGTTGTCCTGCTTGCCGTCGGGGTAGTTGGGCGACTCGCCGGGCTCCAGCCAGTTGAAGCAGGCCTCGGTGCCGTCCGGGCCGAGCTCCTGCCAGCGGGCGAGGGAGAGCGCCTGGACGTCGATCAGGGGTACGCCCTCCTCGGCGGCCAGGGCGGTCATCGCGGCGGGGTATTCACCGTGGGTGGGCTTCGCGGTGCCGTCGGCGGCGAACCGCCGCCGCTCGACGGAGGTGAGCAGTACGGGCTCCGCCCGCCGGGCGCGGGCGCCCTCGACGTACTGGCGGAGGTAGTCCTGGTAGGTGGTGTAGGGGTCGGTGCCGCGGGCCGGGTCCTCGGTCTTCTCGTCGTTGTGACCGAACTGGACGAGGAGGAGATCACCCGGTCGGACGCCCCGCAGGAGTGCGGTGAGGCGTCCCTCGTCGATGAAGCTCTTGGAGCTCCGGCCGTTCACCGCGTGGTTGGCGACCGTGAGGTGGTGGCCGAGGAAGAAGGGCAGGGCCATGCCCCAGCCGGTCTCGGGTGCGGCGTCGGAGTATTTCTGGGCGGCCGTGGAGTCGCCCGCGATGTGCAGGGTCCGGGGCCGGGGCCTGCCCCCGCCGGCGTATGCGGCCGCGGGGGTGGCGGAGAGCGCGAGGGGCAGCGCGACGAGCGCGGCCGCTGTCCGTCTGCGGGTGAGTGACACAGGGAGACTGCCTCTCTCGGAGGGCGTGCGGAACGGGGTGCACGAGGAGGGGGACCGGCGGCGGAGCGCGACCTGGACCGCCGCCGGTCCCCCGGTCACCGGGGTTGCGGTCGTTCGGGACGGCCGGGTCAGCCGTTGCCCAGCTCCTGCCATTCCTTGTTGGCGGCGTTGAGCTCGTCGGCCATCTTGTCCAGGAACGCCTTGGCCGTGACCTTGCCGAGCAGCAGCTTCTGGAACTCGGGCTCGTTGTCCGCCTTGCTGATGTTGTTCCAGTCGGGCAGGTAGTACGGCAGGTCGACGATCTTGGTGGACCCGTCGGTGAGGGCCTTCGCGGCGAGCGCGGTGGGCTCGGTCTCGTTGATCCAGGGGTCCTTGGCCGCCTCGGTGTTGGCCGGGATGGCGCCCGCGGACTCGTTCCACTTGCTGTTCGACTCGTGCGAGGCGGCGAACTCGATGAACTTCCAGGCCGCGTTCTTGTTGTTGCTCGACCGGAACAGGCCCAGCCCGTCGACGGGGTTGGAGACCTGGACGCGGGTGCCGCCCTCACCGATGGGTGCGGGGATGCCGGCGAACTTCTCCTCGCCCAGCGCCTTCAGGTGGTCCTGGTAGGAGCCGAGGTTGTGGCTCAGCATGCCGATGGTGCCGGTGTCCCACTGGGCGACCATCTTGGTGAAGTCGTTGTTGACGTCGGCGGCCGGCGTCGTCTTCTTGAAGAGGGCGGCGTACTTCTCCAGCGCCTCGACGTTCTTCGGGTCGTTGAGCGTCGTCCTGTCGCCGTCCCAGAACGACGTGATCCCGGACTGGCCGTAGACGGCGTCGAGGGCCTGGGCGATGGAGCCCGCCCCGCCGCGGATGGTGTAGCCGAACTTGTTGTTCTTCGTGTCGGTGAGCTTGTCTGCGGCCTCGTAGAACTTGGGCCAGGTGGTGGGTGCCTCCAGCCCGGCCGCCTCGAACAGGTCGGTGCGGTACCAGAGGGCACCGTTGTTGGCGGAGGTGGGCATGGAGTACATGTCGTCGCCGCGGCCGGCCGCGGCTCTGACGCTCTCGACCATGCCCTCGACGAGCTGCCCCTTCAGCGGGGACTTCTCCAGCCGCTTGTTGATCGGCTCGAGCGCCTCCTGCGACACGATGTTCGCGAGGTAGGCGGTGCTGATGCCGCCCACGTCGGGCAGCCCGCCTCCCGCTATGGCGGTGTCGTACTTGGACTGGACGTCGGCGATCGGGATCGGGACGTACTTGACCTTGATGTCCGGGTTCTTCTTCTCGAAGTCCTTGATGATCTCGGTCCAGATGGCGGTGCGTGGACCGCCGTTGTTGTCCCAGAAGGTGATCTCGCCCTTGCCGCTGCCTTCCGTGCCTGAGCTGCTGCCGTCGTCCCCGCACGCGGTGGCCGTCAGGGCGAGTGCGGCCGCCAGGGAGACCGCTGCCGCGGCGCGCCCCCGCTGCGTCTTCGAGATAGTCATCGTCGGCTCTTCTCTCTCGGTTCTGTCGGTGGGATCACTGGTGTCGCAGGTGCTGTTCGGTACGTGCCGTGGGGGGCGGTGATCGGTAGGGGGACGCGGGTGGGGTCCCGGGGTCAGCCGCCGGTACGGAAGGCGGTGAACTCGGCCGTTCCGGCGGGGCCCGTCCCGGCCGGTGCGGTGGCGAAGAGGCCGAGCAGGGCGCCCACCCAGCGCCACGGCGCGGCGGCGAAGACCTGGCCCGAGGGCCGGAATCCGTCGCCGGTGTCGGCGAGGAAGCGGCAGCGGGCACCCGCGGTGACCTCGATGCGGAGCCGTGCCCTTCCTCCGGGGGCCGCGCGGGCGTGCGCGGCGTCCCGCTCGTGTTCGGCGGTGCCCTCGGCGTAGCGGTGCACGAGCCGGGGCGTTCCGTCCGCCCCGGCCTCCAGCCCGATCCAGCTGAAGGCGTCGCCCAGCACGGCGAGTCCGGCGTTGGCGCCGGGCTCGTCGCTGTTCAGCACGAGGTCCGCCTCGACGGCGAACTCCTCGGCCGGCAGCCGCTGGACCAGGACGTTGGGCAGGGCCCGCAGGTCGTGCGCGTACGCGGTCCGTACGCAGCTGAGCCGCAGTCCGTCCCCGGCGTGCTCGACCGTCCAGCCGGGCCTGGGGGTGGCCGTCCACTGCCACTGCCTGCCGTACCGGCCGCCGGGGAAGTCGTCACCGACGGCCGGAGCTTCCACGGGCTGCTCGGGAGCAGCCGGTTTGGTGTGTACCCGGACGGGCGCGCCGCCGTCGCCGATGACGGGCCAGCCCTCCGCGTCCCAGCGCATCGGCTGGAGGTGGACGACCCGTCCGTAGGCCCCCCGCGCCTGGAAGTGCAGGAACCAGTCCTCACCGGCGGTGGTGCGCACCCAGCCGCCCTGGTGGGGGCCGTTGACGTCGGTGCGGCCCTGGGCCAGGACGACGCGTTCCTCGTACGGACCGGTGAAGTCCTGCGACCGGAAGGCGCCCTGCCAGCCGGTCTCCACTCCCCCGGCGGGGGCGAAGATCCAGAAGTGGCCGTCGTGGCGGTAGAGCTTGGGGCCTTCCAGGGTGAACCAGCCGGGGATCGTGTCGGCGTCGACGATGACCGTGCCCTCGTCGAGCAGTTCACGTCCGTCGGGGCTCATGCGGTGGCCGGTGAGCCGGTTCTTGATCCCGGAGCGGGACTTGGCCCAGGCGTGCACGAGGTAGGCCTCGCCGGTCTCCTCGTCCCACAGCGGGCAGGCGTCGATGAGCCCCTTTCCCGCCTTGAGGAGGTGCGGAGCGCTCCACGGGCCGCGGATGTCCTCGGCGTTGATCTGCTGGATGCCGTGGTCGGGGTCGCCCCAGAAGATCCAGAAGCGTCCGGCGTGGTGACGCAGCGAGGGGGCCCACACCCCGCGGTCGTGGCGGGGCACGGCGAAGTCGGCGGCGGGTTCGAGGCGGTGCAGCGCGTGGCCGATGAGGGTCCAGTTGACGAGGTCGCGCGAGTGCAGCAGGGGCAGTCCCGGCACGCGGCCGAAGCTCGACGCGGTGAGGTAGTAGTCGTCGCCGACGCGCACGACGTCCGGGTCCGACCAGTCGGAGTTCAGGACGGGGTTGCGGTACGTACCGTCGCCGAGGTCGGCCGTCCAGGGTCTGCTCATGCGGCTGCCGCCCTGCGGGCGTAGGCGGCGGCGGTGTCCCGGTCGAGCCGGCCGTCCGCGACGACGGTCACGACGCGTCGGACGACGGTGGCTCCGGCGGGGACGGGCAGCCGGCGGTCCGCCGCGAGGGAGGATCCGACCCCCGGGTATTCGGTGGTCCGCACGAACCAGGGGTCGCGCCGGGTCTCGTCGGTGGCCCCGGCGAAGACCAGGGTCCAGCCGTCCCCGGCGAGGGCCAGCCAGTCGGCGGCCCTGCCGTGCACCGCTTCCTCGCCGTCGTGGGTTCCGCTGAAGACGGCGGGTGCCGCGGGCTCCTTGGGGGCGCGCCAGAAGAAGCCGCCGTATCCGGCGCCGGGGCGGCCGTTGGTGGCGGGGCTGCCGATGGAGAGGTCCGTGCCGCCGCGGTTGGTGAGGGAGAAGGAGAAGTCCAGCGCCCAGGCGGTGCCGGAGAGTTCGCCGACGGCGACGGTGCGGTGCTCGCGCAGCAGTTCGGTGCCGTCGGCCTCCCAGCCGAGTTCCTCCACGAAGCCGTCCGGGTCGCGGAGTTTCCAGCCGAGGTGGCGCTGCACCCCGTGGTTGTCGAGCGCGGTGGGGCCCTGGCCGCGGACGTAGGTGCGTCCGCCCCAGAAGTTGTGGCCGGCCACGTCGGGTACGGCGACGGAGGCGCCCAGGTGGTGGATGTGGTCGGCGGGGCGTTCCTCGGTGACGGGGATGCCGGCGAGGGTGGTGACGGGGTGGAGGTAGGGGCGGCCGTCCGGGTCCGGCCCGTAGCCGTAGCGGGCGACGGGGCGGCCGGCGCAGCTGAGGAGTGCGGTGGTCATGGGGAGCTCACCTCGCTGGGTCGCGCCCAGGAGGCGCCTAGTTCGGAGAAGAGGGTGAGGGTGTCGGCACCGGCGGCGACCATGGCGTCGATGCCGCGCACGACGCGCCGCACCCCGCCGGCGGGCCCGTCGGGCCGGCTGTGCCAGGCGGTGGCGGGCAGTGCGACGGGCTCGGGGGCGGTGCGTACGGCCTCGACGACCCGCATGAACGCGCCGGTGCGCTCCGGCGGTACGAGGAGTCCGGTGCCGTGCGCCAGGTGGTCGACGAGGTTCTCCAGGAGGTCGGTCCGTCCGTGCACGGCCTCCTCGGGTCCGTGTCCGGCGCGCTGGATCAGGACGCGGTCCTGCTTGTACCAGAAGGTGATCCGGCCCCGGTCGCCGTGGACGATGACGTACGGCTCCCCGGCCTCCTCGGCGCAGAGGGTGACGGCGGCGGTGACGGGAAGCCCGTCGGTGGTGGTGACGCGGACGCAGCTGGTGTCGTCCGCCTCGATGTCGTGGGCCCGGAACAGCTCGGTCTCGATGGACACCACGTCCTGCGCCGTCCCGCGGCCGGCGATCTCCAGTGCGGTGGCCACGGCGTGCGCCAGCGGGTTGGTGAGGACGCCGTCGACGACGTCGGTCCCGCCGATCTTCCGGCGCCCGGCCCAGGGGGCCCGCCGGAAGTAGGCGTCGTCGCGGACCCAGGCGCCTGCGGCGCCGATGCCGCGCACGGTTCCGACGGCTCCGGAGCGTACGAGTTCCTTGATGGCGGGCACGGCGTGCGAGCCGAAGGACTGGAAGCCGACCTGGCAGGCGATGCCCGCCTCCCGTACCCCGTCGGCCATCCGGGAGTAGTCGGCCCAGGTCGCGGCGGGCGGCTTCTCCAGGAGGAGGTGGACGCCGCGGGACGCCGCGGTCAGGGCCAGCTCGGTGTGGGTCGGGATGGGGGTGCAGATGACGGCGACGTGCGCGCCGGTGGAGTCCAGGAGCGCCCCGAAGTCGGCGGACTGCTCGGGCATCTCGCCGGCGAAGGAAGCGAGTTCGTCGTCGGTCAGCGGGTTCAGCTCACAGATCCCGGCCAGCCTGACGAGGCCCTGGTGCTGGAGGCGCCGGAGGTTGGCGAGGTGCCAGCGGCCGTGGCCGCGGGCACCGGCCAGGACGACGGGCAGCGGTGTCGTGCTCATCGGGCCCTCCCCTCGCCGGCCTCACGGGCGGCCTCGGCGGCGGTGCGGCGCCCGGTGTGCGGGCGGCGTGCGGTCATGTCCGTCATCCCTTCACGGCGCCGGCGCTGAAGCCGGTGATGAGCCACTTCTGGATGAAGGCGAAGACGATCACCACGGGTACGGCGGCGATGACTCCGCCCGCGGCCAGCGCGCCCAGGTCGACGCTGTCGGCGCCGATCAGGGTGTTGAGGCCGACCGGGATCGTCTGCTTGTCCTGCTCGCTGAGGAACATCAGGGCGAACAGGAAGTGGTTCCAGCTGTGCACGAAGGCGAAGGAGCCGACGGCGATCAGTCCGGGGCGCAGCAGCGGCAGGACGACCGCGCAGAAGGCCTTGAAGCGCGAGCAGCCGTCGACCCAGGCCGCCTCCTCCAGGGAGACCGGCACGTTCTTGATGAAGCCGCTGATCAGGATGATCGACAGGGGGAGCTGGAAGACGGTCTCCGCGATGACGACACTCCCCAGGGAGTTGATCATCTGGAGGTTCTTGAAGATCTCGAACAGCGGGACGAGCATCAGCGCGCCCGGGATGAACTGCGAGCAGAGCAGCGCCAGCATGAAGGCGCCCTTGATCCTGAAGTCGAACCGGGCCAGGGCGTAGCCGCCGGCCAGGGCGACCAGCGTCGTGGCGATCAGCGTGGCGACGCCGACGATCATGCTGTTCTGGAAGAAGAGGGCGAAACTGCGCTCGTTCCAGACCTTGGAGAAGTGGTCCCCCGTCACCGGCCAGGGCACCAGCGACGTGGAGCCGGCGGGCCGTACGGCGAACAGGAACATCCAGTAGAACGGGATGAGCGTGAAGAGCAGGTAGAGGCCGAGCGGCAGGTAGATCTGCCAGCGCGGTACGTCGTCGAAGGCACGCTCGCGCCTGGCCGGGCGGCGCGAGGGGGGCGGCGGGGCGCCGTGCCGCGCGGACCGCTGCGTGGCGTTGTCCTTCTCTACGAGTGCGGCAGTCACTTGTGGTCGCCTCCGAACTTGCTCAGGCGCAGATAGACGATCGAGCAGAAGAGGAGGATCACGAAGGCGACGGTGGTGAGCGCGGAGGCGTAGCCGAAGTCGTGACCCTCGATGCCTGTGTTGGCGACGTACAGCGGCAGGGTCGTGGTCTCGCCGGCCGGTCCGCCTCCGGTGAGGGTGTAGAGCAGGTCGACGTTGTTGAACTCCCAGACACCGCGCAGCAGCGTGGCGAGGATGATCGCGTCCCGCAGGTGCGGGAGGGTGATGTGGAAGAACTGCCGCATCCGGCCCGCGCCGTCGACCGACGCCGCCTCGTACAGCTCCTTGGAGACGGACTGCAGGTCGGCGAGGATGAGGATGGCGAAGAAGGGCACACCGCGCCAGAGTTCGGAGATGGTCGCCGCCCAGAAGACGGTCCCGGTGTCGGAGAGCACCGAGGTCCCGTACTCGCCGATCCCGGCGTCCGCGAGGTAGCGGCTGAAGCCGGTCGAGGAGTTGTAGAGCAGGATCCAGATGGTGCTGGTCAGCACACCGGACACGGCCCAGGGAGAGAAGACCATGGCCCGGGATATGCCGCGCCCGACGAAGGTCTGGTTGACGATCAGGGCGAGGGCGAGGCCGAGCGCGAGCTGCAGGGTGACCTGGGTGAAGACCCACTGGGCGCTGAAGCCGAGCGTCGACCAGAACTGGTCGTCCTCGGTGAAGATCCGCTTGAAGTTGTCGAAGCCGGCGAAGCCGTTCCGCCACGGCTTGGTGACGTTGTAGTTCTGCAGGCTGTAGTAGAAGACGCTGATCACCGGGTAGGCGATGAAGCCCAGCATCAGCAGGCCCGCGGGCGCGATCAGCAGATACGGCAGGCGGCGGGGGCTCGCCGAGCGGCGCCGGGGCGCCTCGGGCGGCGGTGTGGCCACGGCGGCGGTGTGGGCCATGACACGTCTCCGATCTCTGGGAAGTGCTGGGGGTGCCGTGTGTGGTGCAGGGAGTGCGCAAGCGCTTACCGCATGCCGTTCGGCGGGCCGGACAGACGGTGCGCGGAATCCTCCGGGCCGTCAGCCCGCGTACGGGTCGGGCACTTCTCCCTGCCGTGCCAGGAACGCGAAGTCGCATCCGGTGTCGGCCTGGGTGATCTGGTCCTGGTAGAGCGCCCCGTATCCGCGCCCGTACCGTGCGGGCGGCGGTGTCCACCGGGCCCTGCGCAGCTCCAGTTCGTCGTCGGGAACACCGAGGTGGAGCAGCCGCGCCTCGACGTCCAGGGTGATCAGGTCGCCGGTGCGGACCAGGGCGAGGGGCCCGCCGACGAACGACTCGGGCGCGATGTGCAGGACGCACGCCCCGTAACTGGTGCCGCTCATCCGGGCGTCGGAGATCCGCACCATGTCCCGTACACCCTGCTTCAGCAGGTAGTCCGGGATCGGCAGCATGCCGTACTCGGGCATGCCGGGACCGCCCTTGGGGCCGGCGTTGCGCAGGACCAGCACGTGCTCCGGGGTGATGGCCAGGGCCGGGTCGTTGATGGTGCGCTGCATCTCCCTGTAGTCGTCGAAGACGACCGCGGGTCCGGTGTGGCGCAGCAGGTGCGGCTCGGCGGCGATGTGCTTGATGACCGCGCCGTCGGGGCAGAGGTTGCCGCGCAGCACCGCCACGCCGCCCTCCTCGGCCAGGGGGTTGTCCCGCTCCCGGATGACGTCGGTGTTGTGCACCAGCGCCCCGTCGAGCTGTTCGCGCAGGGTGGTGTGCGCGACGGTGGGGCGGTCCAGGTGCAGTACGTCGGTGAGCCGCGCCAGGAATCCGGGCAGCCCGCCGGCGAAGTGGAAGTCCTCCATCAGGTACGCGCCGCCGGGGCGGAGGTTGGCGAGCACCGGGACGGTGCGGGCGATGCGGTCGAAGTCGTCCAGGGTGAGCTTCACCCCGGAGCGGCCCGCCATCGCGATCAGGTGGATGACGGCGTTGGTGGAGCCGCCGAGCGCGAGGACGGTGGCGACGGCGTCCTCGTACGCGTCGGCGGTGAGGATCTTCGACAACGTCAGCTGTTGCCACACCAGTTCGACGATACGGAGGCCCGACTCCGCGGCCATCCGGTCGTGACCGGAGTCGACGGCCGGGATGGAGGAGGCGCCCGGCACCGTGACGCCCAGCGCCTCGGCGGCGGCCGTCAGGGTGGACGCGGTGCCCATCGTCATGCAGTGGCCGGGCGAGCGGGCGAGCCCGTTCTCCAGTTCGGCCATCTCGCAGTCGCCGATCAGCCCGGCCCGCTTGTCGTCCCAGTACTTCCACATGTCCGTGCCGGAGCCGAGGACCTCGTTGCGCCAGTGGCCCGGCAGCATCGGCCCGGCGGGCACGAAGACGGTCGGCAGGTCGACGGACGCGGCGCCCATGAGAAGCGCGGGCGTCGACTTGTCGCAGCCGCCCAGCAGCACGGCGCCGTCGACGGGGTAGGAGCGCAGCAGCTCCTCCGTCTCCATCGCCAGCATGTTGCGGTAGAGCATCGGGGTCGGCTTCTGGAAGGTCTCCGAGAGCGTGGAGACCGGGAATTCGAGCGGGAAGCCGCCGGCCTGCCAGACGCCCCGCTTGACCGCCTGAGCGCGGTCACGCAGGTGGACGTGGCAGGGGTTGATGTCGGACCAGGTGTTCAGGATCGCGATGACCGGCTTGCCCAGGTGCTCCTGGGGGAGGTAGCCGAGCTGCCGGGTGCGGGCCCGGTGGCTGAACGAGCGGAGCCCGTCCGTTCCGTACCACTGGTGGCTGCGCAGCTCCTGGGGGGTGATGCGGGCGCCTTCGGTCCCGGTCATACGGACCACCCGGCGACCTGGTTCGCGACCTCGGCGCGCTGCGCCTCGGGCAGGACCCGGCTCGGTGCGCGGACGTCGCGCCGGCACAGGCCGAGCGAGGCCAGGGCCTCCTTGACGACGGTCACGTTGTTGGCGGACTGCCGGTCGGCGCGCAGTTCCTCGAAGCGGCGGATCTGTTCCCAGACCTTCATCGCCGCCGTGTAGTCGCCGGCCCGCAGCGCCTCCAGCATCGTCAGCGAGACACCGGGGGCGACGTTGACGAGGCCGGAGGTGAACCCCGTGGCGCCGGTGGCGAAGTAGGAGGGGGCGTAGAGCTCGGCGAGCCCGGCCACCCAGACGAACCGCTCCAGCCCGGCGTCCCGGGCGAAGGCACCGAAGCGGGCGGCGTCCGGGACGGCGTACTTCACACCGATGACGTTGGGGCACCTGTCGGCGAGCTCGGCGAGCCGCTCACCGGCGAGCAGCGGATTGCGGATGTAGGGGACGACGCCGAGCTCAGGAACGGCCTCGGCGATGGCCCGGTGGTAGTCGACCCAGCCGTCCTGCGCGACGTAGGGGTGCACCGGCTGGTGCACCATCACCATCTCGGCGCCCGCGTCCCTGGCGTGCTCGGCGGCGGCGACGGCGGTGGGCACGTCGTGGCCGACGCCCACCAGGACGGTGGCCCGGCCACTTGTCTCGTCGAGGGTGAGCTCGGTGACGGTGCGCCGCTCGTCCGGGGTCAGCGCGTAGAACTCGCCGGTGTTGCCGTTCGGGGTGACGATGCGGACTCCACCGTCGAGCAGTCTTCGCAGCAGGGCGCGGTGCACCGCGGTGTCGATGCCTCCGTCCTCGGCGAACGGGGTCACCGGGATCGCCACAACGTCTGCGAGGGCCGCCTTCAGCGGGGAGAGGTCCATGCGGACTGGCCTTTCGTCGAGGTGCTGGTGGTTCAGGTCCAGCTGGTGGTTCACGCCGTGTCACCCCCGTCTTCGTCGTCGGGGAACGCGCGGCGCACGAACGATGCGATGTGGTCGTGCAGAGCCCTCACGGCAGCCTCCGCGTCGTCGGTGAGGGCGAGCCGCAGGATCTCCCGGTGCTCGGCCGCCTCCCGCTCCCAGGACGGGTTGGTCGCCCAGGCCACGGTCGACACGAGGGCGGCCTGGTCGCGGATCTCGTCGAGCATCCGGGAGAGCAGCGGGTTGCCGCAGGGGAGGTAGAGGGCCCGGTGGAAGTCCCGGTTGGCCAGCGACCTGTCGGCCTTGTCGACCGCGGTGTCGGCCCGCTCCAGGGCTTCCTGGGCCGCCTCCAGCGAGGACTTGCGGGTGATGGAGCGGCGCAGCGCCTCCGGCTCCAGGAGCAGGCGCACGTCGTACACCTCCCGGGCCATGGCCGCGTCCACGAGCCGTACGGTGGCGCCCTTGTACTGGCTCATGACCACGAGCCCGGTGCCGGCGAGCGTCTTCAGCGCCTCCCGCACGGGGGTCTTCGACACCCCGAACTGCGCGGCGAGTTCGGTCTCGACGAGCGCCTGTCCCGGTCTCAGCTGCGCGGTGAGGATGGCGTGCTTGATCGCCTCCAGCACGTACTGGGTCCGGGACGGAATCGGGGCAGGCGCAAAGGTCATGGGTGAAGGGCTCTCGCATCTCGCGTATCGCGTCTCATATATGACGTACGAAGTACGACGCGATGAAGCTAGAGCGGTCCTGAATGTTTCGTCAACGCTTCTGACAAAAGATGTTTGGGTGTAGTTCTCAGGCGTCCGCCCGAGCCGCCGGGGCGCGCTACGCCGCCGGACCGGGCCCGTAGGACGCGCTCCGGAGGGGAGTGCGCAGGTCACGGCCGTTCGGGGTGGCCGGTGCCGGTGCGCGGAGCGGGAGGCGACCGGACGGCCCCGCCGTGCCTGACGGGGGTGGCCGTCTCAGGATCCGGTACGTCGGCGAGGTGGCCGGCCGCGGGATCCGGGGCACGTCGCCGACCGGCCGGGCAGTCCGGCGGCGCCGGCGGTGCTCGCGCCACGGCGGCGGCGCCGGTCGCGGGCCGGCAGGGGCGGCAGGGGCGGCCGGCGGGCGCCCCTGCCGGCCGGCCGTCACCCGCCGATGCGCGAGAGGGCGTGGCCGACGGCGTCGAGGTCCGGTCCGGAGGCCAGTCCCGCGTGGTACAGGCGCAGTTCGGTCGCACCGAGCGAGCGCGCGTGCGCGGCGTCCCGCTCCAGCGTGCCGGGGCTGCCGCCCATGCCCGTGACCACACCGAAATTGGCGGCCAGCACCCCACGGAGCCCGGCGAACGGCCCGAGCACGGCCTCGCGGGCCGCGTCACCGCCGGTGCAGGGCAGCACCACGCCGTCCGCCGTGGCCAGGATGTGCGCCGGGTCCACCCCGACGTTGGCGCCCGCCCGGTACGAGGCGGGATCGGCGTGCAGCAGGACCTGGAAGTCCGGGCCGGGCGCCGTCCGCCGGACCGCCGCCACGGCCGCCTCCTGGAGTCCCCTGGCGACCTGGTCGCGCCACTGCCGGGTGGCTCCGGCGGGACCCGCGCCGAGCAGCTCCTCGACTCCTGACCAGCCGGTCCCCCGGGAGCCAGGTCCGGCCCAGGCGGGCTCCAGGGCGTCGCGCACCGCTGCGCGCAGCTCGTCCGCGTCCAGCCCCTTCCCGGCGTATCCGGCCCGGCACGCGGCGCAGAAGCAGAGCGACATCAGGTACTGCGCCGCGTCCCCGAGGCCGACCCCCGACGTCTTGTCGTGGGCGTGCAGATGGGCGAAGCCGTACCAGCCGCAGGACTCCAGCTCGGTGCCCGCCGCCCCGGGGCGCACGGCCGCCTCCGCCGCCAGGTCCACGAGGTACGTGTGGACGGCGGGCTGCGCGATGCACGGCGCCCATGGGTAGCGGTCGCCGTAGGCGTTGACCACGGAGGTGCCCGGATGCTCGGCGCCCAGGCGGGAGTTGTGCGCGAGGACCACCCAGGAGTGCACCTGGAGACCGGCGCCGGCCAGGGCCGCGGCGGCCTCGGCGTACGGGTCGTCGCCCGGGACCCAGGACTGTGTGTACGGGTGCAGCCCGCGTCCCGCCCAGCGCCCGTGGTCCGGCGGGTAGAGCACCGCCGCGTGCTCGGCGGTGACGATCCGGCGGCCGGGGTGGCGTGGAGTCAGGGCGCGGGTGGAGTGGTAGGCGGAGGCGAGCGTCACCTGCTGGACGCCGAGGTCAGCGAGGCGCGTGGCGGCGTCCGGATCGCCGACGACGTCCCAGGGGTAGAGGAAGGCGGAGGTCTTCACCCGCGCTCCCCCTGCTCCTGGCCGTGCTTCTCCAGCAGGGCGCGGCCGTCCGCGATGATCCGGGTCAGCTCCTCGATGTGCGCGGCCGGGGGCTCGGTGAGCGGGGTGCGCACCTCACCGACGTCCAGGCCCGCCAGCCGGACACCCGCCTTCACGAGCGACACCGCGTAGCCGTGGCCCTTGGCCCGCAGTTCGACGAGGGGCCGGTAGAAGTGGTCGAGGAGGGCGTTGACGAGAGCGTCGTCGCCGGAGTCCAGCGCCCGGTGGAAGGCCAGCGCGATGCCGGGCGCGAAGGCGAAGACGGCGGAGGAGTAGAGCGTGACGCCGATGCCCCGGTAGGCGAGGCCGGTGAGCTCGGCGGTGGGCAGCCCGTTGAAGTACAGGAAGTCGTGGCCCGGCAGTCCGGCGCGCACGGCGCTGACCGTGCGCTGCATCAGGTCGAGGTCGCCGTAGCCGTCCTTGAGGCCGATGATCCCGGGGGTCCGCGCCAGGGCGAGGACGGTCTCGGGGGTGAAGACGGCGTTGTCGCGCTGGTAGACGATCGTCTCCAGGCCGGTGGCCGCGGCGAGTGCGGCGTAGTGGCCCAGCAGCCCTTCCTGGCCGGCGACGACGAGGTACGGAGGCATGGCCAGCAGTCCGTCCGCACCCGCTTCCTCGGCGAGTCGCGCGTACTGGACCGCGAGCGCCGTGCCGTAGCCGGCGCCCGCGACCACGGGCACCTGTCCGGCGGTCTCCTCGACGGCCGCGGCGACGAGGGCGCGGAATTCCTGCGGGGTCAGCGCGTGGAACTCGCCCGTGCCGCAGCAGGCGAACACCGCCGCGGCGCCGGCGTCGATGCCGTTGCGCACATGCGTGCGGAAGGTGTCGAGGTCGACGGCGCCGTCCGGCCCGTAGGCGCTGACGGGGAAAAAGAGCGGCCCGGCGACATCGGTGAGTCGGGCGGCAAGGGGGGCTGAGGTCACGGGCGCTCCCTGAGCAGATTCAGACGTGCACAATTCTGATCGGCGTCCATACTTATGAACGCTGTCACGCTAAGCCAGCCGCGCGGCGCAGGTCAAGACGAGAACACCCGACCCGGGCGCGAAGCCGCCGACTCCGGGTGACACTTGACGTGATCCGCCGGAACTTCTTAGCTTGTCCATGCATGTGAATGTCATCCATGGATTTGACGCGTTTCGGTGCGCCGAAGCCCGCGTGCCACGCGCACCCGGCGTCCGGACGCACCGCACAGCACCGTCGTCCGCGTACGCCGCGCCCGCGCCCTGCGCCCGCACCGAGGAGATCTCCGTATGCCCGCTCCCCGCACCGTCCTGCTCACCGGCGCCGCAGGCGGCCTCGGCACCCTGATGCGGGGGCTGCTGCCCGCGTACGGCTATGAGCTCCGCCTCTTCGACGTCACCCCCATCGAGGGCGAACCGGACGCCGTCACCGCCGATCTCGGCGACAAGGACGCACTGCGGGAAGCCGTGCGGGGTGTCGACGCGATCATCCACCTCGCGGGCATCTCCCTGGAAGCCTCGTTCGACAAGATTCTCCGCTCCAACATCGAGGGCACCTACAACCTCTACGAGGCCGCGCGCGAGGAGGGCGTCGGGCGCGTCGTGTTCGCCTCCTCCAACCACGCCATCGGCTACACCCCGCGCCCGTCGGCCGGCGACCCGCTGATCCCGGTGGACACCCCCCACCGTCCGGACACCTTCTACGGGCTGTCGAAGTCCTTCGGCGAGGACCTCGCCCAGTTCTACTGGGACAAGCACGGCCTGGAGACCGTCTCCGTGCGCATCGGCTCCTGCTTCATGGAGCCGACGTCGGTCCGCATGCTCTCCGTCTGGATGAGCCCCGGCGACGGCGCGCGCCTCTTCCACGCGGCCCTGACCGCCCCGGACGTCCGGCACACCGTGGTCTACGGGTCCTCCGACAACACCCGCCTGTGGTGGGACCTGACGACGGCCAGGTCCCTCGGCTACGCGCCGCGGGACGACTCGGAGCAGTACGCCGACAAGCTCGTCGCCGCACACGGGGAGCTGGATCCGGGGAACCCCGAGCACGCCCACGTCGGCGGCCACTTCGTCACGGACCCGCCCATCTGGCCGTACTGACACGGCGCGCGCAATTCGCGCGACGGGAGCCGGTCGGCCCGGGCACCATACGGACCATGCCCAGACCTTCCGGATTCCGGTACGAACAGCACGGCGACACGAGCGTCACGATCACCCACCACGGCCGCCCCGCGGGCACCCTGCGCGGCGGCCGTGCGGAGCGGTTCCTGGCCGAGGTGGTGTCCGGCGACGCCCAGCTGGTCATGGCCCGCTGGACCGGCGCCTACAAGCACGGGAACGAACGCACCGCCCGCGACCACCCGCGCAACCGGGCCGCGGGCGGGCGCTGAGCCGTACGGGGCACCTGCCCGAAGGTAAGGGAACGGCAAAGCCGGGTCGTTCGTTACCCCGTGCATGACCGCAATGACCCCCGGCTCGAACATCCCTCTCTCCGCCGCCCGCGTGGCGGTGGACGTCGCCGCCCCGGTGCGGCTCGACGTCTCGGGCCTGCTGCTCACCGCCGACGGCAAGGTGCGCTCCGACGACGACTTCATCTTCTACAACCAGCCCTCGGGCCCCGGCGTGACGTACCGCTCGGGCGGTGGCTCGGCGCCCGACGCGATCGTGGTGGACACCACGGCGGTCCCGCCCGGCATCGAGAAGATCGTCGTCACCGCGAGCCCCGACGCGGCCGGCCAGACGTTCCAGGGCATCGAGCCCACCGCCACGGTGCGCAACGCGGACGACGGCAGCGCGCTCGCCAGCTTCACCCCGCCCCAGCTGGGTTCCGAGACGGCTCTGGTGGTCATCGAGATCTATCTGCGCAACGGCGTCTGGAAGGCCCGCGCGGTCGGCCAGGGCTACGCGAACGGGCTGGCGGGCATCGCCACGGACTTCGGCGTCTCGGTGGAGGAGCCCGCCCCGGCGGCCACGCCCGCGCCGGTCGCGCCGGCCGCCCCCGCCGCTCCCCCGGCGGCCGCCTCCCCCGTGGACCCGCGGATCGCTCCCCCGGCCCCGCCCGCCGCGCCGCCCGCCCCTGCCGCCTCCGGCAAGATCAATCTCGACAAGGGCCGGGTCAACCTCCAGAAGAACCAGACCGTGTCCCTGGTCAAGGGCGGCCGGCCGCTGCTCTCGCAGGTCAAGATGGGTCTGGGCTGGGAGCCCGCGTTCCGCGGCAAGGACATCGACCTCGACGCCTCGGTGATCGCCTTCGGTCCCAACCGCAATCACCTGGACAGCTGCTACTTCGGCAAGCTCTCCATCCTGAACGGCGCGATCAAGCACTCCGGCGACAACCTCACGGGCGAGGGCGCGGGCGACGACGAGGTGATCGTCGTGGACCTGGGCCGGATCCCCGCGGACGCCACGGGTCTGGTCTTCACGGTCAACTCGTTCACCGGACAGAAGTTCACCGAGGTCGCCAAGGCGTACTGCCGGCTGATGGACGGCACCACGGGCGAGGAGCTGGTCCGCTTCGACCTGACGGGCGCGGAGCCGCAGACCGGTGTGTTCATGGCCAAGCTGATCAAGCAGTTCTCCGGCGAGTGGGAGATGACCGCCATGGGCGAGTTCGTGAAGTCGAGGACCGTCCGCGGCATGGTGAAGCCCGCCGCGAAGGCCCTGTAGCGCCCGCGCACCCCGCAACGGCTTCCGGGGCACCTGGTGGATTTCTCCTCAGGTGCCCCGGGTCCGGAGAGTGTCCGGTCGGACGCTGTACGTGCTCGTCTTCCCTCTCAGAGCTTGGTCAGCTTGGAATACGGGCTCAGGATCCTCCCCTGTCGCCCCGAGAAGTCGATGAGCACTGCGTCGTTGTCGCCCTCGACAGCAAGGACTCGGCCGAGTCCGAACTGGTCGTGCGACACCCTGTCGCCCACATCGAAGCATTCGACCGGTGGGGCCGCCTGGGCCGGGCGGTTGAAGGGACTGGAAGGCAGGTGACGCCGGGATCCGGCTGACTGTTTCATT
Source organism: Streptomyces sp. NPDC025273 (assembly GCF_040638585.1). Taxonomy (NCBI): domain Bacteria; kingdom Bacillati; phylum Actinomycetota; class Actinomycetes; order Kitasatosporales; family Streptomycetaceae; genus Streptomyces; species Streptomyces sp. NPDC025273. The sequence continues at coordinate 113,751 of NZ_JBEZYP010000019.1, forward strand.
ACATTGAGTATGCGCCTTGCGAGCGTCCAATGCCATGCCCGGCCGCTCCCGGACGGCAGTAGTGCCGGATTCGTAATCAGCCGTTCCAGGGCCAGTCGGCGCTCCTGCCCGCCTCCAGCAGGGGCACCATGCGGAACGCCGCGTCGGAGAGCCCCCCGAAGGTGTGGCGGTTCTCGCGTCCCGAGGGCCCGTGCCCGACCCGGTACCCCGCGAGGTTCCAGGTGCAGACCGGCACGGTCCCCGGGATGCCGTCGATCGCGTCCCCGTGCGAGGTGTACGAGGCCTGCTCGTCGGTGACGATCAGCACCCGGTCGTGCCCCTCGTAGTGCCGGCGGACCGCCTCCCGGGTGTGGGTGCCGCCCAGGCTGCCGAAGCGCTCCAGGACCTTGAGCACCGACTCGCCCCGGCGGTACGCGATCGCGGAGCTGCCCGTACCGAACTGCACCGGATCGGCGTCGGCGGCCCGCAGCGCCCTGGTGATGACGCGCGGTGCGCCCGGTGGACTCCACGGGCGAGGTGCCGCGGGGCCTGATGGAGCGGGTGTTGAAGCGTGCCATGTGAAGAATTCACCCGAATTCATGGGAGAAGGCACGGCGAAGGGGGTGCCCGAGATCAGGACGGCTGCGGCGTGATTTCTTGGAAAGGAAGGAGCCGCTGCCTTCGCACCGGGAGGGGCGTGACCCCGACTCCAGGAGGACGACCGCGCGGCACGCGAGGGGATTTCCCGCGTACCGCACGGTGCGGCGTGTCAGTGCCTGTTCGGCTGACGCTTCCACGGGCCGGTGATGGCGAGCAGGATGCCGGGGTTCTGGATGTTGGCGAACAGCGTCCTGCCGTCCGGCGAGAACGTCACTCCGGCGATCTCGCTGTAGGACGGGTCGTCCTCCGTGCCCGTGTTGAGGTCGTTGCGGGCGATCGGGTAGGTGCGGCCGCTGTCGGTCGCACCGAAGAGGTGCTGGATCCCTTCGCCGTCCTCGGAGATGACGATGCCGCCGTAGGGCGACACCGTGATGTTGTCCGGGCTGTCGAAGGCACCGTCCACGGAAGGGTCCGGGTTGACGCCGAGAAGCACCTTCAGGGTCACCGTGCGGCGCTTGGGGTCGTAGAACCAGACCTGGCCGTCGTGTGCGACCGGGCTCTCGCCCCGGGCGTACGAGGAGACGAAGTAGGCACCGCCGTCGCCCCACCACATGCCCTCCAGCTTGCGGGCGCGGGTGACCTGGGTGTCGTCGAACTGTTTGCGCACGGAGACCGTCTTCGCGTCGCGGTCGGGTACGTCGACCCAGTCCACGCCGTAGACCGTGCCGATCTCCGTGGCGCGGGACAGGTCGTCGACGAACACGCCCTTCCTGTCGAAGCACTTGGTGGCCTGCAGGACACCCGCGTCGTCGGCGAGGGTGCGCAGCTTGCCGCGGCCGTGCTTGAAGCCGTGCGGCGGAACCCAGCGGTAGAGCAGGCCGTTGGGGCCCGAGGCGTCCTCGGTCAGGTAGGCGTGGCCGCGCTTGGGGTCGATGACGACGGCCTCGTGGGCGAACCGGCCGAACGCCTTGACCGGGCGCGGGTCGCGGTTGGCGCGCTTGTCGTAGGGGTCGACCTCGAAGACGTACCCGTGGTCCTTGAGCAGGCCGTTCCTGCCGGCCTTGTCCTCGGTCTCCTCGCAGGTGAGCCAGGTGCCCCAGGAGGTGCTCCCGCCCGCGCAGTTGGTGGACGTGCCGGCGATGCCGACCCACTCGGCGGTACGGCCGTCGGCGCGGGTCTCCACGACGGTGCAGCCACCGGCCGCGACCGGGTCGTAGACGAGGCCCTCGGTGAGCGGGACCGGGTACTTCCAGCGGGCCCGGGTGCCGCTCAGCTCGTGGTTGTTGACCAGGAGGGTGACACCGCGGGATCCCTCGAAGGCGGCCGTGCCGTCGTGGTTGGAGGGGGTCGGCTCGCCCGTCTCCAGCGTGGTGACACCGCTGTGCGTGAGGATGCGGTACGAGAATCCGGCGGGCAGCGCGAGGATGCCCTTCGGGTCGGCGATCAGCGGCCCGTAGCCCAGTTCCTTGTCGTGGCCGTGGCCGTGGTCGTCACCGTGGCCGTGCCGCGCCTCCTCGGCCGCCAGTGCACCGGGTGCGGTGGCGAGGGCGCCGACGGCGCCGGTGAGCGCGATACCCGCTCCGGCGAGTGCGGACTGTCTGGTGAATTCCCTGCGCGTGAACGACATCGCGGACTCCTGGTGCGGCATGGCCGGGGTGGTTGGCGCGATCACGTTCCCTCCTCGGCACCAACACCGGTTGAACGACGGACGACATCGAGCGGGCCTGCACGTCAAACCGTCCGGCCTATACGGACAAAACCGGCCACGATTCCTCACGCGGCCGGTCCCGTCTGGCCGAAAAGGCCTTCTTCCTCCGTCAGTTCTTCCTGCGCGAGCGGGCCTTGAAGGCGGCCTTGCGAGCCTCCTTCGCCGTCTTCCGGTCGCGGTGCAGCCGCCCCATCGCCTCGAGCACCTCGGCCGTGGCCGGGTGCTCCACCCGCCACGCCTCGTCGAAGAAGCCGCTGTGCTGCCCGGAGAGCCCTTCGACCAGCTCCTGGAGTTCCTCCATGTCGCCCTCGGCGTCCAGCTGCGCCGCGATCGTGTCGATGGCGAGCCAGAAGATCATCGACTCCGGCGGCGCGGGCACGTCGGCGGCGCCCTGTTCGGCGAGCCAGACGCGGGCCAGCCCGCCGAGTTCGGCGTCGTCGAGCACGTCGCGCACCGCGGGCTCGGCCCGGGGACCGGCCAGGGCGAGGGCCTGCTGGCAGTGGAGCCTGCGCAGCGGGGCGCCCGGGTCGGCGCCGCGGGCCGCGTGCAGCAGTTCGGTCGCGGCGGCTGCCGCGCTGTCCGTCCCGCGCCGCCCGAGCCACAGGCCGATCTCGGCGCGGGCTGCGTCCTCGGGGTAGCGCGCCAGGCCGTCGAGGAGGACGTCGGCACCCTTGTCGGCGAGGTCGCCGACCGCGGGGGCGTCCACGCCTGCCTCCAGCATCCGCTCGCGGATGCCGTACAGGCCGAGCGGGGTCAGCCTGACCATCCCGTAGCGGGTGACGTCCTCGTCGTCCGAGGGCGGCGCGGCCTGCTCGCCCTCCTCGGTCAGCAACGCCTCGTCCAGCGGCCGGTATTCGACGATCCCGATGGGTTCGAGCAGCCGGAACTGGTCGTCCAGCCGCATCATCGCCTCCGACACCTGCTCCAGGACCTCGTCGGTGGGCTCGCCCATGTCGTCGGGCACGAGCACGGAGGCGGCGAGGGCGGGCAGCGGCACGGGGCCGTCACCGGGTCCGGCGTCCGAGAGGGTCAGCAGGTAGAGGTTGCCGAGCACCCCGTCGAGGAAGTCCGCCTCCGCCTCGGGGTCCCAGTCCAGGGCGTCGAAGTCGATGCTGCCGTCCTCGTTGACGAGGTCGGCGAAGTCGTCGAAGGCCGGTGCGGTGGCGTCCGCGTGTACGGCGTCCAGGCCGTCCAGCCAGATCGCGAGGACGTCCCGCGGGGAGCCGCCGGTCAGCAGCGCCAGGTTCTCGCCCGCGGTGACGGTGCCCTCCGCGTCGTCGCCCGCCGTGTAGTCCAGGCCGTCCTCGTCGTGCGGATCCTCGACGTCCACGAGCCCGGTGTCGACGGCGAGGCGCCAGGCCTCACTGGCGTACGCGGCACCGTCCTCGTCGTCGGAGAGACCCAGGTGGGCGGCGGCCGCGGGCAGTTGCGCGTCGACGAGCTCGCCGCCGGCGCCCACCCGCGTACCGGGCCCCGCCCAGCGGGCGAGGCGGACGGCGCGGGCGAGCAGCGGAGCGGCCAGCGCGTCCCGTGCCAGCTCGGCCTCGGTGTGCAGCCGCACCGGCGGCAGGGAGGGGCGCTCTGCGGACATCAGGGGGGTCTCCTCGGGCATGCTCAGGATGTGTGCGGGGCGGGCCCCTCGCGTACGGGGCCCGCGGCGGCCCCGTGCGTGGGAGTGCGGCGCCGCCGCCCCAGCGTAGACGCATTTCGTCCCGAGCCGCCCGGTTCTCCCCCAGCCCGCCGGGAGGCTCGGCGCCGGCACGCAACGGCGCCCCACGCGCCCCCGGCCACGCCGGGATGGTTGCGTACCCGTTCCCTCGGTGGGGGTTCGGACTCCAGTGCCCCGGACACCGCGTCCACGGCTCCGGCCCTCCGCCGCTCCGGGGTCGACGAGGCCCGCGGGGCGGTCACCGTTCAGCAGCCCTTCACCTTCGGCCGGAGCAGATCTAAGTGGACCTGATCGGACCGCCGGGCCGACACTGCGGGGATGACAGCCATCCCGGCCAGGCCCTTCGGCCGCGCCCTCTGCGCCATGATCACGCCGTTCACCCCCGCCGGTGACCTGGACCTGGAAGCCGCCCGCACGCACGCCTCGGGTCTGGTCGCGGGCGGCTGCGACGGGCTCGTGCTGAGCGGCACCACGGGCGAGTCCCCGACCACCACGGACGAGGAGAAGACCGCCCTGCTGCGGGCGGTCCGGGAGGCGGTCGGCGACGGCGTCCCGCTCCTCGCGGGGGTGGGGAGCGCCGACACCCGGCACACCGTCCGGCTGGCGCGGGAGGCCGAGGCGGCGGGGGCGGACGGGCTGCTGGTGGTGACGCCGTACTACAGCCGTCCCCCGCAGGCGGCGGTGGAGGCGCACTTCGTCCGGGTCGCCGAGGCCACCGGCATCCCCCTCATGCTCTACGACATCCCGGGCCGCACCGGCACCCGGATCGAGCCCGGCACGCTCCTGCGACTGGCGGAGCACCCGCGGATCGTGGCGGTCAAGGACTGCTCGTACGACCTGCTCGGGGCGACGGCGGTGATGGCGCGCGCCCCGCTCGCCTACTACTCGGGCTGCGAGGAGCTGAACCTCCCGCTGTACGCGGTCGGCGGCGCCGGCTATGTCAGCACGGTGGCGAACGTGGTGCCGCGCCGGATGCGGGCCGTCCTGGACGCGTTCGACGCCGGTGACACGGCGCGGGCCGCCCGCCTGAACGGGCTCCTCGTGCACCTGGTCGAGGCCATGATGTCCGCCGGGCTGCCCGGCACGGTCACGGCGAAGGCGCTGCTGGACGCGGGCCCGGTCCGGGAACCGCTGCAGCCCGCCGGCCGCGAGGCGACCGCCGGGCTGCGCAGGGTGTACGAGGAACTCCTCGCCGCTACGGACTAGTTGTGGCTGTGCAGTACGTCGTTCAGCCCGTCCCACACCGCGTTGTTGGGGCGGGCCTCGACGGCGCCGGAGACCGAGTTGCGGCGGAAGAGGATGTTCGAGGCGCCGGAGAGCTCCCGGGCCTTGACGATCTGTCCGTCCGGCAGCGTGACGCGCGTGCCGGCCGTGACGTACAGCCCGGCCTCGACGACGCACTCGTCGCCCAGCGCGATCCCGACGCCCGCCTCGGCGCCGATCAGGCAGCGCTGTCCGATGACGATGCGCTCCTTGCCGCCGCCGGACAGGGTGCCCATGGTGGACGCGCCGCCGCCGATGTCGGAGCCGTCACCGATGACGACACCCGCGGAGATGCGGCCCTCGACCATGGAGGTGCCGAGCGTGCCCGCGTTGAAGTTGACGAAGCCCTCGTGCATCACGGTCGTACCGGAGGCCAGGTGCGCACCGAGCCGTACGCGGTCGGCGTCGGCGATCCGGACGCCCTTGGGAGCGACGTAGTCCGTCATCCGGGGGAACTTGTCCACCGAGGTGACCTGGAGGTGCAGCCCCTCGGCGCGCGCGTTGAGGCGGACCTTCTCCAGGTCGTCGACGGCCACCGGTCCGAGCGAGGTCCAGGCGACGTTGGCGAGGAAGCCGAAGATGCCGTCGAGGTTCTGCCCGTGGGGCTGGACGAGCCGGTGCGAGAGCAGGTGCAGACGCAGGTACGTGTCGTGTGCGTCGAGGGGCTTGTCGTCGAGCGAGGAGATGACCGTGGCCACGGCGACGACCTCCACCCCGCGCCGGGCGTCCACGCCGATGGCCCTGGCCGCACCCTCACCCAGGCGGTTCACCGCCTCGTCGGCGCCGAGTCGCTGCGTCCCCGCCGGTCCGGGGTCGGCGACGAGCTCGGGGGCGGGGAACCAGGTGTCGAGGACGGTGCCGTCACCGGCGATGGTGGCGAGGCCGGCGGCGACGGCGCCGGTGGTACGGGCGGAACCCTGGGAAGTCGTGTCGGTCATGGACAGAACCTAACCGGCCGGGCACCGCGCGAGCGAACCGGTCTCGCCGTCCGGGCCGCCGCACGTCACCGGGGGCTGCCGCCGTCCACGATCCGGCCGAGCATCTCCCGGGTGTACGCCGCGTCGAAGTCGCCCCCCGTGAGCAGCACCTGGAGGCTGATGCCGTCGAGCAGGGCGACCAGGGCCCGAGCGGTCGCCGGGTCGGTGCGGCGGGCGACCAGCTCGCCCACGCAGCCGGCCCACTCCGCGGCGACGGCCCGCAGGGCGGGGCGCCGGAGTGCGGCCAGGTACAGCTCGTACTCCAGCTCCATCGGCCCCCGCCCGCCCGCGAACCAATCCCCCAGCAGCCTGGTCAGCCCGTCGGCGAGACCGGCCGCCGGGTCGGCGAGGCAGGCGCTCTCCCGCACGGTCCGCGCGAAGGTGTCGTTGCACCGGCGCAGGGCGGCGACCAGCAGCTCGTCGAGCGAGGCGAAGTGGTACGTCGTCGAGCCGAGCGGCACGTCGGCCTCCGCGGCCACCGAGCGGTGGCTGAGCCCGGCGATGCCCCGGTCCCCGACGACGCGGATGGCCGCCTCGACGATCCGGTCGCGCCGCTCGGGGTCGTACCGGCGCACCATCAGTGGGCTCCGCCGAGATTGAGCACCACGACCCCCGCGACGATCAGCGCGAGCCCGGCCAGCTTGGCGGGGCCGGCGGACTCTCCCATCCAGATGATCCCGATGGCGGCGACGGCCGCGGTGCCCACGCCCGCCCAGATGGCGTAGGCCGTGCCGACGGAGAGCGTCTTGAGGGTCTGGGCGAGCAGCGTGAACGCCAGCGCATAGCCCACGACCGTGCCGAGGGAGGGCCACAGCCGGGTGAAGCCCTCGCTGTACTTCATGGCCGTCGTCCCGGCCACCTCCGCCGCTATGGCCGCGGCAAGCAGTCCGTACCCCATGGGTACAAGGTACCCATCGTTGCGTACGCCCGTACACAACGCCGTGTGCCCCCCGCCCCCGGTCCACCGCCGTCGCGGGACGCTACGGTGTCCCGACCGGTCGTACCGGATGATGAACGCACAACAACACAACGGAGTAGCAGTGGCGCAGGACGCAGGGTGGGGCGGCGGCGCGTACGGAGGCGCGCCGTACGGCGGAGTTCCGTACGGAGGGCCTCCCGGACCGCCTGGGTGGGGTGGCTGGGTGCCGCCGCCGAAGCCAGGGGTGATACCGCTCGCACCGCTGAGGTTCGGGGACGTGCTCAACGGGGCGTTCTCAACGATGGGTTCGTACTGGAAGCAGCTGTTCGGCATGGGGGCCGCCCTCTACGGCGGTGCCGCGCTGCTGATGGCGACGGCGGTCGCCGTCGCCTACTCCGCCGTCGGCGACCACCTGGACCGGGTGGTCTCGCTCCGTTACGAGGAGGAGGCCTCCTCGGCGGACGTCGTCCCGCTCGTGACCGCGGTGTCCGTCCTGGCGCTGCTCGGGATCGTCCTGATGCTGATCGTCTCGGGTCTGATGTACGCGGCGGTCCCCGCGGTGCTTCAGGAGGCGGTGCTGGGCCGGGCCGTCGCCTTCTCCACGGTGTGGCGGCGGGCCTGGGCCCACGTCGCCCGGGTGATCGGCACGCTGATCCTCACGGCACTGATCGCGGTCGTGCCCATGGTGCTCGTCCTGGTCGCCGTCGTCGGGGTGGTGGTCGCCGTGACCACCATGGACGGCGGTGCGGGCGGCGCCGCCACGGCCATGACGGTCGGTGTACTGGGCGTCCTGCTGACGGGCCCGCTGGCCACCTGGCTCTGGGTCAAGTTCTGCCTGGCACCGGCCGTCGTGGTCTTCGAGGGACAGCGGCCCGTGGCCGCACTGCGCCGCTCGTCCCAGCTGGTGCAGGGCGACTGGTGGCGGATCTTCGGCATCACGCTGCTGGTCTACATGATGGCCGCGACGGCCGGCTACTTCATCCAGATGCCGTTCTCCGTCCTCGGCATCTTCCCCGGCGTGATCGGCACCTCGTCGCTGGAGGGCGACCCCAGCCCCACGGCGATCGTGGTGGCGATGAGCGGCTATCTCGTGGCGACGCTGCTGGGGCAGATGGTCAGCCAGATCATCTCCACGACCTTGCCGCAGCTGGTGACCGGCCTGCTGTACGTCGACCGCCGGATGCGGACGGAGAACCTGGGTCCGGTCCTGGCCGAGGCAGCCGCCGTCCCGCCGCAGGACTGGGGACCGCCGGGCGGCGGAGCGCACCGGTGACCGCGTCGTGGGCGTCGACGGCGAGGCGGTGAAAGCGAACGGCCATGCCCGCCGGTCCCGCCGGCGTGCATGGCCGTTCGTCCTGCCGAAACGGGCGAGGAACGTAATCAGACGTTGAAGCCCAGCGCGCGGAGCTGCTCACGGCCGTCGTCGGTGATCTTGTCCGGGCCCCACGGCGGCATCCAGACCCAGTTGATCCGCAGCTCGCTGACGATGCCGTCCGTCGCGGACTTCGCCTGGTCCTCGATGACATCGGTCAGCGGGCAGGCCGCGGACGTCAGGGTCATGTCGAGGGTGGCGATGTTGGCGTCGTCGACGTGGATGCCGTAGATCAGGCCCAGGTTGACGACGTCGATGCCCAGCTCGGGGTCGACCACGTCGTACAGCGCCTCGCGGACCTCCTCCTCGGAGGCCGGCTTGATGGTCAGAGTCTCGTTCTCGCTCATGCCGTCTTCCCTTCGGACAGCGCCTGCGCCGTCGCGTCCTTCCACGCCATCCAGCTCAGCAGCGCGCACTTGACCCGGGCCGGGTACTTGGAGACGCCGGCGAACGCGACCGCGTCCTCCAGCACCTCCTCCATGGTGTCGTCCGGCTCCAGCTGACCCTTGGACTGCATCAGTTCGAGGAAGGTCTCCTGGATCTTCTGCGCCTCGCCGAGCTGCTTGCCGACCAGCAGTTCGTTGAGTACGGAGGCGCTGGCCTGGCTGATGGAGCAGCCCTGGCCCTCGTAACTGACGTCGGCTACGGTCTCGCCGTCGTACTTGACGCGGAGCGTGATCTCGTCGCCGCACGTCGGGTTGACGTGGTGCACCTCGGCGTCGCCGTCCCGCAGGCCACGCCCGTGGGGGTGCTTGTAGTGGTCCAGGATCACTTCCTGGTACATGGAGTCAAGCTTCACCAGTCAACCCTCACCATCAACCGAAAAAGTTCCGCACGTGCTCCAGGCCGTCCACCAGGGCGTCGACCTCGGCAGGCGTGGAGTACAGATAGAACGACGCTCGCGTCGTCGCAGGAATTCCGTACCGCAGGCACACCGGCCGCGCGCAGTGGTGTCCGACCCGGACCGCGATGCCCAGCTCGTCGAGCACCTGACCCACGTCGTGCGGGTGGATGTCCCCGAGCGTGAACGAGATCGTCGCGCCCCGGTCCTCGGCCGTCGCCGGGCCGATGATCCGCAGGCCCGGGACCTCCAGGAGCCGGCGCACCGCGTACTCGGTGATCGCCTGCTCGTGGCGGTGGATGTTCTCCATGCCGATGGCCGAGAGGTAGTCCACGGCCGCGCCGAGGCCGACGGCCTGCGCGATCGGGGGCGTACCCGCCTCGAACTTGTGCGGCGCGGGGGCGTACGTCGACGAGTGCATCGACACGGTCTCGATCATCTCGCCACCGCCGAGGAACGGCGGCAGGTCCTCCAGGAGCTCCTGCCGCCCCCACAGCACACCGATACCCGTCGGGCCGACCATCTTGTGGCCGGTGAAGGCCACGAAGTCGGCCTGCAGCGCCTGCACGTCGAGCACCATGTGCGGGGCCGCCTGCGAGGCGTCGATGCAGACCAGCGCGCCGACCTGCTGGGCGCGGCGGATGATCTTCTCGACCGGGTTGATCGTGCCCATGATGTTGGAGACCAGGGTGAAGGAGACGATCTTCGTCTTCTCCGTGATGATCTCGTCGATGTCCGACAGGTCCAGCCGGCCGTCGTCCGTGATGCCGAACCACTTCAGCTTCGCGCCCGTGCGCTGCGAGAGCAGCTGCCACGGCACGATGTTGGAGTGGTGCTCCATCTCCGTGGTCACGATCTCGGTGTCGCTGTCGACCCGATAGGGCTCGTCGGCCCAGCCGAGCATGTTGGCGACGAGGTTGAGCGACTCCGAGGCGTTCTTGGTGAAGATCACCTCGTTGCGGCTGGGTGCGTTGATGAAGGCCGCGACCTTGTCGCGAGCGCCCTCGTACAGCGCGGTGGCCTCCTCGGCGATCGTGTACACACCGCGGTGGACGTTGGCGTTGTGCCGCTCGTAGTACTCGTTGAGCGCGTCGAGGACCTGGCGCGGCTTCTGGGAGGTCGCCGCACTGTCCAGATAAACGATCTTCTTGCCGTCGTGGACCGTGCGGTCCAGGATCGGGAAGTCCTTGCGGATCGCCTCGGTGTCGAGGAGGCCGGAGAGCCCCTGTCGGGCGTCAGTCACGCGGAAGCGCCACCCTTCGTGTAGGCCTCGTAGCCCTCGTTCTCCAGCGTGTCCGCCAGCTCGGCGCCACCGGAGGCGGCGATCCGGCCGTTGGCGAAGACATGCACGTAGTCGGGCTTGATGTACTTGAGGATGCGCGTGTAGTGCGTGATCAGCAGGGTGCCGACCTCACCGGTCCCGCGCACCCGGTTGACGCCTTCGGAGACGGTCTTCAGCGCGTCGACGTCCAGGCCGGAGTCGGTCTCGTCGAGGATCGCGATCTTCGGCTTGAGGAGCTCCAGCTGGAGGATCTCGTGGCGCTTCTTCTCACCGCCGGAGAAGCCCTCGTTGACGTTGCGCTCGGCGAAGGCGGGGTCCATCTGGAGCCCGGCCATCGTCTCCTTGACCTCCTTCACCCACGTGCGCAGCTTGGGTGCCTCGCCGCGGACGGCGGTGGCGGAGGTGCGCAGGAAGTTGGAGACCGAGACGCCGGGGATCTCGACCGGGTACTGCATGGCGAGGAACAGGCCCGCGCGGGCGCGCTCGTCGACGGACATCGCCAGGACGTCCTCGCCGTCCAGGGTCACCGTGCCACTCGTGATCGTGTACTTGGGGTGACCCGCGAGCGAGTACGCGAGGGTGGACTTGCCGGACCCGTTCGGGCCCATGATGGCGTGGGTCTCGCCCTGCTTCACGGTCAGGTCGACGCCCTTGAGGATCTCCTTCGTGGCGTTGTCGGCCTCGACGGAGACGTGCAGGTCGCGGATTTCAAGCGTTGCCATGGGTGACTCAGGACTCCTGGGTGACGGAGACGAGCACATCGTCCCCTTCGATCTTGACGGGGTATACGGGGACGGGGCGCGTCGCGGGAAGACCGGACGGCTTGCCGGTGCGGAGGTCGAACCTCGATCCGTGCAGCCAGCACTCGATCGAGCAGTCCTCCACCTCGCCCTCCGACAGCGAGACGTTCGCGTGCGAGCAGATGTCGTTGATCGCGAACACCTCGCCCCCGGTGCGGACGACGGACACCGGCGTGCCGTCGAGCTCCACCCGCTTGGGGGTGTCGTCTTCCAGCTCACTCAGCGCACAGGCTTTGACGAAGGCCATCAGACCGATGCCTTGAGCTCGGTCTCGATCTTGTCGAGGAGACGGGCTTCGACGTCCGGCAGGCCGATCTGCTGGACCAGCTCGGCGAAGAAGCCGCGCACGACGAGCCGGCGGGCCTCCTCGGCCGGGATACCGCGGGACTGCAGGTAGAACAGCTGCTCGTCGTCGAAGCGGCCGGTCGCCGAGGCGTGGCCGGCGCCGACGATCTCACCGGTCTCGATCTCCAGGTTCGGTACGGAGTCGACCCGGGCACCGTCGGTGAGAACCAGGTTGCGGTTCATCTCGTAGGTGTCGGTGCCCTCGGCGGCCGCCCGGATGAGGACGTCGCCGATCCAGACGGCGTGTGCGCCGTCGCCCTGCAGCGCGCCCTTGTAGGCCACGTTGGACGTGCAGTGCGGGGCGTTGTGGTCGACCAGGAGGCGGTGCTCCTGGTGCTGGCCCTTGTCGGTGAAGTACAGACCGAAGAGCTCCGCCTCGCCGCCCGTGGCCGCGTAGGCGACCCGCGGGTGGAGGCGGACCACGTCGCCACCGAAGGTGACGACGATGGACTTGAAGGAGGCGTCCCGGCCGATCAGCGCGTTGTGCTGACCGACGTGGACGGCCTTCTCGTCCCAGTCCTGGACGGAGACGACGGTGAGCTTCGCACCGTCGCCCAGGACGTAGTCGACGTTGGCGGCGAGCACCGCGTCGCCGGTGTGGTCGATGACGACGACGGCCTCGGCGAAGGCCCCCAGCTCGATGACCTGGTGGCCGTAGGCCACACCGCCCTCGCCGTGCACCGCGATCCGGACCGGCTCGGTGAGCACGGCCTCCTTGGCGACCGTGACCACCGAGGCCTGCTCGAAGGACGAGTACGCCTGGGCGGCGACACGGTCCACCGGGGTGCCCGCCCTGCCGAGCCGCGCGTCGTCGCGGCCGACGGTCTCGACCGTGACGCCCGGGGGCGCCTCGATCACGACCTTGACGCCGCCCCCGGTCGCGACGGCGGTGCCGTCGTGCAGTCCGCGCAGCCGCTCCAGCGGCGTGAACCGCCACTCCTCCTCGCGGCCGTGCGGGACCGGGAAGTCCGCGACGTCGAAGGACGGGGGTGCGCTCATGCGCGTGGCGACGGTGGACTCGGCGGCCACCGCGATGGACCCGGCGGTGGTGGACCCCGCCGGAATGTTCTGAGCCTCAGCCATGGCTGTCGTAGTGCTCGCTTTCTCAGTCAAGAACTCTCGGAGGATCCGGTCGGAGTACGGCGGGCGGCCGTACTAGCCGACCGAACCCTCCATCTGCAGCTCGATCAGCCGGTTGAGCTCCAGGGCGTACTCCATGGGCAGCTCCTTGGCGATCGGCTCGACGAATCCGCGCACGATCATCGCCATGGCCTCGAACTCGGTCATGCCGCGGCTCATCAGGTAGAAGAGCTGGTCCTCGGAGACCTTGGAGACCGTCGCCTCGTGACCCATCGAGACGTCGTCCTCGCGGACGTCGACGTACGGGTACGTGTCGGAGCGGGAGATGGTGTCCACGAGCAGCGCGTCGCACAGCACGTTGGACTTGGCGCCCGGGGCGCCCTCACCGATCTCGATCAGACCGCGGTAGGAGGTGCGGCCGCCGCCCCGTGCCACCGACTTGGAGACGATGTTGGAGGAGGTGTTCGGGGCCATGTGGACCATCTTGGCGCCGGCGTCCTGGTGCTGGCCCTCGCCCGCGAAGGCGATGGACAGGGTCTCGCCCTTGGCGTGCTCGCCCATCAGGTACACGGCCGGGTACTTCATGGTGACCTTGGAGCCGATGTTGCCGTCGACCCACTCCATGGTCGCGCCCTCGTACGCCACGGCGCGCTTGGTGACGAGGTTGTAGACGTTGTTCGACCAGTTCTGGATCGTCGTGTAGCGGCAGCGGCCGCCCTTCTTCACGATGATCTCCACGACCGCGGAGTGCAGGGAGTCCGAGGAGTAGATCGGCGCGGTGCAGCCCTCGACGTAGTGGACGTAGGCGTCCTCGTCGACGATGATCAGCGTCCGCTCGAACTGGCCCATGTTCTCCGTGTTGATACGGAAGTAGGCCTGGAGCGGGATCTCGACGTGCACGCCCTTCGGCACGTAGATGAAGGAGCCGCCGGACCACACGGCGGAGTTCAGCGAGGCGAACTTGTTGTCACCGACGGGGATGACGGTGCCGAAGTACTCCTTGAAGAGCTCCGGGTGCTCCTTCAGCGCGGTGTCGGTGTCCATGAAGATGACACCCTGCGCCTCCAGCTCCTCGTTGATCTGGTGGTAGACGACCTCGGACTCGTACTGCGCGGCGACACCGGCGACGAGGCGCTGCTTCTCCGCCTCGGGGATGCCGAGCTTGTCGTACGTGTTCTTGATGTCCTCGGGCAGGTCCTCCCAGGACTCCGCCTGCTTCTCCGTGGACCGCACGAAGTACTTGATGTTGTCGAAGTCGATGCCCGACAGGTCCGAGCCCCAGTTCGGCATGGGCTTCTTGCCGAACAGCTTCAGGCCCTTGAGACGGAGATTCAGCATCCACTCCGGCTCGTTCTTCTTGTCCGAGATGTCGCGGACGACAGCTTCGGACAGGCCGCGCTTCGCCGCCGCGCCTGCCGCGTCGGAGTCGGCCCAGCCGAATTCGTACGTGCCCAGGCCATCGAGCTCAGGGTGGGCAGTCTCCGTAGGGAGCGTCATGCGGGGTTCCTCCCGGCCGTACTTGCGGATGCTGATGTGGTCGTCTGTGGAACTGTGGGGTGTGCTGCGGGGCTGCTGCGCGGAACGTACGTCGTGCACACGCCGTCGCCGTGGGCGAGGGTGGCGAGACGCTGGACATGGGTCCCGAGCAGGCTGGAGAAGAATTCCGTCTCCGCCTCGCACAGCTGCGGGAACTGCTCGGCGACATGCGCGACCGGGCAGTGGTGCTGGCACAGCTGCTCGCCCAACTGGGGGGACGGCGCGCTGCGCGCCGTAGCAGCGTACCCGTCGGCCGACAAGGCCTTGGCCAGCGCCTCGGTGCGCGCCTGGGGCTCCGCGGCGTCGACCGTGGTCCGGTACTTCTCCGACAGGGCGGCCATCCGTGCGCGGGCGAAGGCGACGAGCGCCTCGTCCCCGCCCGATTCGGCGATCCAGCGAAGGGCGTCTGCGGCCAGCTTGTCGTAGGACTGGTCGAAGGCGTCCCGGCCGCAGTCGGTCAGGGCGAACACCTTGGCCGGACGGCCACGGGTCCGCGCCCCGTACACCCGCTGTTCGCGGGCCTCGACGACGTCGTCGGAGACGAGGGCGTCGAGATGACGGCGTACGGCGGCCTGCGTCAGACCGACGCGCTTGGCCAGGTCGGCGGCGGTGGACGGGCCGTGATCCAGGATGGAGCGCGCGACCCGGTTGCGTGTCGAACGCTCACCGGTCGCGAGTTCCTCCTGCGGAGCCTCGCCAACGTATTTCACAACGCCATTGTTGCGTAATTCGCCCGAGCCTGACAACCCACCCCCGGGCCGGGCGCGGTGCACTTCGTCACTTAGGCAGACCTAAGTTGACCTGCGGAAATGTTGATCTCCGGGGCCCTTCGCAGGTGGGACACCCCGGGCGGCACGCGACCGGCCCCCGGCGGAAGATCCGCCGGAGGCCGGTCGTGCCGTGCGGGGGGGGTGTCAGCCCGCCGCGAGGTCGGACCGTTCCGTGACCCTGACCGAGTTGACCAGCGTCTTGCCCTCGTTGGCCACGAACCGGAGGTTCAGCTGGCCGTCGGTGACCGTGACGGTGAACGCCCGGTCGTGCGCGGTGTACCGGCCGGCCTCGAGTGCGAGGTCGAGGTTGGGCACGACCTGCGCGCCCTCGGCCATCACGTCGAAGACCCGGTCCGTCGGACCGGCGGCCCTGAGTTCCGCGAAGCCCAGCTCGATCCGGTACGTGCCCGGGGGGAGCCCGTCGAAGCGGTATTCGTACATGCCCTGGCGTGCTGTCGCGTAGCGCGCCGGGTCCCCGGTGCCGGCGATCTCCTTCGAGGTGGTGAGCCGGCTCGTGCTGCCGAGGTAGCCGTGGGCGCCCGTGGTGTAGGCCGGGTCGCCCGTCCAGGTGTCCCCGAGCGCGTCCACGGCGCCGGTCGTCGCCCCGGTGTCCAGCGCCCTCTGGTACGCGGGTACGACGACGCTGACCGGGATCTCCACCACGGGTGCGCGACCGCTGTCGCTGGTGAGCACCAGGGTGGCGGTGAGGACGGTGCCCGGCGTGGCGCCGGTGGTGTCGAGGGCGAGCGCGACCGATGCCTCGCCGCCCCGGCCGAGCGTGCCCTCGGCGGACGACAGCTCCAGCCAGTCCGCGTCCTGCTTCTCGGCCACCGCGTAGGCGGAGGCCGTGCCGGTGTTGGTCAGGTCCAGCGTCCGCTTCCGGGTCTGCCCGGCGGGGGCGATCACCTTGAGGGCGTCCTGGACCGGTTCCACCAGCGGGGTGCTGAGCGCCGTCTCGGTGTAGGCGACAGTGCCCGCCTTCGCGTCGACCGAGGCCTCGGCCGTCGCGTAGCGGCCCGCGGAGATCTCCAGGGGGTGCTGTCCCGCCGCGGGCTGGAAGGCGTACGTGCCGTTGCCCGCCGTGGTCGCGCTCTCGGAGCCGACGGAGACGGTGGCACCGGCCAGCGGCTTCCCGTCGTTGCCGTCGACGACCTTGCCGGCCACGACCCCGCGGCCCTTGGTGGCGAAGGACAGGACGCTGCCGTCCGTGATCCTCGCCGCGTTGTACGAGTAGAGCAGCGCGTCCGTGCCCGTGGCGTTCTCCAGGCCCACGGTGGCGGACAGACCGCCGCCGGGCACCGCCTTGTAGTGGTACGAGACGGAGCCGTCCTCGCCGATCACGGCGGAGAAGGTGGCCCGCTCGGCCTCGGCGACGACCAGCGCGTCCCGCCACTCGACGACGGCCCTGCGGTGCGGCGCGGTGCCGGTGACCGCCCAGTAGACGCCCGCGGCGGCGTCGACGGTCATGTTGTCCCACAGCGGGTAGAGCGCGCCGTTGGGCGTGCCGGTGGTGGGCAGCGTGCCGTTGACGCTGCTGGTGGACGAGGTGCCGAAGGCCAGGACGCCCTCCAGCGTGGCCGTCGCCTTCGTGTAGCCCTTCCCGTACAGCGGGAAGGCGAACGGGAGGTCGAAGGAGGCGCTGCCCGAGGTGGTGGAGGTGTAGGTCAGCTTCTCGGTGCCGGACGGGAAGCCGTCGGCGGCCCCGACGGCGCACGAGTGGCCGAAGGTGTCGGTCCGGTCCTCCAGGGTGATGTCCCGGGTGAGGCCGGCGGTGATCTCGACCGTGAGCGAGCTCGCGGTGGCGCAGGCGCCCGAGGGTGTCACCGACAGGTCGTACGTGCCCTGCGGCAGGGTCAGGCTGTACGAGCCGTCGGCCCCGGTCGTGGTGGTGACGGGGGTGCCCTGCGCCGCGACGACGGCGCCCGCCTCGGCGCCCGCGGAGCTGCTGACCCTGCCGGACAGGGTCGCGCTCGCGGCCTTGTCCAGCGGGAAGTCCTGGACGGCCGAGCCCCCCTCGACCACGGTGACCGCGCCCCGGGCGGTGACGAAGCCGAACTTGGCCACGGAGACCGTGTAGTCGCCGACCATCAGCTTGGGCAGGGCGTAGGCGCCGTCCGCGCCGGTGGACGCGGTGGCGCGCATGGGTCCGTCGAAGGTGACGACGGCGTCGGCGACCGCGGTGCCCTGCGAGCTGACCGTGCCGCTGACGGCGCCGAGCGCGCCGCGCGGAGTGGCGGAGACCGCCTCGAAGGCGTCCAGCCGGCCCTCGCCGAAGACGTTGTTGCGGGCGGGGGTGCCACCGCACTGGTCGGCGGCGGTGTCGACGGCCGAGGCGTCGAGCAGGGCCTCGGTGGCCCCGACGTCACCGGCGACGGCGGGCGAGGCCGCCCACATGAGGGCGACGGTCGCCGCGGTGTGCGGTGAGGCCATCGACGTACCGGAGATCGTGTTGTACCCGCCGCCTGCCCAGGCGGAGCGGACGTTCACGCCCGGCGCGGCGAGGTCGGGCTTGATCTCGGCGTTCTCGCCGGTCCCCCTGGCGGAGAAGGACGCGATGGCGTTGTTGATGTCGAACGCGCCCGAGGAGTAGGAGTTGGTGTACGAGCCGGGGCTGCCCGACGTACTGCAGGCGGGGCCGTTGTTGCCGTTGGAGAAGGCCGGGAAGATGCCGGCGTCCCGCCAGGACTGGACGGTGTCCCGGTACCAGGCGTCGTAGACGTTGGCGCCCCAGGAGTTGTTCACCACGTCGGGTGCCAGGTCGGGACGCGGGGCGGCGCCGGTGGAGTCGGTGGGGGCGACGACCCACTGGCCGGAGGCGAGCAGGGTGTCGCGCGCGCAGGAGCTCGTCGCGCAGCCCTTCGCGGCGATCCACTTCACTCCGGGGGCGACACCGATTCCGTCGGCGCCCGCCATGGTGCCCATGGTGTGGGTGCCGTGGCCGTTGTTGTCGCAGGGGGCGGCGGTGGCGCAGACGGAGGCGGGGTCGAACCAGTTGTAGTCGTGGCTGTAGGTCCCGTCGGCCTTGGTGCCCCGGTAGGCGGCACGGAGCGCCGGGTGGTCGTACTGCACCCCGGAGTCGATGTTGGCGACGACGACGCCCTCGCCCTTGACGCCGAATTCGCTCCAGACCCTGGGGGCGTTGACGCGGTCGACGTTCCACTCGGCGGCGTCGGTGCCCGTCTCGGCCCGGCCGGGCAGCGGGTCGGGGATCTCGACCGGCTCGTCGGCCTCGATCGACTCGACGTCGGAACGGTTGGCGATCTTCTCCGCGAGCGCCCTGCCGACGCCGGTCGCCTTGATCGTGTTGCTGATCCAGAACGTTTCGTACGGGACGTCCGCCTCGTCCAGCAACGCGCGTAGACCCGCCTGTGAACTGGCGGCGTGGGCGGTCTTGGCCGCGTACAGCTTCCGCGCCTTGTCGTCCTTGGTGACCGCTGCGCGGGCGGCCGCGGTGCCGGCCTCGGAGTCGAGGTTGATCCAGAGCGTGGTGCTGCCCCGCTCCGTCAGCGCCTCGACGACGGAGACCTGTGTCTTCTGCTGGAAGAGGGCCGGTCCGCCGGGATCCGGCCGGGCGGACGCGGGTGCCGCGGAAAGGACGAGGGGCAGTGCCGTCAGGGCCGCTGCGAGCAGTGCCAACGGTCTGATGCGGGTGAAACGTCGAGCCACGGGCTGTTCTCCTTCTCTGGGGTGGGTCGAAGGATGAGCGGGCGCCTGTCACGAAGCCGCCCCCCGGCGTGGTCACCGGGGGACTCGTCCGCGAAGGATGCTGAGGCGGCAGGCGGAGCGGAAGGGGCAGGGGGTACGGGGGCGGCCACGGGTGGCCGGATATGTTCACGGCCCGCGGGGCGGTTCGTCCGCATCCGCACGGCGAAGCCCCAGGATGGCGCGCGCATGACATCCGCGCGCCACGTTCCCGTCATCCCGCTCCCCGCGCGGAATTGGCCGGATGCCCTCCCCCGCCCCTCGGGGAACCCTCCGCGCGGCGGCCCGCGCGCCCCCGCCTAGACTTGCCCGCCATGAGCAGCGAGCCCGTTGTGCAGGCCCAGGGCCTGGTAAAGCGGTACGGCACCAGGACCGCGGTGGACGGCCTCGATCTGGAGGTCTCGGCGGGTGCGGTGACCGCGGTCCTCGGCCCCAACGGCGCCGGCAAGACCACCACCATCGAGACCTTCGAGGGCTACCGCCGGCCGGACGGCGGCCGCGTACGGGTCCTCGG
Organism: Streptomyces sp. NPDC025273; assembly: GCF_040638585.1. NCBI lineage: Bacteria > Bacillati > Actinomycetota > Actinomycetes > Kitasatosporales > Streptomycetaceae > Streptomyces > Streptomyces sp. NPDC025273. The sequence goes on from NZ_JBEZYP010000019.1 coordinate 133,108, forward strand.
CCTCGACCCGGTCTCCGACGCGGCCGCGCTCCGCCCCCGCATCGGCGTCATGCTGCAGTCCGGAGGCGTCTACTCCGGCGCCCGCGCCGACGAGATGCTCCGCCACATGGCGAAGCTCCACGCGCATCCGCTGGACGTGGACGCACTCATCGAGCGCCTGGGGCTCGCCGGCTGCGGACGCACCACCTACCGCCGGCTGTCCGGCGGCCAGCAGCAGCGCCTGGCCCTGGCCATGGCCGTCGTGGGCCGCCCGGAGCTCGTCTTCCTGGACGAGCCGACGGCCGGCCTCGACCCGCAGGCCCGCCGTTCCACCTGGGACCTCGTGCGGGAGCTGCGCTCCGACGGTGTGTCCGTCGTCCTCACCACCCACTACATGGACGAGGCCGAGGAGCTCGCCGACGACGTGGCCGTCATCGACGCGGGCCGGGTCATCGCCCAGGGCAGCCCCGAGCAGCTGCGCCGCGGCGGCGCCGAGAACACCCTGCGCTTCACCGGCCGCCCCGGGCTGGACCTCGCCTCGCTCCTCAAGGCGCTGCCCGAGGGCAGCGAGGCCGCCGAGCTCACCACCGGGGCGTACCGCATCACCGGGCGCATCGACCCGGAGCTGCTGGCCACCGTCACCTCCTGGTGCGCCCAGCACGGGGTGATGCCGGACGGCATAGCGGTGGAACGGCACACCCTGGAGGACGTCTTCCTCGAACTGACCGGCAAGGAGCTGCGCGCATGAGCGCCGGTACGTACACCCCCCGCCCCGGGGCCGCCCCACTGCCCCGCATGATCGTCGCGCAGGCCGTGCTGGAGACCCGGATGCTGCTGCGCAACGGCGAACAGCTGCTGCTGACGGTGGTCATTCCGACGCTGCTGCTGGTGCTGTTCAGCGCGGTCGACATCGTCGACACCGGCACGGGCGCGCCGGTCGACTTCCTGACGCCCGGCGTTCTCGCCCTCGCGGTGATGTCGACGGCCTTCACCGGCCAGGCCATCGCGACGGGCTTCGAGCGGCGCTACGGGGTGCTGAAGCGGCTGGGCGCGTCGCCGCTGCCGCGCTGGGCGCTGATGGCGGCGAAGACCCTCGCGGTGCTGGTCACCGAGGTGCTTCAGGTCGTCCTGCTGACGGTGATCGCCTTCGCGCTGGGCTGGTCACCACAGGGCAGCCCGTTCGCGGTCCTGCTGCTCCTGGTGCTGGGCACCGTGGCCTTCTCCGGCCTCGGGCTGCTGATGGCGGGGACGCTGAAGGCCGAGGCGACGCTCGCGGCGGCCAACCTGGTCTTCCTGCTCCTGCTGGTCGGCGGCGGGGTCGTCGTGCCGCTGGACAAGTTCCCGGAGGCCGCTCGGTCGGTGCTGGGGCTGCTGCCGGTCTCGGCCCTCTCGGACGGGCTCAGGGACGTCCTGCAGCACGGGGCCGCGATGCCGTGGGGGAACCTGGGAATCCTCGCGGGGTGGGCCGTGCTGGGGCTGGGCGCGGCGGCGCGGTTCTTCCGCTGGGAGTGAGCGTGCGGTGACATACCGCTGATGTCCGGAGCCATCCGGGAATGACCCACCCCTCGTGAAAACATGCACAAGCCGTTGCCTACGATAGGGCGCGTGGAAACCCCCCTCTCCTACATCGCCAAGCGCTGGACGCCGTCCACGAGGACCGCCAGGCGCGCCGCGCTCTCCGCGGTCGTGATGACCGTGTTCATCATCGTCACGGGCGGGGCCGTCCGGCTGACCGGCTCCGGTCTGGGCTGCGACACCTGGCCCAAGTGCACGGACGAGAGCCTCTTCGCCACTCCCGAGCAGGGCCTGCACGGGGCCATCGAGTTCGGCAACCGGATGCTCACGTACGTCCTGTCGGCCGCGGTCGGCTGGGCGATCGTCGCGGTGCGCTCCACGAAGCCCCGCAGGCGCGGCCTGACCCGGCTCGCCTGGTCCCAGTTCTGGCTCGTCATGGGGAACGCGGTCATCGGCGGGATCACGGTCTGGGCGGGCCTCAACCCGTGGTCGGTGGCGGGACACTTTCTGCTCGCCAACTGCCTGCTCACCGTGGCCGTCATCACGTGGGTGCGGATCGGCGAGGGCGACGGTCCGCGGCGCCCGCGCGCCCCGAAGCCGGTGCGCGGCCTGTCCTGGGCGATCGTCGCGACCTCGGTGGCCCTGATCGCCCTCGGCACCACGGTGACGGGTTCCGGCAAGCACGCCGGTGACAGCAGCGACGTGCCGCGCATGCCGTGGGACTGGACGGTGGCGGCCCATGTGCACGCCATCGCCGCCTGGGCGGTCTGCGCCCTGGCCGTCGCGATGTGGCTGGCCCTGCGGATCGTGGACGCGCCGGCCGACACCCGGGCCCGCGCACGCGACCTGCTGATCGTCCTGCTGGCGCAGGGCGCCATCGGGTACGTGCAGTACTTCAGCGACGTCCCCGAGATCCTCGTCGGCCTCCACATGCTCGGCTCGGGCCTGATGTGGATCGCCGTCCTGCGGTTGCTGCTGTCGCTGCGCGAGCGCCCGCGGACCGAGGTGGCCGTCCCCGCCCCTGCGGCCGGACAGCGGCCGGAGCACACGCCCGTGGCCTGATCCACACGACAACGGCCTCCGCCGTCGCTCCCGGGAGCGACGGCGGAGGCCGTTGTCGTGTGCGGGGCTCAGCCGGTTGTCGGGCCGCCGCCCAGGGTGGCGGGCCAACCGGGCCACACGTA
>NZ_JBEZYP010000020.1:0-113698 GCF_040638585.1 Streptomyces sp. NPDC025273
GCCTCCCCCCCGCCCCCGGCCGGCCCCCCGCCCGGGGGGGGCCCGCCCCCCCCGCTTCCGCCGCAGCGGGTCAGCCCCGGTCGGTCAGGCGGGCGATCGCCTCGTCGACGGTGAGCTCCTCGCGCTCGCCCGTACGGCGGTCCTTCAGCTCCACGACGCCCTCGGCCGAACGGCGGCCGGCGACAAGGATCTTCGGGACGCCGATGAGCTCGGAGTCGGTGAACTTGACGCCGGGCGAGATGCCCGGACGGTCGTCGACCAGGACGCGCAGGCCCGCGGCGCCCAGCTTCTCGGAGACGTCGAGGGCCAGCTCGGTCTGGAGTGCCTTGCCCGCCGCGACGACGTGCACATCGGCCGGGGCGATCTCACGGGGCCAGCACAGGCCCTTGTCGTCGGCGGTCTGCTCGGCGAGCGCGGCCACCGCGCGGGAGACGCCGATGCCGTACGAGCCCATCGTGACGCGGACGGGCTTGCCCTGCTGGCCGAGGACGTCGAGGGAGAAGATGTCGGCGTACTTGCGGCCCAGCTGGAAGATGTGGCCGATCTCGATGGCGCGGTCCACCTGGAGGCCGGTACCGCACTTGGGGCAGGGGTCGCCCGGCTGGACGACGACGACGTCGAGCTGGTCGTCGACCTCGAAGTCGCGGCCCGCGACGACGTTCTTCGCGTGCGTACCCTCCTTGTTGGCGCCCGTGATCCAGGCGGTGCCGGGGGCGATGCGCGGGTCGGCGATGTAGCGGACCTTCTCCAGGCCCTGCGGGCCGACGTAGCCGCGCACCAGGTCGGGGCGGCCCACGAAGTCCTCGGCCGTGACGAGCTCGACGACGGCCGGGGCGAGGTGCTCGCCGAGCTTGCCGAGGTCGACCTCGCGGTCGCCGGGCACGCCCACGGCGACGATCTCCCCGTCGACCTTGACCAGGAGGTTCTTCAGGGTGGCGGAGGCCGGGACGCCGAGGTGGGCGGCGAGGGTCTCGATCGTGGGGGTGTCGGGGGTGTCCAGCTCCTCGACGGGGCCGGTCGCCGAGGCGTCGGCCGGGGTGGCCCTGAAGGTCACGGCCTCGGTGTTGGCGGCGTAGTCGCAGTGGGGGCAGTCGACGAAGGTGTCCTCGCCGGCCGGCGCGGGCGCCAGGAACTCCTCGGACGCCGAACCGCCCATGGCACCGGAGACGGCGGAGACGATGCGGTGGTCGAGACCGAGGCGCTCGAAGATCCGGATGTAGGCGGCACGGTGGAGCTGGTACGCCTCGGCGAGTCCCTCGTCGGTGGTGTCGAAGGAGTACGAGTCCTTCATCTGGAACTCACGGCCGCGCAGCACACCGGCGCGGGGGCGGGCCTCGTCGCGGTACTTGGTCTGGATCTGGTAGAGGATCACGGGCAGGTCCTTGTAGGACGAGCACATGTCCTTGACGACCTGGGTGAAGATCTCCTCGTGGGTCGGGCCGAGGAGGTAGTCGGCGCCCTTGCGGTCCCTGAGCCGGAACAGCAGGTCGCCGTACTCGTCGTACCGGCCGCTCGCCTCGTACGCCTCCTTGGGCAGCAGCGCGGGGAGCAGGACCTCCTGGCCGCCGATGGCGTCCATCTCCTCGCGGACGACGCGGGTGATGTTCTCCAGGACCTTCTTGCCGAGCGGCAGCCAGGACCAGATACCGGCCGCTGTGCGGCGTACGTAACCGGCGCGGACGAGGAGCTTGTGGTTGAGCGTCTCGGCGTCCGCAGGGTCGTCGCGCAGTGTCTTGATCATCAATCGGGACATGCGCTGGACCTGGGCCATGATGAACTCCTGCTCGCAAGGGTGGTGAGCCCGAGATTAGCCGGGCGCCCCGCGCGGGCGGAAATCGATTCGTCAGCGGCGGCGCAGCGGAAGGGGTGCGCCCATCACCACGTAGGGCATGGGGGCGCTGGGGAAGAGCACCTGCCGGGCCAGGTCCTGATAGCCGAGGGCGCGGTACAGACCGCGGGCGGGGCTCTCCGTGTCGATGGCGGAGAGGATCGAGCGGGGCTGGCCGACGGCGTCCGTGAGGGTGGTGATCAGGCTGCGGCCGATGCCGCGCTGCTGGAACTCCGGGTGGACGTGGAGTTCGGTGATCACGAACGAGTCGTCGAGCCACCGCTCGGATCCGGTGGCGCGCAGATAGGGCTCGACGACGGTGGACCACCAGTGGGCGCGGTTGTTCGGCAGCCCGTAGACGAATCCGACGAGCCGTCCGGCGGGGGTGGTCGCGCCGAGGGCGCGGGCCTGCGGGTGGTCGAGGTGCCTGAGCACGATATGACGGCGTACGTCGATCTCGTCCTGGGAGAGGCCGAAGGCGACGGCCTGCACGGCGAGTGCCTCGTCGACGTGCTCGGCGAGGTCGAGCGGTCCGACCAGGATGTCGGGGGCCCCGGGGTCCCGGGGGGATGCGGGGGTCGCTGCTGCCATGCCGGAACCCTACTGGCCGGGCCGCCCGGTCAGAACAGCACGCTCATGAACGCCCCGGTCTCGCGGAAGCCGACGCGGCTGTAGGCCCTGCGTGCCGCGGTGTTGTAGTCGTTGACGTACAGGCTGACGACCGGTGCCACATCGGCCAGCGCGTGGCGCACGACGGCCGCCATGCCCGTCTCGGAGAGGCCGCGTCCGCGGAATTCGGGGGCGACCCAGACGCCCTGGATCTGGCAGGCCCGAGGGGTGGCCGCGCCGATCTCCGCCTTGAAGACGACCTTGCCGTCCTCGATCCGGGCGAAGGACCGGCCGGTGCCGATCAGCTCGGCGACCCGCGCCTGGTAGAGGAGCCCGCCGTCACCGGCGAGCGGGGAGATGCCGACCTCCTCGGTGAACATGGCCACGCACGCCGGCATGAGCACCTCCACCTCGTCCTTGCGGATGCGGCGCACGAGGGGGTCGGGAGCGACCTCGGCGGACGGGCTCTCGGTGACCATGAGCGGCTGGTTGGGCCGGACCTCGCGGGCGGGTCCCCAGCTCGGTTCGAGGAGCCGCCACAGCTGGGTGGTGGGACCCGCGGGTCCCACGATGGACGAGCAGCGGCGTCCGGCCCGCCGGGCGCGGTCGGCGAAGGCCCTGACGGCCTCGGGGGTGGCGCAGACGGGTACGAGATTGGCGCCGGAGTAGCAGAGCGAACGCAGCCTGCCGTCGGCGTACCAGCCCCACATCTCGCCGCCGAGACGCCAGGGATCGAGTCCCGCGACCTGGACGCGGGAGGTCACGAACGCGTTGTCCACGGGTTCGCTCTCGAGGATCGCGAGCGCGGCGGGGAGCTCGCTCGGGTCGAGGACCCGGGTGGTGGTCTGCGTCAACACTGGGGGCCTCACCATACGGTCTGCTGATTTCCGCACTGTACCCAACAAGGCTGGGAGGCGCCGCCCGCGCGGGAGGCGGGGCTGGGCGGGCGCGGGCGCGCAACCGGCCGTGGACACGGCTGTGCCCCGCAGGGCGGGCCTGCGGGGCACGGTGTCGGGTGGGGTCAGCCGGCGATGGAGACCTGGGGCTCGCCCGAGGCGATGCCGTCCTTCTCCATCTGCTCCGCGATCTTCATGGCTTCCTCGATGAGGGTCTCCACGATCTTCGACTCGGGGACGGTCTTGATGACCTCGCCCTTCACGAAGATCTGGCCCTTGCCGTTCCCGGACGCCACACCCAGATCCGCCTCACGCGCCTCGCCGGGACCGTTGACCACACAGCCCATCACGGCGACCCGCAGCGGAACCTCCATGCCCTCCAGCCCCGCACTGACCTGGTCCGCCAGCTTGTACACATCCACCTGCGCGCGCCCGCACGACGGACACGACACGATCTCCAGCCGCCGCTGCTTCAGATTCAGCGCCTCGAGGATCTGCAGACCGACCTTGACCTCCTCCGCCGGAGGAGCCGACAACGACACCCGGATCGTGTCCCCGATCCCCTCCGAGAGCAGCGCACCGAACGCCACCGCGGACTTGATCGTCCCCTGGAACGCCGGACCCGCCTCCGTCACACCCAGGTGCAGCGGGTAGTCGGACCGCGCCGCCAGCTGACGGTAGGCGTTCACCATCACGACCGGGTCGTTGTGCTTCACCGAGATCTTGATGTCCCGGAACCCGTGCTCCTCGAACAGCGACGCCTCCCACAGCGCCGACTCCACCAGAGCCTCCGGCGTCGCCTTCCCGTACTTCCTCAGCAGCCGCGCGTCCAGCGAACCCGCGTTCACACCGATACGGATCGGCGTCCCCGCGTCCCCGGCCGCCTTCGCGATCTCCTTGACCTTGTCGTCGAACTGCTTGATGTTCCCCGGATTCACCCGGACCGCCGCACACCCCGCGTCGATCGCCGCGAACACGTACTTCGGCTGGAAATGAATGTCCGCGATCACCGGGATCTGCGACTTGCGGGCAATCGTCGACAACGCGTCCGCATCGTCCTGCGTGGGACACGCCACCCGCACGATCTGGCAGCCCGACGCCGTCAGCTCAGCGATCTGCTGCAACGTCGCACCGATGTCCGACGTACGCGTCGTCGTCATCGACTGCACCGACACCGGTGCGTCCCCACCGACCGCCACCGACCCGACCTGGATCTGACGGCTGACCCGTCGGTCGGCGAGCTTGGTCGGAACGGCCGGCATTCCGAGAGAAATCGCAGTCATGCGCTGAGCATCCCCAAGGTGTGGATCAGTGTGGATCGAGGTCCCGAGACGGCGGGCTCCGGCCTTCGAGGTTACGGCACCGGAGGAATACCGGGCGCACCCCGTCGGCGAGTCCACCGGACGGTGGGTGGCCGGACACCGCCTGTGTGCCCGGCCGCCACCGGTGGGACATGAGAGGTATCAGCTGATCTTGACGGGATTCACGATGTCGGCGACCAGCACCAGCAGGGTGAAGCAGATGAAGATCCCGGCGACGACATAGGCGACCGGCATCAGCTTGGCCACGTCGAACGGACCCGGGTCGGGCCGCCTGAACACCCGCGCCACGTTGCGGCGCAGAGATTCCCAGAGCGCGCCCGCGATGTGCCCGCCGTCCAGCGGCAGCAGGGGCAGCATGTTGAAGAGGAACAGCGAGAGGTTGAAGCCGGCGAGCAGGAACAGCATCATCGCGACCTGGTTCTGCGCCGGGATGTCGAGGTTCATCACCTCGCCGCCGATCCGGGCGGCGCCGACCACGCCGACCGGCGAGTCGTCGGCACGCTCACCGTCGCTGAAGGCCGCGTTCCACAGGTCGGGGATCTTGGAGGGCAGGGCGATGATCGAATCGACACCGTTCTCGATCATGTCGCCCATGCGGACGACGGAGTCGCCGAAGGAGAGCGGCAGGATCTCCGTCCTGGCGGCGAAGCCCAGGTAGCCGGCCTCGATGAAGTCATCGGGGACCACCTGGCCGTCGGCGTCCTTCTTCGCGACGGTGTTCTTCTGGAGCACGGCGTGCAGGGTCTGCTCCCGGCCGTCGCGCTCCACGGTGATCGTGGCCGGACCGATGGTCTGCCGGATGCGGTCCGAGAGCATCGTCCAGTCGTCGATCCTCTGCCCGTCGAAGGCGACGATCCTGTCGCCCTCCTTCAGCCCGGCGGCCTTGGCGGGCGAGACCGGGTCGGAGTCCTTGCAGGTGTCGCGGTCCTCGCTCTGCTCGATCACGCACTGCTGGACGCCGGCCACCTCGGTGGTCTGGGTCTGGAAGCCGAAGGTCATGGCCACGCCCATGAAGATCACGACGGCCAGGACCAGGTTCATGAACGGTCCGGCGAACATCACGATCACGCGCTTCCACGGCTTGCGCGTGTAGAAGAGCCGGCTCTCGTCGCCCGGCCGGAGCTCCTCGAAGGCGGCGGACCTGGCGTCCTCGATCATGCCGCGCCAGGGGGAGGTGGAGCGCGCTTCGAGCCGTCCGTCGGCTCCGGGGGGGAACATGCCGATCATCCGGATGTAGCCGCCCGCGGGGATGGCCTTGATGCCGTACTCGGTGTCGCCCTTCCTGCGCGACCAGATCGTCGGGCCGAAGCCGACCATGTACTGCGGCACCCGGATGCCGAAGAGCTTGGCGGTCGACAGGTGGCCCAGCTCGTGCCAGGCGATCGAGAACAGCAGGCCCACGGCGAAGATGGCGATCCCCAGGACCGTCATCAGGATCGTCGTCATACTCATGCGCGCGCCTCCGCTGTCGCTTCCGCCGAGAGTGCCCGGGCCCGGGACCGGGCCCAGGTCTCCGCTTCGAGGACGTCCGCGACACTCAGTGGAGTTCCCGTGGCGGGGGTGCCGTGTTCGGCCACCACCGCGGTGACCGTATCCATGATTCCGTTGAAGGGCAGCCGTCCCGCCAGGAACGCGTCGACACACTCCTCGTTCGCCGCGTTGAACACCGCGGGTGCCGTGCCGCCGAGCGTGCCCACGTGACGGGCGAGCCCCACGGACGGGAACGCCTCGGTGTCCAGCGGGAAGAACTCCCAGCTGGAGGCCTTCGTCCAGTCGAAGGCGGGGGCCGCGTCGGGGACGCGCTCGGGCCAGCCGAGCCCGATGGCGATCGGGCCCCGCATGTCGGGCGGGGTCGCCTGGGCGAGGGTGGAACCGTCGGTGAACTCCACCATCGAGTGAACGTACGACTGGGGGTGGACCACGACGTCGATCCGGTCGAACGGAATGTCGTAGAGAAGATGCGCCTCGATGACTTCCAGTCCCTTGTTGACCAGGGTCGCCGAATTGACGGTGATGACCGGGCCCATGGCCCAGGTCGGGTGCGCCAGGGCCTGTTCGCGGGTGACGTCGGCCAGTTCGCTCCGCGTCCGGCCGCGGAACGGCCCGCCGGACGCGGTCACGACGAGCTTGCGCACATCGGCGCGCTTACCGGCGGCGAGGGCCTGGAAGAGCGCGGCGTGCTCGGAGTCGACCGGGATGATCTGGCCGGGGGCCGCGAGGGCCTTGACCAGCGGGCCGCCGACGATCAGCGACTCCTTGTTGGCGAGGGCGAGTGTGCGGCCCGCCCGGAGCGCGGCGAGCGTGGGGGCCAGGCCGATCGAACCGGTGATCCCGTTGAGCACGGTGTGGCAGTCGCTCGCGGCGAGTTCGGTGGCGGCGTCGGGCCCGGCCAGGATCTCGGGCAGCGGCTCTCCCGTGCCGTACAGCGCGCTCAGGGCCTCGCGCAGCGCGGGGACCTTGTCCCCGGCGGCCACCGCGACCGTACGCACCCGCAGCCGGCGTGCCTGCTCGGCGAGGAGCTCGACCCGGCCGCCCGCGGCGGACAGCGCCGTGACGCGGAAGCGGTCGGGGTTGCGCAGCACCAGGTCGATGGCCTGGGTGCCGATGGACCCGGTGGAGCCGAGGATCACAAGGTCCCGGCGTCCGTCCGCGGAGTCGAATACGAGGTGCGGATCGGCGAGGGGTACGGGGCTTTCGCTCATGGACCCCATTGTTGCCGCATCGGCTGTGCGCTGTGACAGTGCGTCCCCGCCGGAGCGTGCCTCAGGTCCGTGCGGCACGGAATTTCCTCCACTGGGCCGCCATGACGTCCTGCGGGATCCCTCCGATGTCCTTCGTGCCCAGGATCTCCCCGCGGAAGGCGAGCGTGGTCGAGCCGGCGCGTACGACGGTGAGGTACTCGTACAGCTTCAGCTTCCCCTTCACGTCGAGGACGGTGAAGCGGTACGCCTTCGCCTCGTCGGCCTCGCCGGCGAAGGCGGGCAGTTCGGTGGGTTCGGCCTTCTCGTACGTGGCCCGCGCGACGGCCCGCTCCTCGGTCAGGCCTCCGGCGCACTCCCGGCCCGCCCGGTCGAGCGACTTCATGACCTCGGCGGCCCCGCCGTTCGCGTACGAGCGCAGGGTCACGTCGACGGTGACCCCGAGCATCTCCTCGGGGACGTCGACCTTGCGCTGCACCTGGGCGGTGGGCTCGTGGTCGCTGACGTCACCGGCGAGGCTGACGAGCGGCTGGCAGACGGCGGGGGTCGCGGTGTAGGCGTCGCCGAGCGGTCCGTCCAAGGTGTATTCGGAGGCGGTGTAGGCGCCGACCCGCTCCCCGTCGGCGAACGCGACGGCGGCGAGCTGTGCCTCGGTGAGTCCGCCGGCCGGAGCCGCGGAGGCCGAGGGCGCCGGGCTCCTCCCCGCCTTCCCTCCTTCGCCGTCGCCGCCGTCACCACATCCGGTGACGCCCAGGAGCGTCGTCACCGCGCATCCCACGACCGCGGCCCTGTGCCACACCGGCCGGTCACCAACCCCGAACATCCCTGCCCCTGTCTCCCGTCGACCGCCGCGTCCCGGTACCCGGTCGCGACCGAGGCTCGATTGTGCGGCATCCGGGGCCGGAAGACCCACAGGGCCTCCCGTCAGCCGGCGAATCGCGCGAACGCCTCGTGGAATCCGGGGAACGTCTTGCGTACGCAGCCAGGGTCGTCGTACGTCATTCCCGGCGCGCGCAGTCCGGCGACCGCGAACGACATCACGATGCGGTGGTCTCCGTGCGTGGCGATCTCGACGGGGCGGGGTGCGCCGGGGTGGATCTCGATCCAGTCGGGCCCGGTGTGCACGGTGATCCCCATCCGCCGCAGGTTCTCCGCGCACGCCTCGAGCCGGTCGCACTCCTTCACCCGGGTGTTGGCGACGTCCTCGATCCGTACGGGTGAGGTGGCGTACGGCGCGATCGCGGCGAGGGTGGGCATCGTGTCGGAGATGTCGCGCATGTTGACGGTCAGGCCACGCAGGGCGCCGGTGGACCGGACCGTCGTCGCGTCGGCCGTGGTGCGCACCTCGGCGCCCATGCGGCGCAGGACGTCGGTGAAGCGCAGGTCGCCCTGGAGCGCGTCCGCGCCGAGGCCGGGGACGGTGACCTCGCGGCCGGTGAGGGCCGCCGCGGCGAAGAAGTAGCTCGCGGTGGAGGCGTCGGGCTCGACCGCGTACGTGGTGGCGCGGTAGCCGCCCGGAGGGACGGTGAAGGTGTTCCCGTCCCGGACGGCCTCGGCACCGAAGCTGCGCATCATCGACAGGGTGATCTCGATGTACGGCGCCGACACGAGCTCCGTGACGTCGATCCGGAGCCCCTCGGCGGTGAGCGGTCCGAGCATGAGCAGGGCGGTGAGGTACTGGGACGACTCCCCCGCGTCCAGGGTCAGTTCGCCTCCCCTGACGCCCGAGGCCTCGATCCGCAGCGGGTGGTGGCCCTCGGCGCCCTCGTGGCGCAGACCGACGCCGAGGGTCCGCAGGGCCTCGGTGAGCGGGGCGAGGGGGCGCCGGCGCATCTGCGCGGAGGCGTCGAAGCGGTAGGTGCCGGTGGCCGCGGCGGACACCAGCGTCGGCAGGAAGCGCGCGGTGGTGGCCCCGTCGCGGCACTGCACCTCGGCGTCGGTGACGGCGGGGCCGGAGGGGCGGCCCTCGATGTGCCAGCGGTCCGGTTCGCGCGTCACCCCGTATCCGAGGCGGGTCAGCCCTTCGGCGAACCCTTCGGTGTCGTCCGAGTGCAGGGGCCTCAGGAGGGTGGTGGTGCCGTCCGCCGCGGCGGCCAGGAACAGGGCGCGGGCGGTGACGGACTTGGAGCCGGGGATGTGGATGACGGTCACGGGCCCTCATCCTGCCGCGCGCCGGGCATGCCCGCGGGGCACGTCCAGGCACTGGACGTGCCCCGCGGGCCGGGTGTCAGCGGATGGGTCGGTGGACGTCGTCCCCGGTGGCCGGGCCCGGGGTGGCGTCGGCGATCCAGGGGCCGTCCCCGCTGGGGTCGATGACGCCCTCCTCCAGCCAGGTGTACGTACCGGAGAGGACTCCGTCGACCACGCGCCGGTCGATGTCGTCGGTGTTGGACCAGAGCCGGCGGAAGAGCTCCTCCACCCTGATGCGGGACTGACGGCAGAACACGTCGGCGAGCTGGTACGCCTCGCGGCCGTGGTCGTCGTCGACCCGCAGGTGTTCGGCGCGGACGCAGGCGGCGCTCATCGCGAAGAGTTCGGCGCCGATGTCGACGATCCTGCCGAGGAAGCCCTGCTTGGTCTCCATGCGGCCCTGCCAGCGGGACATGGCGTAGAAGGTCGAGCGGGCCAGCCGGCGGGCGGACCGTTCGACGTACCGCAGGTGGGCGGAGAGGTCGGGGTGGCCCGGGATGCGGAACTGGGCGTACGCGCCCGGGAGTTGTCCGGGCCCGCTGACCAGCTTGGGAAGCCAGCGTGCGTAGAACCCGGCGGCGTTGGCGCCCGCCCTCGCCTTGTCGGCGAACGGCTTGTCGGGGTCGATGATGTCCCCGGCGACCTTGAGGTGGGCGTCGACGGCCTCGCGGGCGATCAACAGGTGCATGATCTCCGTGGAGCCTTCGAAGATCCGGTTGATCCGCATGTCGCGGAGCATCTGCTCGGCGGGGACGGCGCGTTCGCCCCGGGCGGCGAGCGAGTCGGCGGTCTCGAAGCCTCGTCCGCCGCGGATCTGGACCAGCTCGTCGGAGATCAGCCAGCCCATCTCGGAGCCGTACAGCTTGGCCAGCGCGGCCTCGATGCGGATGTCGTTGCGGTTCTCGTCGGCCATCTGCGAGGAGAGGTCGACCACGGCCTCCAGCGCGAAGGTGGTGGCGGCGATGAAGGAGATCTTCGCGCCGACCGCCTCGTGGCGGGCGACCGCCCTGCCCCACTGCTCGCGGACCGCCGACCATTCGCGGGCGATCTTCAAGGACCACTTCCCGACGCCGACGCACATGGCGGGCAGCGAGAGGCGGCCGGTGTTGAGTGTGGTGAGGGCGATCTTGAGACCGGCGCCCTCGGGTCCGATCCGGTTGCCTGACGGCACCCGGACACCGTGGAAGCGCGTCACCCCGTTCTCGATGCCGCGCAGCCCCATGAAGGCGTTGCGGTGCTCCACGGTGATGCCCGGGGAGTCCGCCTCGACGACGAAGGCCGTGATGCCGCCGTGGTGGCCCTCGGACCGCGGGACGCGGGCCATGACGACGAGCAGATCGGCGACGACGCCGTTGGTCGTCCAGAGCTTCACCCCGTCCAGGACGTAGTCGTCGCCGTCGGGGACGGCCGAGGTCGCGAGCCTGGCCGGGTCGGAGCCGACGTCGGGTTCGGTGAGGAGGAAGGCCGAGATGTCCGTACGGGCCAGGCGGGGCAGGAAGGCGTCCTTCTGCTCCTGGGTGCCGAACATCTTCAGCGGCTGCGGTACGCCGATGGACTGGTGGGCGGAGAGCAGCGCGCCGAGCGAGGGGCTGGCCGAACCGACCAGGGCCAGCGCCTTGTTGTAGTAGACCTGGGTCAGCCCCAGGCCTCCGTACCTGGTCTCGATCTTCATGCCGAGGGCGCCGAGTTCCTTGAGGCCGTTGACGACCTCGTCGGGAATCCTGGCCTCGCGCTCGATGAGCGCCCCGTCGATGCGGGTCTCGCAGAATGCGCGCAGCCGGGCGAGGAAGGCCTCGCCGCGCCGTACGTCGTCGGCGGGTGGCACGGGGTGCGGGTGGATCAGGTCGAGCCGGAAGCGTCCGAGGAAGAGTTCCTTGGCGAAACTCGGCTTGCGCCAGTCCTGTTCGCGGGCGGCCTCGGCCACCTGCCGTGCTTCACGCTCGGTGACTTTGGGGGCCTGGGGGGTGTCGGATGGGGCGGACATGAGGAGCTCACCTCGCCGCGAGTCGGGTCGTTGGTCGGGCCGTACGCGTACCGATCGGTACCACTCGTCCGTATGTACCCGATCTGCGTCACCCCCACCACCCTGTGGCACACCCCGGCGGGGTACAGAACCGGCCGGAGCCCCCGCACAGCGGGCTCCGGCCGGTTCCTTTCCGCGGGTTCGGCTACAGGGCCAGGCCAGTGAGGACCAGCACCCGCTCGTAGGTGTAGTCGTCCATCGCGTAGCGCACGCCCTCGCGGCCCACACCGGACTGCTTGGCACCGCCGTACGGCATCTGGTCGGCGCGGTACGAGGGGACGTCGCCGATGACCACGCCGCCGACCTCCAGGGCGCGATGGGCGCGGAACGCGGTCTGCAGGTCGTGCGTGAAGACGCCGGCCTGCAGCCCGTACCTGGAGGAGTTGACGGCGGCGAAGGCCTCGGCCTCGCCGTCGGTGCGCTGGACGGACAGGACCGGGCCGAAGACCTCTTCGCAGGCGATCCTGGAGTCGGCGGGAAGGTCGGTGAGGACCGTCGGTGCGTAGGTGGCACCGTCGCGCTCGCCGCCGGTGAGCAGGTGGGCGCCGGCCGCGACGGCCTCGTCCACCCAGGACTCGACGCGGCGGGCAGCGTTCTCGTCGACCAGCGGGCCGACGTCGGTGGCCGCGTCGGAGGGGTCGCCGGTCACCAGGGCCTCGACGGCCGCGACGATCTTCGGGACGAGCCGGTCGTACACCGAGGTGTCGGCGATGACGCGCTGCACCGAGATGCAGGACTGGCCGCCCTGGTAGTTGGAGAAGGTCGCGATGCGGGTCGCGGCCCATTCCAGGTCCTCCTCGGAGGCGAAGTCGGCGAGGACGACGGCCGCGCCGTTCCCGCCGAGCTCCAGGGTGCAGTGCTTGCGGGGCACCGACTCCATGATCGAGTAGCCGACCGGTCCGGATCCGGTGAAGGAGATGACGGGCAGCCGCTCGTCCTTGACCAGGGCGGGCATCCGGTCGTTGGGCACGGTCAGGACGGACCAGGATCCGGCCGGGAGGTCGGTCTCGGCGAGCAGCTCGCCCAGGACCAGGGACGACAGGGGCGTGGCCGGGGCCGGCTTGAGGATGATCGGCGCGCCGACGGCGATGGCCGGGGCGACCTTGTGGGCGCTCAGGTTGAGCGGGAAGTTGAAGGGCGCGATGCCGAGGACGGGGCCGCGCGGGAAGCGCCGGGTCAGCGCGAGGCGGCCCGTGCCGCCGGCGTCCGTGTCCAGCCGCTGGGCGTCGCCGCCGTTGAAGCGGCGGGCCTCCTCGGAGGCGAACCGGAAGACCGAGACGGCACGGCCGACCTCGCCCCGCGCCCACTTGATCGGCTTGCCGTTCTCGGCGGAGATCAGCTGGGCGATCTCCTCGGTGCGCTCGGTGAGGCGCCGGACGACGTGGTCGAGGGCCCCGGCGCGCACATGGGCGGGGGTCGCGGCGAACTCCTCGCGGACGGCGTACGCCGCGGCGACGGCCTCCTCGACCTGGGCGTCGGTCGGCACGCCGACCGTGCCGACGAGACGGCCGTCCCACGGGTTGGTGACGTCGAAGCTGTCCTCGCCGGTGGCCCGTCGGCCGGCCAGCCAGAAGGCGTGGGTGGAAGTCATGGCGGTTCCGGCCCTTCGGGGGGGGTGGTGAACGAAGATCGCGGGCACCGCGGCGGCACCCTCCTGGCCCCCACCGTAGGACGACCGGGTGCCGATGGCGTTTGTCCGGCGTGGAGCGGAGGGGGACTGCGATGCGCCGGTTTGTCGGGGGCGGGAGCGCGGGCGCGCCGATGGGCGCCGCAGACAGGCGCATCAGACGGACCAGCTCGCGTCAGCGGTGACGCGGTCGGCTCACGGCGTCCCCGACGACGCCGCCGTCGTCTTCAGGGCGAGCCACAGCTCCATCCGGACGTCCGGGTCGTCCAGGGAGCGGCCCAGGATCTCCTCCACCCGGCGCATCCGGTAGCGCAGGGTGTGGCGGTGGACGCCCAGGTCGGCGGCTGCCGCGTCCCACTGGCCGTGCCGGGAGAGCCAGGCGCGCAGCGACGCGACCAGGTCGCCGCGGCCCTTCGCGTCGTGTTCGTGCAGGGGCCGCAGAGTCCCGTCGGCGAAGGCCCGTACGGCGTCGTCGGCGAGCAGCGGCAGGACCGAGCCTGCCGCGAGCTCCTCGTGCTCGACCAGCGCCCTGCCCCGGCGGCGGGCCACCGAGAGGGCCTGCTCGGCCTGCTTGTAGGCGGCGGAGACGGCGATCGGGCCCGAGGGGGCGGACAGGCCGACGACCACGTCGCCGTCCTCGCTCCCCGCCTCGCGCGCCGGGCGGTCGTCCTGCGCCTGGGCGTACGCCGTGCAGGCAGCGACCGCCGCGCCGCCGTCCGCGGCCAGCACCACGATCCGCTCACCCTCGGGCACCATCAGCAGCGTCTCGCCGGACCGGGCCGCCGCGGCCTCCATCGTCTCGGCGAGCAGTTCGGGGACGGCGGGCTCCGGCGCCTCCGCGATCAGCAGCCGGAAGGGGGCGTCGAGCAGGTCCCCGTACAGATCCCCGGCGACGGCCCTGGCGTGGTCGGACTGCCCGGCCAGCAGCATCCGCAGGACCGCCGCGCCCAGTCGCTGCTCGGCGCCCTGGAGCGCGCGGGAGCGGGCCGTGGTCAGGGTCAGCAGGGCGACCGCCGAGTGCACCGCGTACCGCTCGGCCGTGCCCAGCGCCGCCCCCGTACCGACGGCCAGGGCACCACGGGCACGGCGGCCGGTGCCCAGGGACTGGAGCTCGACCCGGTCGTCGGCGTCGCCGACGACGACGCTGGCCGGGGCGGGGCGGTCGCGCAGGCGTTCCACGTCGGGGGTGAGCCGGGCTGCGCGGCGGGCCGCCCAGTCGGGCGCGGCGGCGACGACGGCGCCCGAGGTGTCGTACAACGCGGCCCATCCGTCGATGTGCGCGGCGAGGCGGACGAGGAGTTCGGCGGGGCCGTCCCCGGCGAGTGCGGCCCGGGTCAGCTCGCGCTGGGCCTCGAAGCCCGCGGTGACGGCCCGGTACTGGTCGGCGGCGATCGCCGCGGACACCGCCTTGCTGATGGCGAGGAAGGGCGTGCGCCGGGGCACTTCGAGGAGCGGCAGCCCGGCCTCCTCGGCCGCGTCGACGAGGGCCGGCGGGATGTCCTCGTAGGTGACGCCGACGGCGAAGCCGAGCCCGGCGACTCCGGCGCCCACCAGCCGCCGCACGTACCGGCGCATCGTGGCGGGGTCCTCGGCGTCGAGGTTGGTCGCGGTGACGAGGAGCAGCTCACCGCCCTCCATGTACGGGACGGGGTCGGCGAGCTCGCTGGCGTGCGCCCAGCGGACCGGTGTGCCGAGCCGGTCCGCCCCGGCCCGGACCGTGAGCTTGAGCACCGAGTGCTGGACGAGCGAGGCGAGAGTGGGGGGCATGGGACCGCCGGACCTGTGGGAGTCGATTGCGCCGTCCCGTACAGACGGCCGCATTCAATTCTGCCAGGGCGGCAGGGTCCTCGTCACCGGCGCCGCCGTCAGCCGCCCAGCTCGACCAGGAGCGGGGGTGCGTGCTCGCCGTCCACCGTCGTCAGCGACAGCACCGCGTGTCCGGCGGGCAGCGAGTACGCGAGCTCGGAGGCCGACCAGCGCTCCCGTTCGACCCGCCGTACGGTCACGGCGTCCCTGGTCACGGCCTTGCCGGTGACGAGTTTGCGCAGGCCGTGCAGGGCGCGGGTGAACGGCTGGTCCGCGAAGACCGCGTGCTGGGCGACCTCGCGGGTCTCCACCCACTCCTTGCCCCACACCTCCGCGAAACGCTTGCCGTCCCAGGTGGTGACCCCGGAGAAGGCCATGCAGCAGCCGACCGCGCCGAGCAGCGCGGTGTGCAGTCCCTCGGGTACGTCGTCGACCGTGCGCAGGGTGAGGAGGGCTCCCGCGTTGACGGAGCGCAGCCGCCGGACGCCCCGGACGGTCTCGGCGGTGACGGTGTGCGTGGCGTCGTCCAGGACCAGGCAGACGAAGAGCGACCGGTCGGTACGGGCGGCGGCGATCGCGGTGAACTGGGCGAGGACGAGCCGGGCCAGCAGCCGGGACGCCTCGGCGTGCGCACGTTCCGGGAGGTCGATCCTGACCCGCAGGGGCAGGTGCTCCAGGGACCGCAGCGAGAAGGGGCGGGCCTGGGGCCCGGTGGCGAAGAACGACGCGAACGCGGGGCGGTCGAGCAGGGCGATCCGGTCGGCGAGCACCGGACCGGGGTCACCGGATCCGCCCTTCTGCCGGGTGCGGGCCTCCAGCTCGCGCAGCATCGCCTGGTGGCCGCCCGCTCCCAGGGCCTCCCGCAGCGCGCCGATCGCGTCCTGGTCCCCGTCCAGGAGCTCCCGGAGCGCGGGCACCCCGGGGAAGTGGCCGTGGACCGCGCGGTAGGGGCCGAGCAGCTGGGCGAGCACGGTGGCGGCGCGCCGGCTGTCCAGGTTGGTCACATCCCCGACGAGCCCTTCCGCGAGCACGCCCGCGGCCTCGTCGGGGTCGGTCGTACCGCCGTACAGGTCGAAGTCGTGCACGGAGGCCGGGTCGCCGATCCGTACCACGACGTCGTAGGCGTCGTCGGGGCCCAGCTGTCCCCCGGCGCCGCCGACGGCGAGCACCGCCGCCCGCCCGGCGAGGGCCTGCAGGGCGAGGGACTCGACGACCGGCCGCACCAGGCGGTCGGACTTCCCGGCCCCCGGCGGTCCGACCGCAAGCAGCGAGGTGCCGAGCAGGGCGGGTTCCAGGGCGACGCCCGAGCCGCGGCGGGCGTACGGGTTGTGCGGGTCCTCGGCGCAGTCGCCGATGCGGACCTGGCCGGTGAGCACGTCGTGGCGGGCGGTGCGCCGCGGCAGGTCGCGGGCGCCGGACGGGTGCAGTGCGGCGGCGGCGCCGCCGGTGCGGAGCACGGCCTCGGTGAGCGCCGCCAGACGGTCCGGGTGCGCCCGGCCCACGGTCCAGGCGTGGCGCAGGCGTGCGACGTCGACGTCGTTCATCCGGCCGGTGCGCACCTCGGCGGTGAGGGCTTCGGCGGCGTCCGTCAGCCCTGCCGCGCGCAGTTCCGGCCATTGTTCGGGGGTGGCGGTGTCCGGGGGCCCGGAAGGGGGCGGAGGGGCTGCGGCGGAGCCGCGCCGGCGCTCGCCGGTCAGCTCGCGCCACCGGCCGAGGCGGGCGAACGGCCAGAGCACCCCGAGGGCGATCAGCGCGTAGATCACGTTGACCACGGTCTGGCTCTGGAAGACCTCCCCGCCGGCGACCGAGGCGACGAGGATCAGCACCGGCCTGACGACGGGCACGGCGTCCTTCCAGACGAGGAGCTGGGCCAGGGCGCCGGCGGCGGCCGTCGCCAGGGCGAGGAAGGGCTGCCCGCGCACGGCGACGTGGCGCCGGAAGATCTCGGTCCAGTTGCCCAGGCGTCCGCACCCGTAGACGAGGAGCCCGAAGAGGACGGCCTCGTAGACCGTGAGGGCGTCGGCGCCCTCGATCGTCCTGGGGCCGCCGAAGGTACCCGCGTACCACCAGTCGCCCGGGGTGAAGAGCTTCACCGGGACGAGGCGGTAGGGGATGTAGCCGTTGCGCCACAGGGACCACAGGAGCAGCCCGCAGAGTGCGGAGATCAGCACGCCCACCAGCAGCGAGCGGTCGGAGACGCCTTCGGGCTTCTCCGGCGGGCGCGGGGTGTGTCCGTACCGCCAGACACCGGGTTCCCGCACGGGGCGCGGGGTGCGCAGCCACTCCGCCAGGCCCGGGCCCGCCGCCGGGGCGTGCCCGGGGGGCGGCGCTGCGGGACGTGGCGGTGCGGACGGCGGTCGTCCCGCCGGGCGGGGCACCGCCGCACCCGTGCCGCGTGCCTCGTACGTTCCTTCGGTGTCCATGAACCGCCGCCCCCTGACCAGCCAGGTCCCGCCTTCTGCACCGGCCAATCTAGTGCCAGGACGCGGGGAGTTCGGCAATCGGCCGGATGGCGCCGGTGGCTGCCGCGCGGTGCCCCCGTCCGGCCATCTGTCCGTGGCGGACAAGGACACGCCCCCACCACTCCCGATCGGAGCATGACCGCGGCCCGTACCCGCCCCTAGCCTGCAGAAAGAGAAGCGCGTCCGAAACACCCCCAGGAGCCCCGCATGTCCGACATTCCGCAGGAGCGCCGCGTCGTCACCGCCATTCCCGGCCCGAAGTCGGTCGAGCTGCAGGCTCGCCGTGTCGCGGCCGTCGCCGCGGGCGTGGGTTCCACGCTGCCGGTGTTCACCGCCCGGGCGGGCGGCGGGATCATCGAGGACGTGGACGGCAACCGCCTGATCGACTTCGGTTCCGGCATCGCCGTGACGTCGGTGGGCGCCTCGGCCGAGGCGGTCGTACGCCGCGCGTCCGCGCAGCTCGCCGACTTCACCCACACCTGTTTCATGGTCACGCCGTACGAGGGGTACGTCGAGGTCTGCGAGCAGCTCGCCGAGCTGACGCCGGGCGACCACACGAAGAAGTCGGCGCTGTTCAACTCGGGCGCCGAGGCCGTCGAGAACGCCGTGAAGATCGCCCGCGCCTGGACCAAGCGCACCGCGGTCGTCGTCTTCGACCACGGCTACCACGGCCGGACGAACCTCACGATGGCGCTGACCGCGAAGAACATGCCGTACAAGCAGGGCTTCGGTCCGTTCGCCCCCGAGGTCTACCGCGTGCCCGTCGCGTACGGCTACCGCTGGCCGACCGGTGCCGAGAACGCCGGTGCCGAGGCGTCCGCCCAGGCCATCGACGAGATCACCAAGCAGATCGGCGCGGACAACGTCGCCGCGATCATCATCGAGCCGGTCCTCGGCGAGGGCGGGTTCATCGAGCCGGCCAAGGGCTTCCTCCCCGCGATCGCGCGGTTCGCGAAGGACAACGGCATCGTCTTCGTCGCCGACGAGATCCAGTCCGGCTTCTGCCGCACCGGCCAGTGGTTCGCCTGCGAGGACGAGGGCATCGTGCCCGACCTCATCACCACGGCCAAGGGCATCGCGGGCGGCCTCCCGCTCTCCGCGGTGACCGGCCGCGCCGAGATCATGGACGCCGCCCACGCCGGTGGCCTGGGCGGCACGTACGGCGGCAACCCGGTGGCCTGCGCCGGTGCGCTCGGTGCCATCGAGACGATGCGCGAGCTGGATCTGAACGGCAAGGCCAGGCGCATCGAGGAGGTCATGAAGGGCCGCCTCTCCGAGATGCGGGCGAAGCTCCCGAACGGCGACATCATCGGTGACATCCGCGGCCGCGGCGCCATGATCGCGATCGAGCTGGTGAAGTCCGGCACGAAGGACCCGGACCCGGCGGCCACGGCGGCGCTGGCCAAGGCCTGTCACGCGGAGGGCCTGCTGGTGCTGACCTGCGGCACCTACGGCAACGTCCTGCGCTTCCTGCCGCCGCTGGTCATCGGCGAGGACCTGCTGAACGAGGGTCTGGACATCATCGAGCAGGCCTTCGCCCGGATCTGATCCGTGGGAGGCCGTCCGCGACCGGTGCGCGAGCCGTTTTCGGCGGCAATGACCGGTGCCCCGGTGACGGCCTGTGAAGAAGGTGTGCGGGGGCAATGGCGGGATACCGTGGGCGCTATCGGTCCTTGCTCCCTCTGACGTACGGTTTCCGCAGATGAGAGAAACACCCCGCTCGCAGGAGACTGCGGGCGATGCCGGGCCGGGGCTCCCCCCGCACCGTCCCGGCAGTGCCTTCGCGCACACCGCTGGAGCTTCGGGCTCCGGAACTCCTCACCGATCGGATGGCCGCTCGCCCCACACCCCCCGGGGCGCGCGGCACACCGGTCCGACCGGCCACCCCGGAACAATCCCCCCTGTTCCCCGGTGGCCGGTTCTTCTCGTTCTCCAGGTGTCGGCGCTGCTGGCGGTCTTCGCGGTGGTCACCTGGCAGGTCGTGGCCGACGGTCCCCTGCTCGGGCCCGACGAGCGGCTCGGTCTGGAGCTGGCCGGGCGCGGTCCGGCCCGGCTCGCCGATCTCTTCGCCGATCTCGGCAACCCGCAGGTCGCCGTCCCGGTGCTGGCGTGCGGGGTCCTCGTCGCGTGGTTCCGCGGTGCCCGCCGGGCGGCGCTGTACGCCGTCGCGGCCATGGCGGCCGTACCCGCGCTGGTCGTGCCTCTCAAGCTGTGGACGGACCGGCAGGGCCCGCTGACGGAGGCGACCGGCTACTACCCCTCGGGTCACACGGCCACCGCGGCGGTGGCGTACGGGGCCGCGGCCCTGCTGCTGGCGCCGTACGTACGGCGGTCATGGATGACGCTCGTCACCGCCGTCCTGCTGACGGCGGCCACGAGCATCGGTCTGGTGCTGCGCGGCTACCACTGGCCGCTGGACGTACTCGCCAGCTGGTGCCTGGGCGCGGTGCTGCTGCTCGTCCTGCGAGCGGCGCTGCCGAGGACCGGCGCTCGCCGGACGAGCGGTGCCGCGGGCGGTCAGCTCCCGGAGTAGGCGTCGAAGTTCTCCGGGAACTCCCGGGTGTCGGAGCGGTCCCGGCTGACGGACCGGGTCATCGGCCCCCGGAACCCGGAGCAGGTGCCGTGGGTCCGGCACGAACAGCAATCGGTCTTCTCGTGGGGCGGTTCAGCGCTTCGGCGACCTCGGCGGGCGAGGTGTGGCCGTTGCCCGCCGGATGGAGGCCTCCCTCAGGTACCACAACGGCCGCCGCACGAGGGGGAACCGAGCGGGGCCGCGCACCACGCGGTCCGGACCCGGTCCGGTTGTCGAGACCTCTGGAAGGACGTCACCCCTCGTCACGACCCGCCCGTGGGCACCGGCGGGGTTCCGCCGGTGCGTTCACGGGGGGGGAGAGAGAGGGGCGGGCCCGGCTCATGACGCGGGCTCGGCCACCCGGCGGCAGTGAACCGCGTCACGCCGTAGTCCGTGGTCAGCTGTCGAAACCGAGCCCCATCCGGTCCATGGTGCGCAGCCACAGGTTCCGGTGCCCGCCGTGGCTGTCCGCGCGGGCGAGCGACCTCTTGGTGAGCTCGATCCCCGTCCAGGCGAACGGCTCGGGCGGGAACGGCATCGGCTTCGTGCGGACCATTCTGAGCGCCGTGCGCTCCGTCTCCCCGCCGGAGAGCAGATCGAGCATCACGTCCGCCCCGAAACGCGTGGCTCCGACACCCAGGCCGGTGTATCCGGCGGCGTAGGCGACCCGCCCGCGAAAGGCCGTCCCGAAGAACGCGGAGAAGCGTGAACAGGTGTCGATCGCACCACCCCAGGCATGGCTGAACCGCACTCCGGAAAGCTGCGGGAAACACTCGAAGAACTGCCCCGCGAGTTTCAGGAAGGTCTCCGGACGCTGGTCGAGCGAGGAATCCAGCCGGCCACCGTAGGGGTAGATCGCGTCGTATCCGCCCCACAGGATCCGGTTGTCCGCGGAGAGCCGGAAATAGTGGAACTGATTCGCGCTGTCGCCCAGGCCCTGGCGATTTCCCCAGCCGATCGAGGCGAGTTGGCCCGCACCGAGGGGTTCCGTCATCAGCGCGTAGTCGTACACCGGGACGGTGTACGGGCGCACCCGCCTGACCAGCGAGGGGAAGATGTTCGTCCCGAGGGCCACGTCACGGGCGAAGACCCTGCCGTAGGGGGTGCGCACCGCCACGCCCGCGCCCGACCGGGCGAGTCCGAGGGCCCGGGTGTGCTCGAAGATCCTCACACCCAGCCCCAGGCAGGCCCGCTTCAGACCCCAGGCGAGCTTCGCGGGGTGCAGCATGGCGACCCCGCGCCGGTCCCACAGGCCGCCCAGGAACGTCGGCGAGTCGACCTCGGCGCGCACCTGCTCCCGGTCCAGGAGCTCCACTCCCGAGAAGCCGAGCTCCTGGGTCCGGCGGTGCCATTCCCGCAGCTCGTCGAGCTGGTGCGGCGCGGTGGCGACATCGATCTCACCGGTGCGCTCGAAGTCGCAGTCGATGGAGTAGCGGGCGACGGCCGACTCGATGGCGTCGAGGTTCTGACCGCCCAGCTCCTCCAGGTACCCGATCTCGTCCGGCCAGCGTTCCAGTCCGTTGGCCAGGCCGTGGGTCAGCGAGGCGGCGCAGAATCCGCCGTTGCGGCCCGAGGCGGCCCAGCCCACCTCGTGTCCCTCGACGAGGACGACATCACGCCCGGGATCCCGTTCCTTGGCGAGCAGCGCGGTCCACAGACCGCTGTAGCCGCCGCCCACGACGAGGAGGTCGCACCGTTCGTCCCCCGTGAGCGCGGGGAGCGCTCCGGGCTTTCCCGGGTCGTCGAGCCAGTAGGAGAGGGGACGTGCGTCGGAGAGTGCGTGTGCGGCAGTACGCATGGCGTCCGGGGCCATGGTTTCCAACTCCTTAGAGGTGCCTATTTTCCTGCTCTGCTCTTCCGCCGGTTCGCTATGAGCTGGCCGAGGAGCACCACCGCCACGGCGATGACGAACATGGCCGTACCGATGACGTTGATCTGCACGGGTGTTCCGCGCTGCGCCGATCCCCAGACGAACATGGGGAACGTGACCGTGGAACCCGCGTTGAAATTGGTGATGATGAAATCGTCGAAGGAGAGCGCGAAGGCGAGCAGGGCTCCCGCGGCGATGCCGGGGGCCGCGATGGGCAGCGTCACCCGGAGGAAGGTCTGCACCGGCCCCGCGTAGAGATCGCGGGCGGCCTCCTCCAGCCTCGGGTCCATCGACATCACGCGCGCCTTGACCGCCGTCACCACGAAGCTGAGGCAGAACATGACGTGTGCGATGAGCACGGTCCAGAAGCCGAGCTCGGCGCCCATGTTGAGGAAGAGCGTGAGCAGCGAGGCGGCCATGACGACCTCGGGCATCGCCATCGGAAGGAAGATCAGCGAGTTGATCGCGCCGCGCGCCCGGAAGCGGTAGCGGACCAGCGCGAAGGCGATCATCGTGCCGAGCGCCGTCGCGCCGAGGGTCGCCCAGAAGGCGATCCGCAGCGAGAGCGAGAGCGAACCGCAGAGGTCGGCGACGCCGCAGGGGTCCTTCCAGGCGTCCAGCGAGAACCGCTGCCAGGCGTAGTTGAAGCGCCCGTTCGGCTTGTTGAAGGAGAACACCATCACGACGACGTTCGGCACGATCATGTACGCGAGGGTCAGCAGACCCGCGATCACGACCAGGTTCCGGCGAATCCAGCGGAGTACGGGCATCAGACCAGGTCCTCCGTCCCGGAGCGGCGGATGTAGACGGTGACCACGAGCAGGACGACCGCCATGAGGATGAACGAGAGCGCGGCCGCTGTCGGGTAGTCCAGGACGCGCAGGAACTGCGTCTGGATGACGCTGCCGACCATTTTGGTGTCGGTGGAGCCGAGCAGCTCCGCGTTGACGTAGTCGCCGCTGGCCGGGATGAAGGTCAGCAGGGTGCCGGAGACCACCCCGGGCATGGACAGCGGGAACGTCACCTTGCGGAAGGTGGTGGCGGGGGTCGCGTACAGGTCGCCCGCCGCCTCGTGCAGCCGGCCGTCGATCCGCTCCAGCGAGGTGTAGAGCGGCAGGATCATGAACGGCAGGAAGTTGTACGTCAGACCGCAGACGACGGCCATCGGGGTGGCCAGGACCCGGTTGTTCTCGGTCCAGCCGAGCCAGCTGGTGACGTCCAGGACGTGCAGGGTGTCCAGCACGTCGACCACCGCCCCGCCGTCCGCGAGGATCGTCTTCCAGGCCAGCGTCCGGATCAGGAAGCTGGTGAAGAACGGTGCGATGACCAGCACGAGCACCAGGTTGCGCCAGCGGCCGGCCTTGAACGCGATCAGGTACGCGAGCGGGTATCCCAGCAGCAGGCACAGGAGCGTGGCGGAGCCGGCGTAGAGCAGGGACCGGACGAACTGCGGGTGGTAGTCGGCGAAGGCGTCCCAGTACGTCCGGAAGTGCCAGGTGACCTCGAAGCCCTTCTCCAGGGATCCGGTCTGCACCGAGGTCGACGCCTGGTAGACCATCGGCAGCGCGAAGAAGACGAGCAGCCACAGGATGCCGGGAAGCAGCAGCCAGTACGGGACGAGCCGCCTGCGGGCTGACCGCTTGCGGACCTCCGGTCCGGTGGGCGGCGCCGACGGCGCGCCGGTGACGCTCACGCGGCGTCCTCCACGCTCTCCACACCGGCGTCCATCGGCTGGCCGGCGTCCAGGCCGAAGGTGTGGGCCGGATTCCAGTGCAGGACGACCTCGGCGCCGGGGACGAGCCGGGTGTCCCTCTCGATGTTCTGCTCGTACACCTGCAGCGCCTTGCCCGCGGGGCTCTCCACGACGTACTGGGTGGAGACACCGATGAAGCTGGAGTCGACGATCCTTCCGGTGACGCGGTTGCGGCCGTCGTCCACGGACCCCGCCTCGTCGGCGTGGGCGAGGGAGATCTTCTCGGGGCGGACGCCGAGGAGCAGCTTGCCGCCGTGCGTCACCGGGGCGGGACATCGCCCGGCGGGCAGCCGTATCCTCCCGCCGCCGGCGGCGACGACGATGTCGGTGCCCGTGCTGCCCGTGCCCGCGGTGACGACCTCGCCCTCGATGAGGTTGGACGTCCCCAGGAAGTTCGCCACGAAGGTGGTCTGCGGGTTCTCGTACAGATCGGCGGGGGCGCCGAGTTGTTCGACCCGGCCGCCGTTCATCACCGCGACGGTGTCGGCCATGGTCATGGCCTCCTCCTGGTCGTGGGTGACATGGATGAACGTGATGCCGACCTCGGTCTGGATCCGCTTGAGTTCGAGTTGCATCTGGCGGCGCAGCTTGAGGTCGAGGGCGCCGAGCGGCTCGTCGAGGAGGAGCACCTGGGGGTGGTTGATGAGGGCGCGGGCCACGGCGACGCGCTGCTGCTGGCCGCCGGAGAGCTGATGCGGTTTGCGGTGGGCGAAGTCGCCGAGCTGGACGAGCTCCAGCATCTCGCCGACCTGCTTCTTCACGGACTTGATGCCGCGGCGGCGCAGCCCGAAGGCGATGTTCTCGGTGACATCGAGGTGCGGGAAGAGCGCGTAGCTCTGGAAGACGGTGTTGACGGGCCGTTTGTACGGGGGCAGGCCGGTGATGTCCGTGCCACCGAGCGAGACCGTGCCTGTGGTGGCCTCCTCCAGCCCCGCGATCATCCGCAGGGTCGTGGTCTTGCCGCAGCCGGAGGCGCCGAGCAGGGCGAAGAAGGAGCCCTGCGGGACGGTCAGATCGAGTGGCTGTACGGCGGTGAAGGAGCCGTAGGTCTTGCTGATCCCGGTGAGTCGGACGTCGCCGCTCGCTGTCTGCTGCTGTGTCATGGGTCGCAGTCCCAGTGGTGTCGGGGGAGTTCGGGGAGGGGACGGGCCGGTCAGGCGCCGATGAGCTTGGCGAACTTCTCCTCGTACGCGGTTTCTTCCTCGGAGCTGAGCGAGCGGAAGGAGCGCGACTTCGCTGCCATCTCCCTGTCCGGGAGGATCAGTGTGTTCGAGGCCATCGACTCGTCGATCTTCGCGAGTTCCGCGGCGACCCCGTCCACCGGACAGACGTAGTTGATGTACGCGGCGAGCTGGGCGGCGACCGGGGGCTCGTAGTAGTAGTCCATGAGCTTCTCGGCGTTGGTCTTGTGCCGGGCCCTGGCCGGGACCAGCATGTTGTCGCTCGAGGTGATGTAGCCGGCGGCCGGGATGCTGAACTTGATGTCCGGGTTGTCGGCCTGGAGCTGGATGATGTCGCCGGCCCAGGCGACGCAGGCCGCGATGTCGCCCTTGCTGAGGTCGGCGGTGTAGTCGTTGCCGGTGAAGCGGCGGATCTGCTTCTTGTCGACGCCCTTCTGGATCCTGCCTATCGCCGCGTCGTAGTCGGCGTCGGTGAACGAGCCGGGGTCCTTGCCCATGTCGAGGAGCGTCATGCCGACCGAGTCGCGCATCTCGGAGAGGAAGGAGACCCTGCCCTTGAGCTTCGGGTCGTCGAGCAGCTGGGTGACGGAGTCGACCTTCCGGCCGCCGGTCGCCTTCTCGTTGTAGGCGATGACGGTGGGTATGCCGGTCCAGGGGTAGGAGTAGGCGCGTCCGGGGTCCCAGTCCGGGCTGCGGAACTGGGCCGAGAGGTTGGCGAACGCGTGCGGCAGGTTCGCCGGGTCGAGCTTCTGCGCCCAGCCGAGCCGGATGATGCGCGCGGCGAGCCAGTCGGTGACGATGATCAGGTCCCGTCCGGTGTCCTGGCCCGCGGCGAGCTGCGGTTTGATCTTCCCGAAGAACTCGACGTTGTCGTTGATGTCCTCGGTGTACTTGACCGTGATCCCGGTGCGTCCGGTGAACGCCTCCAGGGTCGGACGGCTCTTCTCGTCCTCGCTGACGTCCATGTACTCGGTCCAGTTGGAGAAGGTGACGCGTTTCTCCTCGGCCGAGTGGTCGTCCGAGGCCGCCGCGGCGCCCCCGTCCCGCTTCGCGGGCGGGATGCCGCACGCGCCGAGCGTGCCGAGGCCGCCGAGCGCGAGCGCGCCCATGCCCGAAGCACGGAGAAGTGAACGGCGGGTGAGGGCACCCCTGCCGCCCGCCAGGCTGCGCCTCATGGCGGCCAGCTGTGGCGCGGAGAGGCTCTCGGCCTCGTACTCCTGCATACGCGTTGCCCTTCCGGGTGGGTGGGGCCGCCGGGCGGCAGCCTGCTATCGGTCCCCGAAGACGGTGCGGTGCCAGTCCTTCGCGGCCACCGCGGTGTTGTCGTACATGACGTGCTTGACCTGCGTGTACTCCTCGAACGAGTACGACGACATGTCCTTGCCGAAGCCGCTGGCCTTGTACCCGCCGTGCGGCATCTCGCTGATGATCGGGATGTGGTCGTTGATCCACACGCAGCCCGCTCTCAGCTCACGGGTGGCGCGGTTCGCCCGGTACAGGTCGCGGCTCCACGCGGAGGCGGCGAGCCCGTAGGGGGTGTCGTTGGCGAGGCGGATTCCCTCGTCGTCGGTGTCGAAGGGCAGGACGACCAGGACCGGGCCGAAGATCTCCGAGGTCACGATCTCGCTGTCCTGGGCGGCGCCCGTGATCAGGGTCGGCCGGTAGTACGCCCCGTCCGCGAGGTCGCCGCCGGGCGCCTCGCCGCCGGTGACGACGGTGGCGTACGCCCGGGCGCGCTCGACGAATCCGGCTACCCGGTCGCGCTGCCGACGGCTGATCAGCGGACCGAGGTCGGTGGACGGGTCGAAGGGGTCGCCCAGGCGCACGGTCTCCATGAGACCGGCGACGCCCGCGACGAACGCGTCGTACAGCGGGCGCTGCACATAGGCACGGGTGGCGGCCGTGCAGTCCTGGCCGGTGTTGATGAGGGCTCCGGCCACCGCTCCGTTGACCGCTGCGTCGAGGTCGGCGTCGTCGAACACGAGGAACGGCGCCTTGCCGCCGAGTTCGAGGTGGAGGCGCTTGACGGTGGTGGCGGCGATCTCGGCGACCCGCTTGCCGACCGCGGTCGACCCCGTGAAGGAGGTCATCACGACGTCGGGGTGTCCGACGAGGTGTTCCCCCGCGTCCTTGCCCGCTCCGCAGACGATGTTGATCACGCCGTCGGGAAGGCCGGCCTCCGTGGCTGCCTGCGCGAACATCAGCGCGGTCAGCGGGGTGATCTCGGCGGGCTTCAGCACGACGGTGTTGCCCGCCGCGACGGCCGGCAGGATCTTCCAGGCCGCCATCTGGAGCGGGTAGTTCCAGGGTGCGACGGAACCGACGACCCCGAGGGGCTCGCGGCGTACGTAGGAGGTGTGGTCGCCGCTGTACTCGGCGGCCGACTTCCCTTCCAGGTGACGGGCGGCGCCCGCGAAGAACGCGGTGTTGTCGACGGTGCCGGGCACGTCGAACTCGGTGGAGAGCTTGAGGGGCTTGCCGCACTGCAGGGACTCGGCGTACGCGAAGTCCTCGGCCTGCCCGGCGAGTACGGCGGCGAAGCGGTGCAGCAGCTCCGACCGCTCGGCCGGGGTGGCGCCGGACCAGCCGGGGAACGCCTCGCGGGCGGCGGCGACGGCCGCGTCCACCTCATCGGTTCCGGCCAGTTCGTAGCGGTACACCGTCTCGCCCGTGGCGGGGTTCACCACCTCCTGGTGGCGCCCCGACGTGCCGGGCCGCAGCCGTCCGCCGATGTACTGCGCACCGTCGGCGAAGCGGTCCCGCACCTGGAAGCCGTTGCCCATGACACTCTCCTCCGCCGTTCCCGCAGACCGGGGCGGCGTAGCTTCTTCTCGAATTGAGTGCCGATCCTGACAGAGAGGACCTCTACCAACAAGTGATTCCGTTGTTTCCTTTTGGTTACGCGACGAAATCTGTCGACGATGTGTCGGGCGGTCACGGAAATCCCCGGACGGACCGTCCGTGGTGGATGCCAGACTCGGCTGCCATGGAGCAGCGTTGCATGGACGAACTTCTCGCTCGGGCGGCCCGCGGCGAGAGCCTGAAGTACCTGCCGTTCTGGGGGCACAGGCCCCGCGCGGACGGGCGGCTCGGGGAGAGCTGTCTCAGCCAGTGGTGGCCGGCGCCGTTCACGGTGGACTCGGTGACCTACGCGTCGGCCGAGCACTGGATGATGGCCGGCAAGGCCCGCCTCTTCGGCGACACGGAGGCCGAGGCGCAGGCTGTGGCCGCGAGCAGCCCGGCGGTGGCGAAGAAGGTGGGCCGGCTGGTCCGGGGCTTCGACGACGCCGTGTGGACGCGTGAACGGTTCGGCCTGGTGGTGGCGGGCAGCGTCCACAAGTTCGGGCAGGACCCGGCGCTGCGGGCGTACCTGCTGGGCACGGGGGAGCGGGTGCTCGTGGAGGCGAGCCCGATGGACCGGATCTGGGGCATCGGGCTGGCGAAGGACGATCCGCGGACCGCGGACCCCGCTGCCTGGCGGGGGCGGAACCTGCTGGGCTTCGCGCTCATGGAGGCGCGTACGCGGCTGCGCGCGCCGTGAAGCGGCCCGTGGCGGGGCCGGGACGGTGTCCCGGCCCCGCCACGGGCGACGGTTCCCCTGCGGTCAGCGCGTGGCGTCGGCCACCAGCGAGGTGGAGTACGGGTCGTCGTAGTCGTAGTCGCTTCCCGACTCCTCGTTGGCGACGGCCCAGATGAGGAATCCGAGGAACACGGCGCTGATCACCATCGCGATCGAGCCCAGGATGATCCCGGCGAGCGCCATGCCGGCGTTGGTCGCCTCGCCCCGCTTCGCCCGGCCACGGCCGATGATGCCGAAGATCAGCGCGAGGAGGCCCAGCACGACGCCGACGCCCCACATGCAGAAGCCGACCACCGCGATGATGCCGAGCACCATCGCCGCGGTCCCGAGACCGTTGGCGGGCGCCGGATTGCCCCAGGCGGGCTGGCCGCCGTAGCCGGGGTACCCCGGGTACCCGCCGTACGGGGCTGCGGGCGGGGCGGGCGCCGGGTAGCCGTACTGGCCGGCGGGCGGAGCGGCGGGCATGCCCGGTCCGTTCGGCGCGACGGGCGGCGGCGGCACGTCCGCCTGCGGCGGGCCGAACCCACCGGACGCCCCCGGTATCGGCCCGGTGCCCGGTTCGGCGCTGGGCATGGACGTGACCGTCGGCTGGTCGTGCACGGTCGGCGGGCGGGTCCCGGACTGCTTGCCGAGCTCCACCCTGCTGTCCGGCGGCGCCCATGGATCGCGTGGCGCGGCCCCGCCCCCGGTGTGCTGCGTGTTGTCTGACATGGGCCTCCCCCATCGTGGTCCCGCCATGCTACGGCCCGCCCTCGGGTCGCCCGGCCCCGCCTACGATGACCGGTGCAGCCGGTGTGCCCGGCCTGTATCCGAGATCCGGGAGAATCCGATGAACGATCTGCACCCCTTCATCGCGGGGCTGCCCAAGGCCGAGCTCCACGTCCACCACGTCGGTTCCGCCTCGCCCCGCATCGTGGCCGAACTCGCGGCCCGCCACCCCGACTCCAGGGTCCCCACGGACCCGGAGGCGCTCTCGGACTTCTTCACCTTCACCGACTTCGGGCACTTCATCGACGTCTACCTCTCGGTGGTGGACCTGATCCGCACCCCCGAGGACGTCCGGCTGCTGACGTTCGAGGTGGCCCGGGACATGGCGCGCCAGAACATCCGGTACGCGGAGCTGACCCTCACCCCGTTCAGCTCCACCCGCCGGGGCATCCCCGAGCAGGGCTTCATGGAGGCCGTCGAGGACGCCCGCAAGGCCGCCGAGGCCGAGCTGGGCGTCGTCCTGCGCTGGTGCTTCGACATCCCGGGCGAGGCCGGTCTCGAAGCCGCCGAGGAGACCACCCGGCTCGCGGTGGACCTGCGGCCCGAGGGGCTCGTCTCCTTCGGCCTCGGCGGACCCGAGGTCGGGGTGGACCGCCCGCAGTTCAAGCCCTACTTCGACCGGGCCCTCGCCGAGGGTCTGCACTCCGTCCCGCACGCCGGGGAGACCACGGGCCCCCAGACCGTCTGGGACGCGCTGACCGCACTGCGCGCCGAGCGGATCGGCCACGGCACGAGCTCCGTCCAGGACCCGAGGCTGCTGGAGCATCTCGCCGAGCACCGCATCGCGCTGGAGGTGTGCCCGACCTCGAACATCGCCACCCGCGCCGTCGCCGACATCGAGCGGCACCCGCTCAGGGAGATGGCCGGGGCGGGCGTCCTCGTCACGATCAACAGCGACGACCCGCCCATGTTCGGTACCGACCTCAACAACGAGTACGCGGTGGCGGCCCGGCTCCTCGGTCTGGACGAGCGCGGTCTGGCCGGCCTCGCGAAGAACGCCGTCGAGGCGTCCTTCCTCGATCCGGCCGGGAAGCGGATGCTCGCCGCCGAGATCGACACGTACACGACGAACTGGCTGGAGACTCCCCCCGCCCGGTGACCCCGCGGTCACAATGAACCCATGGCCCTCACCGTCACCGCCGTGGCCCACCGCGGCGATCCGTACCGTGCCCGCGAGAACACGCTCCCCTCGATCCGGTCCGCCGTGGAGCGGGGGGCGGACGCGGTCGAGATCGATGTCCGCGTCACCCGTGACAAGGTGCCCGTCCTGCTCCACGACTCCACCCTGGAGCGCCTGTGGGGCCATGAGGTGCGTCTGGACCGCGTCGACCACCGCGACCTGGTGGAGATGACCGCCGGCGGGGTTCCCACCCTGCGGGAGGCTCTGGCCGCCGCCGGTGCCCGACGGCTCATGATCGACCTCCCGGGCTCGACGGACGCGTCCGTCCGGGCGGTCACGGGCGTGGTCCGCGAGTGCGGGGCGGGCGGGCGCGTGTACTACTGCGCGGACACGGACGCGATGCTGCGGGTGCGCGCGGCGGACCCGTCCGCCGAGATCGCGCTGACCTGGACGACGCTCGCCCCGCCCCGGCCCGTCCTGCTCGACGCGGTGCGGCCGCACTGGCTGAACTACCGGTTCGGCCTGGTGAGCCGCGAACTGACGGACCGTATCCACCGGGACGGCCTGCTCGTCTCCGCCTGGACGGCCGACACCGGGCGCACGATGCGCCGGCTGGTCGCGTGCGGCGTCGACTCGATCACCACCAACCGGATCGACACCCTGCGCGCCCAGCTGGCCAAGTCACCGTCCCGCGGCTCCTCTTGATCGGTCCGGCATCATGGGTACCGCATCACACGTGATGTCCGGACCGGCGCCAGGAGCAGATGTGACCGGCCCCCGCACGGAACCCACCCGCATCCGTTCCGATATCGCCCACAACGCCCGGGTGTGGAACTACTGGCTGGGCGGCCGGGACAACTACCCCGTGGACCGGGTGGTCGGTGACCGGGTCACCGGCATGTACCCCGGCATCGGCGAAGTGGCGCGCGCCGACCGCGCGTTCCTCGGCCGGGTGGTGCACCATCTGGCCGGGGACGTGGGCATCGGCCAGTTCCTGGACATAGGCACCGGCCTGCCGACCGCGAACAACACCCACGAGGTCGCCCAGCACACGGCGCCCGATGCCCGCGTCGTCTACGTCGACAACGACCCGACCGTGCTCGCGCACGCACGTTCCCTGCTCACCAGCTCCCCCGAAGGAGCCACCGAGTACCTCGACGCGGACGCCCGCGATCCCGAGCGCATCCTGCGGGCCGTGGAACGGACCCTGGACCTGAGGCGCCCCGTCGCGGTGATGATGCTCGGCATCCTCAACTTCGTCCTGGACACGGACGAGGCGCGGTCCGTCGTGAGCGGGCTGATGGACGCGCTGCCGTCCGGCAGCCATCTGGTGCTCACCCACCCCACGCTGGAGCTGGGCGGCGAGGGCAACGAGGCCGCGATGCGCTTCTGGAACAGGAACGCCACCCCGCCGATCACCGCCCGCGGCCGCTCCGAGTTCGCCTCGTTCCTCGACGGACTCGACATCCTGGACCCGGGCATCGTGTCGTGCGCGCGGTGGCGCCCCGACGGCGGCCTCCGGCCGGCCCCGGTCGCCCAGTTCGGTGCGGTGGGCCGGAAGCCCTGACGCGGATACCGGGCAGCCGGCGGTCTCCGCACCGGGCCCGGGCCGTCGGCGGCGGCGTGACGGCGGCCCGCGCAGGCAGGGCGGATGAGCATCACGCCGGCACCGGGAGCGGCGTCCCCTGCACCGCTTCCAGCCGCTTGATCATGCGGCGGACGAGGAGCAGCGGGATGACGCCGAAGACCCCGAAGGACATGTCGATGACGGTCCACCAGAAGGGGATGTCCCGGATCGGCCCGCAGATCAGGGCCAGCGGGATGATCCCGGCACAGGCGATCATGCCGAATTCGACGACCCAGATGTTGCGGACCGGATCACGGTAGGGGCCGTAGAAGGCGACCGCGATGACCAGGTGGGCGAAGGCCAGCCAGTCGGTTCCGTAGAGCACGAAGGGGTACCTCGCGTCGGCCTCGTCGAGGCCGGTCCGCACCCTGGTGATCCACTCCATCAGGGCCGGGAAGTGCTCGGGGACGGGCGAGGCGGAGGACTGCAACAGGCCCTCCGTCCAGCGGAGTTCGTGCACCAGCGGGAAGGCGGTCAGACCGCTCAGCACCAGGCAGACGATGAAGACGACCAACCACACGCGTATGCGCCGCAAGAGGGCTCGCTCGCTCATGTCCGCAGCGTACGCCCATCATGAACACGTTCAAAAGCTGGGGGTGACACGCGTCGGCGGCTCGGGCCGGCTCCTCGCCGGCCCATGGGCCGGCGACGTGCCTCACCACTCCAGCGAGCGGAAGTGCCCTGCCCCGCACGGTCCGTCCATGACCTGCGGCGGCACGAGCTCCGGGAACACGAGAGGCCCCGGGCGTGAGCCCGGGGCCTCTCACGGGCTGCGCGCCGGTCAGTCGTCGAGCGACGTCATGACGTGCTTGATCCGCGTGTAGTCCTCGAAGCCGTACGCCGAGAGGTCCTTGCCGTAGCCGGACTTCTTGAAACCGCCGTGCGGCATCTCCGCGACGAGCGGGATGTGGGTGTTGATCCACACACAGCCGAAGTCGAGGTTCTTGGACATCCGCATCGCGCGGGCGTGGTCCTTGGTCCACACCGAGGAGGCGAGGGCGTACTCGACGCCGTTGGCGTACGCGAGCGCCTGGGCCTCGTCCGTGAAGGACTGGACGGTGATGACGGGGCCGAAGACCTCGTGCTGGACGATCTCGTCGTCCTGCTTGAGGCCGGAGACGACCGTCGGAGCGTAGAAGTACCCCTTGTCGCCGACCCGGTGACCGCCCGCCTCCACCTTGGCGTGCGCGGGGAGCCGCTCGATGAACCCGCTCACCTGCGCCAGCTGGTTGGCGTTGTTGAGCGGGCCATACAGCACGTCCTCGTCGTCCGGAAGGCCGGTCTTCGTGTCGGCCGCCGCCTTGGCGAGCGCCGTGACGAACTCGTCGTGGATGGACTCGTGGACCAGGACACGGGTCGCGGCCGTACAGTCCTGGCCGGCGTTGAAGTAGCCGGCGACGGAGATGCCCTCGA
The DNA here is from genome assembly GCF_040638585.1 of Streptomyces sp. NPDC025273. NCBI lineage: Bacteria > Bacillati > Actinomycetota > Actinomycetes > Kitasatosporales > Streptomycetaceae > Streptomyces > Streptomyces sp. NPDC025273. Next base: position 33,347 of record NZ_JBEZYP010000020.1, read on the forward strand.
CGGCCTTCGCGATGTCGGTGTCACCGAACACGACGACGGGCGCCTTGCCCCCGAGCTCCAGGTGAACACGCTTGACGTCCTTGGCGGCGGACTCGGCCACCTGCATGCCGGCCCGCACCGAGCCGGTGATGGAAGCCATCGCCGGGGTCGGGTGCTCGACCATCGCGCGGCCGGTCTCCCGGTCGCCACAGATGACGTTGAAGACGCCCTTGGGCAGGATCTGTCCGATGATCTCGGCGATCAGCACGGTCGACGCCGGGGTGGTGTCGGACGGCTTGAGGACGACGGTGTTGCCCGCGGCGAGCGCCGGGGCGAACTTCCAGACGGCCATCATCATGGGGTAGTTCCACGGGGCGACCTGCGCGCAGACGCCCACCGGCTCCCGGCGCACGATCGAGGTCAGGCCCTCCATGTACTCGCCGGCCGAGCGTCCTTCGAGCAGCCGGGCGGCACCCGCGAAGAAGCGGATCTGGTCCACCATCGGCGGGATCTCTTCGGTGCGGGTGAGCTCCAGCGGCTTGCCGGTGTTCTCCGACTCGGCCGCGATGAGGTCCTCGGCCCGCTCCTCGAAGGCGTCCGCGATCTTCAGCAGTGCCTTCTGACGCTCGGCGGGCGTCACGTCACGCCATGCGGGGAACGCGGCCGCGGCGGCCTCCATGGCGGCGTCGACGTCGGCCCGCCCGGAGAGCGGCGAGGTCGCGTAGACCTCCTCCGTCACCGGGTTGACCACGTCGATGGTCCGCCCGTCCGCGGCGTCCCGGAACTCTCCGTTGATGTAGTTGCGCAGACGGCGCACCTCGGTGGTCACAACCACCCCTCCTGTCAGCTGTCCGATGGGTGAGACGTCCACCCTAGACGCTCCGGTGACGCTTTCGACATACCCACTTGACGCCACCTTCGGATTCAGTGACATAGAGGTGCCCAGACAACGAATTTCATTGATTCAGGCTTGCCAGACAGACGAGTCGCGGTGCAGAGTGGGCGCGTGGCCAGTCGTAGCGCAGACTCCAGGACCGGGAACGGATCGTCACCAGCGGTCGATGCCGTCTCCCTAGCGATCATCGAGCAGCTCCAGGAGGACGGCCGCCGGCCGTACGCCGCGATAGGCAAGGCGGTGGGCCTGTCCGAGGCCGCTGTGCGCCAGCGCGTACAGAAGCTGCTCGACCAGGGCGTGATGCAGATCGTCGCCGTCACGGACCCCCTGACGGTGGGGTTCCGGCGCCAGGCCATGGTCGGCGTCAACGTCGAGGGCGACGTCGAACCCGTCGCCGATGCCCTGTCGGCGATGACCGAGTGCGAGTACGTGGTGATGACCGCGGGCTCCTTCGACCTGATGGTGGAGATCGTCTGCGAGGACGACGACCACCTGCTGGAGACGATCAACAGACGCATCCGGGCCGTACCCGGTGTGCGCTCCACCGAGAGCTTCGTCTACCTCAAGCTCAAGAAGCAGACCTATATGTGGGGAACCCGATAGCCGTGAGCAAGGACCTCAGCCGGACCGCGTACGACCACCTGTGGATGCACTTCACCCGCATGTCGGACTACGAGAACGCGCCCGTTCCCACCATCGTGCGTGGCGAGGGCACCTACATCTACGACGACAAGGGCAAGCGCTACCTCGACGGCCTCTCCGGCCTGTTCGTCGTCAACGCCGGACACGGCCGCCACGAGCTCGCCGAGGCGGCGTACAAGCAGGCGCAGGAGCTGGCCTTCTTCCCGGTCTGGTCCTATGCGCACCCCAAGGCCGTCGAGCTCGCCGAGCGGCTCGCGGGCCACGCCCCGGGCGACCTCAACAAGGTCTTCTTCACCACGGGCGGCGGCGAGGCCGTGGAGACGGCCTGGAAGCTGGCCAAGCAGTACTTCAAGCTCACGGGCAAGCCGACCAAGTACAAGGTCATCTCGCGTGCGGTCGCCTATCACGGCACCCCCCAGGGAGCCCTGTCGATCACCGGACTGCCCGCGCTCAAGGCCCCGTTCGAGCCGCTGGTGCCCGGCGCGCACAAGGTGCCGAACACCAACATCTACCGCGCGCCGCTCTTCGGCGACGACCCGGAGGCCTTCGGCCGCTGGGCCGCCGACCAGATCGAGCAGGAGATCCTCTTCGAGGGCGCCGACACCGTGGCGGCCGTCTTCCTGGAGCCCGTGCAGAACGCCGGCGGCTGCTTCCCGCCGCCGCCCGGCTACTTCCAGCGGGTGCGCGAGATATGCGACAAGTACGACGTGCTGCTCGTCTCCGACGAGGTCATCTGCGCCTTCGGCCGCCTCGGCACCATGTTCGCGTGTGACAAGTTCGGCTACGTACCGGACATGATCACCTGCGCGAAGGGCATGACGTCGGGCTACTCCCCCATCGGCGCCTGCATCATCTCCGACCGGCTGGCCGAACCGTTCTACGAGGGCGGCAACACCTTCCTGCACGGCTACACCTTCGGCGGCCACCCGGTGTCCGCCGCGGTCGGTCTCGCCAACCTCGACATCTTCGAGCGCGAGGGCCTCAACCAGCACGTCCTGGACAACGAGAACGCCTTCCTCACCACGCTGCGGAAGCTGCACGACCTGCCGATCGTCGGCGACGTCCGCGGCAACGGCTTCTTCTACGGGATCGAGCTGGTGAAGGACAAGGCCACCAAGGAGACCTTCACCGACGAGGAGACCGAGCGCGTCCTGTACGGCTTCCTCTCCAAGGCGCTCTACGACAACGGCCTCTACTGCCGGGCCGACGACCGCGGCGACCCGGTCGTCCAGCTGGCGCCGCCGCTGATCTCCGACCAGTCGACGTTCGACGAGATCGAGGGCATCCTGCGGGCCGTCCTGACAGAGGCCTGGACCAAGCTCTGACCGGCGCTCCGGCCACCGCCGGTAGCGCTTCCAGCAGTCATTTCATACGGTCCACACGGCCCGGATCCACCCGTTCGAGTGAGAAGGGGCGGCTCCGGGCCGCGTGCTGTCCCGACACCCCGGTCCGACTCCCTAGCGTGCCGAGTGACCGATCGGCCCTGTCCTGGTTCCCCCGTTCGGGGGACGGGAAATCTGATCTGAACCGAGGTGTACGCCATGGTGGCCCCGCCGGACAACGACGTGATCTGGGCTCGTTCCCTGCACCACTCCCACAACGGATCCCCGGGGCTCGGCGGAGTCTCCCTCGGTGTCCGCGACGGCGAGGTCCTCGCCGTGACCGGTCCGCGCGGGAGCGGCAAGACGACGCTGCTCCACTGCCTCTCCGGCCAGCTGGTGCCCCAGCAGGGCGAGGTCTGGTTCAACAGTGTCCCCGTGCACACCATGGGCCCCCGGCTGCGCGAACGCCTGCGCCGCGACCGGTTCGCCTGGATCGCCGCCGAGCCCCAGCTCGTGCCGGAGCTGACCACCTGGGAGAACGCCGCCCTGCCGCTGCTGCTGCGGGGCGTCTCGCACCGGGCGGCGAAGAAGGCGGCGACGCAGTGGCTGGAGCGTCTGGACATCGGCGCGCTCGCCAGGAAACGGCCGCACACCCTGCTCCAGGAGCAGCGTCAGCGGGTCTCCGTGGCCCGGGCCCTGACCGCCGCGCCGACCGTGCTCTTCGCGGACGAGCCGACGGCGACGCTGCACCGGGCGGAGCGCTCACAGCTGCTGCGTACCCTCACCACGGCGGCCCGGTCCCACGGCATCACGGTCGTGCTCGCCACCCATGACGCGGAGGTCGCCGCCCTCGCCGACCGTGCTGTCCCGCTGCTCGACGGCCGCCGTGTCACCACCGTCGCCCTGCCCGCCGCGTCCGATCCGGAAGGCCGCTCGGCGTGCTCGCTCTCCGTCTGACCCGCGGATCCCATCCCCTGGTCCTGATGCGGCGGCTGCTGCTCGCCGCGGCGTCGGCCGGCGTCGGTTTCCTGCTGCTGTGCACCCTGGGATACGCCTCCGGGCACCCGGCGCACGCCACCGGTTCCGTCCTGCGGCTGCTGTGGTGCGCCGTGCCGCTGGCCGCGACCGTACAGTTCGCGGTCGCGGTGGCACGTACGGACCCGAGCACCCGACCGCGCCCAGGACTCTTCGCCGCCGGCCTCGGGCCGGTCCGGCTGACCGCGCTCGCCGCGGCGTCCACCGCGGTGTCCACCACGCTGGGTTCGATGGTGGCGCTGCTCTTCTTCCTCCACCTCCGCGGCGATCTGACCGGACTGCCCTTCGACGGCGGCGCGGCCGAATTCCTCGGCGCGGGGACGCCGTTGCCGCTCGCCGCGGCGCTCACCCTGCTCGCCCTCGTACCGCTGGTCTCGGCGGCGGCCAGTGCGTTCGCGCTGCGCTCCCGGCCGGCCGCGCCCTCCGCGACCCAGGAGACCGAGGACCTGCTCGCCCCGGCTCCCTCGCCCACGGGACTGCCGTGGGGCGTGGCTCTCACCGCGGCCGGCCTGGCGGTCGAGGCGTACGCGAGCCGCGGCTCGGCGGGCAGCCCCTTCCCGCTGCCCGGGCGGCTCGACTCCACCCCGGCGAGCGTGCTGGCCGGTTGGACCCTCACCGCGATCGGTCTGGCCATGGCCGGTCCCGGCCTCACCCACCTGTGCGGGCGGCTGCTCCAGGCCGTGCGCCCCGGGGGCGTGCGGCTGCTGGCTGGCCGGGTCCTGATGGACGAGGCGTCCCGGGTCGGGCGCCCGCTCGGAGTGGTCTGCGCGGTGGTGTCCGGGGTGATCGCGGCCTCGGTGCTGTACACCGGCGGCCCGCGTCCCTTCGGCCCGCTCACCGCGCTCGGCGCCGTACTCGTCCTCGGCTGCACCACGGCGACGCTGCTGACCTCCGCGCTGGAGGCCAAGCAGGCCCGGGCCCGCACGGCCGAGACCCTGTGGCGTATGGGCGCTCCCGCCTCCGCCCTGCGCACCGCCACGGCCCTGCGCGCGGCAGTGCTGCTGATCGTGTTCGCCCCGCTGACCTGGGTGATCGCGGAGCTGGCGGCGCTGCCGCTGACGAGGTGACGGCCCTGTCGGCCGATGCGCCCCAGGGCCGCGTGGACCACGCGTGCGCACCCGGCGTCGTGTCAGCGCGGGCCGGCCGGGGGCAGGACCACGGTCTCCGCCGCGTCGAACGTCACGCCGACCACGGCGCCCTCCTGCGGGGTCTCTCGCAGTCCGCACTCCGCCTCCAGGGCGGGCCCGCCGCCGGGGTACAGGGTCACGGCGACATGGTGGCCCCGGAAGACGCGCGGGCCCACGGTGCAGCGCAGCCCGTCCTCCGGCCCGCCGATCCGCACCCCGGCGGGCCGCACCAGCAGCTCGCACCGGCCCCCGGGCGAACCGTCCGGCACCGGCACCTTGCCCCAGACGGTGTCGGCGGCCGTGCCGGTCACCGTCGCCTCCACCACGTTGTCGAAGCCGAGGAAACGGGCGACGAAAGCGGACGCGGGCCGCTGCCAGACCTCCAGCGGGGTGCCCGCCTGGGCGATCCGGCCCTCCCGCATCACCACCACCCGGTCGGCGAGGGCGAAGGCCTCGCCCTGGTCGTGGGTGACGGCGAGCACCGTCGTACCCAGCCGGCCGAAGAGGGTGCGGAGTTCGACGACGAGCCGTTCGCGCAGGCTCCGGTCCAGCTGTCCCAGCGGTTCGTCCAGCATCAGCAGTCTCGGGCGGGGTGCCAGCGCCCGGGCGAGGGCCACGCGCTGCTGCTCGCCGCCGGACAGGGCGGCGACCGCCCGCCGTCCGGCGCCGGGCAGGCCGACCAGGTCGAGGAGTTCGTCGGCCCTGCGGTCGCGCTCCGCGCGGGAGACCCCGCGCATCCGCAGTCCGAACGCGACATTCGCGCCGGCGTCCCGGTGCGGGAAGAGCTGATGGTCCTGGAACATCAGGCCGAGCCCGCGCCGGTGCACGGGCACCGCGGCCTGGTCGGCACCGTCCAGGAGCACCCGTCCGCCGTCCGGCCGCCGGAGCCCGGCGACGACCCGAAGCAGTGTCGACTTGCCGCTGCCGCTCGGTCCCAGGACACAGACGATCTCGTGGTCGGCGACCTCCAGGTCCACCGAGTCCAGGGCGGTCCGCTCCCCGAAGCGGACGGTGACCGACTCCAGTGCCAGCATCTCTAGAACTCCCCGGATCGGTCGGTGCGGATACGTTCGAGCAGGAGCAGCGACACCGCGCAGACGATCATCAGGATCGTGCTGAGGGCCATCGCCTGTCCGTAGTTGAGCTCGCCGGACCGTCCCAGCAGTCTCGCGACCGCCACCGGCAGGGTGGGGTTGTCGGGACGTGCGATGAACACGGTCGCGCCGAACTCGCCGAGCGACACGGCGAACGCGAAGCCGGCGGCCACCAGCAGCGCACGGCGCACCAGCGGCAGGTCGACCTCGCGCCAGGCCCGCAGCGGCGAGGCACCGAGCACCGCCGCCGCCTCCCGCAGCCGGCCGTCGACCGCCCGCAGGACGGGCAGCATGATGCGTACGACGAAGGGGACGCCCACGAGCGCCTGTGCGAGCGGTACGAGGATCCAGGACGTGCGCAGATCGAGCGGCGGTTCGTCGAGCGTGATCAGGAAGCCGAAGCCGACGGTGACCGCGGACACCCCGAGCGGCAGCATCAGCAGCGCGTCGAAGCCGCGCACCAGAGGTCCCGCCCGCCGGGTCAGGGCCGCTGCGGCGAGACCGCCGATCACGAGGGCGATGAGGGTGGCGACGACGGCGTACCGCAGCGAGTTCCCGATGGCATCGAGCGGCGGGACCAGGAAGGTGGAGCCGCTCGCCTCGGCGGACTGCAGGGCGCGGTAGAAGCCGAACCCGTGGCCGCCGGAGGTGTCCAGGGAGCGTTCCACCAGCACGCCGAGCGGCACCACGATCAACAGCAGGACGGTCAGCAGCACCCCGCCGACCAGCACCCGCTGCCCTGCGCCGCGCGGCGGGCGGGCGGTCTGTGCCGGGTCGACCAGCTTGAGCGCCGTCTCCCTGCGCCGCACGGTCCACGCGTGTGCGGCGAGGACCCCGCCGACCGCGGCGAACTGCACCAGGGTCAGCACGGCGGCCGTCGGCAGGTCCAGCAGTTGGGCGGTCTGCCGGTAGATCTCCACCTCCAGCGTGGAGTACGCGGGGCCGCCGAGGATCTGGACGACTCCGAAGGAGGTGAAGGTGAAGAGGAAGACCATCAGGGCCGCGGCTGCCACGGCCGGGGCCAGAGCGGGCAGGGTCACCCGCCGCCAGGCGGTGAGGCGTCCGGCTCCGAGCACCCGGGCGGCCTCTTCCTGGCGGGGGTCGAGCTGCGCCCACAGGCCGCCGACGGTCCGTACGACGACCGCGTAGTTGAAGAACACGTGGGCGAGCAGGATCGCCCACACCGTCGTGTCGAGCCGGACGCCCCATAGCTCGTCGAGGAACCCGCCGCGCCCCAGCACCGCCAGGAACGCCGTACCCACGACGACCGTCGGCAGGACGAACGGCACGGTCACGACGGCACGCAGCAGGTGTTTGCCGGGGAAGTCGAACCGGGCGAGGACGTAGGCGCCGGGCAACGCGATCAGCAGGGTGAGCCCGGTCGAGGCGAGGGCCTGCCAGGTCGTGAACCAGAGGACGTCCAGGATGTCCGGCCGGCTCAGCACCTCGCCGATCCGGCCGGACTGCCAGACGCCGTCCGTCCTGAGACCCCGGCCGACGATCGCGACGACGGGGTAGGCGAAGAACAGCGCGAAGAACGCGACGGGCACGGCCATCAGGCCGAACCGCACCGCGTTCCCACGCGCGTCGCCCCTGCCCCTGACCGCGGGCGGGGTGGCTACTTCACGACGAGCGAGGACCATGACTGGACCCACTGCTCACGGTTCTTGGCGATCTTCTCCGGCGCCACCGTCGCCGGCTTGCCGACGGTCTCACCGAACTTCGTGAAGAGCTCGGGCAGCTCGGCGTCCTTCGCGACCGGGTTCACGAACATGTTGAGCGGCATGTCCTCCTGGAACTGCTTGCTGATCAGGAAGTCCAGCAGCGCCTTGCCGCCCGCCTCGTTCTTCGCGCCGTCCAGCAGGCCGGCGAACTCGATCTGACGGAAGCAGGTGCCGGTGGAGACCCCGGTGGGGGCCTCGGTGGGCTGCGGTTCGGCGTACAGCACCTCGACGGGCGGGCTGGAGGCGTAGGAGACGACGAGCGGCCGGTCCGCCTTGGTCTTCCTGCCGCCCGCGGAGCCGGAGAACTCCTCGTTGTACGCCTGCTCCCAGCCGTCGACGACCTTGACCCCGTTGTCCTTCAGCTTCTTCCAGTAGTCCTGGTAGCCGGTCTCGCCGTAGGTGGCGACCGTGCCGAGGAGGAAGCCGAGGCCGGGCGAGGAGGTCGCGGCGTTCTCGGTGACGAGGAGGTTCTTGTACGCGGGCTTCAGCAGGTCCTCGAAGGACTGCGGCGGGTCGAGCTTCTTGTCCGCGAAATACTTCTTGTCATAGTTGACGCAGATGTCGCCGGTGTCCACGGGCGTGACCCGGTGCCCGGTGGCATCGAGCTGGGCGTCGGCCGCGACACGGTCGAGGCCCTTCGCCTCGTACGGCGTGAACAGACCGTTGTCCAGCGCGCGGGAGAGCAGCGTGTTGTCGACGCCGAAGAAGACGTCACCGCGCGGGGAGCCCTTGGTCAGGATCTCCTGGTTGAGCGCGGCGCCCGCGTCGCCGCTCTTCAGCACCTTGATCTTGTAACCGGTCTCCTTCGTGAACGCCTTCAGGACGGAGTCCGAGGCGTTGAAGGAGTCATGGCTGACCAGGGTGACGGTCCGGGAGCGCCCGGAGCCTTCGGGCTCGTCGTCGGAGCCGCCGCAGCCGGCGAGCACGGTGACGCCGAGCGCGGCGGCGAGCGCCGTCGCGGCGTACTTCGTGGTGGTGTTCATGTGTGATTCCTCCTGGGCGTGACCAGGAAGAGACGCGGCCCCGCCCACTCGGTGAGCGGGCAGGGCGCAACAGCTTGAGTAAGGTCCGAACTTCCTACCCGGAATGACCCGGGCGAGGTTCAGAGGGTCTGCGGCCGACCTGTCCTCGGTGCCGCACTCTCAGCGCTGTGGCGCTCCCCTGTCGGAATATGAAGTTGATTTTCGGACCAGGCTACACCGGCCGGATCAGCCCGGTGCACCGGCCGTACCGGCCCCGCGCACCGGGCTCCGCCCGGCCGGTACGGCCCGGGCCCACCGGGCCGGACCGGAGTCTCAACGCTCGGAGGCGGCGAGCTGGCCGCAGGCTCCGTCGATCTCCTGGCCGCGGGTGTCCCGGACCGTGACGGGCACACCGTGGGCGGCGATCGCCTCGACGAACGCCTTCTCGTCCTCGGGCCGCGAGGCGGTCCACTTGGAGCCGGGCGTCGGGTTCAGCGGGATCAAGTTGACATGGACCCGCTTGCCCTTGAGCAGCCGGCCCAGCCGGTCACCCCGCCAGGCCTGGTCGTTGATGTCGCGGATCAGCGCGTACTCGATGGAGATGCGGCGGCCGGACTTGTCCGCGTACTCCCACGCCGCGTCCAGGACCTCACGGACGTTCCAGCGGGTGTTGACGGGGACGAGGGTGTCGCGCAGCTCGTCGTCCGGGGCGTGCAGCGAGACGGCGAGGCGGCACTTGAAGCCCTCGTCGGCGAAGCGCAGCATGGCCGGCACCAGGCCCACCGTGGAGACGGTGATCCCGCGCTGCGAGAGTCCGAGGCCGTCCGGCTCCGGATCCGTCAGCCGTCGGATCGCCCCGACCACCCGCTTGTAGTTGGCCAGGGGCTCGCCCATGCCCATGAAGACGATGTTGGACAGCCGCGCGGGTCCGCCCGGGACCTCGCCGTCGCGCAGCGCCCGCATCCCGTCCACGATCTGGTGCACGATCTCGGCGGTCGACAGATTGCGGTCGAGGCCGGCCTGCCCGGTCGCGCAGAACGGGCAGTTCATCCCGCACCCGGCCTGCGACGAGATGCACATCGTCACCCGGTCCGGATAGCGCATGAGGACGGACTCGACGAGCGTCCCGTCGTGCAGCTTCCAGAGCGTCTTACGGGTGGTGTCCTCGTCACAGCTGATGTGGCGCACCACGGACATCAGGTCGGGGAACAGCGCCTCGGCGAGCTTGTCCCGTGAACCGGCCGGGATGTTGCTCCACTCGGCCGGCCGGTGCGCGTACCGCGCGAAGTAGTGCTGCGACAGCTGCTTGGCGCGGAAGGGCTTCTCGCCGGTCGCGGCGACTGCTTCCTTGCGCTCGTCGGGGGTGAGGTCGGCGAGGTGCCGCGGCGGCTGCTTGGCTCCGCGGGGCGCGACAAACTGGAGTTCTCCGGGCTTAGGCATGGTTCTTCAAGTGTCGCAGACATACGAGTGAGGGCCCGCCGCCCTGTGGACAACGGACCCTCACTCGAAAAACCGCAGGTCAGGCAGCATGCCCACGGAACCTGTTCAGCCGGATCCGACGAACAGCACCAGCAGCAGCCAGACGACCGGCGCGGTCGGCAGCAGTGAGTCGAGCCGGTCCATGATGCCGCCGTGGCCCGGCAGCAGCGTGCCCATGTCCTTGATGCCGAGATCCCGCTTGATCATGGACTCGCCCAGGTCGCCGAGCGTGGCGCTGGCGGCTACGGCGAGGCCCAGCAGCAGTCCCTGCCACCAGCTGCCGTCGTCGATCAGGAACTGCATGCACAGCGCACCGGCGGCCATCGCGAAGCCGATCGCGCCGAACAGGCCCTCGCGGGTCTTCCCGGGACTGATGCGAGGTGCCAGCTTGTGCGTGCCGAAGCGCCAGCCGACGGCGTACGCACCCGTGTCGGCGACCACCGTGAGCAGCAGGAAGGTCAGCACCCGCCACGAACCGTCGTCCGCGGTGAGCATCATGCTGACGAACGTCGCCAGGAACGGCACGTAGAACACGGCGAAGACACCGGCCGTGACGTCCTTGAGGTAGCCCTCCGGTGACTCCGTCATCCGCCAGACGAGGACCGCGAGAGCTGTGAGCGCCATGGCGACCCAGGCGCCCTCCGCGTCCCGCACGTAGCCGGCGACCACCATGGCGGCGCCGCCGACGGCGAGCGGCACGAGGGGGGCGTTGATCCCCTTGCGCTCCTCGAGGCGGGAGGTGAGCTCCCAGAGCCCCACCACCACCGCGAGCACGACCACGCCGACGAAGACGGCCTTCACGATGAAGAGCGACCCGGCGACGACCGCGCCGAGCCCGAGGCCTACCCCTATGGCAGCACGCAGATCACGCCCCGCACGCTTCTTGTGCGGCGGGGGCGACGGCAACGGGGTGGACATGGGCTCCTGCGGCTTCTCGTCACGGAACAGGGGGCCGCTGACACGCGCCGCGGCGTCCCTGTTCCGGTCGTCAGCGTCTCTACCTGCGTCGGGAACGTCCGGCACGATGGGCATGGGCCGAGTCTGCTGGGCGCCGTACACATCGTGAGCAGGACCCGCCGGAGCGGCCCCCATCTCGGGCGCGCCCCAGTAACCGGCTCCCTGCGGGGCGCCCCAGGAAGAGTCGTTCATCAGACCTCGAGCAGCTCGGCTTCCTTGTGCTTGAGCAGCTCGTCCACCTGCGCGACGTACTTCGCGGTGGTGTCGTCGAGCTCCTTCTCCGCGCGGCGGACCTCGTCCTCGCCGGACTCCTTGTCCTTGACGAGCTTGTCGAGCGTCTCCTTGGCCTTGCGGCGGATGGCCCGGATCGAGATCTTGGAGTCCTCGGCCTTGGTCCTCGCGACCTTGATGTACTCCTTGCGGCGGTCCTGCGTGAGCTCCGGGAACGTCACTCGGATGATGTTGCCGTCGTTGCTCGGGTTGACGCCGAGGTCGGAGTCGCGGATCGCCTGCTCGATGTTGCGCAGTGCGGTCTTGTCGAACGGAGTCACCACGGCCATCCGCGGCTCGGGAACCGAGAACGAGGCCAGCTGGTTGATCGGGGTCAGCGCGCCGTAGTAGTCGGCGACGATCTTGTTGAACATCGCCGGGTGCGCACGGCCGGTACGGATCGCGGCAAAGTCCTCTTTGGCGACCACGACGGTCTTCTCCATCTTCTCCTCGGCCTCGAGGAGGATTTCTTCGATCACCACGTGCTCCTGCGTGTCTTGAGTGGGCCCGGCGTCGTCGGGCCCTGCGGATCCTGCGTCGCGTCCTCACCTGCACGGTGTCCGACCGGCAGGCCGTTGTCCATCCTTTGGGCCGTCAGGCCCGGGTGCTCTCGTCGCTCACGAGCGTGCCGATCTTCTCACCCTTGACCGCGCGGGCGATATTGCCTTCCGTGGTCAGCTCGAAGACAAGGATCGGGAGCTGGTTGTCGCGGCAGAGCGTGATCGCGGTGGCGTCGGCGACCTTGAGGTCGCGGGCGATCACCTCGCCGTACTCCAGTGCGTCGAACTTCACCGCGCCGGGGTTGGTCCTCGGGTCGGAGTCGTAGACCCCGTCCACCCCGTTCTTGCCCATCAGGAGCGCCTCGGCGTCGATCTCCAGGGCACGCTGGGCGGCCGTCGTGTCGGTGGAGAAGTACGGCATGCCCATACCGGCACCGAAGATCACGACTCGCCCCTTCTCCAGGTGCCGTACGGCACGGAGCGGGATGTAGGGCTCCGCGACCTGGCCCATGGTGATGGCGGTCTGGACGCGCGAGTCGATGCCCTCCTTCTCCAGGAAGTCCTGCAGCGCCAGGCAGTTCATGACCGTGCCGAGCATGCCCATGTAGTCGGACCGCGCCCGGTCCATGCCCCGCTGCTGGAGCTCGGCGCCACGGAAGAAGTTGCCGCCGCCGATGACGACCGCGATCTCCGCGCCGTCGCGTACGACCGCGGCGATCTCGCGGGCGATGGCGTGCACGACATCGGGGTCGACACCGAGACCCCCGCCGCCGGCGAACGCCTCGCCGGACAGCTTCAGCATGAAGCGTCCGGAAATCGTGCCGTCGTCGCGCTTGTGGTCACCGTGTGTGGCGTCCGCGCCCTTGTTCATGGAGATTCTCCTCGTGCACATACGAAGAAGGCCATTGCCGTGGGTCTGCTGTCCCTCAGCGGCAATGGCCTCCTCGTCAGTTCTGCGGTCGTCCGGCTGAGTGCGGCCGACGACTGCACCAGACCCTATCGGGGTCCACCGTTGTTCGCGGACGGACTCAGATGCCGACCTTGATGCGCGCGAAGCGCGTCAGGCTGACACCGGCCTCGTCCAGGACCTTCTGGACCGACTTCTTGTTGTCCTTGGCGAAGGCCTGCTCGAGGACGACGACCTCCTTGAAGAAGCCGTTGACGCGACCCTCGACGATCTTCGGGAGGGCGGCCTCGGGCTTGCCCTCCTCGCGCGAGGTGGCCTCGGCGACACGACGCTCGTTCTCGACCGTCTCGGCCGGGACCTCGTCGCGGTTGAGGTACTTCGGGGCGAAGGCGGCGATGTGCTGCGCGACGTCCTTGGCGACCTCGGCGTTCTCCTTGTCCAGCTGGACGAGGACGCCGACCTGCGGCGGGAGGTCGGGCATCGTGCGGTGCATGTACGCAGCCACGTAACCGCCGGTGAACTGCGCGAAGCGGTCCAGGACGATCTTCTCGCCGAGGTTGGCGTTGGCCTCGTCCACGTACGCCTGGACGGTCTTGCCGGCCTCGATCTCCGAGGCGAGGAGCGCCTCGATGTCGGCCGGGGAGGTCGCGGCGACGTGCGCGGCGAGCGTGTTGGCGACGGTCTGGAACTTCTCGCCCTTGGCGACGAAGTCCGTCTCGCACTTCAGCTCGAGCAGGACGCCGGACGTCTTGTCCTCGGAGATGAGGGAGACGACGGCACCGTTCTCGGCAGAACGGCCTTCGCGCTTGGCGACGCCCTTCTGGCCCTTGATACGGAGCGCCTCGACGGCGCCGTCGACGTTGCCGTCGGCCTCGTCGAGCGCCTTCTTGCAGTCCATCATGCCGGCGCCGGTGAGCTCGCGGAGCTTCTTGACGTCAGCGGCGGTGTAGTTCGCCATGAGTCTGTTTTCTCTCTCGAAGTCTGAAAGATCTACGGGTGAACGGCGGGGGCGGTGCCTGCGCACCGGCCCCCGCCGTCTTCAGCCGTGACTGACGGGGTCAGGCCTGCTCGCCGTCCGCGGCCGGAGCCTCGGCCTCGGCGGCGGGGGCCTCGGCGGCCGGGGCCTCGTCCTGCTCGGCAGCGGCGGTGGCCGGCTCGGCGTCGGCGGCCTTCTCGGTCTCGGCGGAGGACTGAACCTCGGCGTCGTCCTTCTTCTCGCCCTCGAGCAGGTCACGCTCCCACTCGGCGAGCGGCTCGCCGGCGGCCTTCTCGCCCGGCTTCGAGTCACCGGTGGCGGCACCGGAACGGGCGATGAGGCCCTCGGCGACGGCGTCGGCGATCACGCGGGTGAGCAGGGTGACGGAGCGGATCGCGTCGTCGTTGCCCGGAATCTTGTAGTCGACCTCGTCGGGGTCGCAGTTGGTGTCGAGGATCGCGACGACCGGGATGTGGAGCTTGCGCGCCTCACCGACGGCGATGTGCTCCTTCTTGGTGTCGACGATCCAGACGGCGCTCGGCACCTTCTGCATCTCGCGGATACCACCGAGGGTCTTCTCCAGCTTGGCCTTCTCGCGGGAGAGGACCAGGAGCTCCTTCTTGGTGAGGCCGGAGGCGGCCACGTCCTCGAAGTCGATGAGCTCGAGCTCCTTCAGACGCTGAAGGCGCTTGTAGACGGTGGAGAAGTTGGTGAGCATGCCACCGAGCCAACGCTGGTTGACGTACGGCATGCCGACGCGCGTCGCCTGCTCGGCGATGGCCTCCTGGGCCTGCTTCTTCGTACCCACGAACATGATGGAGCCGCCGTGGGCGACGGTCTCCTTGACGAACTCGTAGGCGCGGTCGATGTACGACAGCGACTGGAGCAGGTCGATGATGTAGATGCCGTTGCGCTCGGTGAAGATGAAGCGCTTCATCTTCGGGTTCCAGCGACGGGTCTGGTGACCGAAGTGGACGCCGCTTTCCAGCAGCTCCCGCATCGTGACGACGGCCATGGCCGTACTCCTTGAGGTGCTCGGTTATCGCGACCGCAGGATTGCTGTCGCGCCTGACGCCCCGACGCGCCGTGCCACGAGGGACCGAGGAGCGCGGCCACCTCCGCAGAGAGGGAGGTGGCGGGGCGTGCGAAGTCGACCCGGTGACCCGGATCGCCAGAAGAAGTGTACGGGACCCGTCGGGTGCCGGGTGACGGCGATATCCACAACCGGTCGGCTTTCCACAGATCGGGACCATGATCCCCGCAGGACGGGCCGCCGGGAGATCGTTGCGTCATGCACCGCACACCTGGAGCGACCCCGCACCGGCCCCGCGCCGTCCCGCCTGCGCGGCAGGTCTCGACGGCACTGATGACCGTGCTGGCGACACTGCTCACGGTGTTCCTGGGAGGACACTGCGCCGGGGCCGCACCGCGGATCGAGGCACCGGCCGGAGACCGGGCGTGGCCGCTCGCCGGCCGGCCCCTCGTCGTCCGGGGCTGGGAGCCGCCCGCCGGTCCGTACGGGCCGGGCCACCGCGGCGTCGACCTCGCCGCCCCGCCGGGGACTCCGGTGCGGGCGGCGGCCTCGGGCCGGGTCGCGTTCGCGGGGCAGGTGGCAGGACGTGGGGTGCTCTCCGTCGAGGTGGCCGGGAGCGGGGAGCCCGCACTGCGCTTCACGTACGAGCCGGTCCGGGCGCGGGTCGAAGAGGGCGACGAGGTGGTGGCGGGACAGGCGGTGGGAGTGGCCGGTCCGGGCCCGTCCCACTGCGCGTCCGGCTGTCTGCACTGGGGACTGCGGCGCGGCGACGTCTACCTGGATCCGCTGTCGATGCTCCCGCCGTCACTGCTGCGCAGGGGGCCGTCCCGGCTGCTCCCGGTGTTCGGCGTTCCGCTGCCGCGGGCAGCTCCGGCCCGGCGGACGGCCGGTCAGGGCACGGCGGAGTACGGCGCGAGGGGATACGGAACGGCGGGGTACGACGTGACAGGGTACGGACGGGCGGCGTACGGACCACTCGCGGCGCTGCTCGTGGCCACGGCCGCGTGGCGTGGTGGCCTGCTCAGCCCCGTACGCCGCGCAGGACCATGGCCACGGCGGCGTCGGCGACCACGCCCGGCTCCTCCGCGCCCAGCTCGATGCGGCGCACCGCCGCGTCCACGGAGCCCTGCAGCAGCATCGCGGCGAGCCGGGGCTCGGTGTGGCCCAGATCGCCCAGGGCCTCGACGATCATGGTGATCAGTCCGCCGTGCGCCGCCCGGATCTTCTCCCGCGCGCCCGCGTCCAGCTCGCTCGCCGAGATCGCGACGACGGCACGGTGCCGCCGGTCCCCGACCAGACCGAGCTGCCGGCGCACGTACGCCTCGATCTTCTCCTCGGGTGTACCGGCCCGGTCCATGGCGTTCTCGACCTCGGCCGCCCAGAGGGGGAAGTCGACGGCGCAGAGTTCCTCGACCACGGCCGCGCGGGAGCGGAAGTACTCGTAGACGGAGGACCTGGCGAGGCCCGTGCGCTCGGCGAGGGCGGGGAAGGTGAGCGCCTCCGTACCGCCCTCGGACAGCAGGGAGCGCGCGGCGTCCAGGAGGGCGCCGCGCTGCATGGTCCGGTGCTCGGCCACGGAGGCCGCTCGAATCCTGGGCACGCCTCCACTCTACGGCGGCGGGTGTCCGACGGGATGTGCGTGTCTGCGGCCGGGTGGCCGAAGCCGCCCCGGATCAGCGTCCGGCGTCGGCCAGTTTCGCCCGGAGCTGCAGCACCGACTTCGTGTGGATCTGGCTGACGCGGCTCTCGGTGACCCCGAGGACGTTTCCGATCTCGGCGAGGGTGAGGCCCTCGTAGTAGTAGAGGGTGACCACGGTCTTCTCCCGCTCCGGAAGTGTGTTGATGGCGCGGGCGAGCAGCCGTCTCAGCTCGCGGTCCTCGGCGACCTCGACCGGGTTGTCGGCCGCGGTGTCCTCAAGGGTGTCCATCAGGCTCAGCCGGTCGCCGCCCTCGCCGCCGGCATGCAGCAGCTCCTCCAGTGCCACCACATTGGCAAGCGACAACTGGCTGAAAACAGCGTGCAGTTCCTCCAGCGCGATGCCCATCTCGGCGGCGACCTCGGCCTCCGAGGGTGTACGCCGCAGCTGTGCCTCCAGGGTGGCGTAGGCGCGTTCGACGTTGCGCGCCTTCTGCCGCACGGACCTCGGGATCCAGTCCAGTGCCCGGAGTTCGTCGATCATCGCGCCGCGGATCCTGGTGATCGCGTAGGTCTCGAACTTGATGGCGCGCTCGATGTCGAACTTCTCGATGGCGTCGATCAGTCCGAAGACCCCCGAGGAGACGAAGTCCGCCTGCTCCACATTGGACGGCAGACCCACACTGACCCGCCCCGCCACGTACTTGACCAGCGGTGAGTAGTGCAGGATCAGCTGCTCCCGCAGCCGCTCGTCCCCCGTGGACTTGTAGGAACGCCACAACTCGTCGAGCGAGGAAGGGGCTGGAGGGCGCACAGTGCCACGCGCAGCCGGTGGTACTGCCGCGCGGTCAGACCCGGAGGTGTGCTGGGGCATGTGGTGCCTTGAGCCGTTCTGCCGTGAAGTGCTGGGACGTGTCTCTGGGGCGGATTCCTTGTGAGCGTAGCGTGACCGAAGTGTTGCGGTGCGCGCTGGACAATGGATCCGCGCTGTGTGATTCCGTTTCATTTCCCGCGTCGTCGGACATGGCCGGCCCCCGGTCGCTCGCCGTTCACCGGCTCCGGAGGCACGACCAGGCACCGCCGAGGTCGTCTGCATCACCTTTTCACCCGAATGCCCCGGGTCAAGTACCGCCTCGCCGCGCGTCCTCATCGCGTGTCGGCCCCGGCGTCAACCGCCATCCGTCGCCCTCACGTTCGACGAACCCCAGTGAGTGCAGTTCGTACAACCGTCCGAGCGCTTCATCCGTCGACGTCCCCGCGGCGCGGGCCACGTCCCGCCCGCACATCGTCCCCTTCCCGGGCAGCGCCTCCAGGACCCGTGCGCAGGCGTCGTCGAGCAGGTCCCGGGGCAGCACGGGGCCCCTGCCCGCGGGGGCGAGGTCTCCCATCTCTCCCACCAGTTCGGAGATTTCGGCGGCGTCGGTGACGAGGACACCCTCGCCCCGCAGGAGTTCATGGACTCCGGCCGACAGTCCGCTGGTGGCGGGCCCCGGCACCCCCATGGTGAAACGGCCCAGCCGCTGCGCGTTCCTGGCCGTGACCAGCGAACCGCTGCGATATTCGGCCTCCACCACGACCGTGCCTCGCGTGAGCGCGGCGATCACCCGGTTCCGGAGGATGAATCTGCTGCGTGTCGGATGTTCCGAAGGCGGCAACTCGCCGATGACCAGACCCTGTTCCACCATCCGTCCGATGAGCTCGGCGTGCCCCCGGGGATAGGGGACGTCCACCCCGCAGGCCAGCACCGCCAGGGTCGCCCCGCCTGCGGCCAGCGCCCCACGGTGGGCGGCGCCGTCGACCCCGAACGCCGCGCCGGAGACCACCACCCAGCCCCGCTCGGCCAATCCGGCACCGAGGGTCGCCGCCATGTGCGCCCCGTACGGTGTGCAGGCCCGGGCACCCACCACGGCGACCGAACGCAGCGCCCACCGCCGCAGGTCGGGCCGCCCGCGCACCCAGAGCCCGATGGGCCGCGCGTCACCCAGGTCGTCGAGCTGGGTGGGCCATTCCCGGTCGCCGGGACAGACGAACCGCCCGCCGATCGCGGCCGCGTCCGCCAGGTCCCGGCCGGGGTCGGCCGTCGCGGCCCGCAACCGGTAGCCGGCGAGACGTGCGGCGGTCATTCCCCCCAGCGTCCGCGCCGTGCCGTCCCCGCTGGTGAGACGCCGTATCAGCTCGACGGGGCCGATCTCGCGGAGCCAGCGGCCTCCTCGTTCGTCCCCCGGCTCGAACACCCGGGTCAGGGCGGCCCGCGCCATCCGCTCGCCGTCGCCGACGGCCGGCCCGCCGTCGTCGGCCGGCGGGCCGTTCACCGGGCACCCGCTTGCATCGGGACGCCTCGGTGGATGCCGGTCCGCAGCTCCAGGGCCACCGCGATGTCGGAGGCGTCCGGGCGGTCGGCGGCTCGTAGGTCGGCCACCGTCCATGCCACGCGCAGGACCCGGTCCAGGCCCCTGGCGGTGAGGACGCCCCGCTCCATGTCCCGCTCGGCCGCGATCAGCGCTCCGGGCGCCGCGAGCAGCCGGGTGCGCAGCTCGTGGCCCGGCACTTCGCTGTTGGTGGTCCACGGAGTGCCTGCCAGCCGGTCCGCGGCCCGTACCCTGGCCTGCCGCACCCGGGCGGCGACCTCGTCGGAGGACTCCCCCCGGCCCCCGCGTCCCATCAGGTCCGCCCGGCCGACCGGCTCGACCTCGACCCGCAGGTCCACCCGGTCCAGCAGCGGGCCGGAGAGCCGGGCCTGGTACCGGCGGACCACCGAGGGCGGGCATTCGCAGCCCGCACCGGCCAGTGTGTGCCGACCGCACGGGCAGGGGTTCGCGGCCAGGATCATCAGGAAGCGGGCGGGCAGCCGCACCACCCCAGCAGCCCGGGCGACCACCACGTGCCCGGATTCCAGGGGCTGGCGCAGCGCGTCCAGCGCCCGCCCCGAGAATTCCGGCGCCTCGTCCAGGAAGAGCACACCCCTGTGGGCCAAGGAGACCGCTCCGGGCCTCGGCAGGCCGTTGCCGCCGCCCACGAGCGACTGCATCGTCGCCGAGTGGTGCGGTGCGCAGTACGGCGCCCTGGTCACCAGGGGTTCGCCCTGCGGGAGGATTCCCGCCACGGAGTGCACCGCCGTCACTTCGAGGGACTCCTGCCGGGTCAGCGGTGGCAGGATCGCCGTGAGCCGTTCGGCCAGCATGGTCTTCCCCGCACCGGGCGGCCCCGAGAGCAGCAGATGGTGACCGCCCGCCGCCGCGACCTCCAGTGCCTTGCGCGCCCTGGCCTGGCCCGCGACGTCCGCCAGATCGGGCCGGTGTCCCGTGCCCGCGGCACCCAGCGCAGCCAGTCCTGCGCCGACTCCCGCACCGGGCACCATCAGCCCGGACGGTACGGCGTCGGGACGGCCCCGGTCGGCGGCCGGCTCGTCCGGCACGGGTTCGTCGCCGAGCACGGCGATGAGCTGGCGCAGACTCCGCACGCCCAGCACGGAGACGCCTGGCACCAGGGCCGCCTCCCCCGCGGTGTGCTCGGGAACGACGACCTGGCGGTAGCCCGCCTCCGCCGCCGCGAGCACCGCCGGCAGCACCCCGCGCACCGGGTGCACCCGGCCGTCGAGGCCCAGCTCCCCGATCATCACCACGTCGGCGATCGCCGCCGGGTCGATCCGCTCCGCCGCGCCGAGCACCGCACACGCGACAGCGAGATCGAAACCCGAGCCGGCCTTGGGCACGGAGGCCGGGGACAGCCCCACCGTGAGCTTCTTCTGCGGCCACTCCGCCCCGGAATTCACCACAGCAGCCCTGACCCGGTCCCGGCTCTCCACCAGGCTCTTGTCCGGCAGCCCGACCAGCGTGAACGCCGCCACGCCCGGCTCCAGGTCGGCCTGGACCTCCACCACCACGCCCTCGACGCCCACCAGCGCCACCGAACACGCCCGCGCGAACCCCATCAGGCCACGCCCCGCACATGCTCGACGACCGGCGCCCCGCGCCGGGGCAGGATCACGCCGACCAGATCGATCCGGACCCCGCCCGGCGGCGGCCCGCCGTGCCGGTCGAGCCAGACCTCGGCGAGCCGGCGCAGCCGGTCCGCCTTGGCAGGGGTGACGGCCTCCATCGGATGCTCGAAGGAGCCCGTCCTGCGGGTCTTCACCTCGCAGACGACCACCGCGTCGCCGTCCCTGGCCACGATGTCGATCTCTCCCGTGCGACAGCGCCAGTTGCGCTGCAGTACGGACATGCCGGCGTCGGCCAGCAGCCGCGCCGCCACGTCCTCGCCGTACCGCCCGAGTGCGCCCCGTGCGTTCATATCGGCACCACCTCCGGCACCGACTCTGACGCGCCCCGCCCGATCTGTTGGATCTTGGTGGATAACCCGGCCGTTGTGGATAACCCGGCCACCCGGACGAGCGAAACGGCCCCGACCGGGGGAGGGCGATCAGCTGCCCGGAAGTTCGAGATCGCTCTTGTTGAGCTCCTCGATGTTCACGTCCTTGAAGGTCAGCACGCGAACCTGCTTGACGAACCTGGCGGGCCGGTACATGTCCCAGACCCACGCGTCCGCCATGGAGACCTCGAAGAAGACCTCGCCCTGCACCGAGTGCACCTGCATCTCGTAGTCGTTCGTGAGGTAGAAGCGCCGCTCGGTCTCGATCACGTATTTGAACAGACCGACGACATCGCGGTACTCCCGGTAGAGCTTCAGCTCCATCTCGGTCTCGTACTTCTCGAGGTCCTCGGCGCTCATGGCATGTTCCCCTTCAGCCGTGCGTCCCCCCATTGTGCGTCAACCGCCCGCACCCCTGGCCGATTAGACGATTTCGGGGGCGAGAACCAGCGGAACGCGTGGGGGACCCTCGTCGAGCAGCGTGCGCAGCAGCCCGGCGAGCCTGGTCGGGTACACCGTCTCACGCGTCGTGAGAAGTTCGGCGGAAGTCCACCACCTCAGACCGGCAACACTGCGCCGCTCCAGTTCCGTGAGGCCCTTCTGGTCCGTGACGGTCTGTGCCGTTCGAGCCAGGAAGTACCACTCGTCCTGGTCCCAGCGCCGCCCGTCGAACGGGAAGGAGCAGATCCGCGTCCACAGCACGGGGCCGAGCCGGACGTCCGTGATCCCCGTTTCCTCGGCGAGCTCGCGCAGTGCCGCTTCCTCCCGGCTCTCGCAGCCCTCCAGACCGCCGCCCGGCGTGAACCACCAACTCGTCGCCGGGTCCGCGGGCTCGAATCCGTGGAGCAGCAGGATCCGGTCGTCCGGGTCCAGGAGCACGATCCGTGCGACCTTGCGTGTCTCAGCGGTCACCGGAGGGCACCCTCGGCGGGGTCCTGCGGGCGGAGCGGGCCGCGAGCGGCCCGTAGGCGGCCCCTCCGAGGATCAGGAGCACACCCGCCACCAGAGCCCCGATCTGCAGCGGCAGCGGCCCGCTGGACGACACCCCGCCGGGCAGGGCCGCGAAGGCCGCCGGCCGGTCGAGCATGCCCTTCATGGGCCATGCCACGGCATCCACCCGTGCCTCCACGGCACCGCGCGGAACCGACCCCTGCCCCGGGTCCTCCAGGTGGACCCGGGAGTCCAACGAGGTCGCGCGCTCGTCCCCGAGCAGGAAGATCTGTCCCTCGGGCACGGCGGCCGTGAAGTCCTGGACGGAGGCCGGACCTCCGCCGTCGGCCGGAGCGAGCGTGGCCCCCTTCGCCTGCAGATACGGTTCCTCGATGGGCTTGCCGTCGATGGTCAGCCGACCGTCCTCGTCGCAGCACGCGACCTCGTCGCCGCCCACTCCGACGACCCGCTTCACCATCGGCACGTCGCCCCAGGCCGAATCCGTGAAGACGACCACATCACCGCGCCGTACGTCGGCGCCCTCTATCCGTTGCGCGAGCACCCGTTCACCGGCGTTCACCGTCGGGGACATCGAGTCGGTCGGCACGGTGTACGGCTTGTACACCACCGCTCCCCAGGCGAAGCCGCCGAGGAAGAGCACACAGCCGACGGCCACGGCCAGGTTCGACAACGCGTTGCCGAACCGGCCGCGGCCGCCATCCGTACGTCCTGTTCCGCTCATCCCAGCGCTCCCCCATCGGAGATCGACAATCGCTGATCCGAGTCGGCACCCTACCCGGCGGTACGCCCGCTGGTCAGCCTCCGGCGACGCCAGAACACGAGGGGCAGCGCTCCGGCTACACCCAGTGCTCCCGGCGCCACGGCGGCCGCGGCGTTCAGCCCCGGCTGGTCGAAGGTGCCGGGGACCGGCAGGGTCGACCAGCGGTTGACCGGCCAGGCGATGACGATGGCCCGTCCGACGACCTCGTCCGTGGACACCGTTCCCTGCCCGGGCAGTTCCTGGTGGTAGCGGGAGTCCAGCGAATTCTGACGGTGGTCGCCCATCACCCAGATCCGGCCCTCGGGCACGTGGATCGGCCCGAAGGGCTCGTCGTCGCAGGCGCTGTTGCCCGCGAAGATGAACGACTTGTCGTCCAGCGCCTTGCCGTTGACCGTCACCGGCCCGTTCTTCTTGCACTGGACCGTGTCGCCGCCGACCGCGATCACGCGCTTGATCAGGTCCTTCTCCTCGGCGGACGGCATCAGTCCGATGAAGCTCAGGAACTTCTGCACCGCGTTCGGCTCGGGCGTCGCGGTGTCCTCGAGCCAGCCGCCCGGGTCGTGGAAGACGACGACCTCGCCGCGCTCCGGCTCCGAGCCGAACCACGGCGTCAGCTTGTCGACCAGCACCCGGTCGCCCCGCTGCAACGTGTTCTGCATGGAGTCCGAGGGAATCGAGAACGCCTGCACCAGGAACGTCTTGATCAGCAGCGCGAGAATGAGCGCGATGCCGACGAGGATCGGCAATTCCTTCCAGAAGGAGCGCGGCTTCTTCTGCGCCGTACTACCGCCCCGGGAGTCGTCGTCACCCTCCGCCGCCACCGGGATCCCGCCGCTCGAAGGCCGGTCCTCGGGTTCGTCGTGTCCGGATCGTGCGCCGACCGCCAAATCCCCCACATCCACTCCTCACTCCGTGCCACCGCCCGCGCGTGATTCGGCGCAGGCCCACCACTCCCATAACGAGCGGGAGTTCCGCAGGGGTCGGGAGCAGGACCATTCCGTTGCGATCCTGGGAGGACACACTATTCGACGGGACGGCCTCCGCCGTCGTCCCGGCGCTCCTGTCGGGGACCGAGGCGAACGTCCCGGGTTCCTCCAGTCCCCGCCAGTGACCCAACGGCCAGGCGATCACGACGGCCCGTCCCACGACCTCGTCCTGCGAGACCGTGCCCTTGCCCGGTTCGTCGAGGTGGAAACGGGAGTCCGCGGAATTGGACCGGTGATCGCCCATCACGAAGATGCGGCCCTGCGGAACCTTCACCTCGAACGGGAGCGTGGACGGCTCGTTGCCGGGATGCAGGTAGGGCTCGTCGAGCGCCGTGCCGTTGACCGTGACCTTGCCGTCCGTACCGCAGCACTTCACGGTGTCGCCCCCGACGGCCACCACACGCTTGATCAGATCCTGCTCGTCGTCGGAGGGCAGCAGCCCGATGAACGTCAGGAGTTCCTTGACCTGTTTGACGCCGACCGGCGGGTCCTGGGTGTCGGCGTTCTCCTGCTGCAGCCAGCCGCCGGGGTCCTTGAAGACGACGACGTCACCGCGCTGCGGTTCGGAGCCGAACCACGGTGTCAGCTTGTCCACCAGGACCCGGTCGCCGATCCGGATGGTCTGCTCCATCGATCCGGACGGGATCACGAAGGCCTGGACGAGGAAGGTCTTGAGCACCAGCGCGATCAGCAGCGCCACCAGGACGAGGAGCGGTATCTCCTTGATCACGGACCTGCGCCGGCGGCGCTTCACCTTGCGGGCCAGTTTCCGGCGTTCGGCCCGGGTCGGCAGCGAGCGGGCCGCGGCCGGCCGGCTCCCGGTGGGCAGCGGAACGTCCGTGTCCGGATCTCCGCGCCTGCGCCCCCGGTTACCCATGCGAGGCGCCCGCCGGCCGGATGCCGGTGAAGGCGCCGGTGCCCTCCAGGGAGCCGAGCCTGCCGAGCGGCCAGCCCAGCCAGTCCACGCGTCCGATCACCCGGTCGACGGGCACCATGCCGCCCCCGGGCTGCCCCAGGTGGTCGCGGGAATCACGGGAGTTGCTGCGGTGGTCGCCCATCACCCACAGCGTGCCGTCGGGCACCACGATGTCGAAGGCGACCTCGGACGGTCTGTCGCCCGGATGCAGGTAATCCTCGTCCACCGGACTGCCGTTCACCTCGAGCCTCCGCTGCTTGTCGCAGCAGACCACGCGATCGCCCCCCACGCCCACCACCCGCTTCACGAAGTCGGTCTCGGCGGGTTCGGCCAGCCCCAGGGAGGCGGCAGCCCCGCGCAGGAGCGCGGTCACGGCGTTCTCCCCGGGCGTCTCCTGCACGAAGGAGCCGGTGCCGTCGAAGACCACCACGTCGCCCCGCCGTGGCTCGGAGCCGAAACGGTACGCCAGTTTGTTGACGAGCACCCGGTCCCCCACCTTCAGCGTGGGTTCCATCGAGCCGCTGGGTATGAGGAAGGGCTGCAGCACGAACGCGCTGAACAGCAGCAGGGCGACCGTGCAGAGCATCCCGAGGGAGACGGCCCGCCCCCAGGACATCGAGTCGGCGGAACGGTCCGTGACATGCGTGAAGCGCGACCCCTCCTCCGTCCCGTCTGCGGGGGCGGAGGAGCGATCGCGCTCCATGTGCTGTGCTTCCGTGTCCATCGGAGCCGGATTCTATCCGGCCCCGCTGTGAACGCCGGAGGTGAATCAGCGGTCGCGCTTCTCCTTGATCTTCGCGGCCTTGCCGCGCAGCTCACGGAGGAAGTACAGCTTGGCGCGACGGACGTCACCGCGGGTGACGAGCTCGATCTTCTCGAAGATCGGGCTGTGCACCGGGAAGGTGCGCTCGACGCCGACGCTGAAGGAGACCTTGCGGACCGTGAAGGTCTCGCTGACGCCAGAGCCCTGACGGCGGATGACGATGCCCTTGAACTGCTGGATACGGGAGCGGTTGCCCTCGATCACGCGCACGTGGACGTTGACCGTGTCACCGGGGCGGAACGCCGGGAGGTCGGTACGGAGCGAGGCGGCGTTGACGCCATCGAGCAGGGAAGCCATGTTGTCTGCTTTCTTCGCCGATGCCACAGGTCATCGACGGGAGAGGGTGAAGTTCGGATGCTGATCACATCGGGCGGGCGTCTTTCCCCCTGTGGCAGGGGCGCACGCCGGACGTACAGCGGACCTATTCTTCCACGGCCTCGGGCCTGCGCCAAAATCGTCCGTCGGGCTCCGGGGACCAGCCGAGGATGGAGAGGATCTCGCGGTCCTTCTTGTCGAAGCCTGCCGCGTCGCAACGTTCAATGAGATCCGGCCGGTTCAGCGCGGTCCGGCGGAAGGCCTCGTCCCTGCGCCAGCGGGCGATCCTGCCGTGGTGGCCGCTGAGCAGGACGTCCGGAATACCGCGCCCACGCCACTCGGGCGGCTTCGTGTACACCGGTCCTTCGAGCAGGTCGGCCATGGCTCCGGGCGCGAAGGAGTCGTCCCGGTGTGATTCGGCGTTGCCGAGCACGCCGGGCAGCAGCCGGGCCACCGCCTCCGTGATCACCAGGACGGCGGCTTCCCCGCCGGCCAGGACGTAGTCCCCGATGGACACCTCCACGACCGGCATCCGGGTGGCGTACTCCTCCGTCACCCGGCGGTCGATACCCTCGTACCGCGCGGGGGCGAAGATCAGCCACGGCCGCTCCGAGAGCTCGACGGCCAGCTCCTGGGTGAACGGCCTCCCGCTCGGGGTGGGCACCACGAGCACGGGGGAACGCGCCCCCGCCTCGTAGCCGTCGGCCAGCGCCTCGTCCAGGGCCTCGCCCCACGGCCCGGTCTTCATGACCATCCCGGGGCCGCCGCCGTACGGGGTGTCGTCCACCGTGTTGTGCCGGTCGTGCGTCCAGTCGCGCAGGTCGTGGACGTGCACGTCCAGACGGCCACGGGAGCGCGCCTTGCCCACGAGCGAGACGTTCAGCGGTTCCAGGTACTCGGGGAAGATCGTGACGACGTCGAGCCGCATCACGCGTCGCCCTTCGTCGCCCCGTCGCCGGCGGCGTCGTCCGGCGTCCCGGCGGTCCCGTCGCCGTCCTCCGTGTCGCGCGCGGACACGACGACGGCCTCGCTCTCGTCGATCAGGCCGGGCGGCGGTGTGATGACGGCCCGCTGCTCCTCCAGATCGATCTCGCTGACGATCTCCTCGACGAACGGGATCATCACCTCGCTGCCGTCCGGGCGCTCCACGATGAACAGGTCCTGGGAGGGCAGGTGCGTGATCTCGGTGATCCGGCCGATCTCCGTACCGTCCGCGAGGACCACGTCGAGGTCCATCAGCTGGTGGTCGTAGAACTCCTCGGGGTCCTCGGGGAGTTCCGCCGGGTCCACGTCGGCGATCAGCAGGGTGTTGCGGAGTGCCTCGGCCGCCGTACGGTCCCGTACGCCCGCGAACCGCAGCAGCAGCCTGCCGCTGTGCACCCGGCCGGCCTCGATCGTCAGGGGCCCCGTCTCCGCCGGCTCGGTGGCCAGGACGGCCCCGGGCCCGAGCCGGAGCTCGGGCTCGTCGGTGCGCACCTCGACGGTGACCTCGCCCTTGATGCCGTGGGCGCGACCGATCCGCGCAACTACCAACTGCACGCTACTTCTCCCGGTGGTGATGTAGGGACGACAAAGGCCGGGGACGGCTCGAAAGCCCTCCCCGGCCCCGGCCGGTGTTCAACTCTTTCAGCGAACCTGGTCCACATCGACGAGGTCGACACGGATACCACGGCCGCCGATGGCACCCACGACGGTACGCAGGGCGCGTGCGGTGCGGCCGTTGCGGCCGATCACCTTGCCGAGGTCGTCGGGGTGAACCCGGACCTCGAGTACGCGTCCACGGCGCAGGTCACGCGAGGCGACCTGCACATCGTCGGGGTTGTCGACGATGCCCTTCACGAGGTGCTCAAGAGCCTCCTCGAGCATGCTCAGGCCTCGGTCGACTCGGTGGACGCAGCAGCGTCGGCCGCCTCGTCCGCCTTCTTGTCCGACTTCTTGGCCTTCGGGGTGATGGCCTCACCCTTGGCCTCGTCGCCGTCCGTGGTCAGGGCCTCGAACAGGGCGCGCTTGTCAGCCTTGGGCTCCGGCTGCAGCAGCGGCGCGGGGGCCGGAAGACCCTTGTGGGCCTGCCAGTCACCGGTGAGCTTCAGGATCGCGAGGACGGGCTCGGTCGGCTGGGCGCCGACGGACAGCCAGTACTGCGCGCGCTCTGCGTTGACCTCGATGCGCGAGGGGTTCTGCACCGGGTGGTACAGGCCGATCTCCTCGATGGCCCTGCCGTCACGGCGGGTACGGGAGTCGGCGACGACGATGCGGTAGTGAGGCGAACGGATCTTGCCCAGACGCTTCAGCTTGATCTTGACTGCCACGGAAGTGGTGTCTCCTGGTCTCTGACGTGGTTGGGCACAACTAGATGCCACGTGGGGTTGCGGTACTCGGAGTGCCCGATGGACGCGTCAGCCGGAGGAGAGAGGGGTCCTATGCGACTGTCGAGTACAGCTAGCCATTGTGCCACACCACATCGGGTCACCCCACCGCGACCGCCGCTTCGGGGATACGGAACGGCTTGCCGCAGCCGCCGCAGACGATCGGCGCCTGGGCGAGGACCGAGGGGACGACGCGAACGTTCCGTCCGCAGTCGCAGACGGCCTTGACCCGCACACCTCCCCCGGAGGAGCCGTGCCGGGCGGCGGGGCCGCGGAAGGAGCGCTTGGTGTCGGCGGCGGTGGCCACGGTGTGCGCCTTGAGCGCACGCTGGAGCCGTTCCATCGTCGGGCGGTATCTGCGTTTGGCCTCGGGATTCAGCGTCACCAACGAGAATCCGCTGCTGGGGTGGGGCTCCTCGGCATGGTCGAGGCCCAGCTCCTCGGCGATCGCGAGGAAGCGTCGGTTGTGGTAGCGGCCGGCCCGCGAGGTGTCCCGGACACCTCGTGCGGCGGCGATGCCGTGGACTGCCTCGTGGAGCAGTCGTTCGAAGGAGAGCTCGGCGCCACAGGCGGACGAGGACTCTCCGATCAGGGACTCTGGCGCGGCAAGATCGGGCAGCTCGGGGTGGTACCGCTGAATGTCGGCCCACGCCTGTGCCAGCTCTGCGGCAAGTACAGGTGGTGTCGTGCTCACGTCGTGACAACGAGCCTGAGGGCTCCGGTGTTCCTATTCCGGGCCATCCCAATTAATTTGCACGTACCAGTCAGTTGCCCCTGATGCGGCCGGACGAGGGCGGGTGCGCAGATCTGCGGAGAAGTCACACAGCTCACACCAAGACGGTACGTAGCGTGTCGTACGCGTCAGACGGTGTCCGGGGCCGCTGCGAGCGACAGTACCCGGCACGAAGGAGGGGCCACGAACCCGTGCCCGAACGGGCATCGAGCCCTCGACGTGCTGCGCTCCGCGTGTCGGGTAAGACTGTGAGGAGCGAACGGCAGGCGTGCCGCTCCCGGCCACCGCCACCATGACCTGAGCCGGGGGCGCACGACCGGAGCACGCGAGCAATGCCATCCAGCCCCTGGACGGGACCGCGGATGCGGGGTTCCCTGACATACGGGGGCCGTGGTCGCGCGGAGCGCGGCACACGCACCACGTGCCGCACGGAGCAGGGCGTACCTGCAGACTCGGGGGACCTCACTCGGGCACGACCGACCTCTCGGCGGATTGGGGCGCATTCCATGACACCAACGCTCGTCCGGCACCACAGGTATGCGGACTCGTCCGCCACGGTGGACGCCGGTGCCCGTGCCCGTGACTGGGCCGAGATCCAGGAGCGCATGCTGGCGCCGCTCTACGAAGCGGTGTTCGAGCGGCTCGAAGTCGGAGCCGGCACCCGGATGCTCTCCATCGGCTGCGGTTCCGGGCTGGCGCTGCTGATCGCCGCGTCCCGCGGGGCGCGCGTCACCGGCTGCGAGACCGACCGTGAACGGCTTGCGCTGGCGCGTGAGCGCCTCGCGTCCGGTCCGGGGCGGGAAGGGGCGGGGGCGCCGTCCGCACGGGCGACACTCGTGGAGGGTGCCCCGTCGGCGGCGGCCGCGGCCGGGGAGGCGCCGTACAACCTGCTCACCGCGTTCAGTCCGATCGGTTGCGCGGAGGGTGACTCCGAAGGGCTCGCGCCCGCCCTCGCCGCCGCCGTCCCGCTGGCCGCGCGAGGGGCCACGGTGGTCCTGACCGGCTGGGGCCCACCGGAGCGCTGCGCCACCGCCCCGGTGCTCCGGGTGGCGGCGCGCCTCGCCGGGTCGTCGCGTACCGCGCGCTCCGGGAGCGGCTGGCGCCCGGCGCTGCGGGACGACCTGGAGGAGGTGGCGGCGCGGGCCGGGCTGAAACCGGACGGTTCGGGCCGGGTGTCCTGCCCGTTCGGCTACGCGGACGTGGACAGCGCGGTGCGCGGTCTGCTGTCGACCGGGCTGTTCGACGCGGCGATCCGGGCGACGGACCGTTCCCAGGCGGAGAAGGAGGTCGCGGAGGCGCTGCATCCGCATGTGCGGCCCGACGGCACGGTGTGGATGCCGAACGTCTTCCGCTACCTGGTGTGCGTGACCTGACGCGGCCGGCGCGAGGCCACGAAGGGGCACCCCGCCGAGCGGGGCGCCCCTTGGTCAGCCGTTCGCCGGCCGGTCAGCCCATGAACTTCTTGAACTCGTCCGGCAGCTCGAAGTTCTTGTCCTCCTGGGCCGGCAGCCCGAAGGCCCCGCCCTGCGCCGCCGCCTGCTCGCGACGGGCCGCGGCGGCCTGCTCCTCGGCCTTGCGCTTCATCGGGTTGCCGCTCTTGCGCTTGCCCTTGGCCTGCTTGACCTGCTTCTTCTGACGGCCGGGGCCACCACCCATGCCCGGCATCCCCGGCATCCCCGGCATCCCGCCGCCCTGAGCCATCTTCGACATCATCTTGCGGGCCTCGAAGAACCGCTCGACGAGGTTCTTCACGGCGGAGACCTCGACACCCGAACCCTTGGCGATACGGGCCCGGCGCGAGCCGTTGATCACCGTGGGCTCGGCGCGCTCGTGCGGGGTCATCGACTTGATGATCGCGGCCGTGCGGTCCACGTCCCGCTCGTCGATGTTGCTGATCTGGTCCTTGATCTGCCCCATGCCGGGCAGCATCCCGAGCAGCTTGGAGATGGAGCCCATCTTCCTGACCTGCTCCATCTGCGCCAGGAAGTCGTCGAGCGTGAAGTCCTTGCCCTTGCTCGACGCCAGCTTGGAGGCCATTTTGGCGGCCTCTTCCTGGCTGAAGGTCTTCTCCGCCTGCTCGATCAGGGTGAGCAGGTCACCCATGTCGAGGATGCGGGACGCCATGCGGTCGGGGTGGAAGGCGTCGAAGTCCTCGAGCTTCTCACCGTTCGACGCGAACATGATCTGCTTGCCCGTGACATGGGCGATCGACAGGGCGGCGCCGCCGCGGGCGTCGCCGTCGAGCTTGGAGAGCACCACGCCGTCGAAGCCGACGCCGTCGCGGAAGGCCTCCGCGGTGTTGACCGCGTCCTGGCCGATCATGGCGTCGACGACGAAGAGGATCTCGTCGGGGCTGACGGCGTCGCGGATGTCGGCGGCCTGCCGCATCAGTTCCTGGTCGATGCCGAGGCGGCCGGCGGTGTCGACGATGACGATGTCGTGGACCTTGGCCCTGGCGAACTCGATGGAGTCCTTGGCGACCTTGACCGGGTCGCCCACGCCGTTGCCGGGCTCCGGCGCGTACACCGAGACACCGGCGCGGTCGGCGACGACGCTCAGCTGGTTGACCGCGTTCGGACGCTGGAGGTCACAGGCGACGAGCAGCGGGGAGTGGCCCTGGCCCTTGAGCCAGAGACCGAGCTTTCCGGCGAGGGTGGTCTTACCGGCACCCTGCAGACCCGCGAGCATGATCACGGTCGGCGCGGTCTTGGCGAACCGGAGCCGCCGGGTCTCGCCACCGAGGATGCCGACGAGCTCCTCGTTGACGATCTTGATCATCTGCTGCGCCGGATTCAGTGCCTGGGAGACCTCGACCCCCCGCGCGCGCTCCTTGACGTTGGCGATGAAGGAACGGACGACAGGCAGCGCGACGTCGGCCTCGAGCAGGGCGATACGGATCTCGCGAGCCGTGGCGTCGATGTCCGCCTCGGACAAGCGGCCCTTGCCCCTGAGGTTCTTGAAAGTCGCGGCAAGGCGGTCGGAGAGAGTATCGAACACGGCGCTCGTCGGTCCTCAGGGTCGGGGGTGGTGGCGGGTCAATCGCCCTCCAGGGTATCCGGACCCCGCCGAACGCGAAGACCTCGCCCGTTTCTCGTGACGAACGACCGGGTGCCGGACGTCACCGCTCGTGACGAACGGCCCGGCGCCGGGGGTCACCCCAGCGCCTTCTCCACCTCCCTGGCCACCTCCGCCGCCCGCTCCCTGGGCAGCGGTTCACCGTCCGGACCAGTGACGTAGAAGGCGTCCACCGCGTTCGCTCCCAGTGTCGAGACATGGGCGCTGCGGACCCGTACGGCCGTCTGTTCCAGCGCCCGGCCGATCCGGTGCAGCAACCCCGGGGCGTCCTGGGCGCGCACCTCGATCACCGTGGCGAGCCGCGAGCCCGCCGCCGCGACAGTGACCCTGGGCGGTGGCGCCTTGACCCCGCGCCGCCTCGGGTAGGCGGCCTCGCGCTCGGCGAGGCGGGCCCGGATGTCCAGGGAGCCGTCCAGGGCGCGTACGAGGTCGGCGCGGAGCCGGGCTGCCTGCGGGAGTGAACCGTACTCGGCGGCGACCCGCCAGCTGAGCACCAGCAGGCCGGCCGAACCGCCCAGCTCGGTGGGGAGCTCGACGGCCCGCAGATCGGCGGCGCGGACGGTGAGGCGGTGCAGGGCGAGGACCCCGGCCGCAGCGGGCAGCACCCCGGGGCGGTCGGGCAGCGCGATGAGGAGTTCCACACCGACGGGTTCCGGTTCGCCGTCCTCGGGGACGGGTTCCGGCTGGGTGTGCAGGGACAGGACGGGTTCACCGGTGCGCAGCGACTCGACGGCCAGGCGTTCCTGCTCGGCGCTGGGCGCGAGCGGTTCCGGTTCGGCGGGCTCCTCGCCCGCGAGGAGCGCGGCGACCCGCCTGACCAGGTCCGTGACGAGGGAGGCACGCCAGGAGCTCCACGCGGCGGGGCCGGTGGCCAGCGCGTCGGCCTCGGTGAGGGCGTGCAGGAGTTCCAGGGTGGAGGCGCTGCCCACGGCGTCGGCGACGGACCGCACGGTCGCGGGGTCGTCCAGGTCACGCCGGGTGGCGGTCTCGATGAGCAGCAGGTGGTGGCGTACGAGGGTGGCGACGGTCCCCACGTCCTGCTTGTCGAAGCCGATACGGGCGGCCATGTCGC
This sequence comes from Streptomyces sp. NPDC025273, assembly GCF_040638585.1. Lineage (NCBI taxonomy): Bacteria > Bacillati > Actinomycetota > Actinomycetes > Kitasatosporales > Streptomycetaceae > Streptomyces > Streptomyces sp. NPDC025273. Next base: position 66,250 of record NZ_JBEZYP010000020.1, read on the forward strand.
GGGCGATGACCTCACCGGCGACGGAGTGGTCCCCGGGCCAGCCCTTGCCGATGTCATGGAGCAGGGCCGCGACCAGGAGCAGGTCGGGGCGGCCGACGCGGCGGGTGAGGGAGGCGGCGCGTACGGCCGTCTCGACGAGGTGCCGGTCGACGGTCCAGGTGTGGACGGGGTTGCGCTGCGGACGGCAGTGGACCCGCTCCCAGTCGGGCAGCAGCCGGGTGATGATGCCTTCCGCTTCCAGCGCTTCCCAGACGCCGACGGTGGACTCGCCGGCACCGAGCAGGGTGACGAGCTCCTCGCGGGCCTCCGCGGGCCACGGCACGGGCAGCGGCTGGGCGGCGGTCCTGAGGTGGCGTACCAGGTGGCGGGAGAGCGGCAGTCCGGACTCCGCCGCAGCGGCGGCGGCCCTGAGGGTGAGGACGGGGTCCTTCTCGGGGCGGGCGGTGCGTGCGAGGACGACTTCGCCGTCGGCCTCGACGACGCCTTCGGCGAGCGGGGTGCGTTCCGGGGCGGCCTTGGCGCCGCCGCCGAGGATCGCCCGCAGCCGGGGTCGTACGGAGCGGGCGCGCAGGACGCGATTGACCTCGCGCCAGGTGACGTCGGTGGCGTACGAGACGGTCCGGGCGGCCTCGTACACCTGGCGCAGCAGCGCGTCGGAGTCGAGGAGACCGAGGGCTCCGGCGACCTGGTCCTGTTCCTGCAGGGCGAGGCGGTCGGTGGCCCGGCCGGTGGTGAGGTGGAGGGCGTCGCGCGCGTCGAGGAGGGTGCGCCGGGCTTCGGCGAGTCCTTCGCGGGGGGCGTCGGCGACCCAGGAGGCGGCGACGGCGCGCAGCGCGGTGGCGTCGCGGAGGCCGCCGCGGGCCTCCTTGAGGTCGGGCTCCAGGAGGAACTGGAGCTCGCCCATGCGTTCGGCCCGTTCCCGGCAGAGTTCGTCGAGGGCGGGGAGGCGTGCGGGGGCCTGGTTGCGCCAGTCGGCGAGGATCGCGGTGCGCAGTCCCGCGACCATGCCGAGGTCTCCGGCGACGGGGCGTGCGTCGAGCAGTCCGAGCTGCACCTTGAGGTCCTCCCCCGCGGTCCCGCGTGCTTCGCCGGGGGTGCGTACGGAGTGGTCGAGGGCCAGGCCGAGGTCCCAGACCGGGTACCAGATGCGGTCGGCGAGCGCGGCGAGCGCGCCGGCGTCGGCGCTGCCGTCGTGCAGGAGCAGGAGGTCGAGGTCGCTGCGCGGGGAGAGTTCCCCGCGGCCGTACCCGCCGACCGCCACGAGGGCCGCGCCCCGGACGCCCGACTCCTCGGAGGCCGCCGTGAACAGCGCGCTCAGCCAGTCGTCGGTGAGGCGGGCCAGGGCCGCACGGCGCGGCGGCCCGGACCGCGTCTCCTCCTGGAGGAGACGCAGCCGGGCCGCCGCGTAGCCGCTGGGTCCCGAGTCCTCGGATTCGGTGGTCACTTCGGTGCTCGTCACCCAGCTGCCTTTCCGTTCGCGGGAACCGTCGGTCAGAGTGCGTCGGGACCGCGTTCGCCGGTCCGTACACGGATCGCGGTCTCCACCGGGACGCTCCAGACCTTGCCGTCACCGATCTTGCCCGTCCGGGCGGCCTTGACGACCACGTCGATGAGCTGTTCGGCGTCCTCGTCCTCGACGAGGACCTCGATGCGGATCTTCGGTACGAGGTCGACGGTGTACTCGGCGCCCCGGTAGACCTCGGTGTGTCCGCGCTGACGCCCGTAGCCGCTGGCTTCCGTGACCGTGAGGCCCTGGACGCCGAAGGCCTGGAGTGCCTCCTTGATCTCGTCCAGCCTGTGCGGCTTCACGACTGCGGTGATGAGCTTCATGCGTCCACCTTCTTGTTCGTCGGGGCTGCCGTGGCGCCGGGCGCCGGAGGTGCGGTGCGCGTAACCGCGCCGCCGCCGGCGCCGCTGAAGTCGTAGGCCGTCTCGGCGTGCTCGACCTGGTCGATACCGGAGATCTCGTCGTCCTCCGGGACGCGCATCCCGATCGTCCTGTCCAGGACGAAGGCGAGGGCCGCGGAGACGACCAGAGAGTACGCGAGGACCGCGAACACTCCGACGGCCTGCTTGCCGAGCTGGTCGAGGCCGCCGCCGTAGAAGAGGCCCTTGGCGTCGGACTGCACTCCGCCGGTGGCGAAGAAGCCCACGAGGAGGGAGCCGATGATGCCGCCGACGAGGTGGACGCCGACGACGTCCAGGGAGTCGTCGTAGCCGAGCTTGTACTTCAGGCCGACCGCCATGGCGCACAGGACACCGGCGACGACGCCGACCGCGATGGCGCCCAGCGGGCTGACCGCACCGCCCGCGGGGGTGATGGCGACGAGACCGGCGACGGCGCCGGAGGCGGCACCCAGGGTGGTGAAGGAACCGTGGCGGATCTTCTCGTAGGCGAGCCATCCCAGGACGGCCGCACCGGTGGCGACCTGCGTGTTCACGAACATGACGGCGCCGACACCGTCGTCGTTGCCGAGCCACGAGCCGGCGTTGAAGCCGAACCAGCCGAACCACAGGAGGGCGGCGCCGAGCATGACGAGCGGCAGGCTGTGCGGCCGCATCGGGTCCTTCTTGAAGCCGACCCGCTTGCCGATGACGAGGATCACGCCGAGGGCCGCCGCGCCCGCGTTGATGTGGACGGCCGTACCGCCGGCGAAGTCGATGACACCCAGCTCGAAGAGCCAGCCGCCCGCGCCCCACACCCAGTGGGCGACGGGGAAGTAGACGACCGTGACCCACAGGGTGATGAACAGGGCCCACGAGGTGAACTTGACCCGGTCGGCGAGGGCACCGCTGATGAGAGCCGGGGTGAGCACGGCGAACATCAGCTGGAAGACCGCGAAGACATAGGTCGGGATGGTGTAACCGTCCCAGAGCTCGGTCACGCCGATCCCGCTGAGACCGACGAAGTCCGAGCTCCAGCCGATGACGGAGCCGACGTCGGTGCCGAAGGCGAGGCTGAATCCGTAGAGCACCCACAGGACCGTGACGATCCCGAGGCTGATGAAGCTCATCATCAGCATGTTCAGGGTGCTCTTGACGCGGACCATGCCTCCGTAGAAGAAGGCCAGACCCGGGGTCATGAGCATCACCAGCGCGGAGCAGATGAGCATGAACCCTGTGTTGGCGGCAGACAGCTCGGGGGCGTCTGCGGCAAGCGTCGTGATGCCTGGGGGCATCGGCGTCTCCTCGTCGTCGGTGCGGCCACGTGCGGGGGTGCGGGACCACGGTGAAAAGGTGCGGGCCGGTTATGCGCCATGAGATTCGCGCAGCGCGGTTTCCACGAATGCCGCACGATGTTTCGCCGCAGTGACGAAGGGGCGTGACGTGTTACGTCCGAATGAACCACGGGTGTCGGACCCGGTGTGCTGCCTACCCTGCTGCCTGCGCCGCATACGGCGCGGTTCGGGACCCCGAAAACGTGAACCGGCCACGACAGCCACCCGCTGACCTGGCGATGGGGGAGCCGAGTCGGGATGTACGGGATGGCTGTCGTGGCCGGTGACAGGGGTGCCGGTCAGACCGCCTGGGCGGTCTCCGGGAGCTGCTCGGTGAGCAGGTCGGTGAGCCGCGCGACCTCGGGAATGTCGCCGAAGTCCCTGGCAGCGGTGTCGACGGTCTTGCGGAGCCGGGTGTTGACACGCTCCGACCTGATCTTCTTGGCGATCCTCAGGGCCCGGGCGGCCGGCACGGTCGACTCCTCGGGCTCACGCTTGAGGAGGTGCACGGTCGCCATGCCGATCAGATTGAGCGCGTAGGACCTCTGGTGCACCTCGTCGTCGCCGAAGAGCTCGACGGCACGGGCCATGACGGGCTCGGCGAGCGAGGCGTACGTGGGACTGCGGCCCGCGACGTAGGCCAGGTCACGGTAGGAGTGGGCGTTCTCGCCGTGCAGTTCGGCGTCGGAGAAGAAGCGGATCCAGTCGGGCTCGGGCCCGTCGTCGAGGACGGCGTCGGCGAAGGTGTCCTCGGCCATCCGGACCGCTCGCTTGCACTTGCTCGGCTGGCCCATGTTGGCGTAGGCGCGGGCCTCCATCGCATACAGCATGGCCTGGGTGCGCGCGGTGGCGCAGTCCCGGCTTCCGTACTGGGCGAGATGGATGAGCTCGAGCGCGTCGTCGGGCCGCCCGAGGTGAATCATCTGGCGGCTCATGCTGGACAGGATGTAGGAACCCAGCGGCTTGTCCCCGGCCTCCTTGGAGGCGTGCAGGGCGAGCACGAAGTACTTCTGGGCGGTGGGCTGGAGGCCCACGTCGTAGCTCATCCAGCCCGCCAGTTCGGCCAGTTCGGCCGCGCACCGGAACAGCCGCCGGGCGGTCTGCCCGGGCTGGGGCTCCTGCAACAGGTCGGTGACCTCGTGGAGTTGGCCGACGACGGCCTTGCGGCGCAGCCCGCCGCCGCACTGGGCGTCCCACTGGCGGAACATCGCCGTGGTGGACTCCAGCAGGTCGAGCTCGGGCCGGGAGAGCCGCGAGGGCCGGTTCCCGGCGGACGCCTGTGCCGGCTCGGACTGCCCCGAGGGGGCGACGGGCACCAGCCAGCGCTGCATCGGCTCGATGAGGGTGGGGCCCGCGGCCAGGGCGAGGGAGCTGCCGAGGAAACCCCGCCGGGCCAGCATGAGGTCGCTGCGCGAGAACTCGCTGAGGAGTGCGACGGTCTGCGGGCCCGCCCAGGGCAGGTCGACCCCGGCCACCGACGGCGACTGGTGGACGGCGCGCAGCCCGAGGTCCTCCACGGCGACGACGGCTCCGAAGCGTTCGGAGAAGAGTTCGGACAGGATGCGCGGGATCGGTTCGCGGGGCTGTTCGCCGTCGAGCCAGCGCCGCACCCGTGAGGTGTCGGTGCTGATGTGGTGGGCGCCCAACTGGCGCGCCCGCCGGTTCACCTGGCGTGCGAGCTCGCCCTTGGACCAGCCGCTGCGCACGAACCAGGATCCCAATGGCCCGTTGGGGCGCTTCCCGGCACTCGTCCCTGCGCCGCTGCCACTCACTGGAACGCCCCCATCCCGCTGAAACCTGTCGCGCGAACCTTTATCAGAATGCCGTGCATCGGTGCTGCCCGAACGGACGTTGCGCGCCATCGAACAGAGAAACGGATTGCCTGGGGCATACCCGTGGGCGCACATGCAATTGCAGGGTTCGGGTACCGACGGTAATCCTACGATCACCGCTCCGGCGAGGGCGATCGCGGAAACGCCACCATTCGCCACCCCTTCGGATGAACCCGCTCGGCGCGGCGCGCGATTCACTTGACATGCCGCGGTCAGGGGTGAGCGGAGTGAAGCATTCAGGGGCGCGCGAGCGAGTCGCGCACTCCCACGAGGCCCGCTCCGTGCGCCGCCGGTCCGCGGCGACGACGGGGGACGCTCGGGGACTCCGGGTCGTAACCACCGGTGAGTCGGACCCGTTGGAGGGGGCATGGGCTTCACGATCGGCGGCATCCGCGAGATGCGTTCCGGCTCGCGGCGGCGCGGCCGTGCGGCGGCCGGGGCGACCGCGGTGGCGCAGTACACAGGACTCTGGGGCTGGGCGGTGGCACCGGGTGCGCGAGCCACGGCCGGATCCTGTTCGTGCGGCGACGCCCGGTGCGTCGCCCCCGGCGCGCATCCGCTGGACTTCGCCCGTGAGGTGCCGGCGGGCGCTTCCCCCGACATCGCCGAGGACGCCTGGGAGGAGGTGCCGGGCGCCTCGATGCTGCTGCCGGCGGGCCGGACCTTCGACGTGCTCGACGTCGCCGAGGCCGCCGGCCGGCACGCGCTGGTCCGGATGGAGCGGATGGGCCTGCCGGTGGGACCGGTGACGGTGACGCCGACGGGCCGGACGCAGTTCTTCGTCGCCCCCGGGGCCGCGAGTGGTCTGCCCGGGCTGCTCTACCGGATGGGCTGGGACGACGCGGACCTGGATCTCCGGGCGTTCGGCGCGGGCGCGTACATCACCGCTCCCCCCTCCGACCTCGGCGGCCTCGGCCCGGTCCGCTGGTTGCGTCCGCCGGTTCCGGGCACGGCGGTGACTCCCCCGCAGGCGCGGCTGCTGCTCGGCACCCTGGCCTACATATGCCACCGCTCGTGACGGGGGAAGGGCGGCAAACCCTCTCCGGGTCCGCCGCCCTTCCCCCGTACACGGGAGCAGGTGCCGTCAGTCGCCGATCAGCGCGTCGACGAAGGCCTCGGGCTCGAACGGCGCCAGATCGTCCGGTCCCTCACCGAGGCCGATGAGCTTCACCGGTACGCCCAGCTCACGCTGGACGGCGATGACGATGCCGCCCTTGGCGGTGCCGTCCAGCTTGGTGAGGACGATGCCGGTGATGTCGACGACCTCGGCGAACACCCGCGCCTGGACAAGTCCGTTCTGCCCGGTCGTGGCGTCCAGGACGAGGAGGATCTCATCGAGCGGCCCGTGCTTCTCGACGACCCGCTTGACCTTGCCGAGCTCGTCCATGAGCCCCGTCTTGGTGTGCAGCCGGCCGGCGGTGTCGATGAGCACCACGTCGGCGCCCTCGGCGATGCCCTCCTTGACGGCGTCGAAGGCGATCGAGGCGGGGTCGCCGCCCTCGGGCCCGCGGACCGTACGGGCGCCGACGCGCTCGCCCCAGGTCTGGAGCTGGTCGGCCGCCGCGGCCCGGAACGTGTCCGCGGCGCCGAGCACGACGCTGCGGCCGTCGGCGACGAGCACCCGGGCGAGCTTGCCCGTCGTGGTCGTCTTGCCGGTGCCGTTGACCCCGACGACCATCACGACGCCGGGCGTCTCGGCGCCGCCCTCCGTCCTGACCGCACGGTCGAAGTCGGGGCCGAGCAGGGCGATGAGCTCCTCGCGCAGCAGCGCGCGCAGCCCTTCGGGTGTACGGGTGCCGAGGACACGGACCCGCTCACGGAGCCGTTCCACCAGCTCCTGGGTGGGGGCGACACCGACGTCGGCGGTGAGGAGCGTGTCCTCGATCTCCTCCCAGGTGTCCTCGTCGAGGTTGTCGCGCGACAGGAGCGTGAGCAGCCCCTTGCCCAGCGAGTTCTGCGAGCGGGCGAGCCGGGCGCGGAGCCGCACCAGACGGCCCGCGGTGGGCTCGGGGACTTCGAGCGCGGGGGTCTCCGGCTCGATGACGACCGGGGCTTCGCCGACGGGGGTCCCGTCGGTGGGGGGACCGACCTCCTCGATGGTGCGCCGCGTTTCGTCGCGCGGCGCCTCGGCTTCCTCGCCGGCGCGGGGTTCCGCGGGAGGAGTGATGGTCGGCGTGCTCGACGGCGCCGAGGGCGGCAGCTGCTTCTTCTTGCGGCTGCTGACCACGAGCCCGCTGATCAGGCCGACCGCGACCAGGGCGATGATGACAGCAAGGATGACGATTTCCATAACCCGTCCAGTATCGGCCACGGCCGTGGTCCGGGCGCGGTTCCGGAGGACCGTACGGACGGACATGAGGGCGTAATGCGCCTTTTGGGGGTAGGGATACGCTTCCGTGCCTGGAGGACCACGGCCTGGATCTCGTTCCCGAGGCCGAGCGCACCGCCGGGTCCGCGGCCTCTTCCCCATCAGGGGTGACAGCCGGCATGACGGTGCCGCTGCCGGGGGTGGGCGCCGGGCTCACCGTCCTCGACGGGCCGAACTTCCGGCAGGCGGGGCCCCGGCACCCGTGCTGTCGTTCGGTCCGGGGCCCACACGCCGGCCACCTGGAAGCGTGCCGGCGCCCGGGCATGGCGCTCTCCCGGCCGGTTTCCGGACAGCACGGCCAGCACGACCACCTCTTCCCCGGCGCCCTGCCGCGGGTGGCCCGCCGGGACGCTCAACGCTGCTGCCGCGCCCGGCCGACGGCGCGGCCGACGTCACGGGCGGCCGACTCGCCGGCTTCTGACACCGCACGGGCCACGACGCGGTGCTGCCCCGGTCCGGCACGGGCCGGACCGGGGCAGCACCCGGTGCCGAGGAGAGGGGCAGCGGGGATCAGCCCATCTCCTCCAACGCCTTGCCCTTGGTCTCCTTCACGAACTTGAGCACGAAGGGGATCGAGAGCACGGCGAAGCAGGTGTAGATGATGTAGGTGGCCGACAGGTTCCAGTCGGCCAGGCTCGGGAAGCTCGCGGTGATCGCCCAGTTGGCGATCCACTGCGCCGACGCGGCGACGCCGAGGGCGGCTGCGCGGATGCGGTTCGGGAACATCTCGCCGAGGAAGACCCAGACGACGACACCCCACGACAGCGCGAAGAAGAGGACGAAGACGTGGGCGGCGATCAGGGCGACGGTGCCCTCGGTGCTGGGGAGCTTGCCGTCCACCAGGTCCGCGGAGAAGGCCCAGGCCTCGAAGGCCAGCGCCACGGCCATACCGACCGAACCGACGAGCGCGAGCGGCCGGCGGCCCACCCGGTCCACGAGGATCATGGCGATCACCGTGCCGATGATGTTGATGATCGACGTGGTGAAGGAATAGAAGAAGGAGTCGGTCGGGTCGATGCCGACGGACTGCCACAGCGTCGCCGAGTAGTAGAACGCGACGTTGATGCCGACGAGCTGCTGGAACACGGACAGACCGATACCGACCCAGACGATCGGCAGGAAGCCGAGGCGGCTCCCGAGCAGGTCGCTGAACTTCGACTTGTGCTCGCGGCGCATGGCCGTTTCGATCTCGTTCACCCGCGCGTCGAGGTCGACGTTCTTGCCCTCGACCTCTTCCAGGATCTTCCGGGCCCGGTCCTTCTTGCCGACGGAGATGAGGAAGCGCGGCGACTCGGGGATCGCGAAGGACAGCAGCCCGTACAGGATGGCGGGCACGACCATGACGCCGAGCATCCACTGCCAGGCCTCGAAGCCGCCGATGTCGCCGCGCTGGTCGCCGTCGGCGATCTGCAGGATGCCGTAGTTGACCAGCTGCGAGATCGCGATGCCGATGACGATGGCGGCCTGCTGGAAGGATCCGAGGCGGCCTCGGTAGGCGGGCGGCGAGACCTCGGCGATGTAGGCCGGGCCGATGACCGAGGCCATGCCGATCGCGAAGCCGCCGATGATCCGCCACATGGCGAGGTCCCACAGGGCGAACGGCAGTGCGGAACCGACGGCGCTGATGGTGAACAGCACCGAGGCGATCTGCATGCAGCGGATGCGGCCGATCCGGTCGGCGATGCGTCCCGCCGTGGCCGCCCCGATCGCACAGCCGATCAGAGCGATGGCGATCACCTGGGCCAGCGTTCCGGAGCCGATGTCGTACCGGTCACGGATGGCCTCGACAGCACCGTTGATCACGGAACTGTCGTAGCCGAAGAGGAAGCCGCCCATGGCCGCGGCTGCCGTGATGAAGATGACATGGCCGAGATGGTCCGGGTGGGCCTCCCGGGCTCCGGACTCCGGTCCGCGCGGTGTGCTGGTCACATGAAACTCCTGATGCCTGGCCGCACGTCAGGCGTGGGGGGTGAGCCCTCCCAGTGGCGCACAACTCAAGGCCGACCACCACTTGAAGGTAAAAACAACATTGCTGAGGTTATGCGTTCAAGTTTCGAAGTCAACACTCGGGGCGGAGTGGGACCGGACTCACGTGTACCCGGGGTCGCCCAGCAGGTGCGTTTAAGTGTTGAAGATTTTGTGAAAGGTAAGTGACCACGCCTCACTGGGCACGGCCGGCCCTCAGCGCAGCCGCTGGCTGATCACCTTGGAGACCCCGTCGCCCTGCATCGAGACGCCGTACAACGCGTCCGCGACCTCCATCGTCCGCTTCTGATGGGTGATCACGATGAGCTGGGAGCTCTCCTGGAGCTCCTCCATGATCCGGATCAGGCGCTGCAGATTGGTGTCGTCGAGCGCCGCCTCGACCTCGTCCATGACGTAGAACGGGCTCGGTCTGGCCTTGAAGATGGCGACCAGGAGGGCAACGGCCGTAAGGGATCTCTCGCCGCCCGACAGCAGCGAGAGCCGCTTGACCTTCTTGCCGGGCGGCCTGGCCTCGACGTCCAGCCCCGTCGTCAGCATGTTGTCCGGATCGGTGAGGATGAGCCGGCCCTCGCCTCCGGGGAAGAGCCGTGAGAAGACGCCTTCGAACTCACGGGCGGTGTCCCGGAAGGCCTCGGTGAACACCTGCTCCACCCGCTCGTCGACTTCCTTGATCACCTGCATCAGGTCGGCCCGGGTCTTCTTCAGGTCTTCGAGCTGCTCGGAGAGGAACTTGTGCCGTTCCTCCAGCGCCGAGAACTCCTCGAGGGCGAGCGGATTCACCTTCCCGAGTTGCTGATACGCCCGTTCGGCCGCCTTGAGCCGCTTCTCCTGCTCAGCCCTGACGAAGGGCGTCGGCTGGTTGCGCGGGTGCTCCGGAGCCTCCGGCAGCTCCTCCCCCTCCACCGCCGGGGACGGAGGCACCGGCCGGCCGGGGCCGTACTCGGCGGCCAGACCGGCCGGCTCGACACCGAACTCCTCCAGCGCCTTCGTCTCCAGCTGCTCCACACGGAGCCGCTTCTCGGCGCCGAGCACCTCACCGCGGTGCACCGAGTCGGTCAGCCGGTCGAGCTCGCTCTTGAGGTCGCGGCCCCGGCCTCGTTCGGCCGCCAGCTCCCGTTCGCGTGCGGCCTTCGCGGCCTCGGCCGTGGCCCGTTCCTCCCCGGCCCGTACGACGGAGACCTCCACATGGGCGAGCAGCTGACGGGCGCCGGACGCCACGGCGGCGGCCACGGCCGCCTCGTGACGCAACCGGGCGCGGCGCTGCTCGGCGCGGGTGCGGGCCTCGCGCTCCGCGCGGGCCCCGCGGTCGAGAGCGTCGGCCCGCCCGGCGAGCCCCTTGACGCGTTCCTCATGGGTACGGAGCTGGAGGCGCGCCTCCATCTCGGTCTGGCGCGCGTTGGCGCCGTCGGCGGCGAGCCGGTCCCGTACGGAGGTGTCGGGTTCCTCCTCGACCGGGGTCTCCTCCGCGACCAGCAGCCGCTCCGCGAGCTCCTCGGCCTCCTCGGTGGCCCGCTCCAGGGCCTCCTGGGCCCTGGCCGCGGAGGCGGTCGTCCGCTCGGCCTCCCCGGCGGCGCCCCGGGCCTGCCCGGCCAGCCTGCCGAGCTGCTGGGCCACTGCGGACTTCTCCCGCTCCGCGGCCCTGCGCCGGTCCCCCAGTTCCTCCACGCGGGCGGCCCCCTCACGGCGCCGCGCGGCGGCGAGCTGCTGGGCCCCGGCGAGCTCCTCGCACCGTACGGCGAGCTCGGCCAGCTCGGCGGCGGCCTCCTCGACGGAGGCCCGCACCTCCAGCAGGCTGGGCGCCCCGGCGGATCCGCCGTGCGCGAAGTGCGCGCCCAGCACGTCACCCTCGCCGGTCACCGCGGTCAGCGCCGGATGGGCGGCGACCAGGTCCTCGGCGTCCTCCAGGGTGCCGACGACGACCATGTCGCGCACCAGCAGCCGTACGGCCCGCATCAGTTCGGCGGGACCCCGCACCAGGGAGGAGACCGCGGGGGCCCGGGGTCCTTCGGCGGCGACAGCCGGAGCGGCCACGGCGGGCACCGGTCGCTGCGGCGGCGCCTCCCCGTCCGTGGCACCGTGCGGGGCGATCGAGCCCGGCACCGGCACCTGGCCCACGGCGGGCGCGGGATCCGGCTCGGCGCCCTGTGCGGGGACCTGACCGCCGCCCGGGCCCGCCGGCAGCAGCGACGCACGCCCCGCGTCCTGCTTGCGCAGCAGGCGGATCGCGTCGGCAGCCGTGGCGGGATCCCGTACCGCGATCGCGTCGGCAGCCGCTCCCAGCGCCGCCGCCACCGCGACCTCGTACCCGGGAGCCACCGTGATCAGTCCGGCCGCCGGCCCGAGCAGCCCCGGCAGCCGGTCCCGCGCACCGAGCAGTACGCCTGTGCCGTCCTTGCGACGCAGTCCCAGGGAGAGAGCCTCATGGCGGGCGGCGACCGCGGCGCGCTTGCGTTCCGCGGTGGTGACGGCCTCCCGCGCGGCGCCGAGCGCCGACTCCGCCTCCGCGAGCTCCCGCCTGGCCGCGTCGTGCCGCTCCGCCAGCTCCGCGTCGCCCGCGTCCAGTCCCTCGACCTCGGCCTTGAGCTGCTCGTACTCCTCCTGCGCCGCGAACGCCCGCTCCCGCGCCTCGTCCCGGGACGCGGCCAGCCGGTCGATCTCGGCCTGTGCCGAACCGGCGCGGCTGCGGGCCGCGTTGACCTGCCCGTTCAACCGGGCGAGCCCTTCGCGCCGGTCCGCGATGGCACGGGCGGCGTCCCTGAGCCTGCGCTCCTCCGCCGCCAACTCCCTTTCCAGATCTGACCGGTGCGCGGTGGTGTCCTCCAGCGCGTGCTCCGCCGCCTCCAGCGCTGCCGCAAGCTCCGCCTCCTGCTCGCGGATCCGGGCGGCCTCGCGCTCCATGTCCTCGGGGTCCCGTCCGCGCCGCTCCTCCTCCGGCGCGGCGGTGGCGCTCTTCACCCGGGCGTCGGCGAGTGAGATCGTGCCCCGCACGCGCTCGGCCAGCTGCGAGAGTTCGTACCAGGTCTGCTGGGCGCGCTGCAGCCGCGGCGCCAGCCGCCGTACCTCCTCCTCCAGGTCCGCCTCACGGGCGAGCGCCGCCTTGAGGTCGCCCTCCGCCGCCTCCCTGCGCTGCTTGAGGGCAGCCTCGTCGGCGATCTCGCTGCGCAGCGCCTCCCTCAGCCGCACCAGGTCGTCGGCGAGCAGCCGCAGCCGGGCGTCCCGCAGATCGGCCTGGATGACGGCGGCCCGGCGGGCCACGGCCGCCTGCCGGCCCAGGGGCTTGAGCTGGCGCCGGAGTTCGTCGGTGAGGTCCTGGACGCGGGCGAGGTTGGCCCCCATCGCCTCCAGCTTCCGCAGCGCCTTCTCCTTGCGCTTGCGGTGCTTGAGCACGCCCGCGGCCTCTTCGATGAACGCGCGGCGCCCCATCGGATCGGCGTGCAGTACGGAGTCCAGCCGGCCCTGGCCGACGATGACGTGCATCTCGCGGCCGATACCGGAGTCCGAGAGGAGTTCCTGGATGTCGAGCAGCCGGCAGGTGTCGCCATTGATCTGGTATTCGCTGCCACCGTTGCGGAACATGATCCGGGTGATCGTCACCTCGGCGTACTCGATGGGCAGCGCGCCGTCGGAATTGTCGATGGTCAGCGACACTTCCGCCCGGCCGAGCGGTGGTCTGCCGGTGGTGCCGGCGAAGATCACGTCTTCCATCTTGCCGCCGCGCAGGCTTTTGGCTCCCTGCTCGCCCATGACCCAGGAGAGCGCGTCCACCACATTGGATTTTCCGGACCCATTGGGACCGACGACGCAGGTGATCCCCGGTTCGAACCGCAGGGTCGTGGCGGAGGCGAATGATTTGAAACCACGCAGGGTCAGGGCCTTGAGGTGCACGCCGCCGGACTCTACCTTTCACTCTCGGTTTCGCTGATGAAGGCGCAGGGCACATCAGACGGTAAGCGAAGAGCGATACATCGGGGGCGGGCCGGGGGAAAGAAAAAGGGACGCCGAAGCGTCCCTTGGGTTCTCGCACAGTTGAATCTCACACAGTCCTGCGTGACGGATCGCGAACGGACCTGATCACGAGCAGTCCCCGGCTTTCGAGGGCGGCGGCGTGTTCAAGGACAGCGATCCGTGACGAAGACATTCCGGTGGTGATCCCGAGCGGCTGACACGAGCAGCCCGACCGGCCCCGGTGGGGCAATGGGTCAGGTCAGCGCGGGCTCCGCCTGAGGTACGTCGATGTCGATGCTGTCGAGCAGCGACTCCTGGTGCTGAGCGGCGGCGTTGAGCGCGTCGTTCTCGTCCTGGATCCGTACGAGCTCGGATTCCAGGTCCTGGACGCGCTTCTGGAGCCGTCGCATCTCGGCGAGGAGTCGCGGGTCGGAACCGCCGACGTAACCGAGAAGCGCCTTTGCCATGATGGATGGTCCTCCACACTGAGTGACCGACCGATGCGGTGTGGGTCGTGAGGGAATCGCACCCGCGTGCTCGGCAGTGCTCTTCACCACTGCGGTTCTGCTGCCAACCAGCTCTGCCAAACAGCTAGGGTGCGCGGGGTTTTCAGCGTCTCACCAAAAAGTTTGACGGTCAACACGATCACACGCCGTGGAGGCGGGTGTCCCGGGGCGCGCGGCCGGATGATCATGCGGCGCGACTCTCCTGCGGGGTCCCGGAGGGCGTGGAGATCTTCGTCAATTCCGCAGCCTGGCACGACATCCGCCTCTTGGCAACCATGCCCCTCTGCCGGGTCCTTTCGCAGGTCATTTTGGGTGCGTGGCCCTCGGAACCTTCTCCGTCACCCCTCGCGGCACCCCGGATACGGAGCGGATCCGCGCCCCATTTCCCGGCAGGCCTCAGCGGATCGCGAATCCCTCGTAAACCCTGCGCGGCGTGTCCCAGATCTCAGTCACGCCGTCCACGCGGCCGGGTGTGTCATCGGATGCGAGCCAGTCGAGCAGACGGTGGCAATTCTCACGCGGTCCCTCGGCGACCACCTGCACCCTGCCGTCGTCGAGATTGAGGGCGAAGCCGGTGAGGCCTCCGATCTCCAAAGCATTTGCCCTGGTGAACCAGCGGAACCCTACTTGCTGTACTCGGCCGCGTACCCATACGACGAGTCGTGCGTCTTCGTTCATGCTCGAACGCTAACGGGCCTATTGCTCGAGGAGCACGTCGGCCCAATACGTCATGGCGTACAGTCCCGTCGCAATAGCCTCACCCGAACGGGTGAGATCGACGGGATTACGGTGACGTCGCAGCGGCGCCGCCGAGCACGAGGAAGGCACAGCGCATGGGACGCCATCGACGCGCAGGCGCAGCCCCCGCCGCTGAGCAGCAGACCGCGGGCGCGGCAGGCTGGCACCGCGGTGTCCGCCGCAAGAAGCGGGCCGGCGCTCCCCTGCGCACCGGTCTTCTCGGCGTGTCCGCGGCGGTGGCCGTGGGCGCGGTCGCTGTCGCATCGGGTCTGCTGCCCGGCGGCGACACCTACAGCGTCAGCGGCGGCACCGCCGCCGAACAGGTCCGCGCCGGCGGCGCCCCCGACCTGCTGACCCAGGGCGGCTCCTCCGCCGAACCGACCGACCGGGCCTCGGCCTCCGCGTCCGCCTCGGCCTCCGCGTCCGCCTCCGCGCAGGCCGCACGGGGTGGCGAGCGTTCCGCGGCGCCCTCGAAGTCCGCCTCGGCCGGCCCGGAAAAGAAGCCCTCAGCCACCGCCTCGAAGCGGGCCGGGAAGCGGACCGAGGCACCGGAGCGGACGAAGGCACCGGCCACCGGGGCGCGGAAGAGCTCGCGTCCGGCCACGAAGGCCCCGGCCCCTTTGAAGAAGACCTCGTCCCCCTCGCCGAGCCGTACGCCCGAGGCCCCGGCCGGCACCTCCGCGCAGGCGGCCGTGCTCGCCCTGGTCAACCAGGAGCGCGCGAAGGCCGGCTGCAGCCCGGTCACCGCCCGGGCCTCGCTGACCGCGCTCGCCCAGGCCTTCAGCGAGGACATGGCCGCCCGCGGCTTCTTCGACCACACCGACCCCGACGGGGCGACCCCCTGGGACCGCGCCGCGAAGGCCGGCGTGCAGGGTCTCGGCGGCGAGAACATAGCCCGGGGCCAGGCCGACGCGCAGGCGGTCATGGACGCCTGGATGAACAGCGACGGCCACCGCGCGAACATTCTCAATTGCGACTACACGACGCTCGGCGTGGGTGTGCACATGGGTTCCGGCGGCCCCTGGTGGACGCAGGACTTCGGCTTCTGACCCCTCCCGCCGCCCCCGCTTACGCCTGTGCAGCGCTCACCCGAAGTGAGCGCTGCACAGGCGTAAGCTGACGCGTATGAGCGAGGCACCGGCGGAGCGCGACGGCAGCGGTCCACCCTTCGACGTCTTCTCCCGGCTGTGTCCTTCCCGGGGAACGCTGGAGCACCTCACCGGCCGCTGGGGCAGCCTGACCCTGGGGGCGCTGTACGGGAACAGGCTCCGCTTCAACGAGCTGCGCCGACGGGTCGACGGGGTCAGCGAGAAGATGCTCTCCCAGACCCTGCACGCGCTGGAGCGCGACGGTCTGGTGCACCGCGAGGCCCAGCCCACCAATCCGCCGCGCGTCGACTACGAGCTGACGTCCCTGGGCCACGAGGTCGCCGGCCGGCTGGCGGGGCTCATCCGGCTGGTGGAGGGCCGGATGCCCGAGGTGCTCGACGCCCGCGGGCGGTACGACGGGGCCCGCGGGGCCTGAGCCCGTACAGCCCGCGCACACCCCGGAGCCGTCAGCCCGTGCGCGGCGGACGCTGGCAGCGCGGGCAGAAGTAGCTGGACCGGTTCATCCACGGCCTCCGGCGCATCGGCGTCCCGCAGCGGTGACAGGGTTCGTCCTCCCGGCCGTAGGCGTCGAGCGACCGGTCGAAATAGCCGGACTCACCGTTCACATTCACGTACAGGCTGTCGAAGCTGGTGCCGCCCTGGTCGAGGGCCTCGCGCATCACGTCCCGGACGTGACCGAGCAGCTCCGCCGTCCTCGGGCGGGTCAGCGTCCCGGTCGGCCGCTCGTAGTGCAGTCTGCTGCGCCAGAGCGCCTCGTCCGCGTAGATGTTGCCGACACCGCTGATCAGGGACTGGTCGAGCAGGGCGCGCTTGACCGTCGTACGGCGCAGGCGCAGCGCCGTGTGGAACGCGGCGTCGTCGAAGTCCGGGTCGAGCGGGTCGCGGGCGATGTGCGCGATGACGTCGGGCAGGCCGTCGGGGGTGTTCTCGTGGAGCGACAGCCCGCCGAAGGTCCGCTGGTCCACGAAACGCAGTTCGGTGCCGAGGGTGTCGTCGAAGCGGATCCGGATCCGCAGGTGCTTCTCGTCGGGGGTCTCCGCGCTCTGCACGAGCAGCTGGCCGCTCATGCCGAGGTGCCCGAGCAGTGAGGACTCCGCCTCGTCCAACGGCACCCAGAGGTACTTCCCGCGGCGCATCGCCGTGCCGAAGCGCAGGCCGCGCAGCCGGGCCGCGAAATCCACGCCGCCCGCGAGGTGGCGCCGGACCGCACGCGGGTGCAGGACCTCGACGTCGTCGACGGTGCGCCCGGCGACCCAGCGCTCCAGCCCCCGCCGTACGACTTCGACCTCGGGCAGTTCGGGCACGGTGACTCCTTCGGGCACGGGGGGAGGACAGCGAGAGCCCCCCGGTGCACAAGGCGCCGGGGGGCTCTCGGGTGGTTCAGGCGGGAGCCGCGTCCGCGTGCGGCGACGGGTCGGCAGGGGTGTCGGCGGCCCCTCCGTCGGCAGCGGCACTCGCCGTGGCCTCCCGTGCTTCCGCGGCGGCGCTGATCTCGCGCCAGGCGGATTCCGCCGCCTGCTGCTCCGCTTCCTTCTTGCTACGGCCGGTGCCGGTGCCGTACGAGACACCACCGACGCGAGCAGCAGCAGTGAAGGTCTTCTCGTGGTCCGGGCCGGTCTCCGTGACGAGGTACTCGGGGACTCCGAGGCTCTCGCTCGCGGTGAGCTCCTGGAGACTGGTCTTCCAGTCCAGGCCGGCACCGAGGCTCGAGGACCTGTCGATCAGCGGGTCGAAGAGCCGGTGCACCAGCTCCGAGGCCGCGCCGAGGCCCTGGTCGAGATAGACGGCGCCGATCACCGCTTCAAGGGTGTCGGCGAGGATGGAAGCCTTGTCCCGGCCACCCGTGCCCTCTTCACCGCGGCCGAGCCGGATGAAGGAGCCGAGTTCGAGGCCGCGGCCCACTTCCGCAAGTGCACGTGAGTTGACCACCGCGGCCCGCAACTTGGCCAGCTGGCCTTCGGGCAGGTCGGGGTGGGTACGGTACAGCGTGTCCGTGACCACCAGGCCGAGCACCGAATCCCCGAGGAATTCGAGCCGCTCGTTGGTGGGCAGACCGCCGTTCTCGTATGCGTACGAACGATGGGTCAGCGCACGCACCAGAAGGGCGGACTCGAGGTGATACCCGAGCCGCCCTTCCAGAAGCGTGTGGGACGAGGCTGTGTTGACGTTGTCTGCCTGCTTCTTGGCGCTGGACAACTCAGACATCGTGCCTCTCACCAGCCGCTCAGACCTCGAGGACCTGGCGCTTGTTGTAGGTGCCGCAGCTCGGGCACGCAATGTGCTGGAGCTTCGGCTCCTGGCAACGCTCGCACGAAACCAGGGTGGGGACCGCAGCCTTCCACTGCGACCGGCGGTGGCGCGTGTTGCTGCGCGACATCTTCCGCTTCGGAACAGCCACGGCTACTTCTCCTGCTTCTCGTCGACGCCAGGTTCGGCGCCGCCCATGTTGTCCTTCTCGCCGGCCTGAACGGTATCGGCGAGTCCTTGCAGTGCCGCCCAACGAATGTCGACGGCGTCGTGGTGGTGGCCCGGATTCTCGTCCAGCCTGATTCCGCACTCGGAACACAGACCGGCACAGGTCTCCTTGCACACCGGCTGCAGCGGAAGTGCGAGCACCACCGCGTCACGCAGCACAGACTCGAGGTCGAACAAGCCGTCCTCGAGGAAGAACCTGTCCTCGTCGTCCTCGGCGTCGTCGACCGGATCCGCGGTCCTGCTGCGGTTCCGGTCATCGGCGTCAGGGTACGAGAACATCTCCTGGAAGTCCGCTTCGACCTCAAGGCGCAGCGGCTCCAGACACCTTACGCACTCCCCCTCGGCCGCTGCACGGGCGGTGCCTGTGACAAGCACCCCTTCCATGACCGATTCGAGGCGGAGGTCCAGCGCCAGGGGCGCGTTCTCCGGCACACCGATGACCCCGTCTATACCGAGGTCCTTCGGCGCTTCCACCGAGCGGGTGAGCCGCTTCAGGGCACCGGGACGCCGACCCAGCTCGCGCGTATCGAACACGAGGGGGTTGCGGTGGTCGAGGTGACCGTTCAGGGCTTTTCCTGCTTTCGAACTCATGTGCAATGTGCGGCTTCCGGAGGGACCGCCCCCGATCCTGAGGGAAAGCGGGCAGCCGGGATCGCGGACATACGCGCGACCGAGGATCCAGGATACTGGACGTACCGCCCAGCACCCAATCCGGTCCTGCCGCCCTCCGGACCGCCTCGTCAGCGCTCCTGTTCGTACCGGCGGAGCTGTTCCAGATCGATCATGCTGGTGTCGAACAGACTGGTCTCGTCGAGGGCGCTCTCGCCCTGCTGTGCGGGTGCCTGGCCCTGCTGGCCCCAGTACTCCTGCTGGGGCTGCCCCTGCGACTGGTTCGGGTCGTAGCCCTGCTGCTGGTAGCCGGCGTACGGGTCGGGCTGCTGCTGGTAGCCGGCATAGGGATCGGCCTGGAGCGGCCGGTCCTGGTAGGCGTACGTCTGCGCGTACTGCGGCTCCTGCTCGGTCCGCACCGGGAAACCTGCCTGCGCGGGGTCCTGGTAATCCGCCACCGGTGCGTAGTCCGGCTGCGCGGGCTCCGCGTACAGGGGCTGCCGGGGAGCCTGCCGCTGCTCCGGGGCGGAGAGCTCGGCCAGACCCGCCCAGTGGTCCTCGTCGCTGGTGCGCAGGTGCCCGCCCGCGGCGTCCTGGGCCGCCATGTGCGCGCCCAGGTCGTCGGTGGCGACCCGGCCGTGCAGCTTCTGCCGGCCGCGGCCGACGGCTTCCAGGGTCTTGGCCAGTACGGCCTCGAAGGCGCCGAGCTTGGTGTCGACGTAGTCGTCCGCGCGCCGCTTGAGCGTCTCGGGATCCGCGCTGCGCTCGGGTGCCTCGGCGAAGTCCGGGTCCTCGTAGCCCTGCGCGTCGAGCCCCTCACTGCGGCCCAGGAGCTTCTCCCGGCCGCGGTCGACGGAGCCGATGGTCTTGGTGAGGACGACCTCGAAGTTGGCGAGCTTGCTGTCCACGTATTCGTCGGCCTCGCCACGGACCTCCTCGGCCTCCCTGCGGGCCTCGGACAGGATCCGCTCGGCCTCCGCCTGGGACTGCCGGGCGATCTCGGTGTCGGAGATCAGCGAACCGCGCTGGGCCCGTGCGGACTCGACGATCCGCTCGGCCTCCTGCCGGGCCTGCTCGACGAGCTGCTCACGGCCGCCGATGAGCTCCTGGGCGTGGGCGAGCGAGCCGGGCAGTGCCTCCCGGACCTCCTCGAGCATCGCCAGCAGCTCGGCGCGGTTGACCACGCAGGACGCCGACATGGGCATGGAACGGGCGTTCCCGACCGTTTCGACGATCTCGTCGAGCTTCTTCTGCACGTCCACCGTGTGCTCGCCACTCTCTGCTGCTGTTGGAGACGGACGGGACGACTGTAAGGCCAGTCGCCTTCCGCCCGACACCTGGTGACGGACGGTCAGCACCTCACTTCCGGCCGAGGCGCTCCACGAGGGCGGCGTGGACCGGCGGCGGCAGCAGGTGCGACACGTCGCCGCCCCAGGTGGCGACCTCCTTGACCAGCGAGGACGACAGGAAGCTGTAGGTCGGGTTCGTCGGCACGAAGAGCGTCTCGACCCCGGAGAGCCCGTTGTTCATCTGGGCCATCTGCAGCTCGTAGTCGAAGTCGCTCACGGCGCGCAGGCCCTTCACGATCGCCGGGATGTCACGCTGCTTGCAGAAGTCGACCAGCAGGCCGTGGAAGGACTCGACCTCGACGTTGCCGAAGTCGGCGGTGACCTGGCGGATCAGCTCCATCCGCTCGTCGACCGTGAACAGCCCCTTCTTGGACTGGTTGATCATCACGGCGACGTGCACGACGTCGTACAGCTTCGAGGCTCGTCCGATGATGTCGAGATGTCCATTGGTGATGGGGTCGAACGACCCCGGACAGACGGCGCGGCGCAACGTGGTTCCCTCGCTCTCCGATGCGGTCATCGTGCGTCTTCGCACGTAGAGGCGGCGCGACCGTACCAAAGCGTCCCCTCGCCGTAGCGACGGGCCCGCAGCGGCTCGAATCCCTCGGGCCAGTTGAATTCTCCGCCTCTGGTGCTCCGTTCCACCGTGACGAGGGCATCGTCCGTGAGCCACCCCTGGGCACGGAGTGTGAGCAGTATCTCGCCAAGATCGCCATCGGTGACGGCGTACGGCGGGTCGAGGAACACCACTCCGTAGGGGTCCGCGGGAGCCGGTCCTGTGACGATCTGCTCGGCTTTGCCCGCACGGACCTCGGCACCGGGCAGACCCAGGGTGCGGGCGTTGTCACGGACGGTGCGCACGGCCTTGGCGTCGGACTCGACGAGCAGCGCGTGGGCCGCCCCGCGGGAGAGCGCCTCCAGGCCGACGGCGCCGGAGCCCGCGTACAGGTCGGCGACACGGACGCCGTCGAGGGTGCCCAGGAGCGCCTCCCAGGTCGAGAAGAGGCCCTCGCGCGCCCGGTCGGAGGTGGGGCGGGTGCCGGTGCCGGGCGGTACGGCCAGGCGGCGTCCGCCGGCCGAGCCGGCGATCACGCGGGTCATGGGTGTCTGGTCCTCGGGTCGTGGGCGGCACACAGGACGGGACGCGTGCCGTGCTCCCCACGATATGGCGTCGGCACGGATCCGGCCCTGGTCACCCCTTGTCGAGGTACTCCTCCCGGTCCTTGTCCAGGAGCGCGTCCAGCGCGGTGCGCAGCTCGGGGAGCCGCTCCAGCGCGGGGTCGTCCGCGACGACACGGACGGCCTCCTCGCGGGCCGCCGCGATGACCTCCTCGTCGTCGATGACGCTGAGCACCCGCAGGGAGGAGCGGACGCCGGACTGCGCCTGGCCGAGGACATCGCCCTCACGGCGCTGTTCGAGGTCGATCCGGGACAGCTCGAAGCCGTCGAGTGTGGCGGCGACGGCGGAGAGCCGGGCCCGGGCGGGGCTCGCCTCGTGGGCTTCGCTGACCAGCAGACAGAGGCCCGGGGCCGAGCCGCGTCCCACACGGCCTCGCAGCTGGTGCAGCTGGGAGACGCCGAAGCGGTCGGCGTCCATGATCACCATCACGGTGGCGTTCGGAACGTTGACCCCGACCTCGATCACGGTGGTGGCGACCAGGACGTCGACCTGGCCGGCGGCGAACCGGCGCATCACGTCGTCCTTGTCGTCGGGGTGCATCCTGCCGTGCAGCACCTCGGTCCGGAGGCCGGCGAGCGCTCCCTTGCGGAGCTCTTCGGCGATCTCCAGCACGGCGAGCGGCGGACGCCTCTCGGCGTCGTCGCCGGGGGTGGCCTGCTTCTTCCCCTTCTTCCCCGCGGCCTCGTCGGCGTCGTCCCCGATGCGGGGGCAGACCACGTACGCCTGGTGGCCGTTCTCCACCTCCTCGCGGACGCGTTCCCAGGCGCGGCTGAGGAAGTGCGGCTTGTCCTTGGCGGGTACGACATGGCTGGCGATGGGCGACCGGCCGGCCGGGAGCTGGTCCAGGACGGAGGTCTCCAGGTCCCCGAAGACGGTCATCGCGACCGTTCGGGGAATGGGCGTGGCCGTCATGACGAGCAGGTGCGGCGGCTGCTCGCCCTTCGAGCGCAGGGCGTCGCGCTGTTCGACGCCGAAGCGGTGCTGTTCGTCGACGACGACCAGGCCGAGGTCGTGGAACCGCACCTTGTCCTCGATCAGCGCGTGCGTGCCGATGACGATCCCGGCCTCGCCGGTGACCAGGTCGAGCAGCGCCCGGCGGCGGGCCGGGACGCCCATCGACCCGGTGAGCAGCACCACTTTGGTGCCCCGGTCGGAGCCGCCCAGCATTCCGCCTTCCGCGAGCTCGCCCATCATCTCGGTGACGGACCGGTGGTGCTGCTGGGCGAGCACCTCGGTGGGGGCGAGCATGGCGGCCTGGCCACCCGCGTCGACGACGGTGAGCATCGCGCGCAGGGCCACCATCGTGTTGTGGGTGACCGTGAAGTGATCGGTGACGTACGCGTGACTCGGGTGGGCGACGCTGATGCACTGGACCGGCTTTCGCCCGGCGTACTCGACCGAGCGGATTCCGCGCCGGAACGTGTTGTCCTGCGGCCCGGTCCGCATGCGTGAGGCCTTGCGGGTGAGCCGGAACGGCACGTACTCGGCGGGCATGGCGATCGCCACGTCGAAGGCCGCCTGTCCCGGATGCACCCTGGCACGCCCACCGAGTGAACGGACGAGCCAGGCCACGTCGTCGGCCAGCCGCCGCGAGGCCGAGCGGAACGACACACACGTCCCTCGGGCGTCCACGGTCCCGGCCGTGTCCATGAGCCCTTGCAGGACAGCGAGCCGATGCTTGATCGTCGTGTTCTTGAATACCGGTGGGACGCATGTGTGGTGCGAGGCAGCCCCCCACGGATCCGGCGCACGCGGCACGCCGATGACCGGGTTCCTTCGCGATCCGCTCCTCGGCCCCGTCGTCCGGATGGTGTGGCCACACGTCGGACCTGGCGCGGGTACCAGCTCCCGGTCCGGTCCCAGTGCCGACCGCACCGCCGTCAGGATCTCGTCGTCGGCCGTGGACAGACGCAGGTCGTGACCGAACGAGCCGTCCCCGAGCAGCAGTCCGAACACATAGGGGTCGAAGGGCGGTTCCGACCCCGAGGTGAGATCCGCCGGTGCGGCGGACGGGAGATACCACCTGGACGACCCGTCGGCCTCGCACGTGTCCATCCTGATCTCGCGGGTCGTCATCACCTGGGGTGTTTCCCCCCGGGCCCAGGCACGGCCGGTCCCGACGATCCACAGATGCTCGTCATCGGCTTCCACCACCGTGTCGTCGGTCAGGACGAGCCGCCAGACATCCCGCTCTCCCTGGGGAAAGACCCCGTCGACTGCGGCGAACTCCCCCGTGGGAACCACCACCTCGTCGCCCCGCACGACGGTCCCCATGGGCTTGAAGCCCTCGGGGGTCAGAACCAGCGCGTCCAGCGGCTGCGCCTTGCCCGACCCCACCTCGCCCTGCAGCAGCCGGTGCATCGGGTGTTCCGTCGCGAGGTCGCCGAAGATCTCTCCGGTCACCTTCAGCTGGCCTTCGGTGAGCGTGAAGGGCAGCTTGGCGTCGAAGGCGTCGAGCAGTCCGCCGGGGACGGGT
Source organism: Streptomyces sp. NPDC025273 (assembly GCF_040638585.1). Classification (NCBI taxonomy): domain Bacteria; kingdom Bacillati; phylum Actinomycetota; class Actinomycetes; order Kitasatosporales; family Streptomycetaceae; genus Streptomyces; species Streptomyces sp. NPDC025273. Next base: position 90,041 of record NZ_JBEZYP010000020.1, read on the forward strand.
CCGCGGGCCACCGCGGGCAGCTGGGTGTCGGCGTAGCGGCGGCGGGCGAGCGCGACCTGGAGGACGAATGCCTCGTCCCACCTCAGCCGCTCCCGCGCGGCCGTGACGTCCGCCCTGGTCTGCGGGCGGTGGATCTTGAGCAGGGCCTCGGGCAGCGGGACGAATCCGCGCCCTTCCCGGAGCGTCCCGGGCAACGGGTCGACGGCGTCCCGCGCACTGGGCAGGACCGTGTCGACGGCCTTGGCGATCCGCCAGGAGTCGAGCTGCTTGCAGGCGGGGTAGATCGGCAGGAGCTGCCCGGCGAAGGCGTCGACGGCCTCGGTGGTCTCGTCCTCGTCGTGCGCGTCGAGGAGTTGGTACGTGGGGTGCGCGAGCTGTGTCTTCCGGTTGAAGACGGAGACCTTGCCCGCGAACATCGCGCGCCGCCCGGGAAGCAGCTCCTTGTGCGGTTTGTGGACCCCGTGTCCGAAGAAGACCAGCTGGAGTCTGCCGGTGCCGTCGGTGAGGGTGACTTCGAGGCGTTTGCCGCGGCCGTTGTTGAACATCATGATCCGCGCGTCGGCGACCTGGGCGACGACCGTCACGTGCTCGTCCGTCGGAAGGTCGGTGAGGGCCGTGAGGCGGCCCCGCTCCTCGTAGCGCCGGGGGTAGTGGTGCAGCAGGTCACCGACCGTGTGCAGGCCGAGGTGCTCGGCCATCACCTTCGCGGTGGCACCGCCGAGCAGTTTCTTGAGGGGTTCATCGAACGCGGACACGTGGTCCATTGCACACCACGCCACTGACACTGTCGCCGGGCGCCGCACCGGGCACCGGCTACTCGACGCCGATCAGCAGGGGTGCCGCCTGGTGGCCGCCCCGGTAGACCACGGTGTCCACGGCCAGGTAGCCCTCGCGGACGTGTTCGCGCAGGGCGTCGGCCAGGGCGTCGGGGACGTCCTCGCCCAGGACGAGGGTGACGAGTTCGCCGCCCGCCGACAGCATGCGGTCCAGGACCGTGCGGGCGGTGCCGGGGACGTCCTCACCGATGACGGCGACGTCCCCGTCGATCAGGCCGAGGATGTCGCCGGCCTGGCAGATGCCGGCCATGGTCCACGACTGCCGTTCGGCGACGGCCAGTTCGGCGTACCGGGTGGCGCCGGCCGCCGCCGTCATCGCGACCACGTCCTCGTCGAAGCTGCGGTCCGGTTCGTGTACGGCGAGCGCGGCGATGCCCTGGACGGCGGCGCGGGTGGGGACCAGGGCCACGCGGACGCCCTCGGTCCTGGCCTGCTCCGCGGCCGCGGCGGCGGTGTGGCGCAGGTCCGCGTCGTTGGGCAGCAGGACCACCTCGCGGGCGTGGGCCCGGCGGATCGCGTCGACCAGCTCGCCGCTGGCGGGCGGCTCCCCGGGGCGGGCCAGCACGGTGGTCGCCCCGGCCTCCGCGCAGAGGACGGAGAGCCCGTCGCCCGGGACCACCACGACGACCGCGCGCTGGGCGGGTTCCCGGTGCGCCCGGACGCGGTCGGCGGCGAAGTGGGTGATCCGGATCCGGTAGGGCCGGCCCGCCTCGACCCCGGCCTCCACCGCAGCCCCGGCGTCGTCGACGTGGACGTGGACGTTCCACAGGCCGTCACCGCCGACCACGACGAGGGAGTCGCCCAGCGCGTCCAGCCGGCTCTTCAGCCGGTCGACTGCGTCGTCGCCGGCCTCCAGCAGGTAGATCACCTCGAAGGCGGGGCCACTGCCCGGTCCTTCCGGGGCGCAGTCACCGGCCGGCGGCAGGACGTCGGGGGTCACCTGCGGCGTGCGCGGCGGGGCCTGCCCGCCGACCGCTTCCAGCAGCGCGCCGAGCACGGTCACCAGTCCTTGTCCGCCCGCGTCCACGACGCCCGCGCGGCCGAGGACGGCGAGCTGGCCGGGGGTCGCGGCCAGCGCCGTGCGCGCGCCTTCGCAGGCGGCGTCGAGCACGGCCGTGAGACCGGCGGTCGCGGCGGTGGCCCCGGCTGCTTCGGCGGCCGCGGTGGCCACGGTCAGCACCGTGCCCTCGACGGGGTGGGCGACGGCCAGCCGGGCGGCGGCGGCGGCCTCGGCCAGGGCGGTGCGCAGGTGATCGGCGTCACCCGCCTCTGCCAGCACGCCCGCCATGCCGCGCAGCAGCTGGGCCAGGATGGTGCCGGAGTTGCCGCGGGCGCCGATCAGGGCGCCGTGCGCCATGGCGCGTACGGCATCGGCGGGGGCGGGCACGGTGGAGCCTGTCTCGTGGGCCGCGAAGACGGCTTCGACGGCCGCCGCCGCGGACTCCACGGTCAGATAGAGGTTGGTTCCGGTGTCCCCGTCGGCGACGGGATAGACGTTGATCGCATCGATCGCCTCGCGCTCACGGCCCAGGGCCTCCAGCGCCAGTGAGCACCAGGTGCGCACCACGACGGCATCCAGGTCGTCGGGGGGCTGCGGCACCGTTGGTCCTCCTTGGGACGGCCGTGGGGGGCTGGCTGCACCGCAGAGTAGTCCTCGCGCGGTGCCCCGGGCGGGGACAGGGGTGGGACGGGCGGACCGGCGACCCGTGGTAGTTTCGTATCCCCGACGCAGGCGTTGTATGCTGCTTCGGTTGCCCGGCGAGAGTCGGGCCATTCCTCCGGTGTCGCCACTTCAGTAAAATGATTCAGGCGCGCCGGAATTCACTGTAAGTGCATCTGAAGTCTTTGGAGTGACCCGTGGCTGCCAACTGCGACGTTTGCGGCAAGGGGCCGAGCTTCGGCAACAGCATTTCGCACTCGCACCGCCGTACGTCCCGTCGCTGGAATCCCAACATCCAGCGCGTGCGTGCCGTGGTCGGTCGGACGCCGAAGCGGCTCAACGTCTGCACCTCGTGCATCAAGGCCGGCAAGGTCGCGCGCTGACGTCCCCGTCGTAGCGCAGCCTTCCGGTTGCCCAAAAAGCCGGTCCACCTCGGTGGACCGGCTTTTTGCTGTGCCCTGCGCGGTCAGCGGGTGCGGGCCGTCCAGCCGTGGTCCACGGGGCCGATCCCGCCGCCCAGGGCGAATCCCGCCGCGATCGCGCCGGTGACGTAGGCCTTCGCGGCCCGCACCGCGGCCGGTACGTCATGGCCGGCGGCGAGTCCGCAGGCGATCGCGGAGGCGAGGGTGCAGCCCGTGCCGTGGGTGTGCCGGTTGTCGTGCCTCGGGGCGCGGAGCCAGTGCTCCTCGCTGCCGTCCGTCAGCAGGTCCACGGCCTCGCCCGGCAGATGGCCGCCCTTGATGACCACCCAGCGCGGTCCGTAGGAGAGCATCCCGGCGGCGGCCCGCCGCATGTCCCGCTCGTCGGTGACCGTGAGACCGGTGAGCTGGGTCACCTCGTCGAGGTTCGGGGTGGCCACGGTGGCGACGGGCAGCAGTCGTGTGCGTACGTGGTCGAGGGCCTCGGCGGCGAGCAGCGCGTCCCCGTGCTTGGAGATCCCGACGGGATCGACGACCACGGGTGCGTCCGTCTCCGCGAGGAGTCCGGCGACGGTGTCGACGAGCACGGCCGACGCCAGCATCCCGGTCTTCACGGCCTGGACGCCGATGTCGTCGACGACGCTGCGGTACTGGGCGCGTACGGCTTCGGCGGGGAGCTCCCACGCGCCCTGCACACCCAGTGAGTTCTGGGCGGTCACCGCGGTCAGCACGCTCATTCCGTGGGCGCCGAGCGCCAGCATCGTCTTCAGGTCGGCCTGGATGCCCGCACCGCCGCCGGAATCGGATCCGGCGACGGTGAGCACGCGGGGCGGTGAGGCGGTGGGTGCGGTCATGCCCCGGAATCTACTGGGGGTCCTCGATGGAGCCGAAATGGTCCCAGCCGCCCTTGCTCGTCCAGGGCGCCCCGTCGACGGTGACCTGGGGCAGCGCGGACGGGTTCAGGACCTCACCGATCACCTTCCAGCGGGCCGGGAGCTTCACGTCCGGCGGGAACGTCGCCACGATCGCGTGGTCCTCTCCCCCGGTGAGCACCCACTGCAGCGGGTCGACGCCGACGGCCTGCCCGATGTCGGACATCTGCGAGGGGATGTCGATCAGCCCGGAGCGCAGATCGATCCGGACCTGGCTGGCCTCGGCGATGTGCCCGAGGTCGGCGACGAGCCCGTCGCTGACGTCGGTCATGGCCGTGGCGCCGAGCCCGGCCGCCGCGGGGCCTGCGTGGTACGGCGGTTCGGGACGCCGGTGGGCCTCCACGAAGGCGCGCGGCGAGCGGAAGCCGCGGGAGAGTACGGCGAATCCGGCGGCGGACCAGCCGAGCCAGCCGGTGACGGCCACGACGTCGCCGGGCCGTGCGCCGCCCCGGGTGACCGGCTCGCGGTTGCGCAGGTCGCCGAGTGCGGTGATCGCCACGGTGATGGTGTCGCCGCCGACGACGTCGCCGCCGACCACGGCCGCACCGGCGACCTGGCACTCGTCGCGCAGCCCGTCCATCAGCTCGGCGGCCCAGGTGACCGGGAGATCGGCGGGGACGACGAGGCCGAGGAGCAGCGCGGTGGGCACGGCACCCATGGCCGCGATGTCGGCGAGGTTCTGTGCGGCCGCCTTGCGGCCGACGTCGTACGCCGTCGACCAGTCGCGGCGGAAGTGCCGCCCTTCCAGCAGGATGTCCGTACTGGCCACGACCCTGCGGTCGGGAGCGGTCACGACCGCGGCGTCGTCGCCGGGTCCGAGCCGCACCGCCGGAGTGGTGGTGAGCCGGGAGGTGAGCTCTCTGATGAGCCCGAACTCCCCCAACTCGCCCACGGTTCCCTTCACCGAGTCACACCTCTCATCTATCGCACCGGACGGCTGTCCGGGCTGCTTCAGCGGCCGGAGGTCCGGACCGTGGACGGGCTGACGACAGGAGCCGGCAGCCCCGGGACGGTCCCTCTTCTGCTCCGGCGGGCTTGCGGTCGCGAGCCCTCACTGCTGTCGGTACCGTCAAGAGATACGTCAACTTCTGTGGTGCGGACGCCACGCTGGGGGCGTCAACCGGCCCGCAGGTCTCCCCGCCGCCCTCGACGACGCGATAACGTGGCGTCCCTTTCCCCCACATGATCCTCGTGGCCGCCCTGGAGGTTCCGTGGTACAGGCGTACATCCTTATCCAGACCGAGGTGGGCAAGGCGTCGATCGTCGCCGAGACCATCGCCAAGCTTCCGGGAGTGATCCAGGCAGAGGACGTCACAGGCCCCTACGACGTGATCGTGCGCGCGCAGGCCGACACGGTCGACGCGCTCGGCCGCATGGTGGTCGCCAAGGTCCAGCAGGTGGACGGCATCACACGAACCCTGACCTGCCCGGTCGTTCACCTCTGACCCCCGTCTACGCTGGTCCGGTGACGCACACCCGCCGCCGGTCCCGCCGCCCCGCACTTCTCGGTCCGTCCGCCGCCCTGGCCGCCCTGGCCGCGGCGGGCTGTTCCTCCAGTGGCGCGCAGCCCCCGGTCGCGGTTCCCACGCCGTCGTCGGAGGCCGCCGCGTACTGCCGGGAGCTTCACAAGGAGCTGCCGAAGTCGGTCACCGGTCTGGAACGGAGTGATCCCGGACCGGATTCGGTGCTGACCGCCGGCTGGGGGGACGGGGCGATCGTACTGCGCTGCGGCGTCCCCCGGCCCGCGAAGATGGACGATGCCCAGTCCGAGGGGATCGACGCGGACGGCGTCAACTGGCTGCTGGAGCAGCGGGATGACGCCGGTCCGCGGTTCACGACCACATATCGCAAGGCGTACGTCGAGGTGACGCTCGGGGTGGAGTACGCCCATGACATCACCCCGCTGTCCGCGTTCGCCGTACCCGTCAAGGAGACGGTTCCCGAGAGCCTCTAGTCGCCCCTCCCCGCGGGCTGTGCGGGAAGGGGCGCGGGCGTCGGGGTCAGCGCAGTCCGGTGGAGCGGCCCAGGGCCGCCTGGATCAGCCGGTCCACCAGCTCCGGGTAGTCCACTCCGCTCTCCTGCCACATGCGCGGGAACATGGAGATGGGCGTGAAGCCGGGCATGGTGTTGATCTCGTTGATGACGAACGTGCCGTCCTCGGTGAGGAAGAAGTCGGCGCGCACCAGGCCCTCGCAGGAGGTGGCCTCGAAGGCGGCGACGGCGAGCCGCTGGACCTCGGCGGTCTCCTCCTCGGTGAGCGGCGCGGGGACCAGACCGGCCGCCGAGTCGATGTACTTGGCCTCGAAGTCGTAGAAGTCGTGCGCGGTGACCGGCGGGATCTCGGCGGGCACGCTGGCGCGCGGTCCGTCCTCGAACTCCAGCACGCCGCACTCGATCTCCCGGCCGCGCAGCAGGGACTCCACGAGGAACTTGGGGTCGTGCCGGCGGGCCTCCTCGATCGCCTCGTCGAGCCCGGAGGGGTCGTCGACCTTGGTGATCCCCATGGAGGAGCCGCCGCGGGCGGGCTTGACGAAGAGCGGCCAGCCGTGGTCGGCCGCGAACTCCATGATGCGCTTGCGTGCGACGGGGCGGTCCGACTCCCACTCGCGGGGGCGGACGACCTCGTACGGGCCGACCGGCAGCCCGAAGGAGGTGAACACCCGCTTCATGTACTCCTTGTCCTGGCCGACCGCCGAGGCGAGGACCCCGGCGCCGACGTACGGCACGCCGGAGAGCTCCAGAAGACCCTGGAGCGTGCCGTCCTCGCCGTACGGGCCGTGGAGCACGGGGAACACGACGTCGACCTCGCCGAGCACCGTGGGAACCGCACCCGGTTCGCTCGACACGAGCTCACGGTTGCCGGGGTCGACCGAGAGCGCCACGGCTCCCCGCGCGGACCCGGCCAGCTGGTCCACGTTCGGTACGCGGCGGTCCGTGATGGCCATGCGGGCCGGGTCGTCGGCCGTGAGGACCCAACGGCCGTCCGTGGTGATGCCGATCGGCAGGACGTCGTACTTCGTCCGGTCGATGGCGCTCATCACGGCGCCGGCGGTGACGACCGAGATTCCGTGTTCGGAGCTCCGGCCGCCGAACACGACCGCCACACGCGGCTTGCGGCGCTGCTCGGAGCTCTGCTCGGAGCTCTCAGGGCTCTGGGGGAGGTTCTGGCTGCTCATATCGCGATGAGCGTACCTGCTGGTAAGGACTGAGTCAGCGCCGCTCGGGCTTGGCGCTGCGAGACATCAGCTCCTTGAGCGCGACCATGGGCGGCTTGCCCTCGTGGACGATGCCGACGACCGTCTCGGTGAGGGGCATGTCGACACCGTGCCTGCGCGCCAGATCCAGTACGGATTCGCAGGACTTGACGCCCTCGGCGGTCTGTTTGGTGACGGCGACGGTCTCCTGGAGCGTCATCCCGCGGCCGAGGTTGGTGCCGAAGGTGTGGTTGCGCGACAACGGGGACGAGCAGGTCGCCACCAGGTCGCCGAGACCGGCGAGTCCGGCGAAGGTCAGCGGGTCGGCGCCCATGGCGACGCCCAGGCGGGTCGTCTCGGCGAGGCCGCGGGTGATGAGCGAGCCCTTGGTGTTGTCGCCGAGGCCCATGCCGTCGGCGATGCCCACGGCGAGGCCGATGACGTTCTTCACGGCGCCGCCGAGTTCGCAGCCGACCACGTCGGTGTTGGTGTAGGGCCGGAAGTACGGGGTGTGGCAGGCGGCCTGCAGGCGCTGGGCCACGGACTCGTCCGAGCAGGCCACGACGGCCGCGGCGGGGCGGCGCTCGGCGATCTCCTTGGCCAGGTTGGGACCGGTGACGACGGCGATGCGGTCGGGGGTGACCTTGGTGACGTCCTCGATGACCTCGCTCATCCGCTTGGCCGTGCCGAGTTCGACGCCCTTCATCAGGGAGACGAGCACGGTGCGGGGCTCCAGGTGCGGGGCCCAGTCGGCGAGGTTGGCGCGCAGCGTCTGCGAGGGTACGGCCAGGACGGCGAAGTCGGCGCCGCGCAGCGCCTCGGCGGCGTCGGTGGTGGCCCGGACCGAGGCGGGGAGTTCGATTCCCGGCAGGTAATCCGGGTTGGTACGGGTCGTGTTGACGGCCTCGGCGACCTCGGCACGGCGGCCCCAGAGGATGACCTCGCAGCCGGCGTCGGCGAGGATCATGGCGAAGGCCGTACCCCATGAGCCGGTTCCGAAGACGGCCGCTTTTACGGGGTGCGTCACGTGGGTCCCTTTCCCTCTGCCTTGCGCCGCTGTTCAGCACGGGCCTTGCGGTGATCGTAGAGCTCCGCGGGTGCCTTCTCACCGCGTACCTCTTCGAGCTGGGCGGTGATCGCGGCCATGATGACCTCGGTCGCCTCGCGCAGCACCTCCGGCGTCGGCTCGGTCCCGTGGAAACGGGAGAGGTCGACCGGCGGTCCCGCCTGCACCTGGAGGGTCTTGCGCGGGAACAGCCGGAGCCTGTTCTCCTTGGCGTAGGGCGGCATCGCGAGGTTGGCGCCCCACTGCGCGACGGGGATGACGGGGGCCTTGGTGATCAGCGCGACACGGGCGGCGCCGGTCTTGCCTGCCATCGGCCACATGTCGGGGTCGCGGGTGAGGGTGCCCTCCGGGTAGAAGGCGACGCATTCACCCCGTTCGATGGCGGCGACGGCGGCCCGGAAAGCGTCCAGGGCATCGGTCGTCTCACGGTAGACGGGGATCTGCCCGGTGCCACGCAGCATCATTCCGACAAAGGGCGTCCTGAACAGTCCGGCCTTCGCGAGGAGCCGCGGCACCCGGCCGGTGTTGTACTGGAAATGCGCATACGAAAGCGGGTCCAGGTACGAGTTGTGATTGACCGCGGTGATGAATCCGCCGTCGGCCGGAATGTGTTCCATTCCCCGCCAGTCCCGCTTGAACAGAACCACCAGGGGCGGTTTTGCGATGACGGCCGCCAGCCGGTACCAGAAGCCGATTCTACGGCGGGACACTCGGACGCCTTTCTCTAGGACCTGACCTGCTGCCCGGCTTACGGCGGTGATGTCGCGCCCCCAGGCCCTGCTGTGTGGAGAACACCGTACGCCTCACCTGCGGGGGCGGACCTCCGGGTTGTCCGCCGGCAGGCGAGAATGAGTCCTGATGCGTACGGAGGGGGGAGATCTCCACGAACACCGACCCGACCGGCTCCTGGTCCCTGGTCGTCCCGCTGAAACCGCTCGCTCGTGCCAAGAGCAGGTTGGGGCGGGCGGCGGGCCAGGATCTGCGTCCGCGGCTGGCCCTGGCGTTCGCCCAGGACACGGTGTACGCCGCGCTGTGCTGCCGGGCGGTGCGGGATGTGGTGGTCGTCACGGACGACCCGGCAGCCGGTGCGGCGCTGGCCGCGCTCGGCGCGCGCACGGTGCCGGACGCGCCGGCGGCAGGGCTCAACGCGGCCCTGGAGCACGGCGCGCGGTCGGTGCGCGCACGGCGTCCCGGTGCCGCGGTGGCCGCGCTCAACGCCGATCTGCCCGCGCTGCGCCCCGAGGAACTGGCGCGTGTGCTCGATTTCTCGTCCACATTTCCGCGCGCATTTGTCACCGACGCACAGGGAATCGGCACCACATTTCTTTCGGCGGCGCCGGGTACGGAATTGCGGCCGGCTTTCGGCGGTCCGTCCCGGGCCAGGCATCTGGCGTCGGGCGCGGTGGAGATCCCGCATTCCGGCCTCGACTCGGTACGCAGGGACGTGGACACGGGCGACGATCTGCGGGTGGCACTGGCGCTGGGCGTGGGACGGTACACCGCGGGGCTGAGCGCTTCGATGGCGCCCGCCGCGGACCGATAGGGTTCCGCCCATGCAGGCGACCTCGTTCACGTACGACTCCGAGACCCGCACCGGCAGTGTCCTGCTCGACGACGGCACCCCGGTGGACTTCGACGCCCCCGCCTTCGACGCGGGTGGTCTGCGGCTGCTGCGTCCTGGGCAGCGGGTGCGGATCGAGACCGAGGGTAAGGGCGCGTCGCTGCGGATCACCCTGGTGACGCTGCAGACGTTCTGAGCCGCTTCCCCGTGTCCTGACAGCCCGCGGGCCGGGCTCCCCTCGGGGAGCCCGGCCCGGCGCGTGTGAGGAACGAGCGGTGCCCGGTCTCACTTCTTACGTGCGGTGACCTTCTTGGCTGTGGTCGTGCGTGCCGTGGTCTTCTTCGCGGGCGCCTTCTTCGCCGTGGCCTTCTTGGCGGGCGCCGTCTTGGTGGCGACGGCCTTCTTGGCGGTCGCCGCCTTCTTCGCCGGCGCCGCCTTCTTCGCCGCCGCCGTGGTCTTCTTCGCCGTGGCGGTGGTCTTCTTCGCCGTGGTCTTCTTGGCCGCGGCCGTGGTCTTCGCCGCCGTGGTCCTGCGCGCCGTGGCCTTCTTGGCGGTGGCCTTCTTGGCGGCCGCCTTCGCCGTCGTACGCGTGGAAGATCCGCCCGAGAGGCTGCCCTTGGGCGCCTTCTTCACCGCGACATCGTTCTTGGGGAGCTTCTTCGAGCCGCTCACCAGGTCCTTGAAGCCCTGTCCCGCACGGAAGCGGGGCACGGACGTCTTCTTGACCCGGACGCGCTCACCCGTCTGCGGGTTGCGGGCGTACCGGGCGGGGCGGTCGACCTTCTCGAACGAGCCGAAGCCGGTGACCGAGACACGATCCCCCGCGACAACCGCACGGACGATCGCGTCGAGCACCACATCGACAGCGTCTGCGGCCTGCTGGCGGCCACCGACCTTGTCGGCAATCGCTTCTACGAGCTGCGCCTTGTTCACGTCTTCCCCTTCGGAGACATTGCCGGAACGATACTGTTCAGGCCTTTTCGCACGTTAGGCAGATATATACCGCAAATCAAACACGAAACGGGCTAATCACCCTAGTGCCGCAACGAAGTCGACCGCTGCGCTGTTCCGCAGAGTCAGTCACCTTCGGGGAATCGACCCTCATCGAGGTCCTTCACCAACCGGTCCAGACGCCTTGCCGCGTCAGGGAGATCGTGCTTAGCCGCGGCCGTGACGACCAGCAGCTTCCGGGACAGCGCCATCCTTACGCCCTCCGGGACTTGCAGTGCGCGCACCCTTGCGTGCGCTTCCTTCAATCGGTCGGCGACGAGGCCATAGAGCTCGAGTTGGCTGTCGCGTTCCATGCACCGATTGTGCCATCTGGGGCGAGTTGTCGCCCGAGGGGGTCTCAACAAGCGACTGCGCCCCCTGCCGGGAGGCAGGGGGCGCAGTTCGGGAAAAGCGCTGTTCAGGCGTTGATCGTGCGCGGCTTGTGAGAGGGCCGGGCCGCCTCGTAAGTCGCAATGTCCGCTTCGTTCTGAAGGGTGAGGCTGATGTCGTCGAGCCCGTTCAGCAGCCGCCAGCGGGCGTTCTCGTCGAGCTCGAAGTCGGCCGTGATTCCCTCGGCGAGAACCTGCCGCTTCTCCAGGTCGACGGTGATCTCGGCCTTCGGATCGGCTTCCGTCAGGTCCCACAGCGCGTCGACGACCTGCTGGTCGAGGACGACGGTCAACAGACCGTTCTTCAGCGAGTTGCCGCGGAAGATGTCGGCGAACCGGGAGGAGATGACCGTCTTGAAGCCGAAGTTCTGCAGGGCCCAGACCGCGTGCTCACGGGACGAGCCCGTGCCGAAGTCGGGACCGGCGACCAGCACCGAGGCACCCTTGCGCTCCGGGCGGTTGAGGACGAAGTTCTCGTCCTTGCGCCATGCCTCGAAGAGCCCGTCCTCGAAGCCGTCGCGGGTGACCTTCTTCAGCCAGTGCGCGGGGATGATCTGGTCGGTGTCGACGTTGCTGCGGCGCAGCGGGACGGCCCGGCCGGTGTGTGCGGTGAATGCTTCCATGGCTCTCAGACTCCGGCGGGCGTACGGGCGTCGGACAGATCGGCGGGCGAGGCCAGATGGCCCAGCACGGCGGTGGCGGCGGCGACCTGCGGGGAGACCAGGTGGGTGCGTCCACCCTTGCCCTGCCTGCCCTCGAAGTTGCGGTTCGAGGTGGAGGCGGAGCGCTCACCGGGGGCCAGCTGGTCGGGATTCATGCCGAGACACATCGAGCAGCCCGCGTGCCGCCATTCGGCGCCGGCGGCGGTGAAGACCTTGTCCAGGCCCTCCTCCACGGCCTGCAGTGCGACCCGGACGGAGCCCGGCACGACCAGCATCCGTACGCCGTCGGCGACTTTGCGGCCGTCCAGGATCGAGGCCGCGTTGCGCAGGTCCTCGATGCGGCCGTTGGTGCAGGAACCTACGAAGACCGTGTCCACGCTGATCTCGCGCAGCGGCTGGCCGGCGGTCAACCCCATGTACTCCAGGGCCTTTTCGGCGGCGTTGCGCTCCGAGGCGTCCTCGTACGAAGCCGGGTCGGGGACGTTGGCCGACAGCGGCGCGCCCTGGCCGGGGTTGGTGCCCCAGGTGACGAACGGCGCGAGTTCGGCGGCGTCGATGACGACCTCGGCGTCGAAGACGGCGTCGTCGTCGGTGCGCAGCGTCTCCCAGTACGCCACGGCGGCGTCCCAGTCCTCGCCCTGCGGTGCGTGGTCGCGGCCCCGCAGGTAGTCGAAGGTGGTGCGGTCCGGGGCGATCATGCCCGCGCGGGCACCGGCCTCGATCGACATGTTGCAGATGGTCATCCGGGCCTCCATCGAGAGCTTCTCGATGGCGGAGCCGCGGTATTCGAGGATGTAGCCCTGGCCGCCGCCGGTGCCGATCCGGGCGATGACCGCCAGGATGAGGTCCTTGGCGGTGACGCTGTCGGGGAGTTCGCCCTCGACGGTGATCGCCATGGTCCTGGGGCGGGCCAGGGGCAGCGTCTGCGTGGCCAGGACGTGCTCGACCTGGCTGGTGCCGATGCCGAAGGCCAGCGCGCCGAACGCGCCGTGGGTGGAGGTGTGCGAGTCGCCGCAGACGACCGTGGTGCCGGGCTGGGTCAGGCCCAGCTGGGGGCCGACCACGTGCACGACGCCCTGCTCGACGTCGCCCAGCGAGTGCAGCCGGACACCGAAGTCCGCGCAGTTCTTGCGCAGGGTCTCCAGCTGGGCGCGGGAGACGGGGTCGGCGATCGGCTTGTCGATGTCGAGGGTCGGGGTGTTGTGGTCCTCGGTGGCGATGGTGAGGTCGAGGCGCCGGACGGGGCGCCCTGCCTGCCGCAGGCCGTCGAACGCCTGGGGGCTGGTCACCTCGTGCAGCAGGTGCAGATCGATGAAGAGAAGGTCGGGCTCGCCCTCCGCGCGCCGGACGACGTGGTCGTCCCAGACCTTTTCCGCGAGTGTCCTACCCATCGCTTTCCCTCCGGCCGGCGTCTTCGCCGGCCCAACTAGAGATTCGGTGCGCCGCCGTCCGGACCCCCGAGCGGGGCGGTGGCTACGGGCCGTTGTGTGGCCGCACGTACAGGTTCGCAACTTCCGGGGAAAATTGAACTTGCGTTTCACAGAGTGAGACGCGAGTATCGTCGTATGGACAACTCTAGTGGCGTCGGCGTTCTCGACAAGGCAGCTCTGGTATTGAGCGCCCTGGAGTCCGGTCCGGCCACCCTCGCCGGACTGGTCGCGGCGACAGGGCTCGCACGGCCCACGGCACATCGACTGGCCGTGGCACTCGAACACCACCGCATGGTGGCGAGGGACATGCAGGGCCGCTTCATTCTCGGTCCCCGGCTGGCGGAGCTCGCGGCCGCGGCCGGCGAGGACCGCCTCCTGGCGACGGCCGGGCCCGTACTCACCCACCTCCGCGACATCACCGGCGAGAGCGCGCAGCTCTACCGCCGGCAGGGCGACATGCGGATCTGCGTGGCGGCGGCGGAGCGGCTGTCCGGACTGCGGGACACCGTGCCGGTCGGCTCCACGCTCACCATGAAGGCGGGGTCCTCCGCCCAGATCCTGATGGCCTGGGAGGAGCCGGAGCGCCTGCACCGCGGCCTGCAGGGCGCCCGCTTCACGGCGACGGCGCTCTCTGGCGTACGGCGGCGGGGCTGGGCCCAGTCGATCGGTGAGCGCGAGCCGGGCGTCGCCTCGGTCTCGGCGCCGGTGCGCGGGCCGTCGAACCGGGTGGTCGCCGCCGTCTCCGTCTCCGGACCGATCGAGCGGCTGACCCGCCATCCGGGCCGGATGCACGCCCAGGCGGTCATCGACTCGGCCGCCCGCCTGAGCGAGGCCCTGCGCCGCACGGGCTGAGGACCGCTCCCACCCAACCCTCCCCGAAGGCTGCCCCAGCGCCGTGGCGGCCCCCTACCCCTACTCCCGACGCACGCCCCTTCCGCCGCCCCTGATGTCCCGGTGACCGCTCCCAGGACGCGCGGCGCCCTGCGGTTCGATCACCGCCCACGCCCCGCGGTGGAACCTCGCGGGAGCCGCGGCGTACGCGTACCGAACAGCCGCCGCACGCGCGAAGTGACCGCGAAACCGACGGAATTGGGCCGGTCAACGGCGAAGGCGCCCGCGAACTCCCCCGTGCACCGCTCATTGGTGACGGACTGTGAGGCGGGACACGAAGAAGGCCCTTCACCGGGGTGAAGGGCCTTTCCGTACCGATCTGTTGTACCCCCGACCGGATTCGAACCGGCGCTACTGCCGTGAGAGGGCAGCGTGCTAGGCCGCTACACAACGGGGGCTTGTTACTTCGGTCTTGCGCTGGGCTACCAGGACTCGAACCTAGAATGACGGTACCAGAAACCGTAGTGTTGCCAATTACACCATAGCCCATGGTGTGACAAGTACCCCCGACCGGATTCGAACCGGCGCTACTGCCGTGAGAGGGCAGCGTGCTAGGCCGCTACACAACGGGGGCCCTAGCGATCCTGCGTCAAGAACGTGGGTGCGACCCGGATGTTCTCGCGAGAAGGATCTGTACCCCCGACCGGATTCGAACCGGCGCTACTGCCGTGAGAGGGCAGCGTGCTAGGCCGCTACACAACGGGGGCTTGTTACTTCGGTCTTGCGCTGGGCTACCAGGACTCGAACCTAGAATGACGGTACCAGAAACCGTAGTGTTGCCAATTACACCATAGCCCACTGAAACGCAACCCCTAGGGGGTTTGTTTCTGTCTGCGCTTCCCGACCGGATCTTTCGGCCCGCTCGGGCGGCGCAGGAAGAACATTACCCGAAGGTGTCCGGCGCTCCAAAACGGGTATGGCCCGCCAGCAGCCCGGGGAGCTCGGCGAGGCCCGTGATCCGGACGAGTTCGGGCCGTCCGCCCCGCCCGCGCCGGTCCAGCCAGACCCCGGTGAGTCCGGCGGCCACGGCTCCGGCGGCGTCGATGTCCGGCTCGTCCCCGACGTAGACCACCTCGTGCGGATCGAGCTCCAGCGCTTCGCAGGCCGCGCGGAAAGCCCTGGCGTCCGGCTTGTAGACCCCGAGCTCCCGCGCGCACAGCAGGACCTCGAAGCGGTCGCGCACCCCCAGGGCCCGCAGCTTGCGCTCCTGGTGGTCGACGGAGGAGTTCGACAGGATCGCGTGCCGGTGCGTGCCGGCCAGCGCGTCGAGCGCCGGCACGGTGTCCGGGAAGAGCTCCCAGGAGCTCTCGTAGTGCCCTACGTACCGGGTGAACCACGCGTCGGCGTCCGCGTCGCTCAGGTCCGCGTCCAGGAACTCCCTGACCCGGTCCCGGCAGTGCGCGTACCAGTCGGACTCCCCGGCGGCGACCCGCGCCCAGTGGACGGAGGCGATGCGCATCCAGCGGTCGTGGTGGTCCTCGTCGCTGTCGGCCAGCCCTTCCGCCCGCAGATGCCGCAGCAGACCGGTGCGGTCCGACCCCGCGTAGTCGAAGATCGTGTCGTCCACGTCCCAGAGGACCGCGCGAATCGCCATGCTCCAGAACTTACCCATTGCGGGGCGCCTGGATGTCGATGGTCCGCATTCCGGTGCCGTGAACCGCCGGAGGCCGGGCTCCCCTGCGGGAATCCGGCCTCCGGCGTACGTACGTCCGTTACGCGGCGAGCTTCGCGAGCGCCGCGTCGATGCGGGCGATCGTCTTCTCGCGGCCCAGGATCTCCAGGGACTCGAAGAGCGGCAGGCCGACCGTGCGGCCGGTGACGGCGACACGGACCGGGGCCTGGGCCTTGCCGAGCTTCAGACCGTGCTCCTCGCCGGCGGCGAGGACGGCGGCCTTGAGCGCCTCGGCGTTCCACTCGGCGGCGATCAGCTTCGCCCGGGCCGTGACGAGCAGGGCGTCGGAGCCCGCCTTCATGGCCTTGGCCCAGGACGCCTCGTCCTCGACGGGCTCGTCCAGGAAGAGGAAGTCCACGTTGGCCGTGATGTCCGAGAGGACCGTGACGCGGGTCTGGGCGTGCGGGGCGATCTCCGCGAACTGCGCCGCGTCGAACGCCTCGGGCGCCCAGGGGGCGAAGGGGGCCTTCAGCCAGGGACCACAGGCCTCGGTGAAGGTCTTCACGTCGAGCATCCGCAGGTGCTCGGCGTTGACGTGCTCGGCCTTCTTCAGGTCGAAGCGCGCCGGGTTGGCGTTGACGTCCGCGATGTCGAACGCGGCGACCAGCTCGTCCCGGTTGAAGATGTCGCGGTCCTCGGCGATGGACCAGCCCAGGAGGGACAGGTAGTTGACCAGCCCCTCGGCCAGGAATCCGCGCTCGCGGTACAGGTTGAGCGAGGCCTGCGGGTCACGCTTGGAGAGCTTCTTGTTGCCCTCCCCCATGACATAGGGGAGGTGACCGAAGGCGGGGGTGTCCTTGGCGATGCCCAGCTCGATGAGCGCCTTGTAGAGGGCGATCTGGCGCGGGGTGGAGGAGAGCAGGTCCTCGCCGCGCAGGACGTGGGTGATCTCCATCAGCGCGTCGTCGACCGGGTTGACGAGCGTGTAGAGCGGGGCTCCGTTGGCGCGGACGATGCCGTAGTCCGGGACGTTCTCCGGCTGGACGGTGATGTCGCCGCGGACGAGGTCGGTGAAGGTGATCGCCTCGTCGGGCATCCGGAAGCGGACGATGGAGGTCCGGCCCTCGGCCTCGTACGCCGCGGTCTGCTCGGCGCTCAGCGCGCGGCAGTGGCCGTCGTAGCCCGACGGCTTGCCGGCCGCGCGGGCGGCGTCGCGGCGGGCGTCGAGCTCCTCGGTGGTGCAGTAGCAGTGGTACGCGTGACCCGCGGCCAGGAGCTTCTCGGCGACGTCCTTGTAGAGGTCCATCCGCTGCGACTGGCGGTACGGGGCGTGCGGGCCGCCGGTCTCCGGACCCTCGTCCCAGTCGAGGCCGAGCCAGCGCATCGAGTCGAGCAGCTGCGCGTAGGACTCCTCGGAGTCGCGGGCCGCGTCGGTGTCCTCGATGCGGAAGACCAGGGTGCCCTGGTGATGCCGGGCGAAGGCCCAGTTGAAGAGAGCGGTCCGGACCAGGCCCACGTGGGGGTTGCCGGTCGGGGAGGGACAGAAACGTACACGGACAGGACCGTTAACCACGCTTGATCACCTTGTTGGTGAGAGTGCCGATGCCTTCGATGGTGACGGCGACTTCGTCGCCGACGTGCAGGGGTCCGACCCCTGCGGGGGTTCCGGTGAGGATCACGTCGCCCGGGAGCAGCGTCATGGCTTCCGTGATGTGCACGACCAGGTCCTCGACGGAGCGGATCATGTCGCTCGTACGGCCCAGCTGGCGCTGCTCGCCGTTGACCGTGGCCTGGATCGCCAGGTTGCCGGGGTCGAGGTCGGTCTCCACCCAGGGGCCGAGCGGGCAGGAGGTGTCGAAGCCTTTCGCCCTGGCCCACTGCTTCTCGCGCTGCTGGACGTCGCGGGCGGTCACGTCGTTGGCGCAGGTGTAGCCGAAGATGACGTCCTTGACACGCTCACGCGGGACTTCGCGGCACATGCGGCCGATCACCACGGCCAGCTCTGCCTCGTGGTGCAGGTCGTCGGAGAAGGACGGGTACTCGATGGCGTCGCCCGAGCCGATCACCGAGGTGGTGGGCTTGAAGAAGGTGATGGGGACATCCGGGACCTCGTTGCCGAGTTCGGCGGCGTGTTCCGCGTAGTTGCGGCCGATGGCCACGACCTTGTTGGGAAGCACGGGCGGCAGCAGCCGGACCTTCCTCAGCGGGACCTTGGTACCGGAGAGTTCGAAGTCGGCGTACGGGATGCCCTTGATGATGTCGAGGACGAGGCTGTCAGGGCTGTCGCCCTCGACCGCGCCGAAGGCGACATTGCCGTCGATGGAGAACCTGGCGATGCGCACGGGATGCTGTCGCCCCTCACTTGCTGGCTGGCTGAAGACTGACGCTCCAGGCTAGCGCGGGTGGAGGGGGACAGCCTCGCGCATCAGCTCCCGGCCGTGGCGGGGGCTTCCATGAGGATCGTGCGGCGGGGATTGGCCGTCTGGGTGGGCAGGTCGACGGCGTGTTCCGGCTGCTCCGGCTTCTGCAGCGTTTCGGCGTTCTCGAGGTGTGCCAGGGTGGTGCGCCGGGGGTTGGCAATGTTGCGGAACGTCATCGTCGTCTTCATCTGCCGTATGGACCCTTGTCGCTGGGGCGCCGCCCGGAGGGGCACCGGTGGTCGGATTCGCTATCCCTGTAAAGCGTCAGGCTAAACATCCGCTTCCCCGTACAAGCCGGGAAGAGACGGCGATCATGATGTGAGTTTGCTCACGAAGTTGCCGACAAATGCGCTATATCGGGCAGTCGAGCACGTGAAGCAAAACGGACAATGCAGCACTGAATCCCTTATTCCGCTCCCGATCATGCCGTCTGGGACACCTGGCACCCCCCGGACACCCGCCCCTATTCATCCGATTTACCCCTGAACACGCTCCACTGCTTGTCACTCGCCCATCACACCGTGTCATCCAGGTCACAGCCCGGTACGTGGGCCTTGTTGGAGATCCTCCACTGTGCTGGAATTCCACGCACCGCCGCGGGTTTCAGGCCCGGCGCGCAGGGCGCAACGCAGCGCCGAGTGGCGGCGGGAGGGGGAAGTACGCCGGTCACTCACGACCACCATGGGGCACGTCCAGTGCCCCACGACGCCGACACCGTCCCGCCCGCAGTACGCGGAGGGACGCCTGGTCCAGAGGTTGCGACGCTAGTGCAGGGACGTTTCAAGAGGGATGGCACCGCTCCGGCGGAACAGGAGCCGCGCGGCGGGACCGACCGCGGTTCCTCGCCCCAGCACGCCCAGAACCCCGGGCCGGCCGCGGCCGGCGACAACGGCGACCGCGCACACCGATCGGGCGGCACGAGCGGCAACGGCGCGGAGACCCCCGCGCCCGCCGATGCCTCCGGTCCGACCAGCACCGGCTCACGTCTGGCCCTGCGCAACTGGCGCATCAGCACGCGTCTGGTCTCCCTGCTCGCCCTTCCCGTGGTCGCGGCGACCACCCTGGGCGGCATGCGCATCAACGAGTCCATGAACGACATGGACCAGTTGGAGCACATGCGGATCCTCACCGACATGACGAAGCAGGCGACGGCCCTCGCTAACGCGCTCCAGGAGGAGCGCGACAAGTCGGCGGGCCCCCTGTCGAACGGCGTGAAGGCCACCGACTTCAAGGTCACCGAGCCCCGGAAGCGGACGGACCGGGCCAAGGACGCCTTCTTCGAGGCCACCGACGAGATCGGCAACACGCCTGGTGACGAGGCGCTGGACAGCATCCACGCGAGCGTCAGCCAGATCGGCAACCAGCTGGGCGACATCGTCAGCATCCGTAAGGACGCCTACGCCGAGGGCGCGCCCAGCCTCAACACCGTCGACCGGTACAGCCAGCTGATCAACTCGCTGCTGAGCCTCTCGCAGGACATGGCGCAGGCGACCAGCAACCCGGACATGATCAAGCGCACCCGCGCCCTGGCGGCCTTCTCGGCCTCCAAGGAGTACGCGTCGGTCCAGCGCGCGATCATCGCCGCGGCCCTGCCGGGCGGCGACAGCGACAAGACGGACCTCGACGAGAACGACAAGACCTTCGGACGCAACGCGCTCAACAAGGAAGACCTGACGCGCAAGACGTTCGAGGCGACCTACGCGAGCACCGGGGCCGACGCCACGGAGCTGCTGGCCTCGCTCGACAACGGCAACCCCGAGATCACCTCCGCGGACATGTACGCGAAGAAGGTGCTCGACAGCCCGCTGGGCATGCAGGGCAGCAGTGCCCGTACCTACATGGACTGGTACGACCAGAGCTCCAACAAGATCCAGGCCATGAAGACCATCGAGGAGACCCTCCTCGGTGAGATGGAGACCAAGGCCCGCGAGCTGCGCGACGAGTCGCAGCGCGACGCCCTCCTCAACGGTGCGGTCATCCTCATCGTCCTCGGCGTGTCCCTGGTCGGCGCCTTCGTGGTGGCGCGGTCCATGATCCGCTCGCTGCGGCGGCTGCAGGACACCGCGACCCGGGTCGCCCAGGACCGGCTGCCCGAGCTCGTCCGGCAGCTCTCCGAGACCGACCCGCAGGACGTCGACACCTCCGTCGAGTCGGTCGGTGTGCACTCCCGGGACGAGATCGGCCAGGTGGCCGCGGCCTTCGACGACGTGCACCGCGAGGCGGTCCGACTGGCCGCCGAGCAGGCGCTGCTGCGAGGCAACGTCAACGCGATGTTCACCAACCTCTCGCGTCGCAGCCAGGGCCTCATCCAGCGCCAGCTCTCGCTCATCTCCGAGCTGGAGTCACGCGAGGCCGACCCGGACCAGCTGTCCTCTCTCTTCAAGCTCGACCACCTCGCGACCCGCATGCGCCGTAACGGCGAGAACCTCCTCGTCCTCGCGGGCGAGGAGCCGGGCCGCCGCTGGACCCGTCCGGTCCCGCTCGTCGACGTGCTCCGTGCCGCCGCCTCCGAGGTGGAGCAGTACGAGCGCATCGAACTGGCCGCGGTGCCCGCCACCGAAGTGGCCGGCCGCGTCGTCAACGACCTCGTGCACCTCCTCGCCGAGCTGCTGGAGAACGCCACGTCGTTCTCCTCCCCGCAGACGAAGGTCCGGGTCACCGGTCACGCCCTGCCCGACGGACGTGTGCTCGTCGAGATCCACGACACCGGCATCGGCCTCTCCCCCGAGGACCTGGCGGCGATCAACGAGCGGCTCGCCTCGCCGCCCACCGTGGACGTCTCGGTGTCCCGCCGCATGGGTCTGTTCGTGGTCGGCCGCCTGTCCCTGCGTCACGGCATCCGGATCCAGCTGCGCCCCTCCGACTCCGGGGGTACGACCGCACTGGTCATGCTGCCCATGGAGGTCGCGCACGGCGGCAAGCAGCCGCCGTCCAAGCAGGGCCAGGGCCAGCAGGCCGGTGCTCCCGGCGGGCTCCTCGCCGGCGGCGGCGCCCCCGGCGCGGGCGGCGGCCAGCGTCCCGGCCTCTCCGGTGGCCCGGCGGCCCCCGCCAAGGGCCTGGGCCCCGGTCCGCGCGGTCAGGTCGGTGCGGGCTCCGGTCCGCGGGCGGCACTGCCCTCGCGCGACGGCGGCCCCCGTCAGCCGCAGCAGCCGGGTGCCGGCTTCCCCGGCCCGGGCGGTCAGGGCCAGCAGGCTCCCGGTCTGCCGAACCAGGGCAGGCCCGAGGGCCCGCGTCAGGGCGGCGGACTCGCCGGTGCCTTCGGCGGCGCCGCCCGGCTGGGCGCACGCGGTCAGCAGGACCCCGCCGGTACGGACCCGAACCGGCCCAACCTGTTCGGTCACTCCGGTACGGGCCAGCCCGGCCGGCCGGGCCAGCAGAGCGGTCCGCCCGCACGGCAGGCTCCGCAGCCGCAGCAGGCCCAGCACGGCCAGGGTGACCAGGGCGGCTTCCAGCAGCCTGGCGGTCCCGGCCGCCAGCTGCCGGCGCCCGGCTCGCCGCGGGCCGAGCTGCCCGGCGGCGCCCCCCAGCCGCAGCGTCCCCAGAGCACGAGCTGGGGCGTCGAGGAGCAGGGTGCGCCCCGGCGTACGCCGCTGGACGCCCCGCGCGGTCACGAGGAGCCGGACTCCGGCAGGTTCGCCCGCCCGGGTACCTCCGCTCCGCACCAGTCCTTCGACGCGCCGCCCGCCCGGCGTCCGCCGATGGACGACCGTCAGGGCCCCGGTGCGACGGCCGAGTTCGCCCGCCCGGACTTCTCGGCACCGCAGGTGCCGGACGCGGTGAGCACCGCGCAGTTCGCCCGCCCCGACTTCGACTCCCCGCTGCCGCCGGACCAGGGCTTCGGCTCCCAGCACCAGCAGATGCCCGCACCGCGGCAGCGCGACGACGCGGACTTCGGCGCACCGCGCCCGCCGGCTCCGGCCGCGGGTGAGCCGCCGTACCGCCCGGCGCTGCCGCAGCAGCCCGAGGCGCTGCCGCCGGCCGGTCCGGGCGACGGGCGGACGCCGCTGTACGACACGCTGGAGACGAACTGGTTCCACGGCGTGCAGCAGGGCGCCCAGCAGCAGCCCGCTGCCGAGCCGCAGGCGCCGGGTGCCCCGGAGGAGACGGACACCACCGCTCCGTCCTTGCCAGGGCGCGGTGCGGCCGACACCGCCGCCACCAGTTCCTGGCGCGCCTCGCCCAACGACGAACTCGTCCGGCAGGCGGAGCGCGTCAAGAAGCCCGCTGCGGGCGGGATCACCACGTCCGGACTCCCCCGCCGTGTTCCACGTGCCAATTTGGTGCCGGGCACTGCTCAGCAGCAGAATCATCAGTCCGGACCCCAGGTTTCGCGTGCGCCCGATGACGTACGCGGCCGTCTGACCAATCTCCGCCGGGGCATCCAGCAGGGACGACAGGCCAACAACGGTCCGTCTACCGGCAGTTTCCAACTCGGCCCCACTCACCAGCAGGAGCGTTAGTTGAGCCCCATGAGTCAGGCCGCGCAGAATCTGAACTGGCTGATCACCAACTTCGTGGACAACACCCCAGGGGTGTCGCACACGGTGGTGGTCTCCGCTGATGGCCTGCTGCTGGCGATGTCCGAAGGTTTCCCGCGCGACCGCGCCGATCAGCTGGCGGCGGTCGCCTCCGGTCTGACGTCGCTGACGGCGGGTGCCTCCCGGATCTTCGAGGGCGGCGCCGTGAGCCAGACCGTTGTGGAGATGGAGCGCGGGTTCCTCTTCCTCATGTCCATCTCGGACGGTTCGTCGCTGGCCGTCCTGTCCCACCCGGACGCGGACATCGGTCTGGTCGGATACGAGATGGCACTCCTCGTCGACCGTGCGGGGACCGTGCTCACCCCCGACCTCCGCGCTGAACTACAAGGCAGTCTGCTCCACTAGGCGGCCATGCAGCAGACACCCGACACGATCCCCCCAGGTACCACTCAAAACCCTCACCCGTCCGGCCGCTTCAGCCCCCTCACCGGCCCCTTTCGACGGCAAGGCGACACCCTGCTGTCACGCCCGGAGGATTCATGACCCCGCCACCCGCCTCACCTGATCCGTACGGCGCACTGCACCACGCGTCGTACGACGGTGAAGGCGACCAGCCGCTGGTCCGTCCGTACGCCATGACCGGCGGCCGGACCCGGCCGCGTTACCAGCTCGCGATAGAGGCGCTGGTCAGCACAACAGCGGACCCCGCTCACCTCGGGACCCTGCTCCCGGAGCATCAGCGGATCTGCCACCTCTGCCGCGAGGTGAAGTCGGTGGCCGAGGTCTCCGCCCTGCTGTCCATGCCCCTGGGCGTGGCCAGGATCCTCGTGGCGGACCTGGCGGAAGCCGGCATGGTGGCCATCCACCAGCCGGGCAACGGAGAGGCCGGCGGCGCGCCGGATGTGACACTGCTCGAAAGGGTGCTCAGTGGACTTCGCAAGCTCTAGTGGCGGCACGGGCCGCGCCACCACTTCGGCGAAGATCGTCGTGGCGGGCGGCTTCGGCGTGGGCAAGACCACGTTCGTCGGTGCCGTTTCGGAGATCAATCCGCTGCGCACCGAAGCCGTGATGACGTCCGCGTCCGCGGGCATCGACGACCTGACCCATACCGGGGACAA
>NZ_JBEZYP010000021.1:0-104122 GCF_040638585.1 Streptomyces sp. NPDC025273
ACGGCTACACCGGCCCGATCGACGGGGCGATGGGACCCAACTCCTGGCGGGCCTACAGCAGCTTCATCAACCAGGACCGCTGGGACTGAACCACCCGGCCGCGCGGCGGCCGCGGACGCGATGGCCCGCGATTGCCGACGGCACAGAGAGAATCCCCGGTCCACGATGGTGGACCGGGGATTCTCTCGCGTATATTGATTTCTTCTGTGTGCCCACAGAAAAGGCCCCGCACCGGGGGCCTGCAAGAAATAAAGTAACCGGCTGGGAGCCATTTTGTCAAATAGGGAAAGCACCGAGTTGCAGAGGGAGCAGGAGTTCATCGACCGGCTCCACGACCGTGTCGACGCACTGCGTGGGGTCGCCTCGCACGCCGTCGAGGACGCGTTGACGCCGGTCGGGACCGGCCTGCAGGCACGCCTCGAACGCGATGTGCTCGTGGCCGAACGCTCGGGCCTGCTGGCTGCCCTCGACGCGGTGGACGGCTCGCTGTGTTTCGGCCGCATCGACCTCTCCGACGGCGTCACGCACCACATCGGCCGGATCGGGATCCGCGAGGACGACACCGCACACACACCGATGCTGATCGACTGGCGTGCCCCGGTCGCCCGCCCCTTCTATCTCGCCACCGGGCACACACCGATGGGGCTGCGCCGGCGCCGGCACCTCACCACCGAGGGCCGTGTCGTCACCGAGCTGCACGACGAGATCCTCGACCCTGGGGACCGGGAGCGCACCGGTTTCGAGGACCCGAGCGGTGACGCCGTGCTGCTCGCCGCCGTGGACTCCGCCCGCACCGGCCGCATGGGCGACATCGTGCGGACCATCCAGGCGGAGCAGGACAGGATCATCCGCGCCCCGCACCAGGGCGTACTCGTCGTCGAGGGCGGCCCGGGCACGGGCAAGACGGCGGTCGCGCTGCACAGGGCGGCCTTCCTGCTGTACGAGCACCGCGAGCTGCTCGCCAGACGCGCCGTCCTCATCGTGGGCCCCAACCCCGCCTTCCTGCGCTACATCGGCGAGGTGCTGCCCTCGCTCGGCGAGACCGGTGTCCTGCTCGCCACCCCGGCAGAGCTCTTCCCGGGCGTCCACGCACGAGGCACCGACACCCCCCGCGCCGCCGCCGTCAAGGGCGGCGAGCAGATGGCCGAGGCGCTCGCCCTCGCCGTCCGCGACCGGCAGCGACTGCCCGAGCCCGGTGCCCCGATGGTCGTCCCGCACGACGACGGGGACCTCGTCCTCGACTGGGAGATCGCCTACGAGGCCCGGCAGTCGGCCCGCGACACCCGCCTGCCGCACAACCTCGCCCGCCCGTACTTCGCCTTCCGGATCATCGACGCCCTCACCACGCAACTCGCCGAGCGCATCGGTGCGGACCCGTACGGCGGCCCCAACTTCCTGGGCCCGGACGACATCGCCCAGCTGGGCAAGAACGTCGCGGTCAGCCAGGAGGTGCACGCCGCCGTCGACGAGCTGTGGCCGGTACTCACTCCGGAGGGGTTCCTGGCGGACTATCTGGCGAAGCCCGTGTACGTGGCCGACGAGGACGCCGACGCCGTCCGGCGCGCGCACGGCGCCGGGGAGTGGACCCCGGCCGACGTCCCGCTGCTCGACGAGGCCGCGGAGCTGCTCGGGACGGACGACAGCGCCGAGCGGGCCGCCGCCGAGGCCGAGCGCCAGGAGCGCGTCGCGTACGCGCAGGGCGTCCTGGAGCTGTCGCGGGGCTCGGAGACCTTCGAGTTCGAGGACGAGGAGTCCGAGGTCCTCTCCGCCCATGACATCATCGACGCCGAGCGGATGGCGGAACGGCAGGAGGAGGCCGACCACCGCAGCGCGGCGGAACGCGCTGCCGCCGACCGGACCTGGGCCTTCGGGCACATCGTCGTCGACGAGGCGCAGGAACTGTCGCCGATGGCCTGGCGGTTGCTGATGCGCCGGTCACCGACCCGCTCGCTGACCCTGGTCGGCGACCCGGCGCAGACCTCCGAGGAAGCCGGGACCGGCTCGTGGGAAACGATCCTGCGGCCGTACGTAGGTGACCGCTACGAACACGTCCGGCTCGGCGTCAACTACCGTACGCCCGCCGAGATCATGGAGCTGGCCGCCAGGGTCGTACGGGCCGGGGACCCGTCCTTCGAGCCGCCCGGCTCGGTCCGGTCCACCGGCGAGGTGCCGTGGACACGGAAGGCCGGTGCGGATCTGGGTGACGCGGTCGCGACGGCAGTCTCGGAGCTGACGCCCGCGGAGGGACGCCTCGCGGTGATCGCACCGGTCGCGCTCCACGAGGAGATCGCCGCCCCGCTGGACGGTGTCACGGCCGGTGCCGAGCCCGATCTGACCCGACGGGTGGTGCTCCTCGCCCCACGCCAGGCCAAGGGGCTGGAATTCGACCATGTGCTGGTCGTGGAGCCGGCCCGGTTCGGGACCAGCGACCTGTACGTGGCGCTGACCCGCGCCACGCAGCGCCTGGGCATCGTCCACCGGGAAGGACTGCCCGAGGCTCTGCGCTGACGGCCCCGGCCGCGGTGCTGCCGCCGGCCCGCCCCCGCCCTCTTCGGCAATGACGCAGCGGCAACGGCCCTGGAACCTCTGTGGGTCATGATCTGCTCCCCTGTGCGGGTGAGTGATGGGTCGCGGTCGCGGGTCGGATCCGCGACGCGCAGGGGAAGTTGCCGCCCGTCGGCCTTCTGTGACAGAGCGGTGACACGTCGGGAATCCGGTCTGCTTCCCGATTTCGGGGGCAGACGTCCTTCGCCGACCGAAAAGGAGTTGCGTCATGCTGGGTATAGCCGCGGCAGTACTGTTCTTCATCGCTTTCCTGATCAACGCCGCCGACATTTCCACCAACGAGGTATTCGCCTCGGTGAACGTCATGCTGATCGGACTGACTCTGCTGGCCCTGCATGTGGCGGGCGTCGGCAGCGGCCTGCAGGCCAGGTCCCGTAGGCGCTGACCACGGCCAGGTGCCGCGCGCAGTCGCGCGAGCGCCGCTGCCAGCGCCTCCTTGGAGCCGGGTCCCGGCGCCCCGTGGAAGACCGCGGGGCGCCGGCGCCGTCCGCGGACCGGTCCGCGCCGATCGGCGGGTCCGCCCCCGGGCGGACGCCGGACCGGCAACGGGGTTGACGACGAGCCGTGATCCGGGTTCGCTCGCGAGACATCGTGGCCGGCCGGTGGGATGACAGAGCCGGCCCGCGCACGCCAAGACGCCGGGAAGAGGAGCGGGAGAGGGACGGGGGGTTGCATCGCGTGAGTCATGGGCTCATCACGCGGAGGGGGATGCGATGAACAGCGACACAGAATCTCGGGGGGTGCGGCGCGGCTTGTGGAGGCGGTTACGGGGGCGGGTCGTCCCGCTGGTCGTGGTGGCCCTGGGCGCCACGCTGCTGACCGCGCCGGCGGCGGCGGGAGCGGCGCGTGCCGCCGGTCCGGCACCGTGTCCGCAGCTGCCGTGTCAGGGGTCGGACCCCGGGGCCGTAACGGGGTGGCAGTCGGGCGGCGCGCCGAAGGTGGTCAAGGAGGCCGTGCTGGCCTCGGGGACGCGCGTCAAGCTGTTCACGGGCAAGCCCGCCTGGGACACGGCCGGTTGGGTCTACTCCTGGGCCGAGGTGCAGTTCAGCGGTGCCGGGGCGGGCAAGGGACGGGCGTGGCTGAAGACCGAGGAGAATCTCGGTGACGGGATCAACATCAAGTCGGCACTCGAGCATCCGCGTTCGTACCGGGACACCAGCGGCACGACGGGCATGTACGTGTACGAGACCACGCGGTACGGAGTGGTCCACGCGAACGCCGCCTGCGTGACCGACGGCGAGGAGACGGGATGCGTCAACGCCATCACGTCCGAGGTGGTGCCCGCCGGCCCCTGCGCGGGCTGGTGCTCCGAAGCCGATCCGGACGCGATCGCGGTGTCGGACTGGTCCTATGTCGAGCGCTCCGAGTACGACCGTGTCCAGCTGCCGTCCGGCGCCACGGTGCAGAAGGCCCACGGCCGGCTGAAGCAGGGCAGTTACCTGGGCTGGGCCGAGGGAGAGCTGCCGGCCGGGGGCCGGTTCTGGCTGGAGGCGTGGCAGGGGTCAGGCCGATGGGGCGAGGTGTACACGGAGTTCACGCCCGAGGGAGCCTCGCGCACCAGCTCCGGTTCCACCCGGGCGTACTCCTGGCTGCCGGAGCTGCGGGCATGCGTGAGCGACAGCAGCGGCACCGCCTGCACGAGGGACCCGGAGGCGACGACGACCGCCCCCACCGAGGCGCCCTGCGCGGTGCTGCCCTGCCAGGACGTGGACCCGGCGACGGTCACCGAGTGGATGCCGAACTACGAGCCGAGCCTCGTGGAGGACGCGAACATCTACCAGGGCGGCCGGCTGAAGATCTACGAAGGACGCCCGGCCTGGGACCCGCACCACTTCTACTACTGGGGTGAGGCCGAGCTCCCGCCCGGCCGCGACGGGGTCTCCGCCACCCTGATGACACACACCGCGTCCGGCGCGGACTCGCGAGCCCAGCGGCCGGTGGCCGTTCCGGGCACCGGGCTGACCGCATCCGGGACGACGAGGATGACGCCGATCGACCCGCTGTCCGGCAAGCAGATCGCCGGGCTGGTCGTCGACGGCACGAACTGGGCCTTCGCCACCCACCAGGGCAACAACATCGACATGACCGACGCGGAAGGGCCGGTCGGTCCCTGCACCCCCGGCGAGGAGTGCGAGGGCGTGAAGCCGTCCTCCGTCACGAAGTGGGCCTCGGTCGCCACCGGCTGGGCGACGGCGGCGCTCCCCGGTGGCGCGGCGGTCACGCTCAGCGGCTCCCGTCCTGTCTGGTCGGTCTCCGACTACTACGCCTGGGCGCACACGACCGGCCAGGGCGTGACCGTCTGGCTCGAGGACAGGCAGCCGGACGGCTCGTACCAGAAGGTCGCGGGCGATACGGAGATGAAGGCGACGTCCGGGCAGTACGTGCGCGCCTGCATCAGCGACGGCTCCGCCACGACGTGCACGAAGGCACTGGGCTGACGACAGCGGACGGCTGGATCTCGAGCAGGCCGGCGAGAAGCGGGGGTGATCTCCTCGGTGGAGAGCAGGTGATCGGTGAGGTGGCAAGGGCCTGGACCTGCTCACGGTGGTCCCAGCCGGGTTGCACAAAGCCCCGTACCGCACGGCGTGGAAGTCGCACGCATCGCGAGTGAGGACGGCCCCGAGTCGAGCCGCGGCCTGCTCCTGCGGGCGGATACTGGCTGCCGCTGGGCTGGGCACGGATCCGTACCCGCCCAGCCGCAAGGGCGTCCGGGCGTCATGCGATCTGCCCTCACCGCGGGCGCTCCGGCCCTGACGAGGGAGCTGTGAGGGCCGGAGCACCCCGGCCCTCACAGGGCAACGTCACTCCTTCGCGTCGAGGGCCCCCAACGCCGCGTGGAGGACCGGCTCGACACGCACGCGGTTGACGTCGCGGTCCAGCGCCTGGAGGGCTTCCAGACACAGGAGCGCCCTACGTGCGTCATCGGGAGTGAGGCCCGTCAGTTCGGCCGCAGCCGTGCAGTCGGCGGCGGAGTTCCAGCCGGTGCCGAGCTGCTCGACAACAGCGCCATACACGGCCCTCACCGACTCGTTCTCCCAGAGGCCCACCGCCTCGACGAACTCCTCCGCACTCTCCTTCCGTCCGAGCCACTGCTCCAGTTCGGCCAAGGCGCGGTCCTGATCGCGGTACCGTTCGCGCAGCTCCAGGAGACGATCCAGCAGGAAGGGCCAGCCGCCGGTGGCCAAGGCCAGCCGGGTCAGCCTCTCCTCGGCCTCATAGGCACTGTGGTATTGCGCCCAGTCCCGCAGGCTGCGCTGGTCGTACCGGCGCAGCACCACCATCATGGCGTCGGCAGCCGCGCCGAGCCGCTCCGCCGCCTCCGGCTCGTCGAACAGATCCCGCCAGAAGTCGAGCTGGGCAGCGCTGGACACCAGGACCACGGACCGGGTGGCGCCAACGGCCTCGGGAAGGATCGTCCTGGCCTGTTCCAGGGATTCTCTGCAGGGCTTGTCGCTGCACAGCGCGAGGTCGCTGATGATCAGCCGCCGTTCGGCGGCCCGGCCGGCCGCGAGTGCCCTGCGGTAGGCGTTGGCGTTGCCGATCGCCGGCAGCGTCCAGCCAGCCACCCGGCCGGTGGCGTCCCGCAAGGTGCGCTCCACATCCGCGATGCCCGTCGCCCGGGTGCCCAGCACGATCCGCACCTGGTTGCCACCTTCGCCGAGCAGGCGGTCGATCTGCTCGATCGTCAGCGGTGCGGAGCGTCGTCCGTCGTCGAGTCCGGGCCTGCTCTCCAGGACAACGGCCTCCTCCAGCCGCGACTCCCGCTCGGCGCCCAGGAGTCGCGCCTCGATCTCTTGGGCGGTGCCAATCATGCGCAGGGCGTTCGGGCCGCGGAGGTGCCAGCCCTGTCCGTCGTGGTTGGGTGCCAGGACCCCGAGGCCTACCATCTCCTGCAGGTAGGCCCGGAAGCCCTCGCTGTCCAGCTTGTCGAAACCCTGCGGCCACCAGCCTGCGCACTCGTCGCGCAGTTCGCGGTCGCTGAGCCGGGTCTCCAGACCGTTGTCCCGGGCGTGCTGGGCCAGGACGTTGGCGATGACGTTGTAGCGGTCGTCGAGGGCGAGGGTGTCTTTGAACGCCGCGGTGATGTCCGAGCGCAGCGAGGCATCCTGCTCCACCGCGTCCACGTCGTCGGCTTCGATGGTGTAGGGCGGCGGTGTGAGGGGTTGCCTGGATCGTTTGCCCTGCATGACCTGCACCATCCTGCTGCCGAAAATCTGCAGCAGGAACGGCTGGTAGGAACAGAACCCGAGCACCCGGTTGACGAGATCGACGTCGGCGAACTCGAAGCCGAGAGCCCGCATCGGGTGGACGATCAGGTCCGCGGCGAACTGCGGGGTGAGCGGTCCAACGACGGTCGGTGTCTGCGCCAGATGGCTGAACGGGCCGTTCCTGGCGATCCGGGTGAAGCGCTGTACCGAGTGCAGACCGGCGAAGACCACCTTGGCCCGGCCACGGGAGTCCTCCCCCAGACCACGCAGTCGGCGGGTCTCCGTGCACTCGGGTACGTCCGCCTCGAAGAAGCGGTCGCACTCGTCGAGCAGGATGAGCAGCCTCCGATCGGCGTCCTGCTCCAGCCACGTGGCAATACCGTCCGTGACCCGCTGCCATGCCTCGGGCCTGGGGCCCTTGCGACGGGGCTCCTCCAGGACGCCTTCCTTGGTCAGCTCCTGGTCCAGCGTGGTCCAGATCGCCGCGGCACCGAGAGCGGTGCCCTTGCCGATGCCGATCTTGTCGAGGTTGAGGTACAGCTTGCGGTACGAGCCTGGACGCTGCTCCACAAACCGGTCGCCCGCATCGGCGAGCAGCGCGGACTTGCCTAGGCCTCGGCCGCCGTAGATGATCTGCGTTCCGGCCGGGTCGATGATGCTGGCCCTTTCCCGGTCTCGGCCGTAGAACATTTCACGGCCGATCTGACCTCGCTTCTCCTTGATGTAAGGGTTCACGCCCGAGAACGGCAGCAGTGTCTCGGTCGCTGCGTCCACCCGCCGGTTGCCGTGCGCGGCGAGGTAGGCGAGGGCGGCGTCATCGAGGACCAGGATGGGCTTGCTGCCCTGCGAGGCGGCAGCGAGTTCGGTGCGCGTCCTGCTGTCGAGCGTACCGAAATGCACAACGAGCAGACTGCTCTCATCGGGGTCCTGGGAGATACGGCTGACCAGCAGCTTCGCTGCCGGGCTCCCCCAGATCAGCAGGGCACGGAGCTTGTTGCCGCGGTCCTTGATCTGCGAGCCGAAGGCCGGTGCCCAGGCGCGTCCGGTGACCTGGGTTTCCGACAGTTCGAAGAACCGGTAGTCCTTGCCGTAAGGCAGCCCGTGCAGCGGCCGTGCCCTTTTGGCCTCGAAGCCGAGCAGGGCCAGGGCCGGAGTGAGGTCCTCGCGCGGATTGATGTTGGCCCGTTCCCGTGCGGAGGCGAGCTTGCTCCACCGCTCCAGTGCTTCCGCGGCGCGTCCAGCTTCTCCTTCCGACAGAGACGAGTAGTCGAGCGAAGCCAGGTCACCGATCCGCTCGCGGGAGCGGACGGCCTGGATCAGCGCAGGCGTGATGCCGTCAGGCAGCGCGTCGGGCACCTCAGGGAGGAACGACTCCAAGTGTGACTCCTGCGCCCTGATCTCCGGTACCGGCTCCCCCAGTTCGAGGAAGTAGACCAGCTCCGCGGCCGTGGCCAGGCTGTCGGTGTCAAGGTTGTGCAGGACGCGCTTGCGGTCGTCCTCGCTGACGTCGGTCAGGGCCGCGAGGCGAGCTCGCAGCCGGTCGGCGGCCTGGTTCCGATAGCTGGGCAGCAGCTCTGCGACCTTGTCCAGGTTGCGCCGGATCACCGCCAGCTCGCGTGGCTCACCGCTCTCGGTGCGCGGAGTGGTGTCCGCGAGCAGCTCCGAGAGATTGACGTCCTGCTCGTCGGTGAGCGCCCCGTCCGCCTGGGCGCGGCGCAGCTCGGTCCCAAGCGCACGGGCCGTCTCG
The DNA here is from genome assembly GCF_040638585.1 of Streptomyces sp. NPDC025273. Taxonomy (NCBI): domain Bacteria; kingdom Bacillati; phylum Actinomycetota; class Actinomycetes; order Kitasatosporales; family Streptomycetaceae; genus Streptomyces; species Streptomyces sp. NPDC025273. Next base: position 8,521 of record NZ_JBEZYP010000021.1, read on the forward strand.
GCAAGGGCACCATGCCGCCCTCGCTCAACCCGGGTAATCCCGGCGAGGCGCTCCTCGGACACCTTCAGTTCGTTGGCCGCAGGCAACACACCGAGTTGCGCCAGGCGCAGAATGGTCCTGACGGCGGCGAATCCGTCGCGAGCGATCTGGGCATCGATCGCGTCGTCCCACGTCCTGTCCACGGCTGTCAGCAGCGCGGACACCGTGGGAACCGTACCGGGCGTACCCGGATAGTCGGACAGCTTGTACAGCTCGATGTCCAAGAGCTCGGTGACGTCGGTCTCGATCGTGTGAGGTGTCCGGGCTGATGCGGACTCGAGTTCATCAAAAACTGTTCCGAACATCTCACTGGCGGCATGGACTGCAGCCCCGGTCACCGGGCGGGACCGCTGGCCCGCGGAGGCCAGCTCACCCAGAGCGTCCTTGCGCAGCCCGAGCAGGGTCAACCGCAGACCGGCCACCGATTCGGCCGCCCAGACCGTCTCCTCGGACCGGGCGACACCCCATGCGCGCTGAGCAGTGTGCCATTCCCAGACAGCGCCACGCACCCGCTCCACGAACTGACGGATGTTGGTCCGTCCGGCCCCGTGGATGGCGCGTCCGCCGGTACCTCGCAGTCCGCCGTCCATACGGTCGATCTCGTCCTCGACGCGTGCGGGCCGGTCCAACTGCTCCAGGAGGGCGGTCGCGCGCTCCTGAGCATCTGTGGCACCGTCCACGACAGCTGTCAGGACGCTTCCGAGCAGCCCTTGTGGCATCAGCCACTGCTTCACCATCTGGGAGGCCCGCTGGAAACGCATCCTCGGGGGCACGAGCAGGTTCCGGCACGCTTCGACCGTCTCCTCCACGCGACTCTCACTCTGCGAGGCGTCAGCGACGACAGTGTGCAGCGGGGCGAGCAGCAACGCGCTGTTCAGGGTGCGTTCCGCGACCTCCCCCGCCACCTGCTGGAGGGTGTCGGGCAAATGTTGTGACAGGGCCCGGAGCTGCGCTCCGACGACCGGGGCTCCGGTCGCGAGCGCAGCGCGGACGAGAACCGGCAGCAAGAGCAGTTCCAGCCCGCCGGCTGCTGCGTCCTCCTGTACGTCCCACTCGTGCAGTGAGTCTTCGACGAAGCGGGCTGCACGGTCGGAGCGCGGGTTCAGAAGGCTCGAGACGGCGGACAGGCGCAGCACAGTGGCCTCTGCAGTACTGCGTCCGGCTGTCTGCGACAGGTGGGCGGCCAGTCCGAACCGCTTCTCGGCGACGAGGCGGGCCAGTGTCTGCTCGATGTCTTCCGGTCGGGTACCAGCGGCAGTTACTCCGGTCGATCCCGGTTCCGTGCCAGCGACGGAAGCGGATGGTGCGACGGCGACCGACACCACGAGCTCACGGGATTGAGGAATGACGGTCGGCGCCGCAGGCGGGCTGGAGGGCTCGGAGGTGCCAGTTCGGGCAGGCGGTTCGGGGGGAGGCGCACCGGCACCGGGCACACTGATCGGCTCGACCGGCCGCTCGGGCTCCGCGGCAGCAGCGAGGTCCTGCTCGCCCGCCGCGGTCTCATCGGTGTGCGACGGGACGGCGGTGTCGTCGCCGGTGGCCACGGAGATCTGGTCGTACAGGACGGCTGCCACCGCGTACGAAGGGTGCGCCAGCGACAGTTGCTGCTGCACTTCCACGATCGCCGACTCGGCTCCTGGTTCCCCCTTGAGTCCGACAAGGCGCACCAGCAGGGTGAGAAACCGAACCGTGGCGTCGTCCTGCTCGTCCCACTCACCTTTTGTGAGCAGCTCCCCGGCTCGCTGGCGGGCGTCCGTGATCACCTCGTCCACCGGGCTGCCCGGCGCGCAGCAGAGGGTCAGCACGGTGGCCAGGAGGTGGCGGGCCCGCTCACTCCTCTCGTGCTTCTCCGTGGTCACCCGGAAGGCGTCGATAGCCGAAAGCAGTTCCGCGAGACGATCGGCGACGCCTGTGACCTCGACTGTCGCAAGGAGATCATGCACCCGGGCGAAGGCAGGCGTGACAGAGGCGAGTACCGCCAGGTCGGCGGGGTTGGGCGGGATGCCGTCCAACAGGGCGCCCCGCACCCGCTCCACGGCTTCCCGTGCTGCGTCGACGGTGTCCTGCAGCCCCGCTCCCGCCGAGGCGAGGTCATCCGGAGAGACCGGGCCGGGTGTCGATTTCTGGTCCGCTTCCCTCTGCTCCTGCTTGGGTGCGCACTCTGCTGTGAGTTGCTCCGGTGCCTCGCTCCGGGTCTGCCCTGGGACCGGAACGGTTGTTCCTTCCTGGCAGTCCTCTGCCGCCCCGGCCTCCTCCGTGACGGGCAGAAGACCAAAACCGGGCGTCGCGTCGATCACCCGCTGGGCTGCCTCCGTCACCGCCTCGCGGGCCTCATCGCCCGCGTCGGCACCGCACCAGTCGTGCCGGGAAGCCCACATCAGCACGCGGGCGTCGAACGCCGACGCCTTGAGGTGGGAGAACAATGCGAGGCAGACAAGGCGTGGCCCCCACCGGTCCACCGTTACATCCTCCTGCTGGGCAGAAGTGTGTACGTAGGCGGCGCAGACGACATCGTTGCTGACCCGAGCGGTCAGGTGCGACACCACGTGTCTGCGGTCCGAAGCAGGCTCCAACCGCCTCATCCGCTTGAGCACCTGTTCGCTCAGCACCCGGCCGAAGCGGCGTGGTTCAACCTTTCGGAAGCCGAGCCGACGCATGATGGCCTGACGATCCTGCGGATTGAGTGAGTTCAGCGCAAACTCGGTTTCTTCCACAGTGAGTTCACCGAGGGACGAGTCCAGCACCGGACCGAGTCCGTCGAGTGCTGCGGCGAGATGGTCGATGAGATCGACAGGAGTGTCGGGCGAAGGGAACATAGGGGCTTTCCCCACAGGGTGGCTGACTTGCATTCAGTATCGACCTCTTGTTCATCGATGCGATGGATGTGCGGTGGCATATGGGAAGGCGGCGGTTGTCACCGAAGGGCTTGCTTCCCTCCCGGTGACCACCCGGACGGTCAGCGTCGGCGGGAATGGGCGGTGACGAAGGTGTAGCCCGCGGGCAGCTCCCATCCGTCCGCCTTCCCGACATGGCGGCAGTGCTCGCGGTAGGCATCCCGCTGCGCGTCTGTCGGCTCCCAGCCATGGGGAAGTCGCCGTACGAAGCCGTGGACGAAGTGCTCGACGCTCGTGAACTGCAGCACCTCGTGCCGAGCGCCGGACCGTGACACCGCCACAAGGCTCGGCTCATAGCCGATCAGCGGAATCGGGCGTTCGTCGTCGCGGGCAGGGTAGTGCGGCTGGCCGTCCGCCCCTCGGCTGCCGGTCTCCGCGTAAAGGTGCTGCGCGGCGAGGAGTTCACCGAGCGCCCGTTCCAGTGCAGTGTGCTGGTGTACGGACGGGACCGACGCGTAGACGACTCTCGGGAGAGCCACACGGTCCAGCAAAGCGTGGCCGTCGGGCGTGAGCAGGCCACAGCGCCGGACGGCACGCAGCACGAGGCTCCGAGAGTCGAGCCCGACGGCCGAATCACTGCTCCGGCTGCTCCCCGGGGCACCGTCGCGGGTCAGTACCTGGGGGTCGTAGCGATGCGTGATGATCTCTCCGTCGATCTCGACAGGTTCTCCGAGCTCGACCGTGGAAAGCCTGAACACCGTACCGCCACGTGGCCACTGCACGTATACGCGGATCCCTGGGAAGAAATCGGCGGGCCACTGGAGGCCGCGGAGCATACCGGTTGCCTCGGTAAGGTCAGCGGTGACCACCTGACCGCCATTCCCGTTGTGGTGGAGCACTTCGAGCTGGACACTCAGACGATCCATACCGAGCAGGAGCAGCCCGTCGCGGACCAGCCGGCTCAGCGGCAGCCGGCCCTCCGCGAGATGAACCAGGCGCAGGGGGATCTGCCAGGAGACTTCGCTGTCGGTGATCCGGAGGTATTCCCTACCGCCGATCGTGTCATCGGCGGCTCTCTCGTCGGCAAGCGGTGCGTCGGGCAACTCCTCCTCGACGAAATCCGCTTCGACAGGTTCGGCTCCGGCCGCTTCCTTGGCCGGGTCGCGCTGCTGCGGCACGGCGATGCCTCGCGCCTCGGGTGGATCCAGCGCGTCTCGCCATCCGCGCCCCGCTGGAACGAGCGGATCACTGCCGTCGCTCTCCTCCGCCCCGGGGTGGTGCGAACGCCAGACTCCGCCTCCTTCGAAGCCGTCGTCCAGCGTGATGCGCACGCCGCTTCCGCCACACAGCCCGTTGTCGGTGTCCCCGCGCACGAAGTCTGCAAGCGCAAGATTTGCCCGGCACACCGAGACCGCGTACTCCACACCGGTGAGCAGCGGCTCGGCACCGTCGATCCCGCGCAACCAAGGTCCGACCGCCGTGTACGTGGTACGCGGACCGTGCACATTATGGCGGCGGCCAGCCGGGGGAGCCGCAGCTCGCTCGACGGAGGCGGTGAGGGCGCGGAGGTCCGCTCCGCCCAGCGGACCGTCCTTCGTGAGTCCGGCCCCGATGCGCGTGCGGGTCAGCGCGTAGTGGCCCCAGCAGCGCAGTGCGTCGCTGGCACGCAGGGCGTGGGCTACCGTGTCGAGCAGTCCGGCCAGCGCCTGTTGTAACCGTTTCTGCCCCGTTCCGCCCGCCAGTTGCACGATGGACACCGGCACGAGAGGGCTCAGCAGCGATTCCCGCTGGTGGGTGAGCAGGTGATCCACGAAGGCTACGGTCGGGTCCAAGCGTGCCTGACGCGTGGAGGCGTAGCGGGCGTCCACAACGACGTGTCCGTCTTTGTCGAGCCACTTCTGCCGGGCTCGGAAGCGGGCAAGTTTGGCCTCACTGAGCTGAAGCGCCGGCCCGAAGACCATGAAGTCGGGAACCAGCAGCTCTCGGCGCAGCGGGTCAGGCGGTTCGTCACGGTCACCCGCCCCCGTCGCACCGGCGGGTGCCCCGGACACCCAGGACGGGAAGTGATCGTGTTCCGACGCAGCCGAATGTCGGCCCTCCCTGTGCACGATTTCGGCATACAGCGGATCGGAGCCGGTTTCGATGCGGACGAGCGCTCCGACAGGGAGGGCCGGTGCCTCGTCGCCCAGGGTCAGCGTCGGGAAAGCGTCGATATCGAAGGCTCCGTTGCCGTAGCCCTCGCCGGCGAGTTCGTAGCCGAAGTAAGCGGCGTTGAAGGCCACCGCGGTATGCACCGGACATTGCCTATCGGCGACCACGGCTTCCACATACCTACGCAGCCGGTCCATCTCCGGGACTGGAGTGGCACTGTGCCCGCCGGTCATCGCCGGAGTGAGCACGGGTTCGTGCTCGTAGGGACGCCACGGGTCAGTGCCGGTCACAGTGCGCGCCATCGTCGCGTGTCCGCCCTCTGAATTCGGAGTCGGCGCCCTCTTGACTCCCGGGTCGCAGCCGCACCCGCATGACCCAGAATCGATTGTTCATCGATCAAGCACCTACCTCCCCTCTTGCTTCTGCTCCGACCACACGCCTCATCACCCACCGCACGGCCGGAGTCCTCCCGGGAGCAGACAGGGCCGTGCTCGGGGGCCATGCATGGCCTAACGGAAAGTTCACCACAGGACTCTTTGGGAAATCCGTGGAATGACCGGAATCGCGGAGGGGACACCTCCTGAAGATCCTGTTCCGGCCTCTGCACCCCGGCAGGCAGGCGCCGATGCGAACAGTACCTCTTCCCTACTGGCACCCCGCATGATCTGGCGACCACGACTGATCCGGTCGGCGTCCCGGCCGCTCGCCTCGACTACCCGGCTCGTCACTCGACCGCCTCGTCGCGCTCGGGTGACCAGGGACTGCGAGCAGTTCGGCGAGCTCGTGCCCGCCTAGCAGAGCTCCGGGTTCTCCGGTGCGCCGCCGGACATCGTGATGTGGGTCAGGACCTCGGCCTTGGTGGGAAGCGCGGGTATCAGCTCGCCGACCCCCGTGACGTCCAGCAGCCTCGTGAGGTGTGGTGGTGCGGCGGCCAGAGACAGGGATCCGTGCCGGTCCTTCGCGTACCGCAGGATGGCGATCATCGTATTGAGACCGGAGGAGTCACAGAATTCCAGGGGCTCCATGTCCAGGACCAGGTGTGGTCTGCCCTGTCTGATCAGCTCCAGGGCCCGCGTCCGCAAGGCCGGCGCACTGTCCACATCGATCTCTCCCGCGACGGTGAGGACGGCGATCGAGTCCGCCGGGAGCCCGACAGTGAGGGTGAGGGGCTGGCTGTGCGTCATGGGTGTCAGTGCTCCAGGCCGGGAGCGGGTCGCCGTCGTGGCAGGAGCGGCGTGGCCCGCTGGAAGATCACGCGTCAGTTGTCGACTGCCGAACCGTACCTCATGACAACTGTTGTCATGAGGAAATCATCAGAGGCGGGCGGCGGTCCCGGAAGCCTGTTGCGGACGGGGGTACGATATTCGGGGCCGCGTGTGTGTCCTGGATCCTCGGTTCTGGGTTTCCGCACGAGCGCATCGGATGCCCGGCTCGATTGCTCGGTCCGGCGGCCAGACGGACGAGTGACGCGACGCCGGATCGGAGTGACATCGACATGGGCCTGAACCCCGAACCCGACCACCGGTCGCGGGATGCGGCCCGTGAGGGTTCCGAGTTCGTCGAACTCCTCGAGGTCCTCTGGGAGCACGGACGGGAAGCCGTACCGACGGGCCCGGTCTCCCCGTCCCAGCTCCGCGTGCTGTACACGCTGGACCGGGAGGAGGGCATCAATCTGCGGATGCTCGCCGAGGCCCTGGGATCGGCCTCCCCGTCGGTCAGCAGGCTGTGCGACCGGCTGCAGGCCACGGGCTTCGTCGAGCGTGCACCCAGCCCGGTGAGCCGCCGGGAACTGGAGCTCCGGCTGACCAGCCACGGCAAGGCATATCTCGTCGACCTGCGTATGCGCAGGGAAGAGATACTGATGTCCACGATCGACGCCATGCCGGCCAAGGCGCGGCGTTCGCTCCTCGAAGGGCTCAGGGCCTTCCGCAACGCGGCAGCGCCCTCGGGGCAGGACAGCGACGGGGCGAGACCCTTGCGGTCGGCCGGATAGCGGCCGACCGCCCGATCGGCGCGGGTCACACCAGCGCGTCGCCGGTGGAGGGTTGCCGGCCGAACCAGTCCAGGCAGACGACCAGGGCGTCGTCGTCCAGCGGTGCGGCACCTCGGTAGTCCCGCAGATCGCGGAGCACCGCCAGAGGCACCTGCTCGGACGGCAGGAAGCGATGCGCGGACAGCGATCGCGCGAGGGCACGCCGCCCGTAGTGCTCCCCCGCCGCCGACGCGCTGTCGTAGACACCGTCACTACCGATCAGCAGCCGGTCGCCCGGCTCCACCCGCAGGCGCTCCGCGACGTACTCCGTCTCCTCGAACATGCCCAGGGGGAGCTGTGCGTCGAAGTCGACGGACTCGACACCGCGTCCTCTCAGCCGCCACATGCGGGGGGACCCCGCGTCCACGGCCTCCACATCACCCGTGGCCAGATCGAAGCGCAGCAGCAGGACCGACGCGTGCAGCGCGCCGCGGTACTGGGCGTAGACGGCCTGGTCGGCGAGGCTGGCCTGGCCGGGAAGGTCGAGGCCGGCACGCCGCGCGTTGCGCAGTGCGTTGACGACGAGATTGGTCAGCAGAGCCGCCTCCATGCCCTCCCCCATACCGTTGGTGACGGTGAGCGTGAGGTGATGGGCCGACACCGACCAGTCGAAGTTGTCGCCGTGGATCGCGTACGCGGGCTCCAGGTGGGCACCCAGGGAGAATTCGGGACGGGACACGGAGCGGCCGGGCAGCAACTGCCACTGCATCTCCGCGGCAAGGGTCAGCCGTGTGGCGCGGCGGGCGAGGAGGTAGAGGTCGGTGTCCCGCTCGGCGACCAGGATCTCGTGGCCGAGCGCTTCGCAGATCTGCTGTATCTCCGCGAGGTCCGCATGCGACCACTCGCCCTCCCGCGCCGTGACGGTGAGGACACCGAGCCGGTCGCCCCGGACGGTCACCGGCAGATGCGCGGTCGCCGGCCCTGTCGTGGTCCGCGGCGACACATACGGTTCCTGGGCGCCGAAGGCCCGCCCCTGCGGACTGCCATGTACGTGCACCGGCTCGGCGAGAGGCGCCTCGGACACCACCTGGAGCGTGGTCATGCCGTAGTCGGCGAGCCGCAACTCCACGTCCTGTACGTCGTACTGCTCCCGCAGAGCCGCCGTGGCGACGTCGAGGAGCAGATGGGGTGCGGCCTTGCGCAGCTCCCGCTCGACGGCAGCGAATCTGTCCACGTGATCCTGTTTCTCGTCATGCCGTGCCGAAACCCGGACCGTCCGTGGGCCCTGGCCGTCGGCCTCCAGCGTACGGGGCCTGTACCCGATCCGGCACGGCGCGCCCAAGAGGTCGCACCGGCAGTCGGCACTGTTCATCTTACGATGCCAGGAGACAACTGTTTCCGCGCAGCAAGATAATTCGCGTCAACGCGCATGGCCCTCCCCAGTCGGGGCAGGGGCTCGTCAGGAAGCGCGCTGAGTACCAGGGAGGGTGGGAACAGAAGTGATTGCTGAACAGACTGCCAGAGTCGTACCGACCGACGGGGTGTCGGTTTCGGATGCTTCGCCGGAGCGCGTCGGCGAGCTGCCCTGGATCGAGGACGCGGGCAAGGTGGCCCCGAAGGACGCCCGCGCTCTGTCGGCGCTGTTCTTCGAGCAGCTGCAGGTCCTGGAGGAGGGCACGCGCGAGTACCAGTACGCGCGCAACACCCTCATCGAGATGAACATCTCACTGGTCCGGTTCGCCGCACGCCGCTTCCGCAACCGGGGCAGCGGTGACATGGAGGACATCACCCAGGTCGGGATCATCGGGCTCATCAAGGCCATCGACCGGTTCGAGCTCTCCCGGGAGGTCGAGTTCGCCACCTTCGCCGTCCCCTACATCGTCGGCGAGATCAAGCGCTTCTTCCGCGACACCACCTGGGCAGTCCACGTTCCCCGACGGCTGCAGGAGCTCCGTGTGGATCTGGCCAAGGCGCGGGACGAACTCTCCACCCGCCTGGACCGCGACCCGACGGCGAAGGAACTCGCCGAATATCTGGATCTCTCCGAGGACGAGGTCATCGAGGGCATCATCGCGTCGAACGGCTACACCGCGGGCTCCCTGGACCTGCCGACCGACACCGGGGAGAAGCCGGGCACGGCGTCCCGCACCTTCGCCGACATTCTCGGCGAGCCGGACTCCGCCATGGAGACGGTGGAGAACCTGCACGCCCTGGCCCCGCTCCTGGGAGAACTCGACGACCGGGAGCGTCGCATCATCGAGATGCGCTTCGGCCAGGAGATGACCCAGTCCCAGATAGGCGCCGAACTCGACGTCTCCCAGATGCACGTCTCCCGCCTCCTCACCCGCACGCTCGGCAAGCTCCGCGCCGGCATGCTGGCCTGAACCGTTGCCCCGCCGTGCCCAGTCCCCCGTCCCGCGTCCCCGTGTCCGGCCGGTCGGGTGATCGCCCGGCACACAGGCCGTGGATGTGTGCGGCGCGAGGAGATCGGACGGACCCGGCGGGAACGGCTGCGGCCGTTCCCGCCGGTCGCGGTGCCCGGATGTCCGGGTGGCGTCCGGCGGCGAGGTGAGGGACGGCTTTCCGGCAGGCGCCGTATGCCGCGTGTGTCCACGACGCGCGGGTGCTCCCGCCCTCGGTGGTACGTGAGGTGATGCGGTGATCCGGCAGGTCGCCGCGGAGACAGGCTGACGTCGACGCAGCCGACACCGTGGGAGCCGGAGTGGTACCACGCGGTCCGGGCGGCGCGCTCGGTCCCGTCCTGCCAGGAACACGGCCCGAAGGATCGGCATCGGCCGGTGGACGGGCTGCGCAGGGACGCCCTCGGGTCCGAACCGTCACACGGCATCATGCAGGCATGATCACCATTCATCTGAAGTACGAGATCGACGCTGACAAGCTCGAGGACTTCGAGGAGTACGGACGTCGCTGGGTCCGGCTCGTCAACCGTTTCGGTGGGACGCACCACGGCTACTTCCTGCCGAGTGAGGGTGACAGCGACATCGCCTACGCCCTCTTCTCCTTTCCCAGCCTCGCCGCGTACGAGCAGTACCGCACGGACAGCATGTCCGACGCGGAGTGCCAGGAAGCGTTCGGCCTGGCTCGTGACACACGCTGCATCAAGCGGTACGAGCGCCGCTTCCTCCGGCCGCTCGACGGCCCGTCCTAGGCCGGCGGAAGGTGCGTGGCGACACCGGCCCCGGTGCCGAGGAGACAGTCCTCGGCACCAGGGTTTCCTGATCCTGCGGTCATCGGTTTCGCTGGTCACTCAGTGGTGCGGCAGTCAGGCAACGCGTTCCGCGGAGCCGAACTCCTGCTCAGCCGAAGGGGACAGTGAGAACCGAGCCGGATCCGGCCTGGACCGTCGACGGCCCGTTGCCCAGTGCGCTCCAGACCTCGACTCGGATGGTGCCGCCGTTCAGATCGCCCGGGGTCCCCGTACCGGAGAGCAGACCCTGTCTCGCCGAGGAGTAGTCCTCCCACCCGGGGACGGGGTCGGAGGCGAAGTAGCGGAACGTCTCGACACGGTCGAACGTGCCGTCACCGGTCAGGTCGTAGGACACGCGGGCCTGCTGGGCATATCCGACAGAAGTCCCGGCATCTACCTTGAAGGTGAATGCCGTGGTGGACCCCGGCTTCAGGGTTCCCTTGACGTTCTTCACCTCGTAGACCAGCGGGTTCTTCGGAGTTCCGTCGTTGTTGGTGCCACCGGCCGACGGGATGGTGTCCGAAGATGCCGGGGATGCCGAGGTCGCGAGCTTGCCGCCCGTCTGCAGGTAGAAAGTGTCCCCCGTGACGTACGGCGGGGGTGCGTCTCCGGTAGTCGTGGCGGTCACGGTGCCACTGGCCGGGCCTACCTGGTTGGCGGTGTCACGAGCTTTGACGCTGTAGGTGTACTCGGTCCCGGGAGTCAGTCCGGAGTCGGTGTAGCTGGTGCCGGGAACAGCGGCGACCCTGGTGGTGCCCCGGAACACGTCGTAGTTCTTGACGCCCTTGTCATCGGTCGCGGCGCCCCAGCTCAGCGTGACCGAGGTGTCGGTGACGTCGCCGACAGTGGGAGTACCGGGTGCGGTGGGCTTCTCGTCGGCCGGCGGCTCCTCGCCACCGCCGCCGGTGCCGCAGAGCGTCCCGAGCTTCGGGTCGTCGCCCGCTCCGGAGACGGTGGAAGCCGGTGGCACGTTCAGCACACCGCCGTCGGAGAACAGCACCGAGCACTCCTCGGCGCTGTAGTTGTGTGCGGCATACGTCCTGGTACCGCTCTTGTCGAAGACCACAGCCGAAGGCATGTTGGCCGTGACCGTCATGTCCGGTGCGCCGATGGAGTTCATCGTCGCGACCCAGTGGTAGGTGTGGGCCTTGGTCTCGCCGGCCTCGGGAACGTAGCCACCGTTCCACTGGTTCCAGTAGCTCATGGCCTTCGCCGGGTCGTACAGCGCCTGGACCTGCCAGAAGATGTCCTTCCACTCCACGGCCGGACCGCCGTTCTCCGTTTCCATCTCCGCGACGCTGCGACGGAGCATGGCCTTCTCCCGTGCCAGGTGCAGGGAGCCGCCTGTCATCGGCAGGAAGTTGATCCCGTGGATCTCCTCGGGGTTGGCGGTCCACCAGGTGGCGTAGGCGCCGCCGCTGCTCCACACCATGCCGACGACGTCGTGGGTGAAGTCCTGCGGATAGACCTGCTGGTCGGCGTCGAACCAGTACTGCGCGATGGACTCCGACTCCGTCATCATCATGTAGACGCCCTGGTCCCGCAGCGCTTTGTCACCCATGGCCGAGCCCCACATGATCAGGCCCGCACTCAGATTGATGGACTCGGAGGAGGACTCCTGGTTGTTCCCGGCGGCGAAGGCCTCGTGGCCGGCGGCCCAGCTGTGGCCGGCGTAGACATCGAAACCGCGCAGGAACGGGTATTTGGTGTCGTCCCTGGCCGGGTTGGCGGCGTCCTTGATGAGCTCCTTGACCATGCCGCCCCACTCGGAGTCCGCTGCCCAGGCGGGGTTGTACTGCGCCACGACGGCCGCGGCCATCACGTAGTAGGAGTAGTGGAAGTGGTGGTCGTTCAGCTCTTGGTCGCTGCCGTACGAGGCCGGGTAGCCGATAAGAGTGCGCCAGTCCTTGTCGTAGGAGAACTCGGAGGGTCCGCCGGCGGTGAACCACTCCTCCATCCGTCCCTCGATCAGGGTGAGGAGCTTGTCACGGCCGGCGGTGTCACCGATCTGGTCGGCGATCGGGACGAGTTGGGCCAGCTTCCCCAGCGCCTTGCCGGTCCAGTAGGTGTCGATGGCGCCGCTGAGGGGGTCCCCCTGGGTCAGGACGTCGTTGATGTAGGTCCTGAGTTTTGCCTTGTCGACACCCGCGGCACCAGGGAGCCCCGGGAGCACACCGTTGACGTTCTGGACGGTGGTGAAGGAGGTGCCTTCGCGGACCTTCATCTCACCGCGCGACGAGAGGTAGCTGTAGTCGGTCAGGGGGTCTGTCGTGTGCAGCCACTGATGGCGGTAGAGCGCCTGCAGCGTGCCTGTCTCGGTACCCTCCTTGGCCTCGGTGGTGAGCGAGTAGGTGGCCTTCACCTTGCCGTCGCCCTCGAGGTACTCCCAGTCGACCTGGGAGCCGGTCACGAAACTGAAGGCGTATTTCTCGTAGTCGGCGAGGGCCCCCGTGCTGGGCAGGACCGCCAGGGAGAAGTACTCCTTGACGCCGAGGCCGGCTCGGATCTCGTTGCCCGAGACGGTCCAGTCGCTGCCGCTGGGGGCGAACAGAGCGTAGTGGTGACCGGCGATGGTGATCCCGAGGACATTGCCCTGATCCGCGAAGACGGTCGGCGGGGCTGCTGCGCTGATCTGCGCCGCGCCGCCGGTTCCCTCCGCGTAGACGTAAGGCAGTCCGTGCCCGACGGTCGCGCGTAGGGTGCGTGCGCCGTCGTTCCAGTAGGGGCTGACGGTCCAGTCGCTCCACCCGTCGGCCTTGGCGTCCGGCGAGTTGAGGCCCGCCATGCCGAGCGTCAGATCCGCCTTGTGGGGGAACTCGTACTGGCGTCCTCCTCCCACGATCTGATGGGTGGTGGGGTAGCCGACCTCAAGCCCTCCCGAAACGGCCTTGTAGGTGAGCGGATGGCCGTACATGTTCTCGGACCAGGGGTTGCTGGAGAACCTCTGGAAGATGAGCGAGGACCACCAGTCGTTGGTCGGCACAGGCGTGTCGGCCATCGAAGGTGTGACCTTCGGTTTGACCGCCTGGCCCCCGTTGTTCGAGGGACCCTGGCGGCCCGCGGGGCGGACGTCGCTGTAACTCCCCTTTCCTACCTCGATGGTGGCTGCGGAGGCGACACCGGTGCTGACGGTGGCGACCAGAGCCGACGCGACCAGCGTGGCCGTGGACAGCAGCGCCAGATATCTGTGGGGTTTCATGCGCAACCTCTCTTTGAGAGCGCTCTCAAGACGGGCCAACGTAGGGGTGTGTAGACAGCTGGTCAATACTTCACGTCAAGACTCATACCTCTCCGTGTCCGGCCGGCCCTCACCTGCCGACAGGTATCTCGATCGGAGCTCGCGCACCCCGCACCCCTGGTCTATGCGTATGCACATGAGTCATTCGATGCCTGAACCGCTGAACGCGCCAAGAATCAATCGATAGAGGACAGATGACAGCACGGCAACATTTGCATACGAAAAAAGAAGAACGGAGCGTGCCCGGCGAGGGGCAGGAGCCCTGGGAACGCACTCAGCAGACCGCGCCACGGTGCGACCATGCTGACGCGAGGAGCAGGACGACAAGGCGGAGAGTCGGGACGGGTCGCCGCCTGCCCGAACAGGCCGTGCGGCCTGCGAATCCCGCGGTTTTCGGCGAGTTCCAGGTAATTACCACATCAAAACCTGATCGCGCACGCCACCCGTGGAGCACGCTCTCCTAACAATTCTGAGAGCGCTCTCATGTCTTCTTCATGAGGATTGACCGGAGGGACCGCCGGCGCGCACGGAGCGAGGCGAAGCCGCCCCCGACCGAGGCGTCACCTCTCCCCCACCGTCGCCGCGGGTGCGTCCGGGCGGGCCGGCGGGCGGGCCGCAGGACGGTGAGACGGGCGTGTGCGGCCAGGCCGGAGTGGTGGGGCGGTGCCGGCCGGAATTCCGGCGGACCTGGTAGTCGTCCAGGCCGCACGCCCGCTTCGCGCTCCGCAGCACTCCTGGACCGCCCTGTGCGCCTGTGTGCCCGCATGTGCCCGGCACCCGCGGCCGTACGACCTCCCGGGTAAGCCCGAACGTCCCGAACGGCTGTTACACAACGATCATTGAGTGCGCTCGAGCGACCCCGGAATACTTCAGGACCCCGGGGTCGTACACGCATCCGAACGCGTCCCCGTGCGGGCCGGGCCCTCGCCCGCCCGATCCACTCCTGAGCAGGGACAATCTTGCGTAAACGATCAAAGAAGGCGTACGCCGTCGCCGCTGCGGCCGCCGTCGCCCTGACGGCGGGCATGACCGGCCCGGCATCGGCGAAGACCAGCAGTCCGGACTCGGTATCCCCGTTGCCTGCAAAGGACTTGGGGACGGCCGGCAGGACCGTACACACCGTCACATTGATCACCGGCGACCGGGTCCACGTGGACTCCCGTGGCAGGGTCGGCGGTATCCAGCGGGCCAAGGGCCGCGAGGACATGCCCTTCTTCACCCGGACCCACGACGGCCGTACCTATGTGGTGCCGCGTGACGCCCGGCGGCTGATCGCCGACGGCACGCTGGACCAGCGGCTGTTCGACATCACTGGACTCGCCGGACCGGAGTCCCGCAAGGCCAACCGGGCCGGGCTCAAGGTGATCGTCGGCTACCGGGGACCGGCGGCCAAGTCCGCCCGCGCCGAGGTGCGGTCCTCCGACGGCACCACCGTCCGCCGGACTCTGTCGGCCCTCGACGCCGATGCGGTCACCAGCGCCGGTGCCGGCACCACCGACAGCACGGGCTCACTGTGGGACGCCCTGACCCGTCAGCGGGGCGACGGGTCGGCGGCCACGACCTCAGGCATCACGCGCATCTGGCTGGACGGCGTACGGAAGGCGTCGCTCGACCGCAGCACCGGCCGGATCGGCGCCCCGGCTGCCTGGGCCCGCTCCTACGACGGCGCCGGTGTGAAGATCGCCGTCGTGGACACCGGGATCGACGCCACCCACCCGGACCTGACGGGCCGGGTGGTGGCGGAGCGGAACTTCAGTGCTTCTCCGGACGCCCGGGACCGTGTCGGACACGGCACGCACGTGGCCTCCGTCGCGGCCGGTACGGGGGCGAAGGACGCCCGGTTCAAAGGCGTGGCGCCCGGGGCCCAGTTGATCAATGCCAAGGTGCTGGACGACCGGGGCGTCGGTGACGACTCCGGCATTCTCGCGGGGGTCGACTGGGCCGTCGCCCAGGGTGCCGATGTCATCAACATGAGCCTGGGCAGCACCGACACCGTGGGGATCGACCCACTGGAGGCCCAGGTCAACAAGGTCTCCGCGGAGAAGGGCGTCCTGTTCGCGGTGGCCGCGGGCAACAGCGGGCCGGGGCGCGGCACGGTCGCGTCGCCGGGCAGCGCCGACGCGGCCCTGACGGTCGGCGCCGTCGACGACGACGATCTGATCGCCGACTTCTCCAGCGTCGGGCCCCGCACCGGTGACGGCGCGGTCAAGCCCGACATCACTGCGCCGGGCGTGGAGATCACGGCGGCCGCGGCGGCCGGCACCTCGGGACAGAACCCTCCCGGATACGTCAGCCTGAGCGGCACGTCGATGGCGACCCCGCACGTCGCGGGCGCCGCGGCGATCCTCAAGCAGAAGAACCCCACCTGGACGGGCGCACAGATCAAGGCTGTCCTGACCGCCTCGGCCAAGGACGGCTCCCACTCGGTCTTCCAACAGGGCGCGGGCCGGCTCACCGTGGACGAGGCGATCGACCAGACGCTCGTCTCCGAACCGGGCTCGGTCGGTCTGGGCACCCAGCAGTGGCCCCACACCGACGACATACCCGTCACCGAGCAGGTGCGGTACCGGAACAACGGGACCGCCGACGTGACCTTGGAACTGTCGCTGGCGGCGCCCACCGGCGGGGACGGAAAGCCCGCCCCGGCAGGGTTCTTCACCCTCGGGGCGCAGCGGATCACTGTCCCGGCGGGCGGCGACGCCGCCGTGGATCTGACGGCCGACACCCGGCTCGGTGGTACGGTCGACGGCTCGTACTCGGCCACGGTCGTCGCGTCCGGAGGTGGCCAGACCGTGCGCACCGCGGCAGCGGTGGAACGGGAGAGCGAGTCCTACGACGTCACCTTCAAGACCATCGGACGGGACGGCGCGTCCAGCACCACCTGGCAGGCCGACCTGAAGGGCTACCGCGAGTCCGCCGCAGGCCTGCGGTTCTTCCCGGATCTGTCGTCGGGCTCCACCACGGTCCGGCTGCCGCGCGGCACCTACAGCCTCGCTGCCGACATGCTGGTCGACCCCGCGGCCCCCCACAAGGGTGCCGATCTGATCAACAATCCGCAGCTCTCGGTGACCGGTCCCACCACGGTCACCCTCGATGCCCGGACCACCCGGCCCGTGGACTTCAAGGTGCCGGACGCGACCGCGCGCCCCACGCGCGCCGGAATGATGTACACCCTGAGCACACCCGAGACCTTCATCATCGAAGGGGGCGAGTTCAGCAGCTTCGACAACCTGCGCACCGCGTACCAGGGTCCCAGGATGGCCGACGACTCCCTCGCCCAGCAGTGGTCCGCCAACTGGGAGCGGGGCACCACCGAGTACAACGTCCTCACCGGTGGCCCGGTCCAGGAGCTGGCCACCGGATACAGCAAGACCTACACGCTCAAGGACATGGCCCTGGTGAAGGCGAGGATCGGGTCGTCCGTACCCGGCCTCGAGGGTGCCCTCGCCGCGCACGGCGTACTGGACTACGGAGGCGGCGTCGAGGCGCCCTACTCCGTGCAGTCGGCACCCGGAACGCGCAATGTGTATCTGTCCACGGCCGACGGGGCCGCCTGGAACATCGTCGCGGGTGTACTGGGCGAGGCGGACCCGGCGGGCTACCGGAGCTTCGACTCGGCATACGAGCTCGACGGGCCGCAGCGGTTCACGGCGGGGGCGACGTACACCGAGAGCTTCAATGTCGGTGTACTGGGGCCGCGGATGAAGGCGAACGACGGAATCGTGCGCGACGGCGACGACATCTACGGCGCGTTGCCTCTGGTCAGTGACGGGTCGGGCCATTCCGGGTTCGCCGAGTATTCCGGTGCGAGCACCACCATCCACCGCAACGGCCGGCTGTACACGCAGAAGGACGCCGCCATCGACCAGGAGCCCTTCACGCTGCCGTCGGACTCCGCCGCGTACACGGTGGCGACCACGATTCACCGGAACCCGACGTTCAACCGCACCGGGACCCGGATCGACGCCTCGTGGACCTTCGACTCGGCCCGCACCGCGAGCCCGACCGTGCTCCCGGTCTCCACGGTCCGCTTCCTGCCGCAGCTCGCGCTGGACTCCACCGTTCCGGCAGGCGGCAAGCAGACCGTCCCCGTCGAGGTGCAGGGCGCGGCGGCCGGCGGCAACCTGAAGTCCCTGCACGTCCTAGTGTCGTACGACGGCACGCAGTGGCTGCCCGTCCCGGTCAGTGACGACAAGATCACGGTACGCGCCCCGGAGAAGGGCAAGGCGATCTCGCTGAAGGCGCTCGTCACCGACAAGGATGACAACCGGTCGACGGTCACGATCCACGACGCCTTCTTCGGCAGGTGAGACACCATGGGGCGGTAACCCACGGGGGCGCACGACCGGGTGAGACCCCGACGGGCGGGACACGGCCCCGGGTGCGTTGACGGGAGCGGCCCGCCGGAACAAGGTTCCGGCGGGCCGCTCGCTTCCCGTGCGGGTCCCGCCAGGAAGCCTCGATCCTGCCGGGCCGGGTCCCGCCGGGTATCCGCGGGCCGCCCCAGGTCCGTCGGAACGGCCGGGCACCACCCGGGCCGGCGCGGTCGGCGGCAACCCGGCGGCGTACCCGGGGAATTGGCCTCTCCGCCCGGTGATCAGCCGTGCCCACGCCTCGGCCACGGCTCAGCGTGCCGGCACGGGGACCGGGCGAACGGGACACTCGGCCGGGGCGAGGCGCCCTTCCTGGCCGACCAGGCTCACGGACACGGCCCCCTGCGCATGCGCCGCGTACGCGGCCGTGCAGACGAGCTGGTCGCGGGCAGGGGCGGTCAGCCGTGTCACCCGCAGGCGCAGCTCGACGTCGACGGTGCGGCCGCGTGTCACGATCCGGTCCGCGACGGATGCCGCACGGGGCAGCGAGGGAGCACTGCGGAACCCGGCCCGCCGTTCGGCCTTGTCCGGCCCGGCGAGCAGGGCGGTGACGGCCGCGATCGGCGGGCGGGACTCGCTCATCTCCCCACTCACCGGGGGCGAACCGCCGACGCCGTCCCGCCGGTGCGACTCGTCCGGGCGGGCCGAGGAGTCATCCGGCCCGACGGAGCCCGCGACCCCGTTCGGCCACGGTGAATCGACGGTCCGTGGCACGGGCAGCAGTTCGTTGGCGGGGGAGAAGAAGAACAACAGCACACGTCCCTCGCGCGGGGGGAGCAGATCGGCGACAGCCGGGCTGCCGGCCTCGATCACGGCCGTCTCCTGGATACCGCAGCCTGCGACCGGTCCCCCGGCGAGCACGAGCAACGCGGCGAGCAGGACCACACGGAACGCCGGCCTCCTCATGCGGTGGCCTCCGTCCGGTCGCGGCTGTCCGCCGGCCCCGTGTCCCCGTGCGCGGACCACGGACCGTCCGCCCCGTCGCTGCCGGACGCGGGCCCGTCGAAGGGCAGCTCCACGGTGAACAGCGCGCCACCACCGGGCGCGTCCTCCGCGCGGATCGTGCCGCCGTGCAGCTGTACGTTCTCCGCGGTGATGGCGAGCCCGAGACCGCTGCCCGAGGAGCGGGAACGTGCGGCGTCCGCCTTGTAGAAGCGGTCGAAGATGTGCGGCAGCGCGTCCGGCGCGATCCCGGGGCCGCTGTCGCGCACCTCGGTGATCAGCGCATCCCCGCGTGCCGACAGTCGCACAGTGACCGGTTCCGCACCGTGGCGAAGGGCGTTGCCGACCAGGTTGGCCACGATGACGTCGAAGCGGCGAGGGTCCAGGCGGATACGGAGGCCGTCGGGCAGTTCCGCCCGGACCCGGCCGAGCCACCGCCTGCCGGACAGGGTGCTGCGCACGGCTTCCGCCGCATCCACCTCGTCGGCGTTGAGCTCCGCCGCGCGGGCGTCGAAGCGGGAGATCTCCATCAGATCCTCCACCAGCACGGCCAGTTTGCCGGTCTCCGCGCTGATCAGGCGCACCGCACGAGCGGTGTCCGGGGCGAGCGTCTCGGCGTCCTCGTCCACCACGTCCGTGACGGCGAGCATACCGGCGAGCGGGGTGCGCAACTCGTGCGAGACGTCCGAGGCGAAGCGCCGGGCCCGCGCCCCCGCGTCCCGCAACTCCTGGACGGAGCGTTCGAGTCGGGCTGCCGACTCGTTGAACGTCCTGGCCAGGTCGGCCATTTCGTCCCGGCCCTGTACGGGGATACGCGTGTCAAGCTGCCCACCCCCCATGGAGTGTGCGGCACGCCGCAGTTCACGGACGGGGCGTAGCACGCTGCGGGCCGCGAGCAGTGCGGGCACCAGGGCCACGGCCAGCCCGGGCAGCGCGCCGTCGCGGGCAGCGGTCACCAGTGCGTCGATGTCCACCTCCTCGTTGGTCATGGGCATCACGGCGAAGAGCACCAGGCCACTGGGCACCGCGTCGCCGCCGGCGACGACGCGGGTCATCACCGGCATCCCGATCGTCAGATACGCGCTCCCGTCCTTGACGACCCGCTCGAAGCTTCCGTGCGGCGAAGTGAGCGCGGTGCGGCGCAGCTCCGCGGTCAGAACACCGGAGACGGGCCGGTCACCTGAGGAGGCGCGCAACGAGCCGTACTCGGCGAAGACGATCCACGGATGGGGTTTGGCACGCGCCGCGATGTCGTAGAGGTACGACCGCAGCGAATCCGGATCGAGGGGCAGGCTGGGGACGAACCGCTCGACCTCCTCACGGAACGAGGCGACGGCCGTGTCCTGTGCACGCACGAGGACCGCGCTGCGCGCCTCCCGGTAGGTCAACGCGGCGGTCGTGGCGGCACTGACAGCGGCCACCAGCAGGAACGCGATCACCAGCCGGGTGCGCAGCCCGAACGCGGCGGTCGCTCCGGGCATCCTCATATCGGACCGAAGCGGTAGCCGAAGCCCCGCAGGGTCTGGATGTAGCGAGGACCGCGCGACGGATCCTCGATCTTGGCGCGTAGCCGGCGCACACAGGCGTCCACCAGACGGACGTCACTGTGGTAGCTGTGCTCCCAGACCTCCTCCAGGAGCCGCTGCCGGCTGAAGACCTGCTCCGGTACCGCGGACAGGTACAGCAGCAGCTTCAGTTCGGAGGGCGCGAGGGCCACGCTGTCGCCCGACTTGAGGACGGTGTGACCGGCGCGGTCGACGGCGAGTTCGCCGTGGTGCTCGACGGCGGGCCTCGCGTCGATCGGGCCTTCGATGCTGCGCAGCACGGCACGTATGCGGGCCTCGATGACCTCGGTGCGGGCGGGCTTGACGATGTAGTCGTCCGCACCCGCCTCCAGGCCGACGACGATGTCGATGTCGTCGCCGCGCGCGGTCAGCATGATGATCGGCAACTGGCTCGTCTCGCGCACCCGGCAACACACCTGGACGCCGCTCATGGCGGGCAGCATCAGGTCGAGCAGCAGGAGATCGGGGCGAAAGGCACGCAGGGCCTCCAGACCGGCCTCGCCGGTCGCGACGGCGAGGACCTCGTGCCCGCGCCGGCGCAGCCCGATCTCGACGCCCTCGCGCACGGAGGGGTCGTCTTCGACGAGGAGGACGCGTGGCATGGCGGTGTCTCCGGGGTCGTGGGGAACGGGGGTCGTAAGGGGTTCGCGACCGAGCGGCGGGGACGGAACCGAGGATCGCATGACCGCGGCCGTGATCGCCTGGGCGCTACCGGTCAGCAGGCGGTCCGCGTCGCCAGTGCCGGTGCGGACCTGTCCGGCTCAGCAGCCCGTCCGGCGCGGTCAGCCGCGGGGGCCGCGCCGTCGCGGTGGCGGCGGTTCCGGCGAACCGCCCTCCCGGCTCCGCCCGGCGCGCCACCAGGTGCCCCGGTACGGCGGCCGCAGCCGCGGCGACCGAGCACGCCGGCGCGGACGACGGCCGACCGGCGCGACCCGCCCTCGGCGCAGGGAGCAGCGCCCTGCCGCACCGCCCGGCGCCGTCCCGCCCGGTGCGCGGGGCCGGCGGGACCTCCGGCCAGGGGCATGAGGTGGCGACGGATCATGGTCGTCCTCCAGGAGGTGAGACAGCGGTACCTCCTCATCCTCCCAGGCGCGCGAGGTGATGACGGACGGTCAGACGTGCCGCGTGTGTACGGGGTTCGTCACCTCCTGAGGCCGAGCCGAGCCGGGAGTACGCACCGATTCCTCGTCGACGGAGAGTCGGGCACAGGCCGCTC
This sequence comes from Streptomyces sp. NPDC025273, assembly GCF_040638585.1. Classification (NCBI taxonomy): domain Bacteria; kingdom Bacillati; phylum Actinomycetota; class Actinomycetes; order Kitasatosporales; family Streptomycetaceae; genus Streptomyces; species Streptomyces sp. NPDC025273. The sequence continues at coordinate 30,059 of NZ_JBEZYP010000021.1, forward strand.
GGCAGGCCGGGTCACTCGGAGGCATCGGCACCGACGCACGGAACGCGGTCATCCCGCCCGGCTCCGGCGTCGGAAGAAGCCAGGCACAGCGCCCGCCCCGGCCCCTCGGGCCATCGCATCTCGCTCACATCGGAATGCGCTGCGCCCGGGCGTACTGGTGGATCAGTTCGCCGCCGATCTCCGAGGCCAGCGCGGCGGTGATCCCGGACCTGTCCTGCGGCGGAGACACCCCCATCACCTCGAACCCGACCGGGCACAGGTCTCCGACGCAACGCAACAACCCGAGAACCTCCCGTGAGGTGAGCCCGCCCGGCACTCGAGTGCCGGTACCGGGAGCGAAGGCCGGGTCGGCGACGTCGACGGCCACCGAGACGTAGACGGGCCGTCGGCCGATCCGGTGCCGGACGACTCCGGCGGCACCCCTGACGCCCAGTCGGCCGAACCGGCCGACGTCCAGCATCACTCCTCCCTGGGCACGGCCGGGGGCACCGGCACCGCGCAGGCCGATCCGGACCACCGCGGACGGGTCGACGAGGTGTTCCTCGACCGCCTGGTGCAGGAAATCGCCCTGGGGGTGCGACCCCACGGGGTCCGCGGCCAGGTGGAGAAGGGCGACAGGACCGTGCCTCTCGGCCACGGCGCGCAGCGCCGCCACGGTCAGCGACCGGCCACCGCCGAGCAGCAGGACGGCGGCATTGCCTGCGAGCAGGTGGGACAGACGCTTGTACAGGACCTCGGGCACGGCGCCGGAGGCCCAGGGCGTCAGGTCGACGTCCCCGCCGTCCACACAGTCGACGAGGTCGAAGGTGCCCGGGCCACGGTCCCCGCCGGGAACGTGCGCGAGGGCGGACACGTCCCGAACGGCACCCGGCCCCAGGCGAGTGCCGGGGCAGCGGCCCGAATCGTCGTACGGCACACCGAGAACCACGAGGTCACGGGCCGTCGGATCCTGGTCGAGCGGCAGCCGCATGAACGTGAGGGGCCGCGCGCGGGAGCGCGCGGGCGGGGCGATGCGCTCCACGGTCGGAAGTTTCCTCCCCGGTTCGGCGCGCTGTCGGCAGCGGGCGGACGGACCGCCCTGGGACGGTCGGGGCGGCCTCCGGCCACTGTGCCCGGGACGGCTCTCCCCGCTCTCTCCCCCGCGGGACCGCAAAGACACGCTCTCCCCCCTGAACGGCGAAGACCCGGACGGCCGCGGGTCGTTCGGGCGGGAAGGCCTCGCCCCTTCCGCGCCCCTCCCCCGCGACACGCCCGCCATCCGGACCGGGAACCGGCCCCGTCGCGGACGGTAACGTGTTCGCGACTCCTGGTGTACGAAACGTGTGGGGAGACGATGGCGCAAAGGCGTACGGCTCTGAAGGGCCCGCGGGCGGCACCGAATGCCGCCTTCACGGGAGCGGGCCCGGCCGCACGACCACCCGCGGGCCGTCGGCGCGGCCCCTCCGCCGGCCGTGTCCGGTTGCGCTGGCTCGGCGTCAGCGGGTGGGAAATCGTGATCGGCCGAGGGCACCGCAGGCGGAGCATCCTGTTCGACCCCTATCTGAGCCGCATGCCCTTCACGGACGCCCAGGGCGTGGCGGAGCACGGCATCCCGCTGCGGCTCGACCACGAGGCGGTCGAGGCCGTCACGTCACGGCATCTCACCGGCGCCCCCGAGCTGATCCTGGTGAGCCACGGGCACTTCGACCACATGGCCGACGTCCCGCAGCTCCTCGCCCGGCCGGACTGGCGGCACTCACGCATCCGGGTGCTGTGCGACGCGACGGTGTCCAGCCTGCTCGCGGCCATGGGCACCCCGCGGCGGCGGCTCGCGGACGCCGTCCTGGTCGGGGGCGGGGAACACCTCCGGTTCGACGGGTACACGGTCGAGGTGTTCCGCAGCCTGCACAGCCGGCGCCCCGACTACGGCTACTTCGCCCCCGGCCACCGGCTGGTCCCGCCGCCCCGGCCCTCAGTACTGGGCGACCTCGTCGAGGGTGACACGCTCGCGTACCAGGTGTCCGTCGTGGGCGGGCCGTCGATCCTGCTCATGGGGGCGAGCAATTTCGCGGAACGGGAGATCGCCGGGATCCGCCCGGACGTGGCGGCGGTACCGATGACCACGACCGCAGCGGTCCACCGCTACCCCGGGCGGCTCCTCGCAGCCATCGGAAACCCGCGGGTGCTGATCGCCTGTCACCACGACGACATGGTCACCCCGCTGACGGGCCCGCCCGGCCTCCTGGCGGCCACCACCGCCGAGTCGTCGGTACGTCGACTGGCGGCGGCCGGGCCCGGCTCGCACGTCGTGGCCCCACGTCACCTGGAGGCCATGGACGTGGACGCCTTACTCACCTGAGTGGGGTGCCGTCCGCCGGCGTGCCGTACAGGTCCAGGTAGGAAGGGAAGAGACCGCCGGGAGTGTCGGTGGTCCGGGCGGCCAGCGCCGCGTGCACCACGGCCCGGGAGACCACGTCGGCACCCGCCGCGAGGATCTCGTTGGCCGCCGTCACCTCGGTGTGGGCCCGCCAGCCGGTACGGTCCGCGGTGCCGTCCTCGTCGCCGGCCAGAGGCAGCCGGCCGGTCGACAGCGCGAACACGGTGTCGCCGTCGGTCAGCAGGTGGACCGGCCGGATCGCCCGGGCCAGGCCGTCGTGCGCGGTGCCCGCCAGCTTCTGCGCCTGTGCGCGGCTGAGGGCGGCGTCGGTCGCCACGACGGCCAAGGTCGTGTTCAGCTGCCGTACCTCGTCGACCTGCCGCCGCCGGCTCTCCTCGCGCGCGGCGGCCAGACGTTCCCGTGCCCGGTCGTGCACCGCGGCGTCCGGGAACGGGGCGCGCAGCCCGCGGGCCCCGAACTCGCCGCCCACCTCCGTCCAGGCCCCGTACAAGGCACCGGTGGCCGGGTCCAGGAGCGAGCCGGACGCGTTGACCGCGGCCAGGGCCGCGACGGTCGCCCCGGACGGCAGGACGACGCTCGCCGTGCCGATGCCGCCCTTCATGCCGCCGGCCACCGCGCCCGTGCCGGCCCCCGCGCAGCCCTGGAGGACGGGCCCGCCCTCACCGGCGCGGTCCGCCTCCACGACGGCCTCCCTCCCCAGCGCCGCCCCCGGCCGGGCCGTCCAGAGACCGCCGCGCCCCAGGTCGAACAGGGCGGCGGCGGGCACGACCGGCACCACCTGGGTCGGGCCGGCGCCCACCCGGAAACCGCGGCCCCGTTCCTCCAGCCAGGCCGCCGCACCGGCCGCCGCCTCAAGGCCGAAGGCACTGCCACCGGTCAGCACCACCGCGTCGATACGCGCCACCAGGTTGCGCGGATCCAGGGCGTCGGTCTCCCGGGTCCCCGGTCCGCCGCCGCGTACGTCGACCGCCGCGACCACTCCGCCCTCCGGGGCGAGGACCGCGGTGACGCCGGTCAGCCAGCCGTCACCGGTGCGCGCGGCGTGCCCGACCCGGATCCCGGCCACGTCCGTCAACGCGTTCCGCGGTCCGGTGCGCGGTGCCGGCCCGGGTGTCCGCATCCCACTCATCCTCTGCCCTCTGTTCTCTCGCCTGCCTCGACGGCGCAGGTTCGCACCGCCGTCCCGCCCGTATGATCCTCCCGGCCCGCCGGAAGGGACGCTGATTCCCGCAGGCCCTTCCGGCCGGACCCGGTGTTCCCTACGCTTGTCGCTCGTGGCTGACGACCTGACGGACGGACCCGGCGCCGCCGTGCCGCCCTGGCTGACCGGCCTGGGCCGGAAGGCCTCCGGGGACCTCCCGCCGGAGCTCACGCGGTACGCGGGGCCGGTGCCCGTCCACGCACGGGGCTCCGCCGTCCTGGTGCTCTTCGGCACCGCCGGCCGGCGCCCGGACCTGCTCTTCCTGCGGCGTTCCGGAGCCCTGCGGGACCACCCCGGCCAGGTGTGCTTCCCCGGTGGCTCCTCAGCCCCCGGCGACGGCGGCCCCGTGCGCACCGCGCTGCGCGAGACGTGTGAGGAGACCGGGCTGGACCCGTCGGGCGTCCGGATCATCGGCGCGCTGGCCCCGCTGAACCTCGCCCACAGCGGCTTCTCGGTCGTTCCGGTGCTCGGCTGGTGGGGGGCGGGCGACCGGATCGCAGGGGACGGCGAGGAGATCGTGTCCGTCCACCGGGTGCCCCTGGCGGACCTCGCCGACCCCGGAGCGCGGCTGCTCATCCGGTTCCCGGACGGCCATCTGAGCCCCGGGTTCCTGGCCCGGAACCTGTTCGTGTGGGGGTTCACCGCCGCCCTCACCGCCTGGCTGCTGCGCCTCGGCGGCTGGGAGCGGCCCTGGGACGCCGGCCGGATCGAGGACCTGTCCGACGCCCGGCGCCGCTACGGAGGCGGACCGCCGCCCTGAGCCGGACGCGCGGCGGCGGTGTTCGCGCCGGGGCCGGCCCGCCGCAGTGCCCGTTCCCGCTGCCCCGCGCGGAAGCCGTCGACCGGTCCCGAGGACGAGCGCAGCAGCGCCAGGTACGCGGACGTCTCCACTGCGACGGCCTCCTCGACGGTGCGGCCGAGGCCGCCCATCACCGCCGCCTTCAGATGCCGCAGGCAGTCGCCCGGGACATCGGCCAGAGTGCGGGCGAACAGGGTGGTCTCCTCGCGGAGCCGGTCCCGCGGCACCGCGCGCAGCGCCAGCCCCTTGTCCACGGCCTCGGCCGCCGACAGCCACCGGCCGGTCATCAGCAGCTCCATCGCGGGCTGCAGGCCGATCTTCCGGACGGTGCGGTGGGTGGCGCCCGCACCCGGCATGTGACCGTACGGTGTGTGCACGTCGCCGATCCGGGCCTCCTCGGCGATCAGCACGAAGTCGCAGGCCACGACCATCTCGAAGCCGCTGGCCCGAGCCTTGGCCTGCACCATCGCGATCGTCGGCACCGGCATGCGCTCCAGGGCGAAGACGACCCGGTTGAGGCGTTCCAGGTAGGCGGCGAACAGGTCGGAGTCGGTCTCCTCGCCGTCGAGGACCTCGGTGAGGAAGCCGAGGTCGCTGCCTATGCAGAAGGCCCGGTCACCGGCACCGGTGAGGACGAGCACCCGGCTGGAGCCGTCCTCGGCGACCCGGGCGAAGGCGTCCAGCAGTTCGTGGTGCATCCGCTCGGTGGTGGCGTTGAGCCGCTCGGGCCGGTTGAGCGTGACCCAGGCGACACCGTCGGCCCGGTCCAGCAGGATCGTCTCGTACGCCGGGTCCTTCCCCTCCGCCGGGGTCACCGGGCGAGATCCGCCGCGAGCGGGCACCCGGTCATCGCCTCGCCGCGCACGGACGCGTCCGCCCGGACGAAGACCAGGGCGTAGGCGCGCCGGGGGCCGTCGGTGAGGTTCGGCCCGGAACCGTGCAGGGTGTTGGCGTGGTGGACCAGCGCGCTGCCCGCGGGCACCGGGTAGGCCACGGGTTCCTGTTCGCTGCGCGCCTCGACCAGAACGGCGCCCTCCTCCGGCCGGGTGTGTTCCACCCGGCCCCAGCGGTGGCTGCCGAGGACGTAGTGGACGCAGCCGTTCTCCGGCGTGGCGTCGTCCAGGGCCATCCACACGGTGACCGCCTCGGGCGGGGTGAGGTGCCAGTAACGGTTGTCCTGGTGCAGGACGAGACGGCTGCGGTCGCCCTTGCCGGCCGGCTTGTAGAAGGAGTGGTCGCGGAACAGGCGCACCGGTCCGCCGAGCAGGCGCTCCACCCGCCGGTAGAGGTCGGGGCGGCGGACCTGGGCCTCGCAGGCCGGGTCGGACTGCCACAGGTTCACCTTCTGCAGCAGGGCCAGGTCCAGCGGTCTGCCCCTGCGCTCCGACAGGTCACGGACCCCCTCGGCCGGCCGGCCGTCGTCGAAGAAGGCCCGCTCCACGCTTCCCCGGAGATCCGCCACCTGTCCGGGTGTCAGCACGTGGTCCCAGCGGACCACTCCGTCGCGTCGGAACACCTCGCGTTCACCGGCTGCCGGATCCGTGGTGGTCGTCGGCTCCACCGCGCCGGAGGGCAAGTGGGAAGCGGTCATGACACTCCTCGGGACGGGAGGGGCCGGGCGGTCGTGGTACGGCACGAGAGCCGGCCGGGCCGTTCCGCCGGACTCCGCAGCGATGCTGCCACAGGGGCGGCCCCCGGCCCATAGGCCGAGACGGCATCGTCGTGATGCGCCCACGGCATGACTCCCGCGGGCCGGACCACTCATGCCGCCGGCGGGCGGCGGTGACCCGCGAATGGCATTGGACGCCGCTCCGACGTGCGGTGTCTCCTGTACTGCGGCTTGCAAGCCCCAGGTGATCCCGTCGACGCGAGCCGTTCCGGAACCGCTCCCGCCTCCTCATGGGCGGGCAGGCACGGCATCACCACGTTCGCCACGCCACGGAGCCGGGTGCACAGGCTGTGCGGGCAGTCGGTCGGTGCCCCGGGACTGTCCACGCGCAGGAGGCCAGAGACGCATGCAGGTTCTACTCGTGAACGCTCGCCGGTCGTCGTATTCCGGGGAGTCGATCTCAGCACCGCAGCTGGGGCTGCTCTCCCTGGCCGCGGTCCTCCGGGAAGGCACCTTCCACGACACCAAGGGCACCGATGTCCGTTTCATCGACGACCAACTGTTCGTCCTGCAAAGGCCGCTGGCCACACCGAACGAGTTCCTGCGCGGCCACAAGCCGGACATCGTGGGGATCCAGGTCCTCACCTCCAGTCTGAAGAACGGCATCAAGCTCGCCGCCGAGAGCCGCCGGCACCACCCGGGCGCGCTGGTCGTGTTCGGCGGCGTCGGCGCCACCCCGCTGGCACGGCAGCTCGTCGAGGACGGCGCCGCGGAGGTGGTGGTCAAGGGCGAGGGGGAGGTCACCTTCTCCCACCTGGTCCACGAGTACGGCACCAACGGCCGCAAGAACCTGCGCAAGATCCGCGGCATCGTCTTCCGCGACGAGGACGGCACCGTGGTCGAGACGCCGGCCGCACCACAGGTGATGCGTCTCGACAAGCTGCCCAAGCCGGCCCGGGACCTCGCGGACATGCAGTTGTACAACCAGATCTCCCGCGGCCGGTCCGGCAACCTCGTCACCAGCCGCGGCTGCTCGTACGCATGCGCCTACTGCTACTCCAAGCACCAGTGGGGAGTGGGGCAGCGCCGGCACAGCGCGGAGCGGGTGATCGACGAGATCCGCGAGCTGGTCGAGGTCCACGGATTCGACCGGATCCGCATCGAGGACGACGACTTCGTCGAGGACGTCCCGCGCATGCAGGAGCTGTGCCGGAGCATCGAGAAGTCGGGCCTGCAAGGCAAGTTCGAGTGGGAGGCCAAGGCCCGCCCCGACCTCATCGACGACGACATGGCCCGCATGCTGCGCGACTCCGGCTGCTTCCGGCTGCTGGTCGGTGTCGAGACCCTCGACTGGTCGCTGCTCAAGCGGCTCGGCCGGCCGGTCAAGGTCGACGTGACCGAGCGCGCGCTGAGCTCGCTGAGCAAGGCCGGGATCGGCGTGCAGGCCACTTTGATCCTCGGCATCCCGGGCGAGACCGACGAAGCGATGCGCTCGACCATCACGTGGCTCCAGTCGCGGCTCGGCGACAACCGGCACGACATCGTCTCGCCCTGCTTCTTCGTGCCCTTCCACCACGAGGTGGAGAAGGACATGGCGAAGCGGGTCGACTTCACCCTGGAGACCGACGACAGCGACTGCTTCACCGGCCACATCCCGGTGACGTCCAGCAAGGCCGCGTCCATCGACGAACTCTGGAAGCTGTACGACGACATGACTCCCACGCGTCGCGACGGCAAGTACAAGCGCATCGCGTACCTGGCCGACCTGAGCACCGTCCAGACCCGGCTCGGGCTGCTCGACGGCGGCGCGCCGCAGACGAAGGAGCCGGCCGCCCTGGTTCCGGAGGTCCAGTGATCGCGCCGACGGCGGCCCTGGACGCGGAGGTCCTGGACGTCCCGGCCCTGGACGGCTCGCGGCCGGTCATGTCGCACCGCCCGGACGTCCTGCACGACGGTGAGGGCGGGCCACTGGCCCGGCTGGGCTCCGCCGGCCGTCTCGCGCAGTTCCGGATGGCTGAGGAGGCGGGCCGGGCGGCCCGCCTCCTGCGCGGCATGGACGACACGGCCTGGTTCGGGCTGCTGCGCCGCGCCGGGGACCGTATCACCGCCCGGCTGGACACCGGTGACCTCGACCCGTGGCTGCGGGCGCTGTCCGCGGTGAGCGGCCTGCCGCACCGGCGGGCCGCCCGCGGCCTGCGCACGGCCGCCCAGGACCTCGCCCGCATGGAGGAGATCCTGGCCGCGCAGTCCCCCGACGGCACGGTGGCGGCCTACCGGACCGGCGGCAGCGACCCGCGGTGGAGCTGGCGCCCGGCGGGCCGGTCGGTGCTGGTGCGTCAGCCCGGCAACTTCCCGACCATCAACATCGAGTGGCTCCAGGCGCTGGCCGCGCGTCGTCCGGTGCTGCTGAGCACCGCGGCCGCCGATCCCTTCACTCCGGTCCTGCTCACCGAGGAGCTGTACGCGGCAGGGCTGCCCGAGCACGGTGTGTCCGTGGTGCACGGCGACGCACCCGCGCTGCGCCGGCTGGCCGACCAGGTGCTGTGGCCGGGCGAGGACGTGCCGGCGGACGTGCCGGCCGGGAAGGTGAAGACGTACCACTTCGGCCGCAGCCGGGCGGTGATCGGTGACCGGGTGCCGGACGACGCCTGGCAGCGGCTGGCCCGGGAGGCGTTCGCGGGCTGCGGCAGGCTCTGCGTCAACATCAGCTCCCTCGTCGTGCTGGGCGATCCGAAGGAGGCGGCCGAGGCGCTGGCCCATGAGTTCGCGGTCCGTCCGGTGCTGCCGCTGGACGATCCCCGGGCGGCGGTGCCCGCGTTCCCGGACCGGGCGGTGCGGGACGCGCTCGCGCTGCGGATCGAGAGGGAGGTCGCCGCCGGCGCGGTGGACGTCACCGCGGCCACGACCGGTGTGCCGCTGCGGGTGGACCTCGACGGCCGCGCCTTCCTGCGGCCCACGGTGCTGCTGGTGGACCCCGGGTCGCCGCTGTTCGGCACAGAACTTCCGTTCCCCTTCACGGCGGTGGCGCACGTGCCCCGGTCGAAGGCAGTCGCGGCGTGCGCCGGGTCCCTGATCGTGTCCGTCGTCGGCGAGGCCGACGGGCTGGTGCGGGCGCTCGCCGAGGAACCGGGCGTCGACAAGGTCTTCGCCGGCGACCGGTTCGACCGGGGTTACCACCCGTGCGACCCGCACGAGGGCCATCTCGCCGACTTCCTGTTCAAGAAGAAGGCCGTACTTCCGGGCACCTCCGCGTGACGGGCCCGGACGGCAACCAAGGAGAGGGACCCGTCATGCGCAGTCCGAGCGAGTCGAGCCTCCGTCCGATCACCGACGAGGACGTGCGCCGCCTCGTCCGCCTCCACTTCGATCCGCGGCACGGCACGCCGTACTGGCTGGAGCGCGACCGTCTCCAGGGCACCGGCGCCCTGGAGAAGGTGTACGGGCTCGCGGACGCCGTCGCCCTGATCGGGCTGCGTGACGGGCCGGACCAGATGCACTTCGAGGAGGCCGCGCGCCGGACCCCGCTGGAGAACTTCGTGCCACGCTCGGTGCTGGCCGAGGGCGGCCCGCTGTGGGCGGCGCAGACCGGCGGCACCACGGGACCGGCCAAGCACGGTACCTGGGGCAGCCGCTACTGGGAGGACATCCTCGCCTTCTCCGACGAGTTCCTGGACCTGCACGGCGTCCCGCGCGGGAAGAACTGGCTGTTCGTCGGGCCGATGGGCCCGCACACGACGGGCCGGCTGGTGGTCGCCTTCGCGGAGCGCCGCGGCGGGATGTGCTTCTCCATCGACCTCGACCCGAGGATCGTGAAGATCTTCGGCGAGGAAGGCATGACCGCCGCCTACGACCGCTACGTGGACCACATCTGGGCGCAGATCGCGGAAGTGGCCCGGTCCCAGGACATCGGCGTCCTGTTCTGCACCTCCCGGCTGCTGGAGATGCTGCCGGAGCGGCTCGGCACGGAGGCGCTGGCCGGGGTGGAGGCCATCGTGCACGCCGGCACCACCCTGGAGCCCGAAACGCACCGGCAACTGCGCGAGGACTTCTTCCCCGGCGTCCCGGTGGTCGGCATGTACGGCACGTCGACCACCGGCATCAGCTGGCAGAAGCCCTTCGAGGCGCAGGACGAGCACCGTGTGGTGTACGTGCCGTGCCAGCCGCACATCGCTCTCGACGTCGTCGACGAACGGGGGGAGGACGTGCCCTTCGGAGAGGAGGGCCGGGTGCGGGTCTGGCGGCTGACGGACGACGCCCTGCTGCCCGGCTTCTGGGAGCGGGACCGGGCCCGTCGGGTCCGCCCCTACGGGGTCGCGGCCGAACGCTATCCGTGGCCGTGGGTGGGAGATCCGTACAGCCCCGAGTTCACCGAGGGACGCCGCGTAGAGGGGGTCTACTGACATGGCCGGATTCATATTGTCCAGCAGTCCGAACGGCGGCACCGAGGTCGGCCTCCTCGGCGAGGGCCGGGGCATGGACGTCATGGTGCGGCGCGACGGCACGGACATCCTCGTGGTCCAGGGCGACCGGCTCTCCGAGGAGGAACCGCCGGAACACGCGCCGCTCGCCGACCTGGTGGCCTGGGCCGAGCGACGTCACAGCCGCTACTGCGCCGTCCTGGTCCGCGAGGGCCGGGCCATCCTGTGGAGCGACATCGGCGCGACCTGCCCGCTGCACTGGGCGCGGGCCGACGGGGCACTCCTCGTCGGTACGTCGGCCGGTGCACTGCTCCCGCGTCTCGGCGGCCCCGTGGTGCTGGGCGACGCCGAACGGTCGCTGTTGCCCGGCGGCCGGTTCGCCGGGGTCACGGCGGTTCCCGCGAACAGCGCGGTGACCGTGGTGGTGGACGCCTACGGCGACGACCCCGTGTCGGTACGCCGGCTCGCTCGGCTGCCGGAGCGGCCCTCGGTGACGGACCCGGACCAGGCGGTGCGGACCGTCCGGACGGTGCTGGGCGCGTCCGTCGCACGACTGGCCGCGGGTGCGGACGAGATAGGCGTCTCGCTCAGCGGCGGGGTCGACTCCTCCACGGTCGCGGCGCTCGCGGTGCGGGAAGCGGGCGCGTCGGCGGTGCGCACGTACACGGTGGGCACGCCGTTCGGCGACGAGTTCGCACAGGCGGCGTGGCTGGCGGACCGGCTGGGCACCAAGCACGAGGAGGTGCTCTTCGGTCCGGACCAGCTCGCCGAGATGCTGCCCGGCATGATCCGCGCGCTGGAGACCTGGGACGCGCTCACCCTGCAGATCGCCGCACCCGCCTGCTTCCTGCAGGACCACATCGCCACCGACAGCCGCCAGGTGCTGCTGTCCGGGTACGGGGCGGACCTGCTGTTCGCGGGGCTCGGCGGCACCGGGGGCGAGGAGGCCGTCGAGCGTGCGGTCGTCGCCCAGACCTCCGCGACCGCGCGCAGCAACGAGTTCCACCCCGCCTTCGCCGACGACCGCCACACCGCGGTACGCCACCCGTACTGGTCGCGGGAGGTGATGGCCGCGGCCCTGGACATCCGCGGACGGCTCAAGGTCCGTGAGGGAACGGCGAAGTGGGTGCTGCGCACCGCCGCCGCCGACATCCTGCCGGCGGAGGTGGCCTGGCGGCCCAAGCGCGGCATCCACGAGGGAACCGCGATGAGCCGGATGTTCGCCGCCGCGCTGGGCAGCGACGACCTCGCCGTCCAGGCCGGGCGGCTGTACGGGATCGCCACCGAGGTCTTCCGGAGCGGCGGGCCGGAGACCGGACATGGCGACGCGGACCGGGACCGACGTCTGGGAGGCATGCGATGAGGGTTCTGCTGGTATGGCCTCGAAACGAACGGGCTCTCCTCAGCGACCGGCTGAGCTGCTGCGAACCGTTGCCGCTCGAATACCTCGGTGGCGCTCTGCGCGGCCACCACGACGTGACGATCCACGACCTGCGCCTGGATGAGCCGCTGGACCGCTACGCTGCGACGCACGAGCCGCCGGACCTGGTGGGCGTGGCCATCCCGTACACCACCAGCGTCCGGGTGTCACGCGAGGTGAGCCGTGAGGCCCGCCGCCTGTGGCCGGACGTGCCGATCGTGCTCGGCGGCCACCACCCGACGGTCTCGGCCGAGTGGCTCGACGGCTTCGCCGCCGACTGGGTGGTGGCGGGCGAGGGCGGCGCCCCGCTGAACCGGCTGGCCGCGGACCTCGAGGCGGGCCGCACCCCGCAGGCGGGGCGAGGGCTCGCGCCGTACGACGCCCGCACCGGCCTGGAGCGCGACCGGCGGCCCCGCCCCGCGGCGCTCAACGACCTGCCGATGCCCGACCGCTCGCTGCTCGCCCACCACCGGCAGGACTACTTCCACTCGATCTACCGGCCGGTGTCCCTGATCCGGTTCACCGCGGGCTGTCCGTACACCTGCAAGTTCTGTTCGCTGTGGCGGATGACGGACCGGCGCTACCTGGTCAAGGACATCGACCGGGTCCTCGCCGAGATCGCCGACATCGACGGCGACAACCTCTACGTCGTGGACGACGAGGCGTTCATCCAGCCCGCGCGCATGCTCGAGCTCGCCGACGCCATCGACAAGGCCGGTTTCCGCAAGCGGTTCCACATGTACATACGCACCGACACCGCGCTGCGCCGGCCCGACGTCATCGCCCGCTGGGCGGAGATCGGCCTGGACTCGGTCCTGGTCGGGGCCGAGTCGATGACCGACGACGAACTGTCCGGCTACCGCAAGGGCACCGACGCCGACCAGACCCGGCGGGCCCTCGAGCTCTTCCACACCAACCAGGTGAAGGTGCGGGCCAATTTCATCGTCCAGCCCAACTGGGTCGGCGAGGACTTCGCACGGCTCGGCCGGACCATCGAGGAGCTGCAGGTGGACATGCCGAGCTTCTCCGTGCTGACCCCGCTGCCCGGCACGGACCTGTACGACGAGAGCCGGGACCAGCACATCAGCGACGACCCCGAACTCTTCGACTGCTACCACTCGCTCTTCCCGACGAAGCTGCCGCTGGAGGACTTCTACCACCGGCTCGCCGACCTGTTGGCGGGAGCGAGTGCCCGCCCCGCCCCGGGCGTCGCCTCCGGCCAGGACCCGTCCGTCTTCTACTACTCCGACAACAGCGCCTTCGACGAGATGCTCAGTGGCATCCGCCTCGCCGCCGGGCCGGGCCGGGACCGGGCGCCGGAGCCGGAGCGTGTCCCGAGCACCAGCTGACCCCGTCCCCTCCCCCGCCCGGCGACGCCGGTGCCGTACCGCCGCTGAGCAGACCCGACCACGAGGAGCCGTGACCCGAGCATGTCCGCCGAATCCTCCCGCCGCCGCAAGGTGTACTTCATCGGCCTGAACGCGGTGCCCTTCCTCCCCCTGGTCGCCGGCCTGCTGCGCACGTACGCGGAACAGGACGAACGCATCGCGGCCTCCTACGACTTCCAGGAGCCGCTGTTCCTCGTCGCCCCCGTGCAGGAGATGGCGGACGGCATCACGGAACCGGACGTCCTCGCACTGTCCTGCTACGTGTGGAACTTCCGCCGGCAGATGAAGGTGGCGAAGATCCTCAAGGAGCGCTATCCGGACATGCTCGTGGTGGCCGGAGGGCCGCACGTGCCGGACCGGGTGGGCGACTTCTTCACGCACCACCCCTACGTCGACGTCCTGGCGCACGGTGAGGGCGAGGTGGCCTTCCGGGAACTGCTCTCCGCGCGGCTCTCGGACCGCCCCGACTACACCCGCGTGCCCGGTGTGACGGTGAGGCAGGGCGACGACCCGGTCGCCGGCCCGCCCGCCAAGCGGCTGCCGCGGCGGATCGAGACCCCGAGTCCTTACCTGAACGGGGTCATGGACGGGGCCGTGCAAACCTGCCGGGAGCGCGGCCTGCGCTTCTACGCGTTGTGGGAGACCAACCGTGGCTGCCCGTACTCCTGCGCCTTCTGCGACTGGGGCTCGGCGACGATGAGCGCCCTGCGGATGTTCGAGGAGGACCGCCTCCAGCACGAGATCGAGTGGTTCGCCCGCAACGACGTGGAGGACCTGTTCATCTGCGACGCCAACTTCGGCATCATGCCCCGCGACCTGGAGATCGCGCACGCGCTGGCGGAGGCCCGCACGGAGGCGGGCTCGCCCAAGCAGATCCGGGTCAACTTCGCCAAGAACTCCAACGACCGGGTCTTCGACATCAGCAAGGCCTGGCACGACGCGGACCTGCTGATGGGCACCACGCTGTCCATGCAGAGCACCGACATGGACGTCCTGGAGGCCATCGACCGCAAGAACATCGGCCTCGACAACTACCGCAAACTGCAGCAGCGGTACGCCGTCGAGAACATCCACACCTACACCGAGCTGATCCTGGGACTGCCGCTGGAGACCGCTCGCACCTTCCGCGACGGCATCGGCTCCCTGCTGGAGGCCGGCAATCACGAGGACCTCCGCGTCTACGAATTCGGCATCCTGCCCAACGCGCCGATCAACACGCCGGAGAAGATCGCCGGTTACGGCCTGCGCACGGTACCCAAGCGCCTCTACAACGAGCGGCCGGGCACCCCCGACGACGAGGCGGAGAGCATGGACATGGTCATGGAGACCAGCGCCATGCCCCGTGACGAGTGGGTCGAGTCCTTCGCCTTCGTGCAGGCGGTGCAGTTCCTGCACAACGGCTGTTACACCCGCTACCTGTCGATCTATCTCCGGCAGGAGCACGGGATCGGCTACACGGCCTTCTACGAGGGGCTGCAGAACCACTTCACCGCCCAGCCCACCAGCTTCGTCGGCTCCCTCTACCTGCGCATGCGCAGCCTGTACCAGGACTACATCGACATCCCGACGCTGCCGCTGGCCAACCTGGTCGCCAGCCAGCCCGACCTGGCCGCCCACCTCGCCCCGTACGGCAGACGACGGGGCTGGACGATCGACAACTGGGGCTGGCTGCGGGTGGCCACGGAGTTCGACAGGTTCCACGCCGAACTGGGCGACTACCTCCGCACCCTGGGACTCGACCCCGACCAGGACACGCGGCTGCGCGACGTGCTGCGCTTCCAGCGTGACGTCATGCTGCGCCCGGACTACGACCCGCAGCACGCCAAGTCCGCCGAGTACGACCACGACTGGCCGCACTACTTCGGCGGCGGCCCGCTGCGCGCGCGCCGCGTCCGGGTGGACTACACCGACCAGCAGTTCGGGGCGAACGGCCGCTTCCGCCCGGCTCCGGATGACCTGAAGGCGTTCGCACTGGCGGCGATCGGCCCGAGCTATCCGGTCTCGCGCATCGGCCACTACCGGCACCGCTTCGAGTCCGCCGAGGTGACGCCCCTGGCGGAGCCGGCGCTCAGCGAGCAGAGGTGACCGCGGGCCCCGACGCTCCGGCCGATGCCCTGCCGCACCGGGCGGCACTGGCCGTGCTCGCCGGGGCCTGCGGCCTGTTCGCGTTGCTTCAGCTGGGTGTGGCGACCCTGCTGCCACAGATCCAGAGAGCGTTCGACGTGTCCGGCTCGGACGCCGCGTGGGTGGTTTCCGGACACCTGCTCGTCGGCTGTGTCGCCACCCCCGTGGTGAGTCGGCTGGGCGACCTGTACGGCCGGCGCGCGGTCCTGCTGTGCGTCCTGGCCGTGGTGGCGGTGGCGTCCGTGGTGTCGGCGCTCACCGGGTCGTTCACCGTGCTGCTCGTCGCGCGCCTGGTGCAGGGTGTGGCCGCCGGTCTCTTCCCCCTGTGTGTCGGCCTGCTGCGGGAGGGCTTCCCCCACCGGTCGCTGTCCGGCCCGTCGGGCCTGCTGTCCGCCTCCTTCGGCACCGGTGGCGGTGTCGGCATCGTACTGGCGGGCCTGTCCGGCGGTGGCCTCCCGGCCGTGCGCTGGCTGTTCGCGGCAGCCGCGCTCCTCGCCGCGGTGCTGCTGGCGGCGGGCGCCCTGGTGCTGCCGGAGACCCCGCGCCGGCCGGCCACCCGCATCGACGTACCCGGGCTGCTGCTCCTCGGCACCGTCAGCACCTCCCTGCTGCTGGCACTGACCCGGTACGGCCAGGAGGGCCTCGGCTCGGTCACCGGTGCGGTGCTGCTGGCGGTCGCGGCGGCGGGCTGCGCCCTCCTGCTCCGGGTGGAGCGCCGGTCACCCGAACCGGTGCTGGACATGCGGCTGATGTCGCGCCGGCCTCTCCTCTGCCTGAACCTGGTCAGCCTGCTGACCGGGGTGGTGATGTTCCAGATCGGTGTGCTCGCGCCCGCCCTGGTGTCCGCCCCCCGCGACACGGGCTACGGGCTCGGCGCGGGCGGTGCCGTCCTGACCCTGGTCATGCTGCCCATGCAGCTCGGCGCACTGTCCGGTGGGCTGCTGTCCGGCTGGCTACGGGAGTCGGGGCGGCTGACCGCCCGTACGTTGATGGGCACGAGCACGGTCCTGTTCGCGGCCGGTCCCGTCGTGTTCGCCCTCCTGCCCTCCGGCGCCGCGGGCCTGGCCCTGGGCACGGCCCTGAACGGCCTGGCCACCGGCCTGCTGGGAGGGGCCATGGCGGAACTGCTGGTGCAGGCCTCGCCGAGCGGGTCGACCGCGGTGACGGTCGGCATGAACGGCGTGCTGCGCAACCTCGGCGGAGCCTTCGGGGTACAGGTCGGTGCCATGGTGCTGGCGGTCACGGGCGGTGCGTCCGGCCATCCCTCGGCCGCCGCGTACGGCACCGTCTTCGCCGGTTCGGCCGTGCTGGCCCTCGTCGCGGTGGGAGCGGCGTTCCTCTTCCCCCGTTCACCCGTGTCCCGGCAGGACGTTCAGGTGCCGCCCGGCCACACCTCCCGTCCGATCCGGCCAACCACCTGAAGGCCGGGTTCCGCGGGGCCGCCGCCGACCTACCGTGGACCGGGTTCCACGCGGAATCGGTGGGCACGCCCCGTCACGGCGTGCCGGCCCGGGCCGCGCCGTGGGAGAGAGGAGAGCCGGATGTTCGACCTGCGCCGTTCGGACGTGGTACTGCTGCAGGCGGTGGCGGAGCACGGCAGTCTGCATGCGGTCGAGCGGGACGGCAGGATGACGCAGTCGTCCGCCAGCCGTCGGCTCGTCAGACTCGAACGCCGGCTGCGCACCCTGCTGGTGACCCGCGGTGCCACCGGTACCGAGCCCACCGAGGCCGGGCACGCCCTCCTGCACGTCGGGCGGCGGCTGCTGGCCGCGATCGACTTCGCGATCGCCACCACCCACCACGAGGCCGACGCGGGGATCCGGCTGCCCGTGGTGGAGTTCGCGGTGGGAACGGAGTGGGCGTACGGCCTCGACCAGCAGCTGGCCGGACGATTCCCGGACGTGGTGTTCGACATAGTGCCGGACGACTGTCACCGGGTCTGGCAGCGGTTCGAACGGTACGCCGCCGACGCGGCCCTCGGCTGGGAGACGGCGCGGCGGCCGGTGGCGCGGCGCGACGGGGTCCTGATCCGGACCGTCGCCGAGGAGCCCCAGCAGATCGCCCTGCCCCTCGGGCATCCTCTCGCCGCGCAGGAGATCCTGGACCTGCGTGACCTCGCCCGCACGGAATGGGTGGCCGTGGTCGGCGGCGACTCCGGTGACGACCAGGGCTGGGCACTCTCCCGGCTCACGCCGGTTCCGCCGGTCAGCTTCACGGTGCGCTCCCAGGGGGCTGCCCTCGACCTGGTGCGCCGTGGGTACGGCATCGCGATGGTCTCTCCCTCGTCCCTCGGCGGGAGCGCCGGGCCGGGCGTGGTGCTGCGCCCGCTGCGACAGAAGTTCGTCCGCAGGCTGCGGCTGGCGGTCGACCCGCTGGCGATCCCGGAGCCGCTCGCCGAGGACCTGTGCGCCTGGCTGCGCCGTCGGTACGTGCTGCGGACGACGGCACACGGCACCCCGCCGGCGGCCGCCTGCCGGGACCAGGCTCAGGGCAGCGGGGACCGCTCCGGCCCGGCCACCGGCGGGTGCGCGGTTCCCCCGCCGGTCCTGCTGTCCGAGTTGCGCTGGTCCCCGGCGGACCGCTGCGCCGGCTTCGAGCCGGAGCACCTGCACCTGCTCCGGGTGATCGGCCGGACCGGCAGTCTCAACCAGGCGGCTTCGGCCCTGCTGGTCACCCAGCCCGCGCTGACCCGCCGGATCCACCGGCTCGAAGCGAGCTGCGGCCTGCCGCTGGTGCACCGCACGGCCCGCGGCACCTCGCTTTCGGCCACCGCGCGTCGGCTGCTGGCCTGCACGGGCCCGGCCGAGCACCGGCTCGACGCCCTGGTGAACCACCTGCGCGAAGGCGACGCCGCTCCCGTCCCCGCGCCCGGCAGGCCGCCTGCCGAGGCGGGTGCCGGAACGGCCCGTTCCCCGCTCAGTGTCCGGACGGCACCCCGCTGAGATGCTCCAGGACGGCCTGGCGTCCGGCGGGAGCCAGCAGGGACGCCAGGGCGAGGGCCGTCTCCCGCGGTGTCCGGTGGTGGACACCGGCCATCCCGAGTGCGCGGGCGGCCCGGACGTTGCGTCCGAGGTCGTCCACCAGGACGCATTCCTCGGGCCGACGGCCCAGCAGCCGGGCGGTGTGCCGGAAGATCTCCGGATCCGGCTTGCGCAGGCCCACCTCGCAGGAGATCACGACGGCGTCGAACAACTCGTCCCAGCCGCGCCGGTCGTACGTGTGTCCCCAGGAGTTGGACAGCAGTGCGACCTTCAGGCCCGCGTCGCGCAGCACCCGTAGCAGGCCCACCATGACCGGCTCCTCGGTGAACGGCGCGAACATCCGTTCCACCAGGCCCTCCGCGACGGGGTTCGAGCCGTCGGACCGGCGGACCAGGGCGGCCAGCGTCGCCTCGAATTCGGCCACCGGCAGCTCGCCCCGCTCCACCAGGTGGAACTGCCGCGCCTGAGGACCGGGCACCGCCCGCGGCCCCAGAAGCCGCCCCAGAGCGGCGTGGAACTCCGCGGCGTCCACCCCCTCGGCGTCCGCCCACACGGCGATGCCGTCGGCGAAGGACCGGGTGAGGACCCCGCCCCAGTCGACGACGATCCCCGACACCTCTGCCACGGTTTCCCCCTCGACTCGGGCAACGGGGCCGGCATGCCCCTGCTGGTCCTGGTCCAGGATGCCCGCCTCGCCGGACGGCCGCAGCCCGCTCCTCCCCATCCGTCCTATGCCTTTTGAGACGTGCGTCGATCCGTCTGGGCGGAGGCGTTGCCGCCGTCCGGAGCAGCGGCACATAGTCGAGCGGTAGGGCATCGTGCGGCAGCAGGCTCACGCGTACCGGAGGGTGACACGGATGCAGCTCGGTCGGCCGGTGGAAGAACTCGTCCGCGAACTGGACGAGCGTGGGTTCGTCCCACTCGACGGTCTCGTCCCCGAACCGGTCCTGGAGATCATGCGCCGCGGCTGCGACGACCTGATCGAGCGGACCCGGCGCATGCGCCACAGCACCCAGGGCTGGCAGTTGGAGGCCGAGGGAGAGGGCGGGGGCTGGGCGGCCCGCGCCGGGGGGAGGGAGGGCATTCCCGGCAAGGTGCGGGTGGTGGGCCGTGCCCACGATCACTCCCCGGACCTCGCCAAGGTCCCCGGACTGCTCGGTCTCAACGAGAACGTGGTGGAGCCGCTGCACGGTCTGCGCGGCGACTTCTACAACAGCTATCTGTGGGCCAAGCCGTCGGAGGTCGGCTCGGAGAAGCCCTGGCACCAGGACGCCCTCTTTCTCAAGGAGGAGTTCTACGAGACCTACGAGGACGTCTTCACCATCTGGATCGCCGTGGACGACGCCCGCGAGGACAACGGCTGCCTCCGCTTCCTGCCCGGCTCCCACCGCGGTCGTGTCCTGCAGGAGCCGCACGGCATCGACCGTGAGGACCTGTTCGCCTCCCCGCGCGAACCCTCACTGGACATCGGCCGGCTGTGGCCCGGCCTGACGCCGGTCACCCTGCCCCGGCGCGCCGGTTCGGCTGTGCTCTTCGGGGCCTTCACCGCGCACACCTCCTCCGCCAACCGCACCGAGGACCAGCGGCGGGCCGTCAGTTACGTCTACTCGCTGCCGCGCCGCCGTGGCACCGCGGGAGGTGGGCGGTGACGGCTGCGGTCCCGGAAGAGTCCGTCGGTACGGCCGCGCGGGCCCGCCGGACGCCGGACCTGCGCACGCTCGACCCCGCGGTCCACACCGACACCGTCTGGAGGCTGGCCCGTGCCCGGGACCTGGCAGCCCTGGGCCGGGTGGAGGTGACACGGGGGTGGATCGAGGGAAGGCTCACGGCCCCCGGCGCGGATCCCGCGCGTGACGCACGGCTGTGCCTGGGGCCCGGCGGGGACGTGGTCGGCGCCGCGTGGGCCGGCCGCACCTCGGGTGTGGCCGGCTGGGTCGTCGAGCTGGTCCTGGGCCCACGGGCCACCCGGGCCGACGGGACCGGGCTGCTCGACTTCGCCGTCACGCGCTGCCGCGAGTCGCTCGGCGGTCCGGACGGCGCGGAGCAGGCGACGCTGTCCTGCTTCGTCTCGGAGGGCGAGCACACCACCCGTGCGGCACTGCGGGACCACGGCTTCGGCTCGCCCCGGGCCTACCATCGCATGTCGGTCGCACTGGACGGTCCCCTCCCGCCCGTTCCCGCGGTTCCCGGCGCGGTGGTGCGCCCGCTGCGCGAGGAGGCGGACCTGCGTGCCTTCCACCGTGCGAAGAACCAGGCGTACGCCGCCGAGGAGGCCGGCAAGGAGGAGGACTCCTTCGACGCCTGGGCACGGTGGTTCCGGTCCGACCCGGGAGTCGACCCGGAGCAGTGCGCGCTGCTCGAACTCGACGACCGCGTCGTGGGGTTCGTGAACATCACCGACCGGATGCTGGACAGCCGGGGTGTGGCCTACGTGCGACAGCTCGGCATCGACCCGTCGGTGCGCGGCAGGAGGCTGGGAGCCGTACTGCTGAGGTGGGCGCTGGGCGAGGCACGGCGCCGGGGCCGGACCGGGATGGTCCTCACCGTGGACCGGGAGAACGTCCGGGCACGTGCTCTGTACCGGCGGCTCGGATGGCGGGTGGAGTCCCGCTGGGACGACGTCCGGCGCACCGTCGCCCTGCGGCGCGGCGGCCATGACTGAGCAGGAGGCCGCCGGGCCGGTCCCGCCCCGTTCAGTCCTTCCCGATGATGCGCCGCATCCGGGCCTGGGCCTCGCCCGCCCTGAAGGCCCTGCGGTGCGACTCCTTGGCCTCGGTCCGTACGCGCTCCAGTCCCTCCACGAACGGCGCGTTCACCCGTGGCCGGGTCCCCTGCACCGCGGCCGGGGTGTAACCGGCGATGGTACGGGCCAGTTCGACGGCGCGGTCCAGCACCTCCTGGGAGGGGCGCACCTCATGGAGCAGACCGTCCTCGAGCGCCCGGCCGGCCGGCCACTCCTCGCAGGTGTAGAGCATCCGCTGCATGACAGAGGTGCCGACGGTGTACCGCAGCATGAACCCGCCGAAGTTGCAGGCGATACCGACCCGCAGCTCCGGCATCACCAGACGGGCGGTGTCCGCGGCCACGCGGTAGTCGCAGCAGAGGGCGATCTGCAGGCCGATTCCGATGGCGTAGCCGTCGATGGCGGCCACCACCGGCTTGGAGATGCCCGCGATCGCCGTGTAGAGATCGGTGATGTCGTCGATCCAGTCGTTCACCTCGTCCCCGCCGGTGAACGCGGAGACCTCGTTGAAGTCGCCGCCGACGCCGAAGGAACGGCCGGACCCGCCGTGGAGCACGACGGTGCGGACGGAGGCGTCCTTGTCGATGTCGTGCATCAGCGCGGTCAGTTCCTGCATCCGGGCGCGGCTGAACGGATTCTGTTCGTGCGCCCCGGAAAACTCCACCAGAACGACTCCGTCGCCGATGTGCGAGCATCCGACGGATGTGCGGATTTTTTGGGAGGACTGGAGCGGGACCGACATCGTCGACCTCTTTTCTCGCTCTTTCGGATTACCTTCAGAACCCGATCGCCGATGCACACTAGGCGCGTCGCACAGGCCGGGTCAATCACCGTTCCGGCCAGCGGTCACGTCACTCGGACATTCCTGACGGAATCGCCTTGCGGGACCCCTTTCCGGGGAATCACGAGAGCCGAAGAAGAGCCACGGAAGAGGATTCGGAAGAATGCGTGAAAAGGATCTACAGGTGCCGCTGACCGTAGTTCTGGGTACGGGACGCTGTGGGTCGACGATGTTGTCCGACCTGGTGAACCAGCACCCCGGAGCTCTCAGCCTGAGCGAGTTCTTCGCCTGCCTCGACCCGGGCGTCTTCCCCGAGGGCACATTGGACGGGCCGGCCTTCTGGAAACTCCTCGGCACCCCGCGCCTGAAGCCGAACGTACTCATGAGTCGTGGGGTAACGGTGCCGGAATACCGGTATCCGATCGGCTCGGGCCGTTATGCGGCTGGTGAAGTGCCCGCCATCAGCCTGATGACCCTGCCACCGCTCACCGACGATCCGGACGGACTGTACGACCGAATACGGGACGAGGTGACCGGCTGGCCCCCGGCACCGGTTTCCGGCCAGTACCTGCGGCTCTTCTCCTGGTGGGCGTCCTCGTGTGGCCGGGAGGTCGTCGTGGAGCGCTCCGGAGCGTCACTGCGGTTTCTTCCGGAGCTGCTCACACACTTTCCCGCGGCGCGATTCGTCCACGTGCACAGGGACGGCCCGGACTCCGCGGTGTCGATGAGCCGCCACCCGTTGTTCCGGCTGGGGGTGCTGATCGGGGACATGCGCGCGGAGCTGGGCGTGGACCCCTACCGGAGCCCTGACCCCCGGCACGCGGAGCTGCTCCCCGAGCGGCTGCGCCCGTTCGCCCCCGACAGCCTGGACGCTGCGGCACTCGCGGACACCGACATCCCCCTGGTCCGGTTCGGTGACATGTGGTCGCGGGCCACGGGTGCGCTCCGGCATCTCGCCGGGCTGCCGCCGGAGCGGCTGCTGCACCTCTCCTACGACGCCGTGGTGGCCGGTCCGGTGCCGCAACTGACCAGGTTCGGACGCTTCGTGGGCCTCGCCGAGCCGCAGAGGTGGGCCGAGCGGGTCGCGGGGCAGGTCGACCGGAAGCGGGCGGGCGCCGCGGCCCGGCTCTCCGCCCGGCAGGCGGAGGAACTCCGCCTGGCCTGCGCCCCCGGCACCCGGCGCCTCACCGCACTCCTCGGCGGGACGACGGATGCCGCTCCCTGACCGCACTCCTCGCGACGTCCCGCGGCCGGCGTGGCACAGGGGCTCCGGCGGATCGCCGCGGGTCAGTCCGAGCTCATGCGCTCATCGTCTCCCAGCAGCCTGAGGGCGAGTACGGCAGCGTGCTGTTCCGGATCGAGCCCGAGGGAGTCGCCCGGCGCGTGTTCGATGTCGCGCCGGTCGAGACGGCGCTGTGCGTCTGCCCATGTGTGTAACGCGCTCCGGGCATCGTCGCAGGTGACGCCCAGCGCGGTGGCCACCTCGCTCCAGGTGGCGCCCAGTTCGATCGCCTCGCGTATCCGGGCGCCACGCTCCCGCTCGACGTGTCGGTGCAGGGACTCGCGGAGGGCGATGGCCGCGATCGCGTCGACGGCGTCGCCGCGGCCCGCGTCACCTGGGGAGCCGGCGGGCAGGGCATTGTTCATCAAGCGGTTGTCGTGTTCGGTGAACTTCTCTACGTGCCAGGCGAGCGACGTGGTCACGGGGACGTCGTCGGGGCGTCGGACCGTCAGGGACTTCCACCGCTCGTACAAGGATGCGCTCATGGTTCCCCTCGCATCGGCCGGGCCCGTGGCGGCTCCGGCGGTCACGTAGTGGATCAGGGATGGTCCGACCACGGACCAGGCCTCGCGCGGTCCGGCCGGAGCCTTCGTCCCGGGCGCGACACGGATCGTCCCCACGCGCATTATCTCCAGATCACCTCGGCCGGACAACGTCACCCGGACGAGCGAGACCCCCTGCCCGGTGGTGAGCATCGATGTGATCGCGTAGCCGCGGCAGGGAGGCCGGCCCGCCGAGGAGGGCGAGGGCGAGACGGACCGGCGAGCCGGATGAGACGTGCGGGGTTCACCGACACCGCGGCGGGCAAGCGGTGTCCCCGGTGGCGTCCTCGTGCGTCGGTCCGTACCCACGACAGGAGTCCACACAGGAGAGGAACCCCGGCCGGCGCACGGCTGGGGTTCCTCGATGCGGTGAGTACCGGTCAGCAGGTGGTGTCGCCCGTCCCGTGAACCGGTCGTCCACGCGCCGGCAGACCGCACCGCATCGCGATCACCGTGGAGACGGCAGGTCAGCGCTGCAGGGTGAGGACACCCGGCCGCCACGGCAGTCGGTTGTATTCGCCGCCCGCGGCGGGGTCCTTGCCCTGGTAGAGGAACTGCAGGTTGCAGGGGTCGATGGTCATGGTCTGGTCGGGGTTGTCGCGGACCAGGTCACCGTGGCTGATGTCGTTGGTCCAGGTGGCGCCGCTGTTGGCCTTGCCCGCGAAGGGGTTGCTCTCGGCGGCGGCCTGCGGGGTCCACGACCCGTTCAGGCTGGAGGCCGTGAAGGAGCGGAAGTAGCGCCCGTTCGCGCCCATCGCCTCGACGATCATGAGGTACTGGTTCTGGCCCTGGACCTTGTAGACCTGTACGCCCTCGAAGAGGTTGGCCTTCGTGTCGCTCATGATCGTCGCGTACGACGAGCCGAAGTTGCCCGGGAAGTTCCCGATCGGCATGCTCGCCCGGTAGATCTTGCCGTTGTCACCGGCGAAGAACAGGTACATGTTCTGGCCGTCAGCGATCAGGGTCTGGTCGATCGGGCCGGTGTCGGAGCCGGAGATGCTGCCGGTGAACAGCGGCTGCGGCGAGGACCAGCCGTTGGGGTTGGTGGGGTCGCTCGACGTGCGGTAGACGAAGGGCGACGCACCCCACTGGTACGCCAGCACCCAGATGTTCTTGGGCGCGAAGTAGAACAGCGTGGGCGCCACCGCGGCCTGGCCCATCCCGGCCTGGCCGGCCGAAGCCATGTCCGACCAGTTCGTGAAGGGACCGAACGCCATCGAGCCGTACGAGGATCCCGACACGTTCGAGGCGTAGACCAGGTGCTTGCCGTTGTACATCACGCTGGTGAAGTCCTTCAGCGCGAGCCACCCGTTCGCCGGCTGCGCCAGGACGCCCGTCGACGTCCACCGGTACGTCGACGGGAGAGCACACGTGCCGCCGCCCGGCGGGGTCGACCCGGACGGGCCGGTCCACTTCTGGTTGCCGCCGCCGTTGCACGTCCACAGCTGTACCGCCGTGCCGTTGGCCGTACCGGCGCCCGCGACCTCCAGGCACAGCCCGGACTCCACGCCGACGACCGTACCGTCGGGGTTCACCCGCCACTGCTGGTTCGCGCCGCCGGAACAGGTCCAGATCTGCACCCGGGTCCCGGCCGTGGTGGCGTGGCCCGGAACATCCAGGCACGTGTCGCCGTACACGGTCAGCTGATTGCTGTCCGTCAACGTCCACTGCTGGTTGGTCCCGCCCCAGCAGTCGTAGATCTGCAGGTACGTGCCGTTGGTCCGGCCGGCGTCCGGCACATCGAGACACCGGCCCGAACCGACACCGCGTAAGGCACCACTGGTGGCTGCCTGAGCCGGGCCGGCGACGAGCATCGCCGCCAGCGTGGCCAAGGCCGCAACCGCGGCGGCCAGCACCACAGACAGACGTCTGTGGCTGAA
The DNA here is from genome assembly GCF_040638585.1 of Streptomyces sp. NPDC025273. Classification (NCBI taxonomy): domain Bacteria; kingdom Bacillati; phylum Actinomycetota; class Actinomycetes; order Kitasatosporales; family Streptomycetaceae; genus Streptomyces; species Streptomyces sp. NPDC025273. The sequence continues at coordinate 55,604 of NZ_JBEZYP010000021.1, forward strand.
ACTCCTTCTGCGCATGGAGACTTCCCCATCCTTGAGCAACCGGTTCCGGTCGGCCCCGTCGGAGGCTTCCCGGACTGTCGTTGTGGTGCGGTCGGTAGCGGTCCGTGGTCACCGGACTGATCCCGTGTGGCTGCCTGGTCCGGCGAGACCGACCGGTGGCGCCCGGTGCCTCCGGGCTGTTGCGCGACGCACCGCGTACTCCGGAGCCGTTCGAGCCATGATCGAGACCGGGGCGCGCGCGGACTGTGCGGATCGGCTCGGTTCACGGCGTGGACAGCTCGCATCGCGTGACGCGGACCGGGCCGCCGAGCGCCTGGGGGGCGTGGTTGAAGAGGGCGAACCGGTATGCGATGAAGAACCACCAGTCGTGGCCCAGGGAGAAGCCGGGTCCGAGGCGGGAGGACGTGATGCCGTCGGTGCCGCGGGAGAAGGCCCCCGTGCGTGCCGGGCCGGGACGGATGTCCGCGCTCGGGAGCCGGCGCGCGGCGAGGCCAAAGAGTTGATACGACCATGACATATGCATAGCTGGCGCGCCCCTTGCGGCTCGACCGGTGCGGTAGGCAATGACCTGGAGGTCCCTGCTGTGCGAGTTGAGCGACTCCCATGCGTTCGTAATATCGAACACGCGTCGAAGTTTCGAGCAAACTGAATGATAGGGAATCGACGAACGGCGTCAATACCTCCCGCATGAGTCGCGCCTGAAAACGAAACATTCGTCGAGCCGATGGAAGCAGTAGGCGCAGGTCGAACCGATGTGACCGCCGATCTGGGCAATCGGAGCGGGGTCGATGCCGCAGAGGTGTCGACACCTCCGGCGAGGTCTCCAGATCCGTGACACCACAGCTTTCCGAACTATGTCCGAACTTTCGAACCGCTTCAGAGGGTCACCCGGAAGGGAGCCCCCCTGTGCCCGGACGATCAGGCGGGCGTCTCCTCCGCCTCCTCGCGACCCCGTGCTGACGGTCACCGCGACCGTGACCGCCTCCCCCACTCCCCCGCCACGGCCGCGCCGGGCGGCCCGGCGCTCACCCCGCCGCCGAGGTGGAACAGCTGGACAGCTTCGGCTGCGGGATGACCGAGGCCCAGGTCCGCCAGGCCGCCGATGCGATGGTGTCCTCGGGCATGCGGACGCCGGCTGCCGGGTACGTCGATGCCGATGGTCCTGAGCGACCGCGGGAGCCGGTGCCGGGAGCACTCCTCGGTGATCCGCCGCTCGGGACGACGGTCCGCGGGCAGGCCCAGGACGTCCTGGCGGACACGACCCGGGCCGCTCGCGCCGTCGCGCCCGTACACGCGGATGCGCAGGACCTCGTCGAGATGGCCGACGAGGTCGGGAGCCGCCAGGAACACGGCCGGCTCGCGACGGGTCTCCGGCCGGTCCGCAAACGACGCTTCACGGATACGTAATCAATCCGCGGCCGTCCTCAGTGCCAGTTCGAGCCCCTGGCGGGAGCGGGCTCCGCTCTTCTGGATCGCCCGGGCCACGTGCTGCTCGACGGTGCGCGGAGGCAGATGGAGCGTGGCGGCGATCTCCCGGTTGGTCATGCCGGCGGCGAGCTCGGCGACCTCCGCCTCTCGCGGCGAGAGCAGATCGCCGTACCGGGGGCGGCCGGGAGCCCGGGGCCCCTTCGCGGTTGGTGGCGGCGCAGTTCCGAGCGGGTGCGGGCGGCGTCCCACGTGGCTCCGAGCGTGTCGAAGGCCGCGGCGCACTCGGCGAGCACGGCAGCAGCTGGGCCGCTGTCGCCGTCGAGGGCGAGCGTGCAGCGGGAGCGTCCGCGCGAGTCGGTGCCGCCCCGCACCAGTCGCCCGCTGGCCGTGATCGCGCTGTCGGCCACTCCGCGTTCAGTGCCCCTCCTGCGTCGGCTGGCCCGGAATTTGGTCCGCGGCCGGCGGTTGTGCGACACGACCGAGGAGGCGCTCACCGTGATCGTCACGGAACTGGCGACCAACGCGGTCCTGCACAGTGGAAGCCCCGACCTCGCGGTGATGTTCGAGGCGGATGACACCTCGCTGACCGTCACGGTACGTGATGGCGGACACTGGCGGGCACGACCGACTCCACGCTGCGAGGGGGCGGACATGGACGCGGCGTTCGGCCGCGGCCTCTCCCTGGTCGACGCGTACTCCGTGGACACGTCGGTGCGGCGCTCCGCCGAGGGCACTGTGGTCCGCGCCGTCGTCGCCGTGTGAACGGGGCTGGGCGGCGCGTCGATTCCGGCCCGGCGCAACCGGTCGGTGTGAAGGCGGGTGCCACCATCGGGGGATGGACATGTCTGTACTCGGCCTCTCCGCTCGCCCGCTCGGCGGTGCGGCGCGAGTGGCATGACCGAGCACCACGCAATCTACCGGCCCCCGCCCGGGACAGCACGAGGAGTGAATCGCCCACCGTGACCGCCAGACCCACACCGTTCGACGAGCTCGACCGGAAGATCGTCGCGATGCTGATCGAGAACGCCCGTGCGAGTTTCGCCGAGATCGGTACGGCCGTCGGCCTGTCGGCCACCGCCGTCAAACGCCGGGTGGACCGGCTGCGCAAGGACGATGTGATCACGGGCTTCAGGGCCTCCGTCCGGCCCGCCGCGCTCGGCTGGCGTACGGAGGCGTACATCGAGGTGTACTGCGACAGCGCGGCACCGCCCCGGCGTCTCGCCGAGGTGGCCCGCAAGTACCCGGAGATCGCGGCGGCCATGACGGTGACCGGGGCAGCAGACGCGCTGCTGCACGTCAGGGCCACCGACGTCGGTCATTTCGAGGAGGTTCTGGAGCGGATCCGCAACGAACCCTTCGTCCGCAAGACGATCAGTTACATGGTGCTGTCCCACCTGCTGCCGGAGAGCCCGGAGGCGGGGGCCAGTGAGTCCGCGCCGGGCACCCACGCCGACGGTTTTCCGGGTGACGCAGCGATCACGCTCTGACGGGACGATCCACGCAGCGATCCTGCGTATGCACGCAGTTCTCCGTTCTTGTCGCGCCTACCGGCGTCTTTCTACGGTGGAACCACCCCCCATCGTCACCGCAGAAAGCGGAGGGACCCTCTGTGCGCGTAGGACCTGCCTCGCACATCCGTAGCCGCCCCCGGCGCTACGTCATGTGCGAGCCTCGCTATTTCGATGTGCGCTACGCCATCAACCCGTGGATGAACACCGACGATCCGGTCGATCTCACGCTCGCCCGTGATCAGTGGTCGACTCTCGTTCACACGTACCGCGAGCACGGCCACACGGTGGAGACGGTCCCTCCGGTGGAGGGCCTGCCCGACATGGTCTTCGCGGCGAACGCCGCCGTGGTCGTGGACGGCCGGGTCCTCGGCTCCTCCTTCCACGCGCCCGAGCGACGGCCGGAGTCTTCGGCGTACCGGACCTGGTTCAAGTCGGCCGGGTTCGACGTCCACCAGCCCGAGTCGGTCTGCGAGGGCGAGGGAGACCTGGTACCGGCCGGCCGCTTCGTGCTGGCGGGGACCGGCTTCCGTACGCACAGGGCCGCCCACCGCGAGGTGCAGGACTTCTTCGGCAGGCCGGTGATCAGCCTGGATCTGGTTGATCCCCGCTTCTACCACCTGGACACCGCGCTGTTCTTCCTCGGCGAGGAGGGGGGAGACTCGGAGGACGGGGACATCGCCTACTACCCGGAGGCGTTCTCCCCCGGCAGCATCGAGGTCCTCCGGCGGCTCTACCCGCGCGCGGTGATCGCCACCGAGGAGGACGCCCTCGCGTTCGGCCTCAACTCGGTCTCCGACGGCCGCCACGTCTTCGTCGCCCCGCAGGCCATCGGCCTCGTCGCTCAGCTCGCCCACCGTGGATACGTCCCCGTCCCCGTCGACCTCTCGGAGTTCCGCAAGGCGGGCGGAGGCATCAAGTGCTGCACCCAGGAGATCCGATCATGACCGGTCCCGCCACCCCTGTCCGCTCGTCCCCATCCGGGTCCGCGTCCGAGACGCGTTCGTCGGCGCGGCTGATCCGCGCCGAGGCCCCGGTGCTCGCGCACAACTACCACCCGCTGCCCGTGGTCGTCGCCCGCGCGGAAGGCGTCTGGGTCCAGGACGTCGAGGGCCGCCGGTATCTCGACATGCTGGCCGGCTACTCGGCGCTCAACTTCGGGCACCGCCACCCGGCACTCATCGAAGCGGCGCACCGCCAGCTCGACCAGCTCACTCTCACCTCGCGCGCCTTCCACAACGACCGGCTGGCCGGCTTCGCCGAGCGCCTGGCCGCGCTGACCGGCCTCGACATGGTGCTGCCGATGAACACCGGCGCCGAGGCCGTGGAGAGCGCGGTCAAGGTGGCCCGCAAGTGGGCGTACGAGGTCAAGCGCGTCGCACCGGACCGGGCCACGATCATCGTCGCCGACGGCAACTTCCACGGTCGCACGACGACCATCGTGAGCTTCTCGACGGACGAGACGGCACGCGCCGGTTTCGGGCCCTTCACGCCGGGCTTCCGTGTCGTCCCGTACAACGACCTCGCCGCGCTGGAAGCGGCCGTGGACGAGACGACGGCGGCCGTGCTGATCGAGCCCGTCCAGGGCGAAGCGGGCGTTCTCGTCCCCGACGAGGGCTACCTGGCCGGTGTCCGCGAACTGACCCGGCGCGCGGGGTGCCTCTTCATCGCAGACGAGATCCAGTCGGGTCTGGGACGTACGGGGCGGACGCTGGCCATCGACCACGAGTCGGTGGTGCCGGACATCCTGCTCCTGGGCAAGGCCCTGGGCGGCGGCATCGTTCCGGTCTCCGCGGTGGTCGCCCGCCGCGAGGTGCTCTCCGTGCTGCGGCCCGGTGAGCACGGCTCCACGTTCGGCGGCAACCCGCTGTCGGCGGCGGTCGGTTCGGCGGTCGTCGACCTGCTGGCGACCGGCGAGTTCCAGCGGCGGGCCGCCGAGCTCGGCGACGTACTGGACCGGGGCCTGGCCGCGCTCGGCGGCGCCGGCGTCACCTCCTACCGGGTCCGTGGGCTCTGGGCGGGTGTGGACATCGATCCCGCGCTCGGCACGGGGCGGCAGATCAGCGAACGGCTCCTCGCCGAAGGCGTACTGGTCAAGGACACCCATGGATCCACGATCCGGCTGGCGCCGCCGCTCACCATCACGCAGGAGGAACTGGAGTCCGCGCTCGCAACCCTGAAGAAGGTCCTGGCGTAGCCGGCACCCGACCGACGGCTCCGCTGCCGCGTGACCGGGCCACCTCGCCACCGCGGGGTGGCCCGGTCGGGCGGGCCGCCGGCCGCCGCGGCTCTGTACAACCGGCCGCGTTCGCCGACGACTTCCGCCGGCACGGCATCCGCCGCTGAACGGGCCGGGTCGGCGTGAGACCCGGGGTCCGGTGAGTCTCAGCCTGTGGTCGGGCCGGTCCAGTCCGTGGGGACGTGGCCGAGGCGGACCCGCTGCGGATGGTCGCCCACGGGGATCGAGGTGACCTTCTCGCCGGTGGCGAAGTCGATCGCCGTCACCTGGTCGGTGCCGCTCTCGGACACCACGCAGTGCTTGCCGTCTCCGCTGACGGTGGCCCAGTACGGCTTGGAGGCGGTGACGAGCGGGCCCTCCTGAAGCGTCTCGCGGTTCACGACGGTGACGTAGTCGTCCATGGTCCCGGCGATGCAGAGCTTGTCGCCCCGGGGGCTCATGGACATGCCGTGGTGACGGGAGTCGTTGACGTAGGTGGTGCGTTCGTCGCTGGTGTCCGGGTTCTTCGGCAGCGTCTTCACTCGGGTGATCGTGTCGTTGTGCACGTCGTACTCGACGAAGCCGTTGAAGAAGGAGACCTGGAAGTACATCTTCGACTCGTCGGGCGTGAAGGCGACGGGGCGCAGCGCGTCGGACAGGTCCTTGCGGCCGAAGGCGTCGAGCCGCTCGCGCATGTCGATGATCTTCTTGACCTCGAAGGTCTTCGCGTCGGCGACGGTGATGCGGCGGTCGCCCTTGGTGAAGTCCTGCCAGGGCGCGTCCATGTCGGTGTTGACCTCGCCGATGGCCATGTTCCAGAGGTACTTGCCGCCGTCGGTGTACACGTTCTCGTGCGGTTTGTCGCCCGTCTTGAAGCTGCCCGCCTCCTTGCCCGTCGCCATGTCGAGGACGTGCACGGTGTTGGAGATGGAGGAGGAGACGGCGACCTGGGTGCCGTCGGGGGAGACCGCCATGTGGTCGGAACGGAAACCGGACACCGGGAAACGCCAGTTGATCTCGCCGCTCTCCACGTCGATGGAGACCACGTCGGCGAAGCTCGGCCGGGAGGCGACGACGGACTTGCCGTCCTTCGTGGTGTACATGTCGTCGACGTACTGGTCGTGGCCCTCGCCCGGGCCGAGCCGGATACCGAGGAAGAAGGCGAGCTTGACGGGGTTGAGGTAGATCTCCCGCAGGCGCTCCTTCTTGTCGGGGATCATGTCGATCCGGCCGATCTTGGCGTAGTCGCCACGGGAGTTGATGACGTCGGCGGTGCCCTCCCAGTTGTTACCGACGAAGAACACCTCCTTGAGCTCCCCCGAGGTGGCTTCCCGGACCTGCGTCGGGGTCTCGCTCGCGGCGGCCGGGCCGGGGACGGTGGGCAGCGCGCCCGCGGTCAGTCCCGCGGCGACGAGGGCGGCCGCGCCGAGAGTGCGCCGGCGGTGAGGACGACGGGCAGGGGAACGCGTCACGGGGACTCCAGAGGCAGGGGTGGGCAGGCGGCGCGCCGTCAGGCAGGCCCGCATCTGTTACTGGAGGTAACGTAACCAGGAGAGGGGGACTTGAACAGAGTGCGTCCGAGATTCCTCGACGTGTGACCATCGAGCGTTCCCGGCGGTGCACCACGGGCAGGCTCGCCTGACGGCGCTGGCCCGCGAGTTCGAGCGGGCGGCCCTACCAGGGGCTGCTGCTGCTCGTCGACGTCGCGCCCCCGGAGGTCGCCGGCGGGGCGCCGAAGGCGGAGCCGCTTGAGGAGGACCGGGTGGAGACGGAGGCGGGGCCGGCGGCGGCACGGCGGGCGGCGGTGTCCGCCGTCGACTGCGTGACCGACCGGACCGGCGCCTCCCGGACCGTCTCACGCGGACGCTCGGCCTCCTCGCCGACCCGCTCCAGGCGCAGCACCAGATTGCGCTCGTGCCGGTTGCCCCCCGGCCAGTCCACGTCCTTGCTGGTGATCGTCTGCGTACGGACGCCGCCCACCGTCTCCCAGCGGCTCCTGACCGCGCGGACGTTGGGTCGCCACCGGCCCTCGTGCAGGTGCTCCACCTCCAGGTGCCAGCTCGGCGCGTCCACGTGCCGGACCGTCCCCACCTCGCCGGGGACCTCGATCCGCGCCCCGCCCGCGCCGGACACGATGACCACCGCGCGCTGCGGCCAGTCGGCGTCGAGACCGGTGACAGTGATCCGGCAGGGGCCCTCGTACCAGGCCATGGGTGCTCTCCAGTGTTCTCGGGTGCGGGCGGGGGAAGGGCGGCGTCAGCCGCGGGGGAAGTTCTGGGCGACGAGCGCCGCCAGTTCGTAGTAGGCGGCTCGGGTCCGGCCCCGCATCCACGCCGGGTCGGCCTCGCCGCCCCGGGCCAGATGGGGGTCGTACGGGACGGTCACCACGGCCCGGCAGCACCGGCGGAAGTGGGCCACGGCCTCGTCCGTCCGGACCAGCCGCCCCGAGGACGACCGCACGCCGGATACGACCGTCACCGCCTGGCGCGCCTTCTCCTCATGGCCGAGGGCGGTCAGCCGGTCGAAGACGAGACGGGCGCCGCTCATGCCGTCCATGCCCGGCGTGGCTGCGACGACCAGTTGGTCCGACAGCTCCAGGACCGCACGCAGGATGTCGTGCGGCATGCCGGTCCCGGAGTCGGTGAGGACGATCGGGTACTGGCCGCTGAGCAGGCCGACGACCTGCCGGTAGTCCCGCTCGCCGAACGTCCGCGGGTCCGCCGGGTCCGGATCCTGCGCCACGACCTCCAGGCCGCTGGGGGTCTGCGAGGTGAACGCCCGGATGTCCATGTAGGTGCGCAGCCGGGGAAGCGCGGTCACCAGGTCGCGCACGGTGGCGGCGGACTGCCGCTGCACCCGGCGGCCCAGGGCGCCCGAGTCGGGGCTCGCGTCCACGGCGACGACCCGGTCGGCCCGTTCCCGAGCCAGCACCGCGCCGAGCGCCAGGGCGGTGGTCGTCTTCCCCGCCCCGCCGCTCAGGCCGATCACCGCGATCCGGTGGCTGCGCAACAGCGGGACCCGGAGGGCGTCGGGGACACCGCCCGGCACCCCGCGTCGCCCGATCCGGAAGAGCGGACGAGGAGCACGCCGTGCCGAGCGCGCGTCCGCCACGGGCTCCGCCGGGCCGGCCGGGACCGGTGGGAGCGGGTCCGCGGCCTCCGCTTCCCCCTCGGTCCCCGTCCCGGTCTCCGGCGGGTGCTCCCGAGCCGGCTCCGGAGGCACCGCAGCCGGTACGGGCTCCGCCGGGGCCGGGGCCGGGTCGGTGGGCAGGGGCTCCACAGGCGCGGGCTCCGCCGGTACGGCTTCGGCGGCAGGTTCGGGCGGCGCCCCGACCCGTGTGTCCGGCGTTGTCTCCGGCGGGACTTCGCTCCGCCTCGCGCGCCAGTGCTCGGGGCTGTAGTCGGGCGCGTCCGTCCAGTGCTCGGGCGCGTCCATGTCGTTCCTGGCTACGACGATGACCACCTCGGCCCCCTCTCGTCGGTCACCCTGTGGAACGGCCCGGCGGGCGCGGCCGGTTCAGACGACGCGGACCGGGCGGTCAGGCCGGGGCAAGACCGTGCCGGTCCAGGACGGGGCGCAGCGCCCGTACCGCGTAGAAGTTGCGGGACTTGACGGTGCCCGGCGGGATCCCGAGCACCGCGGCCGCGTCCACGGTCGAGCGGTCGTTGAGGTGCAGTTCCACCAGCACCTCCCTGTGGTGTTCGGGCAGTTCGGCGAGCGCGTCGTCGACGGCGTGCGCGATCACGATCTCCTCGTACGGGTCGCCCGGGGCCGCGCGGTCCTCCGGCGTCTCGTCGCCCAGCTCCTTCGCCCGGGCGGACTGCGCCCGGAACTGGTCGATGGCGATCCGGCGGGCGACGGTGAAGAGCCAGGGGCGGCCGTGGTCGGGGCCCCGGGTCAGCGCCTGCGGGTTCTGCCAGGCGCGCAGGAACGTCTCCTGGAGCATGTCCTCGGCCTTGCCCCGGTCTCCGCTGGTCAGGCGAAGCAGTGCGCGCAACAGGGCGGAGGCGTGCAGCCGGTGGAGCTCCGCCAGGGTGTCGTTGTCCATGGTGGGGCGCCGCCGTGCCTCCGCGCGGACGCCCGGTCCCGTTCCCTCGCAGAGCATTCTGTCGGCGCCGTGTTCGTGCGTATCCACGCCGGTCGTTCCTCCCCCACCGCGCGTCGACGACCTCGGGGCGGCGGACGGCGGCATCGATCGGCCGACGGCTCCGGGCACGTCGGACTGCTCGGGGACGATAGCGACCTCGGCTAACGCATTGCTGACGTTCTACTGACGCCCGGGTGTGATCGGGGCTCATCCGGTAACGCGCCGCCGGCTTGACTCCGTCGGGGGCCTGGGAGTTACGGAACTGCCCAGGGTGCGCCAGGACCTCGGCCGGAGGATCCGGTGCCGATCCGCCGTGCACCCGTATCGCCGTCGTGCCGTCCGGGTTGCCCGCCGGCGCAATCCGTGCGGTCGGAGGCGGGACTCGCTCACCGGAACGGGGGCGAAGGGACAACGGGTACCTCGACAGCTGGATCGGTCATCGGAGCGACCCGAGCCGCCCGTTGACCGTGCTGCCTCACCGCGAAACTCCGAGATCCCCGGCAGAGTCGAGCTCAGACCGGGTCCGGGTCGCTCCCCCCGCCGCTTCCGGAGCACGGTAACTGCCCGGCCGCCACTGCCGTCGGCGGCCTCGCGGCACCACGGCGGCGGCCCCCGCCGCCCCCACCAGCACCGCCAGGGAACCGGCCGCCACCCACCAGGCGAGCCCGGCGGCGGACTGCCTCGGCCCGGACGGCATCGCCACCCCGGGGGGCGTCGCCGCCCGCCCGCCCGGGGCCGCCGAGCCGCGCCGCTCCTCGGGGAGCACGGCCGTGACGGCGGCGATCGGGTCGACGGAGCCGTACCCCCGCACCCGGTCCGGCACCGGTTCACCCGGTCCCGACGTGGTGGAACGGAGCCGGTGGACCAGGGCCTGGGCACTCAGCTCCGGACGGCGGCCCAGGACGAGGGCCGCCGTCCCGGCCACCAGCGCGGTCGCGTAACTCGGCCCGGAGGCCGTGAAACTGCCCCGGCCGCCGGGCCCGTGGCCCGTCACAGCCTCTCCTGGCGCCGTCAGGTCCACCCGGCCCTCGAAGGTCTGCCCGGACGCCTTCCCGCCGGGGCCGGTCGCCGCCACCGACACCGCCTGCGGGTGAGCCGCCGGGTACGCCACGTCCGTCGCCCCGTCCGGTGCGACCGGTGTGATCACGACCGCGTCCTCGGCGACCGCGTACCGCACGGCGCTCCTCAGCGCCGGGCTGTCCGAACCCGTCACCGCCACCACGGCGATCACCCGGGCACCGCCGCCGACCGCCGCCCGGATTCCCTGGGCGAGGAGCTCGGGGGTGGTGTCCCCCCGGCGGTCGGTGACCGGGACGTCGAGGATCCGTGCCCGGGGCGCGATCCCCGCGAAGCCCGCCCCCGGGGTGCGGGCCGCCGCGATCAGACCGGCCGTGAAGGTGCCGTGACCGGCGCAGTCCGCGGCCGGGCCGGCGTCGAACCGGCGCTGCGTCCGCTTCAGCCGGTCACCCAGCAGCCCGGCGGTGTCGTCCACCCCCGAACCCACCACGGCCACCGTCACCCCGGCCCCCTCGGACAGCGGCCAGACCGCCTCCGGGCGCAGCAGGGCCTGGGGCCACGGCAGTCCGTCGACCTCCCGGTCCGACGCCTTGCGGCAGGTGTCGTCGGAGAGCCGCTGCGTGATGACGGGCAGCGAGGCGGGATCCGTGCCCGCCGCCCCGGCCCCCGGGGAGCCGGTCGGACCGTCCGGGCCGGGTACGGCCGCCGCGCTCCCCGGCAGCAGGGTCAGGGTCCCGCACAGCAGGGCCGCAGCGAGGACCGCCGCCCCGCCCCGCGCACCCCGGCTCACGCGACACCGTCCGGCACCCGGTCCCTGGGCACGTCCTGCGGCAACAGCAGGCTCAGCTCGGCCACGTCGTCGACGTCGAGCCTGCTGAGCCGGCCGGCCTGCCGGGTGATCATCGTCTCCAGGACCTGGCGGGCGAAGCGGCCGTTGCCGAAGTTCCGGTCGCGCGGCACCGTCGCGAACAGCTCGCCGAGCGCCGACAGGGTCTCGGCCGGGCACACGTAACCGACCTTGTCGGACAACGCACCGACGATCCGCACCAGTTCCTCGTCGGTGTAGTGCTCGAAGACGACCGAGCGGGAGAAGCGGGAGGCCAGACCCGGGTTGGAGTCCAGGAAGCCCTGCATCTCGTCGGCGTACCCGGCGACGATCACCACGACCTCGTCGCGGTGGTCCTCCATCAGCTTCATGAGGGTGTCCACCGCCTCCTGCCCGAAGTCGTTGCCCGTGCCGCCGCGCGGTGTCAGTGTGTACGCCTCGTCGATGAACAGCACGCCGCCGCGCGCCCGGTCGAAGGCGTCCTTCGTCAACTGCGCGGTGTGGCCCACGAACCGGCCCACCAGGTCGGCCCGCGCCGTCTCCACCAGCTGGCCGCCCGGCAGCACGCCGAGCTCGGCGAGCAGCTGCCCGTACAGCCGGGCCACCGTCGTCTTACCGGTGCCGGGCGGGCCGGAGAACACCACATGGTGGCTGATCGTGGCCGTCGGGAGCCCGGCCTCCTTGCGCCGGTTGACCTGCTTGATCAGATTGACCAAGTCCTCGACCTGTTCCTTGGCGGCGGGCAGGCCGATCATCGCCCGCAGCTCGTCGAGGAGTTCCGTCCTGCGCTCCACCGGCTCGCCCGACGCCGCAGCCGCGGCCATCGCCCCCACGTCCTGCGGCTTGAGCAGCGCCAGATCGGTGTTGCCGATCTCGGGCAGCGCGGCCAGCCGGGACGCCTGCCGGTCCACCATCTCCTCGAAGACCTTGCGCGCGGCCCGGCCGTTGCCGAAGTCGGCGCCCTTCGGCATGGTCTCGAAGTGCAGCGTCAGCGCCTCGCGGGTGCCGTCGGCGAGCTGGTAGCCGTGCGAGGCGGCGGACATCTCCACAATCGTGGTCAGCTCGTCGTCCCCGTAGTTCTCGAACTCCACCGTGCGGCTGAACCGGGACGCCAGACCCGGGTTGGAGTCGAGGAAGCCCCGCATCTCCTGCGAGTACCCGGCCACGATGACCACGACCTCGTCACGGTGGTCCTCCATCAGCTTCACCAGCGTGTCGATGGCCTCCCGGCCGAAGTCCGGCCCGCTGCCGCCGGTCCCCTGCGACAGCGTGTACGCCTCGTCGATGAACAGCACTCCGCCCAGCGCCTGCTGGAACACCTCCGTCGTCTTGATCGCCGTCCCGCCGATGATCGACGCCACCAGGTCCGCCCGAGCCACCTCCACGAGGTGCCCCGACGGCAGCACGTCCAGCTCGGCGAGGATCGAGCCGTAGAGCCGGGCCACCGTCGTCTTGCCGGTGCCGGGCGGCCCCGCGAAGATCAGGTGGCGGCTCATCGGCAGCGCGGGCATCCCCGCCAGTTCCCGGCGCCTGGCCAGCTTGTTCAGGTTGACCAGGGTGGTGACCTGCTCCTTGACCCCGTCCAGGCCGACCAGCACGTTCAGCGCCTCCAGCGGCCCGTCCGGCTTGCGCGACGCAGCGGGCGCCGCCGCCTCCGCACCCCCGCCGGAGGAACCGCCCGGCGTGCCCTCGCGGTCCTCCTGCCCTCGCGGTCCGTCCGCCGTCGCCTCCCGCCCGCCGGACGCCGCGGTCGTCTCCCCGTACGAGTCCGGCAGGCCGTTCTCCGCGCTCGTCAGGTTCTCCACCGCGAGCCGCGCCGACGGCTTGAGCTGGCGCAGCCCCGACCCCCCGTTCCCGGAGACCGCGCAGTCGTGCACCCGTACCGCCTCCGTGGAGTCGACGCGGATGCCGTCGCCGGTGTTGTCCACCGCCTCGCACCGGTTCAGCGCGGCCCGTCCGCCGTCCGCGACCCGGAAGCCGTACCTCCGGCAGGCCCGCGCCCGGGTGCGGGCCGCGGTCAGCTCCCCGCCGTCCTCGACGAGCACGCCCTCCTGCGGTGAGTCGGCGACCTCGCAGTCCCGCAGCGTGGCCACCCCGCCCCCGCCGACCGACACGCCGGCCGCGCCGGTCTCCCGGACCGTGGTGGTGCCGACGTACGCGTCGCCGCCGTCGGCGATCCGCACCCCTGCCTGCCCGGTGGCGGAGATCTCCGAACCCTCCACGCGGCCCCGGCCGCCCCGGGTCACCTCTACCCCGGCCCCGGCCACGTCCGACACGTTCAGCCGCCGCAGCATCGGGTTCGCGCCCTCCAGCACGCGCACCCCCGCCGCGGCGCCGCCGCGCACCTCCAGCCGGTCGAAGTCGGGCACGCTGTCCCCGGTCAGCTGGACCCCGGCCTCCTTCGCGTCCCGCACCGAGCACCGCTTGAACAAGGGACCCGAGGACTCCTCCACCCAGATGCCGGTGCCCTCGGTCGCGGTGACCTCGCACTCCTCGAAGGCGCCGCGCGAACGCCCCGTCACGTGGATCCCGTTGCCCTGCGTCCGGGAGACCCGGCAGCGGCTCAACAGCGGGTCGGTGCCCTCGGCCAGCGCGATGCCGTGCACCTTCGTGGCGGACACCGAGCACTCCTCCAGGACCACCCGCTCCTTGGAGCTGATGTACACGCCCAGCAGGCAGTCCCGCACCGAGGTCCGCACCACGCGGGTGGCGCTGTTCTGCTCCAGGGCGATGGCGGGCTTGTCGGTGACCGAGATCTCGCAGTCCTCGATCAGTCCCCGGCCCTCGCCGTTGGCGCACACCCCGTTGCCCCGGGCGTCGCGCAGCACGCAGTTGCGGAAGGTCGGGTTGGCCCGCTCGCCGATGACCACCGCCGAGGTGCCCACGTGCTCCACGAGGCAGCCGTCGATCACGCTAGTGCCGGTGGACGTCTCCACGATCCCCGCGCCGCCGGGGTTGGTGACCCGGCAGCCCCGCATCGCCAGCGAACCCTGCCGGCGGGTGAGCACGGCAGTCCAGGAGTTGCCGACCACCTCGCAGTCCTGAAGCGCCGCCTGCCCGCGCGGCACGTCCACGGCAGGCAGCTCGTCGTCCAGCCCCTGGAGCACCAGACCCGTCAGCTGTACGGCCTCGGCCGCCACCTGCACCACCGTCCCCCGGGGCGGCACGATCCGCACGGTCCCGTGCGGGTCCTCGGCGGTGATCGTCACCATCTTGGTGATGACCAGGTTCTCCTCGTACCGGCCCGGACGCACGGAGATCACCGCCCCGCCGGGCGCGGCGTCCAGGGCCGCCCCGATCGTGCGGTAGGGGCCGCCGGCGGACGGGCGGTCGCTCTGCGCCTCGGCGCTCACGGTCAGCACATGGCGCGACATGCGTGGATGTTCCCTTCGTGGTGGGCCTCGGAGACGGGCCTCAGGAGCGTGGGCCTCAGGAGCGGGCCGGCGGCCGGGGGCGGCCGGGCCGCCTCAGGCGGAGTTGCACACCACGCGGGCGGCGTCGCCCGCGTGGTGGGCGTAGGTCCTCTGCGACCCCGACCAGTCGAGTCCCCGGTCGTGGAGCTTCACCGTCAGCACGCCGCCGGTGACGCGGACGCTGCCCGCGTTCACCCACTGGCCCCGCAGGGACTGCTGGTCGACGTTGAAGGACCGCAGGATCGGGTCGCTGCCCGTGGCCCCCGCGTGCACCGTGTAGTACGACGGTTTGCCGCCGACCGCCTTGGTGTCGGTGTTGTTGGGGATGTGCACCGAGACCTGGCAGGTGCCGGAGGTGACGGCGCCGGTGCGGAAGGTCCAGCGCAGCGCTTTCCCGGAGTCCGAGCCCGCCTTCCCGGACATCGGCAGCGAGAGGAATCCGCCGTTGCAGCCGCTGCCGACGTAGCCGCCGGAGCCGTACTTCTGCCAGCCCTCCTTGCCGTCGCTGTACCAGCCGCTGTACGTGAAAGCCGCGCCCGCGCCCGCACAGTCCGGCCCTGCCACGGCCGAGTACTGCTGCTTCGCCGGGGGCGCCTGGCCGGCCGGCTTCTGCGGGATGCCGGCCGTCTCCCGGGGCGTGGCGGGCGCGGAGCCGCCGGCGGCGGAGGTCGGGCCCGAAGCCCGCCCGGCACCGACGGGAGCGGCGCCCCGGCCGGTGCCGGGTGCCCGGGAGGAGGTGGGCTGCTGACCGGCGGGTACATCCACGCCCACGCCGGCGCCGTTGCCGGCGACGCCCTTGGACAGGGGGTCCTTCCCGTCGCCGGCCGTGGACCCTGGCGCGTCGGCCCGCGGTACGAAGCCGCCGGGACCGTCGGCCTGGTTGTACCCGCTGGGGTGCGGCGGCACGGGACCCGGCCCGGAACCGCCGCCGCCGCCGAGCTGCGAGAGCAGCAGCGGCACGCCCATCAGGACCACGCCCGAGGTGGCAGCCGCCGCGATCATCGGCTTGGAGAGCCGTCGGGCGGGCCGGGACTCGCCCCGGGCCGCCGGTGCGGCGGCCTCCGCCGCGAGGCCGTCCGCGTCGGAGGCCGCCTGCGTACCGCTCCCGGGTGCGCTCTCCGGTGCGTCCTCGCCGTCGGGGTCGGTTCCGGCGTCGGTCCCCTCCTCACCGTCGGCGGCGGGCACGGCCGGGGCGGCGCCGGAGGGCACGGCCGAGGGCTCCGGCTCGGCGGCGGGCTCCGGGGCCGGCCCCGGAGCCACGGCACCTTCGCCCGGCTTGCCCTCCGGCTCCCCGTCCGGTCCCTCGCCGGCCTGCTGCCAGGCGACCGCCGGCAGGCTGATGGCCGCCGCGGCCTGCCCGGTGGCGTCCCCGGCCCGTACCTCGTTGTCGTCCACCGTCATTCCCCTCGGTCCCCTCGTTCGTCGCGAACCCTCCGCGCACGTACGAACGGACCGGCGGCGCTCCGTGGTTCACCACCCCCGGTCAGCCCAGCGGATGGACCTCCGTTCCCTCCGGCGCCGGGGTCAGGACGAAGGCGGCGGCCCGCTCGACTACGTCCTGCCCCAGGGGGCCCGGGGCCGCGTAGCAGGGGTCGCTCAGATACGCGAGCAGCTCGGGATCCGGGGCGAGCGCGTAGCGCTCCAGGTAGTACGTGACGGTGTCCATCCACACCCACCGCCCGTCCGTGCGGAAGGTGAGCGGAACCTCCGCGACCCGGGAGGGGTCCAGCACGTCGTCCATCAGCGCCGGCGTCGAGAGCACGGGCGTGCCGGCGGCCAGCCGCTCCAGCAGCAGGGTGCGCAGCTCCGGGCCCTCGACCACCGGGTGGTCCGTGGCGAAGCCCGGACCCGTCACCGGGTCCGCGTGGTCGAAGACGGAGGCGAGCCGGAACTCCGGCTGGGGCTCGGGGTCGGTCATGACGGGGTCCTGTCCTGGGGCGGGTCGGGGCGGCCCGGCGGCCGTACGCTCCCGGAGGAACGTACGGAACGCCGGGCACGGTTCAGACCGGGCGCGGGCGGATTCAGAACGACCAGTCCAGGGGCGGCAGGGCGACGGCGACGGGCGGCCGGCCGAGGCGCAGGTGCCAGTCGTCCTCCGGGGCCCCGTACTCGTCGCCGGCCGCGGCCCCGAAGGCCCGCACCGCCTCGGCCTCGGCCCGCTCCAGGGCGGCGGGGTCACGCCCCTCCTCCCGCGCCCGGCGCAGGTCCGCGAGGGCACGTGCCAGCACCGTGCGGGGCTCCGCCCGCCCTGGGTCGGCGTACTCCAGTTTCTCCGCGACCGCTTCCAGCTCCGGCCCGTAGTGGTCGAGGTTCGTGTCCACGGCGCGCCGCATGTCGGCGCCCCGCCGGTCGGGCCGGGGGTCACCCTGGAGCGTGATGTGCTGCCCCCCGGCGTCACCCGCGAGTACCAGGGGCACGGGGCCGGGGCCGCCGCCCCGCACGGTGACCCGGAGAAGGGTGTGCTCCACGCCGTTCAGGGTGAAGCGGACGTAGGACTCCGGGTCGGCCTCCAGCCGCGTCCCGGCGGCGGGGAGCAGCCGGGACCGCGCCTCGGCGACGGCGTCCGACGTGGCGTAGAACTCCCGGGCCCCGCCTCTCTGCTCCGGCACCGCGAACCGGCGGTCGTCGGACACCTGGAGCGCGGGCCGTTCCTCCGCCGGCCCGACCGGCCGCACGGGCCGGTAGGCGGGGAAGGAGGCAGCGTCCTTCGGCGGGCCGGTCAGGGCGAGCACGATCGGATCGGCCCCCTCCGCGAGCACCTCCACGCGCGCGCCCCCGGTCCGGCGCGCACGCGGGACCGTCCCCACCGCTTCGTATTCGGTGACCCGGAGGACGGGGACGGGCGGCACGAGGGGGGTGTCGGCGGGCGGGGTGATCGTCACGCCGGGCACGGGTCCGGGGGGCGTGGCGGGAGGGGCGGGCCGGGTGGGACCGAGCGGGACGGACGCGTCGCCGGGAACGGCGGACAGGCCGGTGCCGATGCCGGTGGGCGGGGTGACGACGACGGACGGCCGGGTCGCCTCCGGTGCGGACTTCGCCCCGTCCTGGTTCCGGTCCTGATTCTCGTTCCGGTCCTCGCCCTCGCCGTCGCCCTGGTCCCGGTGCTCGGTCGCGCCCTCGTCCTGCGGTGCCGGCTTTGGCTGGAACAGATCGTCGTGCCGGCCGGCCAGCCCGTCGATCAGGTCGTCGTGCAGCAGCCCGATCAGACCGCCGTCGACCTCGATCTCGACCGTGGTCCTCCGGCTGCCCGTGAGGACCCAGGTGACATCGGACGTGTAGTAATGCTGGGTCCGCTGCTTCTTGGCCCGTTCGTCGACGGTCTCGCTCCGGCTCGTGCTGAGGCTGGTGCCCTGCTCGCCTCCGATGGCCACGGGCACGCCCAGGTGCGTGGTGACGCCGGCGACGCCGGGGCCCGCCGGCGTGCCGGAATCCGTGGTGGCCACGGGGCCGTCCGGGGTGATCGAGCCGGACCAGGCGAGCGTGGTCCTCTCCTGTTCCCGTTCGGTCTCCCGCTCCCGTACCTCTGTCTCCGCGTTCGAATCGAACTCCGCGGAGGCGAGGTGCCGGGCCCGGCGGACGACCATCCGCACGGTGACCTCCTCCCCTCCCGCCACGGGCACCGTGTAGCCGCCGCCGAGCAGCTGCCGGATGTTGGCGCGCAGGTTCCGTTCGGTCGTCAGCAGGTCGGTCCGCAGACCCGCCAGGGTCGCCGGGGCGAGGTCCTCGCGGGTGTGCGTCCCGGTGTCGTTCTCCGTGACCCGCTGTGGGAGGGCCGCCGCTGTCGGCAGCCACTTCACGACCGCGCCGAGTCCGGGCAGCGAGAGGGCCCGCACCGACGGGGCCAGGTCCTCGGTCAGCCTCTGGACCTCCGGAGTCACGGCCGTGGGGCCCTTCGGGCGGACGCGGCCGACCGGTTCGGCCGGGGCGGGGGCCGTCGCGCCCGGGCGGGTCAGGTGGTCGGGCACCAGCAGCCGGACCTCGCGGTCTGCGATCGTCCTCGTCCCCGCGGGCTTGTGGCCCGAGGGGAAGACCTTCTCCCACTCGCCGCCCCACTGCTCGGCGAACCACCGTCCGGCCCGGCCGTCCGTGGCCCGGTCGATCAGCTGGGCCGGGGAGTTGAGCGCGGCCCCCGCCAGTCGTATCAGCTGGTGCGGTTCGGAGGCGTCGAAGATCTTCACCGTGTACGAGACCGGGTGGCTGAACTCCTGTGCCGTGCCGGTCACCTCGAAGCTGTGCTGGTCGCGTTCGGAGGTGGTGACGGTCTCGGTGCGGCCGGCGGACGTGTCCGCCCCGGCGCCGATCTTGGCGCCGCCGCGTGACAGGCCGTTCGCGTCGGTCGCCCTGAGGGTGAGCGAGAGTTGCCCGCCTCCCTTGTCCGACACCCCGGACGCGGACGCGGCCGACCGCGTGGCGGTGGCGCCCATGGCGAGCGTCACCTGGTGGCGGGGGCCCTCGTACCGGGGTTCCCCGACCTCGGCGGTGACCTGGATGCCGATCATCCGGGCGCCGCCCCCGGGCTGCCGCAGCTTGATCACCTGGTGTACCGAAGTGGTGCTGAGTGCGGCGAAGTCGGCGCGCAGGGCCTCCGGGGAGAACACGGTCTCCAGAGCGCGGGAGAAGTCCGTGGGGGCTTCCCCGCCCAGGTGGTCGGGAATGCCCTTCAGTGTGCCGAACAGGTTCTTGATCTCGGTCAGCACATCGTCCGCGCCGAGCTTCTCCACGTGCGAGACGGCCTTCGCCAGGTCGGCGTCGACGTACGAGCGGGGCCCGTGGGACACGGCGGGCCGCGGGCCGGTGCCTGGCATCTCCAGGACGCGGGCGTGGTGGTCGGGGACCGTCAGCTCCACGCCGCCGTCCACCTTCACATACAGCTTCCCCGTGGAGTGGTCCGACGGGGTGGTCGAGAAGCGGCCGTCGGGCTGCCAGGTGTGGTGGATGATCTCGTAGTAGGCGTCGGCGCGGTAATGGTGGCTCGTGCCCTTGTACGTGGCCGTCGACGTCCCCGTGCCGGCCGAGGCTACGGTCCGCGCCTTCGTGCGTGTCCGGGTGGCTTCCGCGGACACGGTCGCGGCGACCGACTTCCCGGCCAGGGAGGCGTAACCACCGATGCTGAGGCCGCCGACGTAGGTGAACGAACGGGTCCTGCTCGTACTGGACTTGGTGCCGGTCTCCGCTGTGTACGTCAGGCTGGTCCCCGTACCGGTCCCCTCGTGCTCGGGCCTGCCCAGCCGCAGCCGGACCACGAGGGCCTGCGCGTGGCCGGAGGAGTCCGGCGGCAGCGGGAACACCGCGCCGTCCGGGCTCGTGAGCTGCTCGAACCGGGACTGGAGGAAGTTCGGGGTCAGCGCCTCCTCGAGCTCCGGGGTGAGGCCCCGGCGCCAGGCGCCGACCGCGTCTCCGGAGTGCCGGTCGAACTCCTCGTCCGCCGGCTTCGGCGTCCTCGCGCCGCCGTGCCCGGCTACCAGCGTGACCACGGAACCGGTGAGCAGTCGGGTGCTGAGGAATTCGGGGTGGATGCCGCCGAGGCCGTCGCGGGGAAGGACGAACTCCCGGGGGTCGGACGCGCCGAGCCAGCTCGGGTCGTCGCTCCGGGAGAACTCCGTCACGGTGCCGGTGGCCAGTCGGTGGGAGGTCGAGTCGTTGGCGAGGTGGTCGTCACCGACGCGCACCACGGCGGACACGTCCTCGCCCTCGACACGCAGCGACGACCCCGACACCTGGTTGCCCCTGAAGTCGTGGACCGTGGCGGTCAGGTGATGGACGGCCGTGTAGGTGAACACGGTGTGCTGTCCGCTGGTCTCCTGTTCGCGGGATGCCTTGAGGGTGGCGGCCACGGAGTCCTTGACGTGGGAGGGCGTACCACCGAGGCCGATCTTGCCCCCGGGCTCGGCCCGCTGCCCCTCGCGGGTGTCGAACCGCAGGGTGCCGCCGACGGTGGCCGAGACGGACACCTGGTCGCCGACGCCGACGGTCTGGTTGGCGCTCCGCGTCACCGAGCGGGTCAGCGACAGGTCGCTCTTCACGGGCGCGCCCCGCAGGTCGAGCAGTTCGGAGCGCAGGTGCAGCCGGAGCTCCTGACCGCCCGCCTTCAGGACGAGCGGGACGCCGGAGCCGAGGAGCTTGGGGAAGCGGGCCCGCATGCCGGTCGCGCCGAAGGCGGCCGTGAGCTCCCGGTGGAACTGCGCGTACTCCACCTCGTTCAGCCGCTTCTTCAGGCCGGTCCGCTCCAGGTGCCGGTCGAGCCAGTCGAGCGCGGTCTCCAGCACCTTCTGCGAGCCGGGGAGTTCGCCGACCACACCGGGGCCGAGTCCGGTGCGCGAGGCGAGGGCGGGCGGTTCGAGGGGATCGCTCCCGAAGTCCCGTCGGCGGAAGGGGCCGGACAAGGCGCCGTTCCCGTCCACCCTCATCATGTACGCGGCCGGCCGCCGGGGGTCGGTGTCCTCCCGGAAGAGCAGGTGGGGGTGGCCGGCGAGCCGGCCGGTGAGCGTGTCGAACCCCTCGTACCTCTCGTCGATCCTTACCTCCAACGGACGTTGGCGGACGGCGAGGTCCTCCAGTTCGCTCATGATGTCGGTGAGCACCTGCGCCGGCTGCTCCGCCGCGGCGTCGGTGGCGGCGAGGTCGCGGACGGTCTGCTCGACCGGGTGGCGCAGAGCGCTCTGGACGTCGAGCTCTCCGCCGTCGCCCTTGCGGACGGTCAGCGACAGGGCGCCCGCGCGAGGGGGGGCGGGGATGCGGAGCAGAATTCCCGCGTCGTCGCGCACCGTGAAGCCGAGCCAGGGCCGGTCGGCGCTGAGCTCGGTGAGCCGCGCGATGCCGGTGTCCCCGGGCTCCAGCGGGCCGAAGAGCTCGGTGAATGTGGACGTGCGCAGGCGCTGTGCCGCGGTGACCTCCCCGAGGGCGTTCACGTGGTAGCGGAAGGCCGCTTCGGGCGCGGTCGCGCCCGCGAGCGAGTAGACCGCCGTAGCGGGGACGACCACCACCCGTGGGTGGTCGCGCAGGCTCGTCCACACGGCCCCGTCGGGGAGCGTGCCGTTCGAGGGCGCGATCTCGATCGGGTGTCGCCCGGCGATCTCCAGCAGACCTGCGGGGTCCGGCATCCCGCGGCTCGGGAACGGTCGGGCCGCGTCGACGTCGAAATTCGCCGAGGGTTCCTGGCGGGCGAGCCGCAGCAGCCTGCGCACGGCCTGTCCCACGGCCCGAAAGCGCGACGGGGGCGGGGTCCCGGGGGTGTCCGGGCGCGGCGGGTCCGGAACCAACTCCGTCCGCCCGGGGCCGAGCAGCCCGGCCTCGAAGGCCTCGGCCTGGGAACGGGGCACGCCCACGGCGAGGTCCAGCGCCGAGTCGAACGACAGCGCCGTCCGCTTCGAGGACGACATGAACTTCACGCGGAAGCGGGCGGTCGCGTGGTACTCGACCTGCTCCTCCTCGGTGTGCGTGAGCTTCACCTTGGTCTTGTCCGAGCCGCCCACGTCGAAGTTGTGCGAGCGCGCCGCGTTGACGGCCAGCTCCACGCTCGGAACGACCACGGGGCCGTCGGGGTTCGTCAGGAAGGACACGCCCACCGTGAGGCCCGACTTGTCGCCGAACCTGCTGCTCGACTTCACGCCGAACGCGTCGGAGAAGTCCTCCCGCACCCGCAGTCTCCCGCTGGTCAGGTCCATGCGCCTGAGGCCGGTCAGCTCGGCGCCGACCAGGAAGTGCCCCGAGAGCGACTTCTTCGGGAACCCGCCCGCGGCGAACACCCCGGAGGTCAGGCTCCCGGTGCTCCACCACTGGTTGCCGTCCTTGAGCGCCTTCTCGTTGAAGAAGTCCGTGGCGACCTTCGAGACGAACGCCGCGGTGACGTCCGGGGTGAACCCCGCCCTGCCCATGGCCGAGGCGAGGCCGGTCAGCAGGGGGCCCGGCGCGATCGCGTTGACCGTGGAGAGCACGGACTTGAGCGCTTCGGGGGCCACGACCTTCCAGGTCGTGGCGTCGCCCGAGGCGCCGGTCC
Organism: Streptomyces sp. NPDC025273; assembly: GCF_040638585.1. NCBI lineage: Bacteria > Bacillati > Actinomycetota > Actinomycetes > Kitasatosporales > Streptomycetaceae > Streptomyces > Streptomyces sp. NPDC025273. The sequence continues at coordinate 78,097 of NZ_JBEZYP010000021.1, forward strand.
CTTCGGGGAGGGCGAGCCGCAGCCGCCGGGGGAAGGCGAACTCCGCCTCGCGCTCGCGCGTGGTGTCCTTGTCGAGCACGTGCACCTCGACGCGCACGCCCCCGTCGAACTCGTGCATCTCCTTGAGCACGGTGCGCCCGGCGCCCTGGGTGTCCGCCGTGGCGGTCCGGGACGCGGCGTACGTGGTGCCCGCCTGGACCTTGACGGACGGGATGGTCCCCGTCACGTCCGTCATGTTCGCCAGTTTCACCACGGCGTCCACGCCGCCAGCCGCCGAGAGGTTGCCGCCGGCGGACACCGCGCGGTTGGTGACGGCCTGGTTGCGCGAGGCGTAGGGGGCCAACTGCTCCTTGGGCTGGGCCGTGTGGTGCGTGAGGCCGTCCGGCCGGGCGGTCACGACCACGACCCTGCCGTTGGCGTGGAAGACCGTCCCGTCGCGCAGGAAGTCGTTCCAGGCGCCGGGGTCGGTGCTGGAGAGCACCGGGGTCAGCCGCTTCATGACCTTGGCGGCCGTCTCCGCGTCCACCCCGGCCTTCGTCAGATCGGTCCTGGCTTCGTGCAGGGCCTCGGTCACCTGGGCGGGACCGGACACGGACAGGACGCGCCCGTCGCCGAGCGCCTTGCCGCCGTCGACGTACCAGGGAGCACGGGGGGCCGGAGGAGTGGAGGTCTCCGAGGAGGAGGCGAGGGGGGTCTGTTGCCGCTGTGACGACGAGGAGCCCTCGCCGTTGTCGAACGGCGTCTGCCGGTCCTGGCCGAACGTGACGGCGTCCGGGTGCTCCGCGTCCACCGCGGGTGTGCGGAAGAGGAAACGGACCGCGTCGTCGGGGAGGTCGTCGGCGTCGGGGGTCGTACGGACGGGCGTGTGGTCGCGGTCACCGCTGTCGCCGTACACGTGCCAGGCGCCCTCGTCGACGACGGCGATCTTCCCGTCGAGGGTGAGCCCGACGTGCTGGGCCGTGAGCAGGTGACCGCCCGTCGTGGGCACGTACCAGACAGGGGCGTCGGCAGCGCGGGCCATGAGCGGATCAGGGGTCGTCGTGCCCGTCACGGCACGGTGCTTCCACAGACCGCTCATGACGGTCCCGACAGTGCTCTCGTGGACCGGGGAAGCAAGGCCGCAAGCGGTGAACCGGATCTCCGTGATGCCGTCGAGCCGGCCCCCGTCGTGGGCGTCGGTGAGGGCCTTGAGGAGCACGTCCGGGTCGTGCGGGGTGCGGGGGTCGGTGTGCATGCCGACGACGAAGACACCACTGTTCGGCGGCAGGGAACCGAGCACCCTGGACTGGGCGGCGTTCATGGGGCCGACGGCGATGCCGGTGGGGGTCTGCCGCACGGGCCGGTGGTGGGTGAACTCGCCGATGGCCGCTTCCAGCTTCCGCACCAGCGAGGGAGCGTCGTTCGGCCAGAAGTCCGGGGCACCGACGGCCTCGCCCCACAGCGCGGGCGGATAGCCCTGATCCACCAGGAGGCGCTGGGCCACGACCCCGAGGGCGGTGGGGACATCAGTGTCCGACGACGGAGGGCTCTCGGCCTCCCGGAGCCTCAGGAGGAGCTCGGCCAGGGCCGTCAGACGGGTTCGGTCGCCCGGGTCGCCGGCCAGGGCGGCGTAGTAGTCGTCGAAGGCGGAGTCGAGGCTCTGCCGCTGGGGGTCGGGCGGGGGGACGTCCTGCTCCAGGCCGTACCAGCGCTCCATGATGGAGTCGAGTTCGCCCCACACGCCGGTCTGCGGGTCCTGGACGGCGTCGTCCGGCCGGGTGACGCGCTCGCGCAGGTCCAGGTAGGAGTCGGCGTTCAGTCGCCGCCAGTCGCGGCTGGTGTTCCCACCGTCGCCGAGCGCCTCTCGCAGCAGCCCGGCCGCACGGTCGGTCAGACCGGGCGTCCTGTCCAGGAGCGCCTTCAGCTCACTGTCGGGGAGCGCGCGGAGAGTGCGCCGCACCGGCGGCGGCGAGGCAAGCACGTCAGGCGTCCGCTCGTGGGCTTCGAGCCCCAGCGCGACTTCGTCCGGGAACCTCCCACCGGGCATGGCCTCCCGCAGCGTGTTCTCGGTCAGTGGCGCGAGCGAGCGGAACCTTCCCCAGTCGTCGGTGTACGACAGGACATCGGCGTACGGCGGGGCGCCGGCAGGCCGCGGCTGCCTGGCCAGCACGTCCCGCTCGAACGCCTCGGACGCGGTCATGACCTCATGGAAGGTGTGGTGGCCGATCGGGAGCATGTCCGCCATCAGGGCGAGCCGCACCAGCTGGAAGTCGACGGGGACATTCCACTTCTTGGCCATGGCGTGGACGACCGTCAGCGTGAAGTACGTCGTGTTGGACGTGCCCGCGCTCATCAGACCTCCGGTCGCCTCAGCCGTCACCTGGCTCTTGGTCCGCAGGGCGATCTGCCGGTGCCGCTCGCCCGGTTCCCACGTCAGCCGGCCTTCCTCCAGCGCGTGGCCGCGCTCGCGCTCGCTGAGCGGCGGAACAACCTCCTCGGGCCGCAACTCGGTGCGCCTGCGGTGCTCCTGGGCGCGCAGCAGCGCCTCCAGGCCGGGGTTGTCCGCCTCCTGCGCCCGCAACCGCTCCTGTTCCCGCTTGATGTTCTGGACGACGTCGGCGTCCTGCTGGATCCTCTGGGCCTCCGGCACGCTGTCCGCGCTCCGCTCGCGCGTGAGGATCTCCGGTTTGGGCTTCTCCAACCCCAGCCGCTCCCTGACGGGGCCGTGGACCCCGGTGACGAGCAGGTACATCCGCTCGCGGATGTTCCCGTTCTCGACGACCTCCTCCAGCGTCGTCAGGTCGTCGCCGACGGACCCGCTGCCGGCGTTCTGCGCGGTGCCGAGCCTGCGGCGCTCGTCGGCCGACAGTTTGTCCCAGGCCGCCCTCACCAGGTCCCGCACCTGCCGCTGGACGTCCTCCCGACGGGTGAGGTACTCGCCGAGGGCACGCTCGGCGTCACGCGACGCCTCCGCGTACGCCACACGGACCGCCGTCCGGACGACGGTGTGGTGCTCATCGTGGTCCGGGTTGGCGTACAGCGCCTGCCCTACACGGCTCAGCACGGCGAGCGGCAGGGGCTGTTCCGGGCTGCCCGGGGGCCGCAGGCCCCGTTCGAGATCCTGGAGGGAGCCGATCGTGTCGGCCGGGCCGGTGAGCGTCACCGCCGCCAGCCGGTCCTTGCCGACCAGCAGACGTCCCTCCCCCGTGTCGACGGCGTGCCCGGCGGGGACCTGCACCACCAGCCAGTGCTCCGTACCGGGAGGGAGGTCCTTGGTGAGGGTGGTGTACGGCCGGTCGTCGGTGCGCAGGAGCCGGTCCGCCCGGCCCACCAGCGCGGGCGCGGGCTCCGGGAGCACCAGAAAGGCGGTGGTCTCCTCCCGCGTGCGCGTGCCGAGGGCGTCCAGCTCCGCCCGCCAGTCCGTCGGTTCGGGCGCGTCCCCGTCCCCGTCCCCGTCGCGAGCGGGGCTGGTCTGCGGCGCGGGGGCATGCGTGGCGACGGGCGCGCTGGAGGACGCGGGGGCACCGGTGCCGGTGCCGGTGTCGGTCGCCCGGTCGCCCGACGGCGTGACGCCGGGCGCGTCGTCCTCCGCGGGGGCGAAGGTGAGCGGGCGGGACCAGGAGGGGTGGGCGTCCGTGACGGCACGAGCCACGGAGGTCGCGAAGGTCAGGATGCGGGTGTTCCTCATCTTGGCGTTCCTGGGCGCCTGCCAGGCCGGCTTGGCGTGCAGCTTGGCCGGCAGGGGCACCGGGGTGATGCCGAGGTCCAGGAGCATGCGTGGGACCAGGAAGCGGGAGTGGGCGGTCAGCGCGCTCTCCGGCGACCCGGTGAGGCCACCGGTCGCGTGCAGCGTCAGGACCGTGTCGGCGACGGCCTTCAGCTGGTCCACACGGGTGGTGGCCCTCTTCAGGGCCTCCCCGTACTCCTCGAAGACGCGGTGGAGGGTCTCCCGCACCTGCGTGCCAGGATCGCCGAGCGGGCTGCCTTCGACCCGGGAGCGCAGGGCGAGGTACGCCTCGCCGTCCAGGGTGTGCCAGGGACTGTCCGGGAGGTGCGCGCCGTCCAGCAGCTCGCGGAGCAGGGCCTTCCGGCTCTCGTCCGGGTCCTGGAGCAGTTCTGACAGGGCCTCGTCGGACGGCGTCGCCGCCGGTGCGCCCGTGAGCTCGCCGGTGAGGGGGGTGTTCCGGGCGCCCGTGACGTCGGCCATGCCGAGGGTCAGTTCGGCCGCGAGGAAGCCCGTCTCGTTCTCCTTCCAGAGCGTGGTGGTGCGAGCCGCGTCGGGCAGCCGGGCCGGGGGGAAGCCCTGGTCCAGGAGCAGGCGCTGCAGCAGGATCTGGACGGCCGGCGTCAGCGGCCCCTCCTCCGTGTCGGCGTGGAGTTCCCGGACCAGGTTCACGACGGCTTCCAGGCGTTCGGCCCCGTCGGCGGAGAGTTCGGGCGGGTAGACCGAGAAGGCGTTCTCGACGGTCTCGTCCGAGAAGCCGTTCCCCTTCTCCCCGAGCAGCTGATTCTGCAGTTCCAGGTAGGTCCCCGCGTCCATCGTGTGCCAGGCGTCGTCCGGGGAGCGCCGGGTCTCCGTCACTTCGGCGAGCAGGTCCGTCGCCGCGGGATCGGACAGCAGGGCCGTCCACCGCTCCCGCGGCAGGTGGCGGGACAGAGCGACCGGAAGATCTTTGTCCCGGCCGAACGTGACGGCGTCCGGGTGCTCCGCGTCCACCGCGGGTGTGCGGAAGAGGAAACGGACCGCGTCGTCGGGGAGGTCGTCGGCGTCGGGGGTCGTACGGACGGGCGTGTGGTCCCGGTCACCGCTGTCGCCGTACACGTGCCAGGCGCCCTCGTCGACGACGGCGATCTTCCCGTCGGGCGTGAGCCCGACGTGCTGGGCCGTGAGCAGGTGACCGCCCGTCGTGGGCACGTACCAGACAGGGGCGTCGGCGGCGCGGGCCATGAGCGGATCAGGGGTCGTGGTGCCCGTCACGGCACGGTGCTTCCACAGGCCGCTCATGACGGTCCTGACAGTGCTCTCGTGGACCGGGGAGGCAAGGCCGCAGGCAGTGAACCGGATCTCGGTGATGCCGTCGAGCCGGCCCCCGTCGTGGGCGTCGGTGAGGGCCTTGAGGACGGCGCCCGGGTCGTGCGGGGTGCGGGGGTCGGTGTGCATGCCGACGACGAAGACACCGGAGCGCTGCGGGAGCGACCGGAGGACGGCGGCCTGGGCGGGGGTCAGGACGCCGACGGCGATGCCGGAGGGAATGTCCCGGACAGCTCCGCCGGGCGGCGGGGCGGTGCCGTCGCCCGCGCGGTCACCGTCGTCGGCGGCGTGGTCGCCGCTGTCGCCGTCGCCGACCGGGGTCATGGCGTCGTCGGAGGACGTGGTGTCGTCGTACGCGCTGTCGTAGGGGAGGAGGTAGTCGAGTCCCTCGGCGGCGGCCCTGTCCTTCTCGGCCTGGAGCGGGTGGGGCCGGGGGCTCGGCGCCGCCTCGGCCTGCGCGGGCACCTCCGTACGCGCCGGGGACCCGGTCTCCTGCGGCACGGGCGTGCTGAAACGGTCGCCACCGCCCTGGGTCACGGGGCGGGTCGCGGGCCGGTCCTGGTCCGTCAGGTCCGGGACCGGGCCCTCCGTGTCGTCGCCCAGCAGGGCTGAGAGGTCCGACGAGACGGTGGCCCGGGACGACTTGGCGACCGTGCCCGAGCCCTCGTCGCCCTCCTCCGTCCCGCCGTCGTTCGTGAGCGCGTCGTCGTCCGACTCGCTCCGGAACAGCGGGTCCCTGGCAATCTCGTCACCGAACGACGGGCCCAGGTCCAGGTCGAGCGGCGTGAAGGCGCCGCCGCTCTCGACCGTGACGTCAGATCGCTGGGGCAGATCGGTGAAAAAGGGGGTGCCGGTGACGGGGTGGGAGAAGACCCACTCCACCATGTCCTTCATGTCGCGCAGGAAACTCGTCTCCTGCAGCTCGGAGGTGGGGCGGGGAACCGGCCACGGCGCCGGGTTGCCCGTCATGTTCGACACGAACGAGGCGATGTTGATGGGGTGCAGCAGTCCGAAGTACTTGCTGTCGGCCGGGTTGTCGGCGTGCTGGTGGCTGAGGACCCAGTTCTGGTACCTGACCGTGATCGGCTCGAACGCGCGGTGCAGGCCGTGGCTCAGCGCGCCCATGGCCACGCCGGAGGCGAACGGGCCGCCGCTGACCTCGAACGTTCCGTCACCGAAGATCATGTTGTAGAAGCCCTCGCTCAGCATCTCGTTCGTACCCTCGTTGAGGAGCGAGGCGACGGCTCCGCCGAGCTGGTACATAGGGCTGCCCTGGAGCGGGTTCTCCTGCTTGAAGATGCGGGCCAGGGCGTTGCTGTGCTCGGAGCGGGCGAACAGGTTCGGCATCGAGTCGGCGAGGTTCTTGAGCGGCGCCAACTGGCCGAAGTCGCCCATCGCCTTGGTGAGGAGTTCGGGCAGCTCGGTGTGGTCCGCCCCGAGCCGGACCCACTTGCGGGTCAGCATCTCGCCGAACGCCTCGCCCGCCTCCCTGGCACCCGCCTGTCCGAGGTGCTCGGAGAAGACGTCACCCATCTTCTTGGTGAACGAGTCCGCGATGGTGCCCTCACCGTGCCGCAGGAACCCGGTCTCCAGATTGCGGCTGACACCACCGAGGAGTTCGCCGACGTCCTTGGCGAAGGCCGACCGGGCCTCCTTGGTGGGGAGGAGGTCGTCCAGCGGGGTCTCGACGTCGCCCGCGGTGCGGCCGGCCGCCGAGGAGTCGGAGGATTTGGCGGCCTTCCCGCCCGCCGACGCGTCCCCGGCGTCGGGCCTGCCCGCGCCGGGAGCGTCCTTGCCCCCGACGGTGTCCGGCTTGCCCGTGGGCGTCTCGGCCCTGCCGGTGTTCGGGATCTCCGTCCTGTCCGCGCCGGGGATCCCCTTCCCGCCGGGGGTCGGTGTCTCCTGCGCCCCGGTCTTCGCCCCTGCGGTGGGCGTTTCCTCGGCCCTGGTCTTCGTGCCCGTCGCGGGCGCGTTCGGCTTGTCCTTGGCCGTGGAACCGCCCGGCGCCTCCGGCTTCGCCTTGCTGGGCGCGGGCACGGGCGCCGGCATGGTGCCCTCGGTGACGGTCTTCGGCGGGGCCGGGGGCGGCGTCACGTCGTTCGGCGCCTTGTCGGGCGGCGTCGGGGGCAGCTCCTTGTCCGACTTCGACGCGATGTCGTCCAGCTTGGACTTCGGCCCCGCCCCGCCCGTCGGGATGTCGGGCTTCGGGTTCGGCGTGATGTGGTCCAGCTTGTCGTCGACCTTGTTCAGCACGTCGTCGATCCGCTTGCTGATGATCGAGCCGGGCGTCTTGCCGCCGAGGACCCTGCCGAGCAGCTTGCCGCCGTAGTGGGAAAAAATCTCCAGCGGACCGGCGACCACACCGCTCAGCGCGCCCTGCCTGATGGAGTCGATCAGCGACTCCGTGTTCCAGCTCGTGGTGTGGCCCGCGCCGAGCTGGTAGAGCTGGATCACCGTGTCCTGGAAGACGCCGCCGACGATGCCGATGAAGGTCTGGCTGATGATCGTCTGGAGCAGCCACCGGAAGAGCTGGTGGAGACCCTCGCGCGTCGCTGCGAACAGCGCCGACACCGGGCCCCAGACCGAGCCGAAAGTGAAGGCGGAGAAGAGCGTGGCGAACAGGATCTCGGCCAGCAACTGCACGAGCTGGAGGATCGCCATGATCTTCGTGTACTCGACCTGGTTGGCGACCTTCAGTGCCACCTCGGACAGCTGACGGGACAGCTCCGCCGTCTGCTCCAGCTGGTTCGCGCCCGCCGTCTGGCCCGCCAGGTCTTTCATGGCCATCAGGAACGAGTCGGCCGCCTCGCCGTCGAAGTCGTTCTTGACGATCGGGATGAGCTCGATGACGTATCCGGACACTGTCTCCAGGTCCCGCGCGACGGCACCGTAGTGCTCCGACACCCGCCGCATGAGGTCCTCGTCAGCCTCCGGCCACTCCATGCCCGACACGAAGGCGAGGAAGTCGGCGATCCCTTCCGGCGGGTTGATGGCCATGGTGTGGAGGTCCTCTGATCGGGCGGACGGCTGTGCCCGGAGGAACGGGGACGACCGTCCGCCCGGTTCAGCGGGGGCGTGACCGCGCGAACGTGGGCCGGGCGGCCGGGCCGGGCGGCCTCAGAAGCCACCGGGCCTCAGAAGCCGTCCGACCGGGATCCGGCCTCCTCGTCCGAATTGGCCATGATGTCGGACGTCTGGTTCCCGGCGTCCACGACCATGCCGAGCCGCTTGTTGACGTACTCCAGGGTCTCGGTCAGGTTCTCGGTGGGCCGGTCGACCTGCTGGTGGTACGCCTTGCCGATGTCGTCCTGGCCCGCGGACTCCTTGTTGATCCGGTTGATCTCGACGATCGCCCGGTTGAGATCGGTGAGGCAGCGCTGGTAGTCGTCGTAGTGGGCGAACTTGTTCTTGAGGTCGCTCAGGACCTTCAGATCGTCAGCCACTGAACTCCTCCTGCTTTCCGGTGGGGATGCGGCTCTCGGCCGCGGCGGCGAACTCCTCCTGCTGTGACCTCTGTTCGCAGGCACGGCCGGCCGTCGTGTCCTCCTCGGCTCCGAACTCCTCCTGCTTGGCCGCCTTCACCTCGCCCAGGGTTTCCTCCAGGTCGAAGGACGGGGCCATCGCCCTTAGCGGCTTGAGGAGTTCGTCCATTTCGACGGGGGTGCCGGCGAGCCCCGTCACGCTGCGCAGGTGTCCGCCGAAGTCCTGGAATCCCTTGATGTGTTCGATGACCTGGCTGCCCATCGCGGCGCGGGCCTCGTTCAGGACGGTGACGAGGGCGGCGGCCAGTTCGGCCGGCGCCATCGACTGGTACGCCTTGGTGTGGAAGGTCATCGAGACCACCTGGCCCTGGGGGCCGACGGTCACCGACACCATGTGGTCCTTGGAGGTGACGGACGCGGTCGCCGCGTCCAGTTCGCGCTTGGCCGCGAGCATCTTGTCCCGCTGGTCGTGCAGGGCCGACATCGCGTCCTTGAGGATGCCGTCGAAGTCGATGGCCATGGGCAGCCTTTCGTGAGGGAGATGAGAGCGGTGTGTCGTGGGCGGGCGGGGGGTCAGCGGCCGATGACCCCGCTGACGGAGCCGGTGTCGGTGCCCCAGGTGTCCTCGTCCTCGGTGAGCCAGGTGGTGCGTTGCCGGTCCTTGCCCTGGTTGGGCTGGCCGCCGCCGGCCGCGCCGGGGTTCATCGGCGGCATCATCGGGTGCTGTGCGGTCTGCGTGCCGCTGCCCGTACCGCTCCCGGTGCCGGTCCCGCCGGACGGCTGTCCGCTGCCGGTGTCCCCGCCGGCCGAGGTGGTGGCGCCGGTGCCGGGCGGGGACAGGCCGACGGATCGCGCCGCCCTGTCGCCGAACGTGGTGGTGCCGCCGGTCGCGGTGCCGGTGAAGCTCTTGGAGCCGTTCCCCGAGCCGCCACTTCCGCTTCCGAGCTGGTCCAGCAAGCTGCTGTGGGTGCCGCCCGGACCACCGCTGGTCGTGGTGTGCGGTGCGGGGCGGGAGTTGAGGGCGTGCTCCGCGTTCGTCAGCAGCTGGTAGGCGCGGCTGAGGGGCTTACCGCTCGCGTCGACGACGATGCCGTCCTTGAGCGTGGCCCCCTTGGGCAGCGCGTACGGGTTGCCGTTGGAGTCGAGCAGCGGCTTGCCCTTGGCGTCCGCCACGGTGCCGTCCGGGAGGACCTTCGCACCTTCGGGGAGCCGGATCTGGTCGAGGCCGGCCCCCGGCAGTCCCCTGCCCGGCGTCTCCTCGGGGGCGGGCTGCTGTCCCACCTTGGCGCCTGGCGGGGCGACGATCTGCTTGCCGTCCGAGCCCAGGACCGGCTTGCCGTTCGCGTCGTAGACCTTGCCGTCCTTGCCGATGCGGGAGCCCGGCGGCAGTACGACGGGCGTGCCGTCCACGCCCGCGACGGGCTTGCCGTTCTTGTCGAGCAGCGGGGCGCCGCCGCCCGACGAGCCGGACCCGGGCAGGCTCGTCGGCGGCGGGGACCCCGGCCCGCCACCGGTCCCTGAGCCGGGGAGGCTGTCGGGAAGCCCGGTCTTCGGACCGCCCGTGCCGCTTCCGCCGCTCCCCGTGCCGCCGCCGATACCACCGCTCCCCGCGCCGCCGATGCCGCCCCCCGCGCCGCCTCCACTTCCCCCGCCGACGCCGCCGCCCGAACCGCCCTCTCCGATGCCGCCGATGTCTCCTCCGGGACCGCCGCCCGAGCCGGACCCGCTGCCCCCGGGGGGAGTCTCGGGGGTCGGACCGCCCGCACCGCCGCCGGTGGGCATCTGGAGACGGGGCTGGTAGATGCCCTCGCGCAGCGCTCCTCCGAGAGCGAGGTACGCCGTATCCACCTTGCCCATGTATGTCTGTGCCGCGGTGTCGAGCGGCTGCAGGTTCGCCAGCCACTTCTTCTTGGCCGCGAGCTCGATGCCGTCGAGCCAGAACTTCTGGCTGACGTCGGAGCCGCCGTTGTCGACGACCTTCGGGTCCACGGGGTAGTAGATGGTCGGGGCGTTCTCGCCGCCGCCGCTCTGCGCCTTCCACGTGAAGGTGCACTTGGCGCCCGACATGACCTCCGCGAGCGCGTCACGCATGCGCCACACCGGGCTGGTGCTCCGGTTCATCTCCACCGCGCCCGACGGCCACCACCACAGCTCAAGGGCGAGGTACATCTGGTAGAGGGATTCGTTGAGCTGCTGCTTGGCGTTGGTGATGAGCGTCTCGTAGCCGCTCTTCTGGGAGAAGTCGAACGTGTCCGGATAGCCGGTGGCGCCCTTCTGGGGCTGGGGCTGGGCGAGGTCGAGCTGGACCTTGCTCATCTCCGTGGAGATGACGTCGAGGAACTTCCTGAAGGCTCCGGCCGCGCTGCCCTTCCACTCGCTCTCGTCGGCGTCGACGTTCTCCTCCCAGCGCTTGATGATCGGGACCCACTTCGCCAGCCAGGCGTGGGCACCGTGGACCACCTCCGCCGCGGCGTCGAAGGAGGCGAAACTGACGGCTCCCGAGTTGCGTGTCTGCGAGACCACCAGTTCCGTCAGGACCTTGTGGGCATCGCTGTGGAACAGGTTGAACTTGGACTGAGGGCTGTCCAGGACGTTCTGCCAGTCCAGGTTGAACCCGATCACGCACGAGTACGCGCCGCTCGAGTAGTCGTTCTCCGTGAGGGGGATGATGTGGGAGACGTCGAACTTCTCGGAGAAGCCCTTGCCGTCGCCGCTCACGATCTCGATGTGGGCGGTGTCCGAGGACCGCCACTTCTCGACGGTCACCGCCTCGCGGTTAGTCAGCGAGTTGGTGTCGGGGAGAAGGACCTTGATGGCCTGTTCCCAGGTGAAGGTTGCCATGGGTGGGCGGGAATCCCTTCCGGAGGAGACGGCCTAGTTGCCGGTCGAGGAGGAGCCGGCGCCCGAGCCACTGCCCGAGCCGGAGTTCTGCTGGATGTCGTTGAGGATCTCCCACATCTCGGCGACGTCGACGGACTCGTCATCGGAGTTCTGGAAGGTCTCCTTGACGAACATCAGGTCGAGGTTCGCCGACTTGGCGATCTCGCGGAACGCTTCCAGCGCGCTGTTCAGCTCCTTGCACAGCGACGCGAACCCGTCCTGCACGGACAGGGCACTCACCATCTCCTTGACGTTCCCCGGCAGGAGCTTGCTGTTGCCGACGCCCTTCTCCCAGGAGAGGAGCGCCATCACGGACGGGTCCTGGAAGTCCTTGAGGAGCGTGTCGAACTTCCACGCGTAGTCGCGCAGCACGTCGTCGGTGATCGATGTGACCGTCTCGTCGTTCGGTTCGCTGTCGGTCGGGGTTCCCATCAGTGCTCTCCTGCCGAAGTCGCGGGCGTACGTCGTACGGGCCGTCGGCACGGAGAACGGAAGTCCCGCGCCCCCGGGTTCAGCCCCGTCCGGGAACGACGGAACCCGGCGCGCCGTCGAGTGCGGCGGGCCGGGTTCCGGGGCGGGGCTCAGCGCTGGAACAGATAGGCGCTCTTGCGGTCGCCGTTGCGGATGATGCCGTGGGCGTCCGCCAGCAGGTTCGCGCCCTGGTCGAACTGCTGCGACAGGCTGGAGTCCAGGTTGTTGACGGCCTGCTTGAACTCCGCGAACTCCTTGGCAGCCTCACCGCTGAACTCGGACCGGATGGCGTCGAGGCGCTGCACGATGGTGTCCAGGGCCGAGTTCATGGTGGCGGCGACCTGCTTCATCTGGGCATTGGCGTCCTCGAGCGCGCCGTGCTTGATGTCCATGTCCATTTCGCTCATGCGCGTTCCTTACAGAGGAGAGGGAGAAGAGGGGGGAGGGGAAGGGGAGAGGGCCCCCGGGGTCACTTGCTGAGGACGTCGTAGACGTCGCCGCTCCACAGGTCCATGTTGGCCTCCGCCTCGCCGGCGGTGTCCGTCATGACCTTGCTGGTGGTGCCGACGGCGTCCAGGAGGTCCCGGTACTCGGCCATCACCGTGCGGTAGCCGCGCTGCCAGTTCTCGATCTTCGCGATGAACTTGGTGCCGGCGGTGGACCGCATGCTCTGCGCGACCTGCTGCGCGATGTCCTCGGACTGGGTGTAGGCCCGCTCCATTGTCTGGAGGTGCCCCTCCAGTTCGTTGAGGGTCTGGGTGAGTACCGCTGACGAAACCTTGAGGTTGTCGCCGGGAATTTCGGTCACCTGATCTCCTTCGATCGTACGGTCGGTGGGTTCCCGGCAGGGGGAACGGGCCGTTCACGGCGTGGGGTTCACCGTCGTCGCGGCGCCGGCTGTCGCGCCCTTCACACTCTTCGCGTCCTGCGGCTCCGCTCCGGGGCAGACCGGGGCGGGCACGCCCGCGGTCGCGTCGACCACCCCCGCCGCGGCCAGCGCCGCCGGGTCCAGGGCCGGCCCCGACGGCAGCATGGTCAGCAGCGTCGCGGGCACCCCCACCGCCGCCGCGCCCGCGTAGCCGAGGGCCTTCGCGGACTCCGGCGTCGGCAGCGGGTACTTCACGCCGTTGTCCGCGACCAGATACGTCGTCCCGGCCGCGCCCGCACCGGACAGCGCCCGCACCAGCGCGCCGCCGCCGGGCCGCACGGAGACCAGGTCCGCCGCGCCGCACGCCGCCGTCACGCCCGGCTGGGGCGTCACCGGCCGGCCCGTGACCCTCGCCGCGTCGGCCACGGTCACCAGGGTGCCGGGGCCGCCCTCCGCCGAAGGCTGTACCGCCGTGCACACGCCCTGTCCGGCGCCCGGCTCCACCAGCTCCGGCGGCGTCGCCGGAAGGCCCGCGTCCGGCAGGATCCCGGCAGGCGCCGGGTGGGCGGCCAGATCGGCGGCACCCACCGCCACGGCGACCGCCGGCGCTCCCGCGTACGCCTCCCGCTGTGTGCGCGGGTCGCCGCGCAGCAGCTCGAACCGGGTGCGGTCGAGCGGCGCCAGGCCCTTTTGGGTCAGGACGTACGGCTCGCCGCCCGGGCCCGTGAAGAGCTGGCCGATCCGGGTCTCCCGTCCGGCCAGGGCGGGGCCGGGCCTGCCCCGCCCCGCGATCTCCGGAAGGGCCAGATCGGGCCCGGCGGGAAGGGAGTTGAGGTAGGCCGACGCCACCGGGAAGGGGGTGGCCGTGCGGTAGCCGAGTGCCGTCCCGGCACCCGCGCCGAGCCGTAGCCGCCGCCCCTGCCACAGCACGTGGCCGGTGCCGTCCGAGGCGGTCACCAGAACCCCCTGTCCGGGGCCCAGCGCCCGGCCTGTGCCCGCCGGACCGACGGCCACCGAGACCACCGGGCCGGGCCGCCCCGTCGCCGTGGCCGCCACCAGACCGCACACCAGCCAGTCGCCCCGGGCCAGCGCGGACGCGGCCGGGAGCCCGTCCGGCGCGCCCACGATCCCCACCGGCCCGCCGCGCGGCACCGTCCCCAGCGAGTTCAGACCGACCTGCGTGACGGTCATCTTCTCCCCGGCCACCAGCCGGGCACTGGCCTGGTTGAGCACCGGCCGCAGCTCCCCGCCGACGAACAGGTACCGGGCACCCGTCTCCTTGACCACCACCAGGGTCCCCGGCTTGGCCCAGCCCGTCGCGCCGCCCGGCTTGATCGCCCCGTACAGTCCCATGACCAGGGCGATGATCACGGCGATAAACAGTCCGGTGCGCACCCCTCGGGTGGTCCGCCGGGTCGGGAGGTCCAGCGCGTCGGGCTCGCCCCGCAGCATCCCGGCCCCGAGCCTGCTCATCACGAACAGGTGGGCCTGCACCTGGTCGCGTCTGGACTGCATGTGAACTCCTGGTGGGAAAGGTACGGCGGGGTTGGGGGGTGTTTCCGGGCGGGCCGCTCAGCCGGTGAGCCCGCGCACCCACGCGAACACCCCGGCCTCGGTCAGTGCCAGCGGGATCAGGCTCAGCGCCAGCGCGCTGTGCAGCAGGTCGGCGGCCCGCCCCCAGTACGGCAGCAGCCGCCGTCCCGGCACCGTCCACGAGAAGATCGCGAGCGCCGCGGCGGCCGCCAGCAGACCCGTCAGCAGGCCCAGCCGGCCCGTCGGGCCAAGCGAGAGCGCCCACCCGGTCGTGAGCAGGGCGAGCCCGTACACGCCCGGCAGGATCAGGGCCAGCCGCTGCCACCGGGAACCGACCTCGCGGACGTGCAGGATCAGCAGCAGCGACAGCACGGCCGCCAGCGCCACCGGGGCCCAGCCGAGCGCGGACGCCATCAGCGTGAGGCAGGCCGCGCACAGGGCGCCGGTCACCACATGGAAAGCGGTCAGATAGCCGTCGGCCACGGCGCTGCGGTCCACGACCCCCTGCGCCGGGTAGGACTCGATGTCCTCCTGCAGCTCTTCGGCCCTGCGCGGCAGCGCGGGCAGCCGCAGTCCCGACAGCCGGAAGGCGAAGCCGGGCAGGAACGCCCCGAACGTCACCACGAGCACGGCCAGCGCCCCCGCCGTCTCCGAGGCCGAGAGCCCCGCCAGGACGAGCGCCCCCGCCGCCGACGCGGCGACCGAGGTCACGAGCAGCCCGAGGAACAGGGGTGCCGAACAGGCCACGGACGCCAGCGCCAGGACCGACGCGCCCGCCGCCGCCGAACCGCCCGCGAGCAGCCGGGCTGCCGTCAGGTCGCTGTCCCCGGCCGGCAGCAGCGCACCGGCCAGCGCCAGGTAGGGCACCGCCGCCGCGCCGAGCGCGGTACCGGCCCCCGCGTCGCCCACCGCCCGTGCGGCGCTGCCCGCGCCGAGGATCAGAAGGACTCCGGCGCAGGCCGCCGCGACCACCCGCAGCGGCCCGAGGCCGCCGGAGAGGGCCAGGAGGACGAAACCGCCCGCCAGCGAGAGCAGCGCCAGCCCGAGCGCCAGGTGGTGGGTGAGGGCGGGATGCCAACCGTCGCCGCGCCGCTCCAGGCCGGCCGCGACGCCGTCGATGATGTCGTCGAAGTGCACCTCCGGCATCGCCTCGCGACGCATCCGCAGGTAGAGGCACTCGCCGTCGCGCAGCCCCAGGGCCTCCGCCGTCCGCTCCTCGTCCAGCGGATTCCCGCCGAGCCGCTGGAGCACCCAGCCGCCCGCCTCGACGGCCTTCTCGTCCAGGTCGTCACCGGAGTACCTGACGATGGTCGGGAACAGGTCCGCCAGGGGGACATCGGCCGGTACGGAGAGCTCGACCACCCTGTGCGGCCCGTGGAACCTCAACCGGCACAGCCCCGCCACCGCGCTACCACTCACTTCCTGCGTGTCCTTCCCGCTGTCCAGCCGGGGCAGGAAGGCCCTCGGCGGACAGAGGAACGGAAAAGCCCCGGCGGCGGGTTCAGCCGCCCCCGCGCGGATCGCCCCGCAGCTGCCGGGCGAGCGCCTCGACGCCCTCCTCGCCGTGCCGCGCCACGAGCACGGCTGCCAGCTCGGTCACCGACCGCCGCTCGCCCTCGCTCCAGCCGGCCGCCGACGGATGCTCGTCGATCAGGAACACGCGCGCGATCAGCCGCGCCCCCGGCTCCGGTACTTCGGCCGGGGAAGCGGTCCCGAGCAGCCGGGCGAGCGCGTCCACCACCTCGGACGCCGTGGCCTCCGGCACGTCCAGCCCGGTCACGGCCCCGTCGAGCGGGTCCCCGTCCTCCGGGGCGACGCCCGGCAGCCACGCGCGCAGCAACGCCTGTACCTCGTACACCTCGTCGTCCCCGTCCTCGTCCAACGCTCTCTCCCCCCCTCGAGACCGCCCCACCGGGCGGGCGCGCACCGTCTCTCCCACCCCGGCGACGCGCCGCGCATCCGCACGGGCGCACGCCCCACCGCCGTTGCCTCCTTGCCGCAGAGGTCAACGCGCCTCCCCGCCGTCCGGGTTCATCCGGCGTTCATCCGGAGTCACCGTACGAACGGATTGAACCGTCCCGCACCACCCGTCCGTTCCCGACTGACGAGGAAACCGCACAGAGTCGGCCGCCAGGCGGAAGCCAGGCGTGAGGAGCGTTGTTCGTTGAGCGTGGTGCAAGTCAACCGCCCGCCGCGGCGGCCGGGCCCCGAGATGCCCGACGGCGAGATCCAGCTCCAGGAGCCCCCCGGCCTGCCCGAGAAGCAGAACGGCATGGGCACCATCATCACGATGGTGCCCATGGCGCTGTCCTCGCTCTCCATGGTCTTCATCTTCCTGCGCCCCAACGGGGGCATGATGACGTACATCGCCATGGGCACCATGGCCGTGTCCGCCATCGGCATGATCGTCACCCAGATCATGCGCGGCAACGCCGACCGCAAGCAGGAACTGACCGGCGAGCGCCGCGACTACCTGCGCTACCTGGCGCAGATGCGGCGGCAGGTGCGCAAGGAGATCCTCCGCCAGCAGGAGGCCCTGGCCTGGCGCCACCCCGACCCGGCCGAACTGCCCTACCTGGTGCGGACCTCGCGCCTGTGGGAACGACGCTCCTCCCACCCCGACTTCAGCGACGTACGGATCGCGCTGGGCTCCCAGCGCCTCGCGGTGCGCCTCGCCCCGCTCTCCACCAAACCGGTCGAGGACCTCGAACCGCTCAGCGCCCACGCGCTGCGCCGCTTCATCCACGCGTACGGCTCCATCGCCGACCAGCCCGTCGCCATCCACCTGCGCGGCTTCGCCCACGTGCTGATCCGCACCGACGACGATTCCGCCGACCCCACCGAGGGCGCCGCCCGGCCCGAGGGCGCGACCGGGACGAACCCCGACGACGACCGGTCCCGCGCCCTGGTCCGCGCGATACTCGCCCAGATCACCACTTTCCACGCCCCCGACGAGCTGCGCGTCGCGGTCGTTGCCGCGCCCGAGCGGCGCGCCCACTGGGAGTGGACCAAGTGGCTCCCGCACGCGCTGCACCCCCAGGAGACCGACGGCGCCGGACCGCTGCGGCTCGTCGCCGGCACCATAGGCGAACTGGAACAACTGCTCGGCGAGAAATTCGGTGCCCGGCCGCCCTACGAGCCCGACGCCACGCCCAGCCGCGACGAGCCCTACACGATCGTCGTGCTCGACGGTGCCGTCTTCACCTCACCTCACCGGGCCGCGCTCGGCGGCTACCGCAACGCCACTATCGTCGACGTCGGCTCCACCCTGAAGTGGAAGCACGGCCGGCTCACGCTCCGGCTGCGGATCACCGGCACCCCCGACGGCCCTGACGCCCTGGAGATGGTCGGCGCCGACCGCAACCTCAAGGACCGGAGCACCCCGCTCGGCGTCCCCGACGGCCTGACGCCCGTCGCCGCCACCCGGCTGGCCGCCGCCATGGCCCCGTACCGCCTCGGCGACAGCTTCGAGGCGGGCGAACCCCTGGAGACCGACTTCGACCTGGCCGGCCTGCTCGGCATCCCCGACCTGCACCGTTTCGACGTCAAGGAGCAGTGGGCGCGGCGCAACCAGTCCAACAAGCTCCGGGTCCCCCTCGGTCTCGGCCCCGACGGCTCCCCCATCGACCTCGACATCAAGGAATCCGCCCAGGGCGGCATGGGCCCGCACGGCATGCTGATCGGCGCCACCGGCTCCGGCAAGTCCGAGCTGCTGCGCACCCTCGTCCTCGCCCTGGCCCTGACCCACTCCTCGGAGATCCTCAACTTCGTCCTCGTCGACTTCAAGGGCGGCGCCACTTTCCTCGGCCTGGACGGCCTGCCCCACACCTCCGCGGTCATCACCAACCTCGCGGACGAGGCAGACCTGGTGGACCGCATGCGCGACGCGCTGCACGGCGAGATGATCCGCCGCCAGGAACTGCTGCGCGCCGCCGGGAACTACGCCTCCCTCCTGGAGTACGAGACCGCCCGTGCCGACGGCACCCCGCTGGACCCGCTGCCCACCCTCTTCGTCGTCGTCGACGAGTTCTCCGAACTGCTCGCGGCCCACCGCGACTTCATGGACCTGTTCGTCATGATCGGCCGCCTCGGCCGTTCCCTGGGCGTCCACCTGCTGCTCGCCTCTCAGCGCCTCGACGAAGGACGCGTGCACCAGCTGGAGTCCCACCTGTCGTACCGGATCGGCCTACGCACCTTCTCCGCCATGGAGTCCCGCGGCGTCCTGGGCGTCACCGACGCCTACCAGCTCCCCTCCCAGCCCGGAAACGGCTACCTGCGCAGCGACATCTCCACCCTCAGCCGCTTCAAGGCCGCCTACGTCTCCGGCACCTACCGGCCCAAGCGCCGCCAGGCCGGCCGCCGTTCGGTCATCGAGGGCCAGGTCGTCGCCCTCCGCACCGAGTACGTGGCCCCGCGGGTGCTGCCCGCCGCCCCCGACCCGGAGGAGGAGACGGCGGCCGAGGCGACCGGGACGCTCCTCGACATCGCCGCCGAACGCCTGGCCGACGCCGGACCCCCCGCGTACCAGGTGTGGCTGGCGCCCCTCGACGTGCCGCCGACCCTGGACGAACTGCTGCCCCCGATCGGACCCGACCCCGAGCACGGCTTCACCGCCGAGAGCGGGACGCGCGGCACGCTCAAGGTCCCCGTCGGCGTCGTCGACAGGCCCTTCCAG
This sequence comes from Streptomyces sp. NPDC025273, assembly GCF_040638585.1. Taxonomy (NCBI): domain Bacteria; kingdom Bacillati; phylum Actinomycetota; class Actinomycetes; order Kitasatosporales; family Streptomycetaceae; genus Streptomyces; species Streptomyces sp. NPDC025273. Next base: position 97,017 of record NZ_JBEZYP010000021.1, read on the forward strand.
CAGGTCCGCGACCTGCTCGTGGCCGACCTGGGCGGTGCCGACGGCCACATCGGCGTCGCCGGCGCCCCGCAGTCCGGCAAGTCGACCCTCATCCGCACCCTGATGACCTCCCTCGCCCTCACCCACACCCCGGCCGAAGTGCAGTTCTACTGTCTGGACTTCGGCGGCGGCGCCCTGTCGAGCCTGCGTGGTCTGCCGCACGTCGGCGGGGTCACCGGCAGGCACGACCCCGACCGGGTCGTCCGGACCGTCGCCGAGGTCAACGCGGTCATCACCCGCCGCGAGAAGTACTTCGCCGAACTCGGCATCGACTCCGTCGCCGCCTTCCGCCGCAGGAAGGCGGCAGGCGAACTCCCCGAGGACCCGCACGGAGACGTGTTCCTGGTCATCGACGGCTGGAACACCCTGCGCCAGGAGTTCATGGACCTGGTCCAGCCCCTCACCCTCATCTCCCAGCGCGGTCTCGGCTACGGCGTCCACCTGCTCGTCGGCACCACCCGCTGGGGCGAGATCACCGGCGCCCTCCGCGACCAGCTCCAGACCCGCTTCGAACTGCGCCTGGGCGATGCCGTCGACTCGGTCGTCAACATGCGGGCAGCGGCCAAGGTCCCCAAGATCCCCGGCCGCGGACTCACCGCCGACCAGATGCACTTTCTGTGCGCGCTGCCCCGCATGGACGGCATCGGCACCGTCCACGATCTCAGCGAGGGCGTCGCCGACCTGGTCGACATCGTCGCCGACCACTGGACCGGCCCGCGCGCGCCCGAGGTCCGCATGCTTCCCCTCGTCCTCGACGCCGCCGACCTCCCCGAGCCCCACGGCTCCCTGCGGATCCCGCTCGGTCTGGAGGAGAACGACGTCCAGCCGCTGTGGCACGACTTCTCCCAGGACCCGCACCTGATCGTCGTCGGCGACAGCGAGACCGGCAAGAGCAACCTGCTCAAGCACATCGCCGCCCAGATCATGCGCGCCTACACCCCCGACCAGGGCCGCCTGATGCTGGTCGACTTCCGCCGCGAGATGTACGAGACCGTGCCCGAGGAGTACCGCCTCGGCTACGCGGTCTCCGCGGACCCTCTGCGCCAGATGATCACCGGCGCGGGCAAGGCGATCGCCAACCGCGTCCCGGCCGCCGACATCACCCCGGACCGGCTGCGGCTGCGCGACTGGTGGAGCGGCCCGGAGCTCTTCGTGCTCGTCGACGACTACGACCTGGTCAACGGCTCGATGCAGGCCCACCCCTTCGGCGCCGTCCTCGACCATCTCGCCCAGGGCGCGGAGATCGGCCTGCACATCGTCGTCGCCCGCTCCGCCAACGGCGCCGGCCGCGGTCTGTCCGACCCGCTCCTGCGCAAGCTCCAGGACGTCAACACCCCTGCCGTGCTGCTCTCCTGCCCGTCCACCGAGGGCTACCTCTTCGGCGGCACGAAGCCGAAGGTGCTGCCCACCGGACGCGCGCTGCACATCACCCGCCGCCGCACGGTGCAGCTCCAGACCCCGCTGCTCGACCCCGACGGCCGGACCCCGCAGAACGGACACCCTGGATGACCTTCCGCGCCCCCGCCACCGGATCGGGCACGCACCCCGTCGGCCCGCACCTGGTGATCGCCTCCGAGGAGACGGCCGCCACCCTGACGCCCGTCCTGAGCGGGCTGCCCCCGCTGCCCGGCGCGCTTCTGGTGCTGGCCGCGGCGCCGGACGCGGCACCGGTCCTCCGCCGCGCACTGCCGGACCTGGTGGCCCTCGCCGGGGAGCGCGGCGCGACCCGCCTGGTCCTCGCCGCCTCGGGCCTCGCCGCACAGGGCCCCGGCGGCGGCCGCCCACTGCAGGCGGTCGCCACGACGGCGGACTTCACGGTGGTCGCCCCGGACGGCACGGTCAGCGTCGAACCGGACGGCACGCTGCGACTCGCGGAACCGGGCACCTGGTGGCTGGCGGAACCAGGGGAGGAGCCGTACGAACTGGGCCCGGGGTGGCCCCCGGAGGAACCACAGGCGCGGGAGGAGCCGGAGGAGCGGGCAGAAGAGGAACCGGAGGCGGAGGAACCGCTCCCGCCCCCCGCGCCGCCCGTCCCCGTAGTGGCGGAGTCCCAGGGCGGCGCGCACACATACGGAGCGACGCCGGCGGAGGAGTCGGCGAAGGACATCCGTACCGTTCCGGGCGGAGTCTGGCTCGGAGGACCGCCCGAGGCGGTCGATCCGCTGATCGGCGTCGGCCCGGAGACCTTCCTCCTGGGCGTCGGATCACCGGCCCGCCCCACGCTGCCCGCCGCCGAGCTCCTGGACCGGGTGCCGGAGGACGCGGCGGACGCGCGGCACCTCCTGCTGACCGCGCCGTGGGCCGACCCGTCCGACCTCGTGACCATGGCGGGGGCCCTGGCGGACCGCTTCGACCGTACGGTACGGGCGGCGATCGGCCTCCCCGTACGGACGGCGGACGACCACGCCACCACGTTTCTCGACGGACGGGGCGCGCCCACCTGGCAGCCCCTCCTGCTGGAACTCGCCGCCTCGCCCGGACACCACCGCGTGGTGCCGTCCGCGTGGCTGCGGCCGTCCGGCCCGGAGGCGACGGCCCCGGCCGTGTACGCCTGCGCGGACCCGGAGGGCTGGGTCCTCGAACTCGTCCCGGCGGGGCTCTGGCTACGCCCGGCGGACCGGGTGCCGGACGCCCGCCCCCGTACGGTGCGCCCCGACCCGGCCCGCCCGGTCCTGATGGTGGGCGACGGGGAACGGCCCGTCGGCCCCGAGGTCCGGCGGGCGCTGCCCGGGGTGCTAGCCGCGCTGCCGGACCTGGGCGCGACGGAACCCTACGGACTGCTGCTCCACGGCGACGCGTACGACGAGGAGCAGCCCCGTTCCTGGGCGGAGGAGCTGAACCTGCACTGGCTGGGCTCCACGAACCCCCACCCGGCGCCGACGCCCGAGCCCTCCCCCGAACCCCGTACCGGACCGGTCCCGCCCCCGACCGCGAGCGAACCGACCGACACGGCTTCGGCCCCGGCCCCGATCCCGCCCCCGACTTCGGCTCAGGCTCCGGCTCCGGCTCCGGCTCCGGCTCCAGAGGAACCGGAGCCCCCGGTACGGGAGGCTCCCGCCACCCCACCGATGCCCCATCTCTCGCCGGCACCGGGCGGCCGCAGCAACCCGGACGAACGCGCGGCCCTCCGGGAACTCCTGGGCGAGAAATACCACATCCTCGCCAGCAAGGCGGAGCTGCTGGCCTCCCGGCTGCCGTCGCTGCGGTCCCTGGCCCAGGACGGCCTCAAGCCCGACATGGTCGCCATCGCGCTGTACCAGGCAAACGCCCCCGACCTGGGATCCCGCGCGGGACTGGCCGAGGCCGCGCGTGCCGCCGCCCCCGGCCCCTTCACCCCGCTGCTGCGCTGCCTGGAATCGGGCCTGCGCCGCCTGCCGGGGCACTACGGGGCGGTCATGCTCGCGGCTCCGGCGGAGCGGGTGCCGCTGGACCGGTACGTGCCGGGCACGGTCCTCGTCGAGCCCGCGGCGGTGGCGACCGTCCCGGCGTGCGACGCGGAGCTGGAGGGCGCGGTCGAGTTCGGGATCTGGTCCACCATCGGCCGCCGGACGTCCGTCTTCCTCGGGACGGACGACGAACCGGAGGTGGTGTTCCCCCCGGGCACGGCCTTCTCCGTCCTGGCCCTCCGTCTGTCGGAGGACGACGCGGCGCCGATCCGCGTCCTGCTCCGCGAGATCTCCCCCGCGGAGACCGACGTGGCGGACGACCGCTTCCGGAAACGCGACGAGCAGGCCCGTACCCGCCTGACCGAGTGGTTCGAGCGCAGGGACATGCTGGAACCCCACGACCGCCGCCCCCTCCCGGACGCGACGCGCTTCCACGTGGCCCCGGGAGCGGGCCTGGACTGAACCCGCGGCCCCGACCGACCAGCCGGCCTGCGTGATCGACATCGACGGTGCCGTCCTTTGTGCCGACGATCTCCACACGCTCGGCCAACGCGGCCCAGGCGGCCGAGTCGTCCTTTCTGATCTGGACGTTCGCGGGTGTGGCCATAGACTCGACCCTTCAAGTGATTTACAGCGCACCACTCCGTTGACATTGTAAACAGGCTACAGGGACGCCGCCCTGGTCCCGCTCGCGCTCGCGCCGGACGACACCGCTGCCCTGCTGGCCCCGCACTGGCGGGTGATGGACCCGGTGGCGCGGCTGCGTTCCCTGCTCCCCGAGCGCACACCGGCCGCGCCCGCGCCGCGCAGGGAGCCGCGCCTGCCCGAGACGATGGACGTCTTCGGCATCCACGCCGATCTGATCAAGGAGTACGAGGACTTCACCAAGAGCGCGACGGTGATCCGGGACGCCCGGATCGAAGGCTTCGTCGCCGGCGACCTGGCGGCGAAGTCGCAGTGGCCCGACCCGTGGCTGTCGCTGAACCCGTTCTTCGCCGACGGCGGCCAGGTCACCGACCTGGTGCGGGACGGCCTGCTGCACCCCCGGTGTGCGGAGATCTTCCAGGCGGGAAAGAAGGAGAACGCGCGGCGCCCGGACGGCCGTCCGCTGACCTTCCACCTCCATCAGCGGCAGGCGATCGAGGCCGCACAGGTGGACGACTCCTACGTCCTGACCACCGGCACCGGTTCCGGTAAGTCCCTGGCGTACATCGTCCCGATCGTGGACCGCGTCCTGAAGGAACGTCAGGCAGCCGGCGCCGGCGGGGGCGGTCGGGTCCGCGCGATCGTGGTCTACCCGATGAACGCCCTGGCCAACTCGCAGCTGGGGGAGCTGGAGAAGTACCTGCGCCACGGGTTCGGGACGGGGGCGAGCCGGTCACCTTCGCCCGCTACACCGGTCAGGAGTCCGACGAGCAGCGTCGGGCGCCTGCTGCCGTTGTTTGAGGCGAAGATGCTGCACCACTACGACCATCGCTTCTCCACGTACGAGGACGCCACGGAGAAGCAACTCGCCGTGGGCACACTCCCTCGCCTCACCGTGGACCAGCATCAGGATGCCTCCGCCATGCCGCTGCCGCGCTACTGGGTGCCGGAACAGGACGTTCCTACCGGAGAAGTGGACAAGAACGGCCAGCCCATCATGGAGTCCGGCGTCCGCAGTCGCTTGGCGGCGAAGGGCTGGGATCGGCAGTGGGTCTTCGGCTGGCGTGACATCTGCCGAGCAAGCGACGAACGGACAATGATCGCGGCAGCCGCTCCGGCCCACGGATTTGGCCACAAGTTCCTGCTAGCGCTGTCCTCGCAGGCGGCCCTAATGGGGGCAGCGTGGTCATCATTTGTCATGGACTACGCCACTCGCCAGTCCGTAGGCGGCACCTCGATGAGCTACTTCATCGTTCGGCAGCTCCCAATGCCATCGCCAGAACAGCTCACCCCTCACTCGGGCATGGCCCTTCCTCGACTCCTCCAACTCACGTACCCCACCCACGACATGCGCCCCTTCGCCCTCGACCTCGGCGACTCCGGTGCCCCCTTCCGCTGGGACCCCGACCGCCGTGCCGTCATACGTGCCGAACTGGACGCTCTCTTCTTCCACCTCTACGGCATCACCCGCGACGACACCGCATACATCCTCGACACCTTCAACGTCACCCGCGACAACGACACCAAGGCGCACGGTGAGTACCGCACCAAACGCCTCATCCTCGCTGAGTACGACCGCATGGCCGCAGCCGGCCTGACCCTGGAGACCCCGCTCACCGAGGACGAGTCCGGCACCTACCGCTCCACCCTCACCCCGCCCCCGGGCCAGGGCTCCAGGCATTCCGCCTGACAAGCCGTTCCGGCCCGGCCGAGGTCCCGAGTGGACCACCCGTACCCGAATCCTCGCTCCAGGAGTTAAGCGCCACGTGAACCCGTACAACGCGCCACGCCTCACCCCACCCCGACCGTGGTGGAAGACGACACCAGCCGCGCTCGGCGCCCTCGCACTGGTCGCCCTGCTCGGCGCGTTCAGCTTCGGCCTGGGATTCCTCGTGATGATCGCCGCCATCGCGGCCGTGTGGGCGTTACCTCCATGGCGCTGGTTCACCAAGCTCGGTGCGACGTTCGGAGCCTTGATACTGCTGACGATCGGCGCGGGCCTGGGCGGACAGCTCGACAACAGCGGGACAGGAAAGACCGACGCCAAACCAGGGAGCAAGGCCAGCGCAAGCCCCGCAGCCACCTCGCCGTCCCCGACCGTCTCCAAGGCCATCAAGGCCGCTGACTACACCGGTCAACTGCTGAACGACGCGGAGGAGAAAGCGCGCTCCGACGGCTACACCACAGGCCACCACGACGCGGCCGACGAGGAGCGCGCGATCATCGTGCGGTCCGGTTGGACTGTGTGCCTCCAGAAGGCCGATACGACTGCGATGACCGTTGACTTCGCAGCCGTCAGGCAGGACGAGCCATGCCCCCAAAAGGATGGCGCCCCGCTCCCGTGGCCGAAGATGCCGGATGTCGTCGGCGCAACCTACGACACGGCCGTCGAGGACCTGGAACAAGCGGGTATCGACCTGGACCGCGTCGAGCTCGACGACGTCTACCTCGACGTCGACACTCCGACCGCAGAGGAAGCCGCCGAGGACGGCGACGACTGGCGGGTGTGCTTCCAGTCCCCGGACGAAGGAAACAAGGTCACCTCCACCACCACTGTCCGTCTCGACCTGGGCCGGTGGACCGAAGCCGACCTCGTGCAGCGCTGCCCGTCGGCGAAGGACACGACCTACATAATCCCCGCCAACGACCCCGACTACGAGGACGACAACGGCACTACGGGAGACGGCGGTTCGACCGGCGGCAGTTCTTCCACCTCCGGCGGTGGCGGTTCGTCCTCCTCCGGCGGTTCCTCCGGCGGCAGCGTCGGCACGGTCCATCCCGGCTCGTTCTGCTCCCCGCCCGGAGCGACCGGCGTCACCAAGGCCGGCACCCCCATGGTCTGCGGCCCTGGCTCCGACGGCCACAACCGCTGGCACAGCTCCTGACCCGTACAGACCAGGCTCGTCCTCACGGGTCTGCGTGCCGTGCACGGCAGAACCCCTCACCGCCCGGGGGCACTGGGCGAGCATGGGTATACATGCGGTGGGGGGGGGGGGGGGCGCGGGGGGGGGGGGGGCGGCCCGCACACAAACCGTC
>NZ_JBEZYP010000022.1:0-90423 GCF_040638585.1 Streptomyces sp. NPDC025273
GTCAGCAATCCGGATCAGTTCACGCCATGTCAGCCCAGTGCCCGAGAAGTCGCAGTCCCAGCTGGCGATCTGCTCGGCGCAGCTTCTGCCGGGATGGGTGAGGAGGTAGTCGGTGCCGTAGTCGCCATCCAGGTTGCGATAGATCACCACAGCTCCAGGGCCGTCTTCTGCCGGCACCCTGAACACCGGCCAGCGTTCGGGATCGAACAGGACCTCGGACAGGGCATCGACATCGGCGCCGTCCTCACCAAACCACTCCGGAACCGGCCGCTCAGCACACCCCCCGTCGCTACACATCGACAGAAGGTAGTTCGACCAGAAGCCCGGGCGGGCCAGCAGTGACTCGCCCGCCGCCAACGGGCTGACGTCGTATCCCTTGATCAGCACCCGTCGATTCTGGCACCAGCCACCGACACGGTCCGATCCGGGATCGGCAAGGGGGACCCGCCAGTTACGGGACAGCCCTTAGTTGTATTGATCATGAGCGTTGTTGACAGTCGTGGGTCTTGAACATGGCGAAGACCTCCGATGTGGTGGAGCTGTCTAGGAACACACCACACGGAGGTCTTCGTGTCCCACCGTAATGCCCGGCTGACGGTCTTCGGGAGGCGGTTGCTGGTCGAACGTGTCACGTCCGGGCGCCCGGTCGCGCATGTCGCCGCTGAGATGGGAATCTCGCGGGCCACGGCCCACAAGTGGGTACGGCGGTGGCGTGCGGAGGGCGATCCGGGGTTGTTCGACCGCTCGAGCCGGCCGCGCACGACCCCGCACCGCACGGCTCCCGAAACGGAAGCCGCAGTCTGCGATCTTCGGCAGGCCCGCAAGCTCGGTCCGGCCCGCATCGGCCCGATCCTCGGACTGCCTGCCTCCACGGTGCACCGAATCCTGACCCGGCACGGACTGAACCGGCTCGCCTGGCTGGACCGCCCGACCGGCGAGCCGATACGCCGCTACGAACGCCACCGGCCCGGCGAGCTGGTACACGTCGACATCAAGAACTCGGCAACATCCCTGACCGCGGCGGCTGGCGCACGGTCGGCAGAACAGTCGGCAACCAGAACCGGCAGGCCACCACCGACCAGCGCAAGAGCTGCAAACCAGTGATCGGTTACAGCTACATCCACTCCGCGATCGACGACCACTCCCGATTGGCCTGCAGCGAGGTCCTGGCCGACGAACGTCAGCACACCGCGATCGGCTTCTGGCAACGGGCGAACGCGTTCTTCGACGCCCACGGCGTCACTGTCGAACGCGTCCTGACCGACAACGGTTCCTGCTACAAGTCACGGCTGTTCACCCAGGCGCTGACCGCGGCCGCCATCACACACAAGCGCACCCGCCCCTACCGGCCGCAGACGAACGGCAACGTCGAACGCTTCAACCGCACCCTCGCCGAGGAATGGGCCTACCTACGGCCCTACACCTCCACCCTCGAACGATCCGAAGCACTCGAGGGCTTCCTGCACAGCTACAACTACCATCGATGCCATACCGCACTCGGAGGACGGCCCCCAGTCACGCGCGTCAACAACCCTGCGGGTCAATACAGGCGGCTTACCGCATTGCGTGGTGAACGACCCGGCCACTCCTCAAGACACGGCGCAATAAAGCTGCTGATCGACGCCCCGACGCGGGCTTGCCCGCCCGCTCACGGGCCTGCTCCGCTTCGTGCCGCAACAAGAGCAACGCCTCGTACGGCCTGCGCTCCGCACCCCTCACAGCCCCTCCCGCGTTGCCCGCCCGCTCGTGGGAGCCCGGGCCCGCAACCAGGAAAGCTACCCGCAATGTGCCCGGGTCGCCCGGCTCAGAGGACGGGCAGCGTACAGCCATCCCGTTCTCGTGTCATCGATGAGAGAGGAGCAGACCCATGTCCTGCCAGTCCACCCCCAAGACCCACCACCGCCTGGCCCGCACCGCGATGTCCGGTATGGTCCGCGGCTTCACCACCGCAGCCGGCTCCGCCGGTGCCGCCATCGCAATCCGGTCGCTGCGGCACCTGTAAGGCGCCTGCCGGCAATGTGCGCCGGGGGATGCTGCTGCCCGCGGTTCTTCCGTCCTCGGCGCAACCGCCTCTGACGTGCGCCTGGTTACCCCGATCCGAGCCTTCACATGAGCGGTCCGGCACGAGCCGGACCGCTCACCGTGGGCGGGCCCCGTCCAGGGCCAGATCCACGAGCCCCTGGACGAGCACGTCGTCCAGGGGTCCCCCGCTGAGCAGCACCCGCACGAACAGCGGGCCGCTGACCGCCTCGATCAGCAGCCCGGGATCGGTGTCGGCGGCCAGCTCGCCCCGCCCGACACCCCGCCGGACCATAACGACGGCCCGGTCGAGACGCTCGCTCCAGTAGGGACCGCGTCGCTCCTCGAGGGTGTCGTCGTGCTCGACGCTCAGCCGCAGCAGAGCCCGGCCCTGTGCGGTGCTCAGCAGCCGGGCCAGCGCGACGAAGAACGCCAGCAGGTCGTCCCGGACCCGCCCGGTGTCCGGGACCGGCAGCGCGGCGTCCAGCTCCGTGGTCAGCGCGTCCAGGATCAGGTTCTCGCGCGTGCCCCACCGCCGGTACACGGAGGTCTCGTGCACCCCGGCCGCGCGGGCCACGGCGCCCACCGTCGCACCCGCCAGTCCCTGGCTCGACAGCAGGTCGACCGCGGCGGCCAGTACGGCCCGTCGCATCCGCTCCCCACGGCGGCGCAGGGGTGGGGCGACGAGTTCCGGTGAGCTCATGGAATCAGCGTAAAGCAAGTCTCCATGCGTTGGATGTACAGTTTACGCAAGTCGAACTGCGATGACCTCCTGAAGGCCGTTCGGGTTCGCCGCACCGAGGAGGTCATGTCATGGCGCAGATGCTCGCCGCCCGCCTGCACGTCCCGAGCCGCACCCTGCGGCTCGAAGAGGTGCCCCGCCCGCAGCCCGGCCCGGGGGAGGTGCTGGTCCGGGTCGAGGCGGCCGGCGTCTGCCTGTCCGACGTGCACCTCATCGACGGCACCCTCACCCCGCTCCTACTCCGGGGAGACACGGTCACCCTCGGCCATGAGGTCTCCGGCACCGTCGCCGAGACCGGGGCGGGCGTCACCACATGGTCGCCCGGGCAGCGGGTCGTGCTGCACGCCGGCGAGATACGGGACGGCGTCACCTACACCCGCGGCGTCGACTACGACGGCGGCTGGGCCGAGTACGCCCTTTCCGCCGCCGATGCCATGACGCTGCTGCCCGACGCCATCCCCTTCGAACAGGGCGCGATCATCCCGGACGCAGTGTCCACCCCGTGGGGCGCGATCACCGAGACCGGAGCGGTCCGGCCCGCCGAGGCGGCTGGCGTGTGGGGCGTCGGCGGGCTCGGCATCCACGCCGTTCAGCTGCTCCGGGCGATCGGCGCCTGTCCGGTCGTGGCCGTCGACCCCAACCCTGTCGCCCGCGAACGCGCCCTTGCCGCGGGCGCCGACCTGGCCTTGGACTCAGCCGACCCTGAGCTGAGCCGGACGGTCCGTGCGGCGACCGGCGGCGTCGGGCTCGCTGCCGCCTTCGACTTCGCGGGCGTGCCGCCCGTGCGGGAGCAGGCGGTCTCCGTCCTCGCACCCAAGGGGCGGCTGGTCCTGGTCGGCCTGACCGACAAGCCGCTCACCGTCTCGGACGGGACCCGATTCAGCTACTTCCAGCAGCGCATCCTCGGCCACTACGGTTCCGACATGCCGGTGGCCCTGCCTCAGCTCCTGCGGCTGATAGAGGGCGGACGACTGGACTTCTCCGGTTCCGTCAGCGGGATATTGCCGCTCGCCGAAGTCGCTGCGGCGGTCACCCGGCTGGAGAAGAAGGAGGGCGACCCGATACGGCTGGTCCTCCGCCCATAGAGCGAAGAAAGGCCTGAGAGCCGGTCAGGTGCCAACTTGCCGTCAAGGAACTGTTTGTAGAGCCGACGGGCTCGCTCATGATTTGCGGCGCTGGATGGCACGTCAGCCCAGTACATCAGCGCCTTGCCCTCTGCTCGGGGAGCCGTCGGTCTGGGTGATTTGTCGGAGTAGTCTGCGGGCCTCCTCCAGATCCCTGGCGTCCGCCTCCGGCCGGCTCCGCGCCTCTTGTCTGCCTCCGGCTCAGTCCCCGCGAAGACGGTGCTGTTCGGCGTCGCAATGGCGACTTCTCGCTCGTCGATCATCGTGGTGAGGACGACCCGCAGCCAAGGGGAGCGAGACGGCCCCACGGACGCGGGCTGCAGGCTCTGCCCGGTCGGAACAGGTGCCGGAACTCAATTCTTCTGCTGTCGACGCACCATCTCGGTGATCCAGACGGGCGCGTACGGAGATGTACAACCCGGCGAGGCCGGATAGTCCTTGAGCACTCCGAGACGCTCACCGATGGCGAGGGCGCGAGCCCGGTGTGCGGGGTACTCGATCCCGATCTGGGCCAGGCAGTGGTTCATCGCCCACTGCAGGCGGTCCGGGGCGCCACTCATCTCCGTTTCGATGACATCGAGCAGGCCCGCCAGTTCGAGGCCTTCGGACTTGGTCATCACACGCGCAGTGGTCAGCTCCCAGCCAGCGGCGGCGACCGTGGGGTCCGGATCTGCCAGCCACGTCTGCCGCAGCTCTTCGGCATGCGGGCTCTTCTTGGCGACATAGCTCACGAGCCAGCTGTGCACCTTGGGTGCGCGCGCCTGGCGCAACATGGAGTCCAGCTCGTCGCGTGTGAAGACCTTCGGACGGCAGATCAGGAGCGCAAGAAGCCGCGCCGCGGCGTCACCCGACTCCCAGAGCTGACAGGCGAGGTCCTGGTTCGTCTTGAGCCTCTTCGCGAGCGACCGCAGCGCGCCCAGGTTCACGCCGTGATCGTCGCCGTGCTTCTCGTTGACCGCACGAATCTTCGGGTCCTCAAGCTCGCCGAGCTCGGCCAATACGCCGGCCACCGTTGCCTCGGGCATCTCGCGCTCTCCTGTCCTCATGTAGGCGCACCCCACGGTGCAAGCAGGCCTCCATCGAAGACACTCGGTTCATGCCCGCCTGCTGACCAGTACGGATCGGTGCCCGTTCCCTGGTCATGGCGCGCCTGGTCAACTCCCATTATTGCGTCGAGCCTCAACGGTGGTAGCGCACCGCTTCTCATGCGTTGTGTCGGAGAAATAGTCCTCCAACGTGGCGTCCAGGAGGTCCTGCAGGCTCGCGGCGTGCAGATCCAGCTGGCGCCCCGCCAGCTCGCGTGCCCCGCGCTCGTCGCTGGACATTTCCGGGTAGGTAGAACCGGCGGTGCTGGCGGTGCTCACCGCCCGGTCAGGTGGCCAGTTGCTGGTGAATGGCGGCGAGCCTATCGGGCAGCCCAGAGGGCAACTCCCTCGAGACGGATCCGGCCAACCAGTCACTTTACGTCATCATCCGGCAACTGCCAGGCGCGACGGTGCAGGTTGCGGATACATAAGGGGGTCGGGACGGGACCGAGGGCGATCCAGGGCGGGGTGGGATGCTGACCATCAACGTAGGAGTGCTGCTCGCCGTGATCGTCCTGCTGCGGCTGCGCCGACGCACCGAGGCCCGCAGCCGGAACGACGAGAAGCTGACCGTGATCATCGTGCTCGCTCTAGGTGTCGTGATCGCCCCGACCCCGTTGGGCGAGGGCATTGGCGACTTCCTGGGCCAGCTCGCCTCCGGCATCACCGACTCCTCCCGCTGAAACCGGAGCGCGCCCGATGGCCAACCGCCGCCCCCCGTCCCGACGCCGGCCCGCCGTGCGCCGTCCATCCCGCCGCAGCGCGCCCCCGCGCCGCCGTCGCTCGCGCCGGCAGCAGCGCCGCGACACCCAGCTGCTCCTGTTCGGGTTCGGTGCCGCCGCAGGACTCGCGCTGGTCTGGGCCGTGATCTCCTGGCTGCTGGTGAACTGGTGGGCGCTGATCGTGCTGGGGGCCCTCGCAACCGTGGGCGGGACGGTGTGGACCCACCGGTATCGCCAGCAGCAGGCCTGGGAACGGGTACGGCAACAGGCACTGCGCTACGGGCTTCCGCAACTGGACGCCCTGCACCACCGCGACTTCGAGTACGCCATTCGCGACCTGATGCGCCGCGACGGGTGCACCGACGCCCGGCAGATCGGCGGGGCCGGCGACAACGGCGCCGACGTCCTGGCCACCGACCCCCTCGGTCGCACCTGGGTCATCCAGGCCAAACACCGCAAGGACGGCGACCGCGGCTCAGCCGTCGGCACCCCCGACCTCCAGCGCGTCAACGGCACCGCCCGCCAGCTGTACGGAGCCGACGTCGTCCTGGTCGTCACCAACGGCCGCTTCTCCACCCGATGCGCACCACTGGCCAAGCAGCTGCACATGCACCTCGCCGATCGGCGCACCCTCGCGGCCTGGGCGAGCGGCGAGCGTCCCTTGTGGGAGCTCCTCCCGAAGGTTCCACCACCTCGCAGAGGCCGGTAGCCCGCGTGCCCGGCGACGAAGCGGTGATGCGGCCAGTTCACGCTCTTCTCCCAGCAACGCCGGAGCATGCCGCACCCGCGGCAAAGTTGCGCGGTACGCGGGCCATGCCTTCCCAGGCGGCCCCGATCTCACCGCGCCATCTGTTGGTGACGAAACTGAAGCGCCGGTGAAAGTCATGCAGCCGGTGCAGATCCGCGCCGAAATTTCCGCTCGAACTGAGCGTCACCCCTACTCCACGCAGGTCGGCCGCTGAGGTGAGGTGCGCCATGACGCGCGTGCCGAGCCCTGCGCCCCGCTCGCTCTCGGGAAGGACGATCAAGTACAGCAGGGGGTAACCACGACTGATACGGAGACTGACGTGCACACCCGGGCAGGTTGTCCGCACCCCTTCGGCCAGAGCATCGGCCCACACGCTCTGCTCCTGGTCCTCGGCACCTCGGCACCTCGGGCGAGGAAGGGCCACGTCTCACGGTACGTCACACGAGAGGCACACCCACACGCCTCACTGCATGAGTTCCGCCCGCGCCCTCTGCAACTGCTCAACGCCCACCGTGCCGGTGTCGGGCAGGCCTGTGCTCTCCCACGCGCCCTGGGCGCGCGCCACGACGCCGCCGACGTCGTCCAGGAGGACCTTCTTCGCCATGTTCACCGAGATCGCGCCGTCGCCCAGGTCCACGATGTGGGCGAGCATGCGCACGTTGTGCTGCCGGTTGCGGGACTTCTCCTCGTTGTACCGGTAGACCAGCACCCACCTCCCGACGAGGGAGCGGGCCCGCTCGATCAACTGGCGGCCACGGTCCGTCTCCTCCTGCTCGACCGTGAGGGTCTGCACGCGGCGGCCCCAGGAGGCCTCCTCACCGGGCGGGCAAGGGCCGGCGGCCTGGGCGGCTGCGATCACGAGGCTGTAGTCCACGGTCCCATCATCACGTGCGCCTCCCGACCCCGTGACTCCGCAGGCCGTTCTCTCCCCGCTGCCAGAAGCTCGGCTGCGCGGACGAGCCGCAAGAAATCCGAGGACAGCCAGCCCTCAGGACGACGGCTCCTTCCAAAGGGCCTTCAGAACCACCTCGTCACTGGCAGACTGGGACGTGCAGTCAGGATGCTGTTCAGGGCAGGATTTACTGCATCTCAACGAGACTGAGAAGCAGGAGTGAGTCAAGGCAAGTAAGTGCGCACCGGCGGTGCGCATAGGACAGTGATGGATCTCGTTCCTTAATGTCAGGGGCGAAGGGCAGCCGAACGGCGGCCACGAGGGAGTTCAAATCATGTCCATCGCTGACCACACGGATCAGCTCCATTCACAGGCGGAGATCGCCACGTTGGCAGGGGTCTCCCGGGGGACCATCACGGAGTGGCGCCGCGTCCCCGGCTTCCCGTCTCCCGAGCGCGGCGGGGACGCGGAACTGTTCCGTCGCGCCGACCTTCTCGGCTGGCTGGACCAGCGGCCCGTTCCGCGACGTCTTCTGCGGGGAGATCCGGACGGCACGACGTACGGAACACGGGCACGCCGGGCCCTCGCCCTCACCAGGAGATCCCCGGCCGACGTGGACGCACCCCGGCCGGGCGTCCCTGACAACAGGTCCGGTTCACACGACGCGGGCCATGTGCGGGAGCTCATGGGGCAGCTGTGCGACCGGGTACGAGGAGCGGGCTCACGGGTCGACTACGTGAACCTGCTCGTGTCGCTGCACTTCCTGCGGCGGTCCGGCGGGAATCACTGGAACGACCTCGTCCAGATGTCTGCGACGGGGAAGGGCTCGGACGGTTCAACCGCTCTCCTCAAACACATCGCCGCGGCCGTCGACGAAGAGCTGAGGCTGCTGGGTATGCGCCCGGCGATGCACCAGGCGTTGGTACGCCTGGAACCCCGCTCGTACGGAGATCTGCGGCACGTGGTGCACCTCGTGGGTGAGCTCGGACCGGAGGCCTTCGAGCTCATGCTCGACGAGTACGAGTTGCTGGCCGGGCTGGACAGCGGCGAGTTCTTCACTCCACGCGCCGTGGCACGCGTCATGGTCCGCATCACTGAGGAGAACAGAGCGGCCGGCGTCCCGCTGGGGATCTACGACCCGTACGCCCGGGGCGGGGAGCTCCTCGCTGCAGCGACCACCTGGTGTGCACAGCAGGGCACGGCACCGCGCAGGATGCGAGTCCGCGGTCTCACCCACGGGCGGGACACGGCACCGCTGGCGACTATGAACCTCGCTCTCCTCGGCGCGCGGCCGAGCGTGCGAGTCTCCTCCGGCGCGCCGCCCTGGGCCGCGTCCGGAGCGTTCCCTGCAGAGCAGTTCGACCTTGTACTGAGCAATCCCCCGTTCAACATGAGTGACTCCACCGGAGAACCACGTGCTGAGGGCAGCTGGCCGTACGGTTCCCCTCCCCAGGGCAACGACAACCTCGCCTATGTGCAGCACGTGCTCAGCACGCTGAGAGAGGGCGGCGCCGCCGCCGTGATCATGCCCAACAAGGCCGGCAACTCGGCGAACCGGTCGGAGAAGAGGATCCGGCAGGCCATGGTGGAGCGCGGCGTGGTGAAGGCCGTCATCGCCCTGCCGGACCGCTTGTTCTCCCACACATCGGTGCCCGTCTCGGTGTGGTTCCTGGTCCATCCGTCACAGGCCTGCGACGAGATCGCGTTTCTCGACGGACGACAGGTGGGAACCCCGGTCCGAGGCAAGCGCGCCCTCCAGGACGAGGATGTACAGGCACTTCTCGACGCCTACCGGGGCTGCCTCCACCCGGGCGACAACGGGCAGAACCCTGCTGTGCCGACCGCGGTCGTGACCCGGGAGTCCATCAGGGAGCGGGACTGGTCCCTCAGTCCCGTGGACCACATCGATACGCATAAGCCCTGCCGCAGTGCTTCGGAGGCTACCCATCAGGAGGCTCTGACCGTACTGGAGCTCCGTAAGCAGCAGGCGTGGGAAGCGGATGCCGCCGCAGCCTCGGCCCTGGAACAGGTGGAACGGGAGAGGGCTCTGCTCGATGCCGTCGGGTGGCAGCGCGTGCTTCTGTCTGACCTGTGCACCATCCAGGCGGGCCCGTCGTACAGCCTGCTGAAGAAGCACATCACGACCGATGGCGGCGTGCGCCTCCTCTATCCCCAGAACCTGCGCGGAGGCCACCTCGCAGAGTTGGCCGATGACCGGCACGTGACGGAGGCGCGGGCCCGAAACCTGGACCGTTTCCTACTCCGGTCCGAGGACATCGTCTGTGTCCGGACCGGGGCCATGGGCCCCCCGGCTCTGGTCCGAGATGTGGGCGCCGACTGGCTGATGAGCGCCAACGTGATCCGGCTCAGGATGGAGGACAAGCACCGGGCCCGTGTCCACCCCGGCTATCTCACGGCCTACTTGGGGCGGCCCGAGTCGGTCGCCTGGGTACGGGACCGTGCGACGGCGACAGGTGCACCGTCCATCAGCGCTGCGGCGCTGGGCAACCAGCCCGTGCTGCTCCCTCCCCATGCGGAACAGCAGCGCGTCGTCGCGATCCTTGACGCGCTCGCTGCCCAGGCCGCGGCCCACATCCGCCTCGCTGAAGCGGTCTCTCACACCCGCGCAACTGCGGCGGAACGTCTGATGACCTCGGATCTGAACGCAGGCACGCAGCCGGAAGGCGGTAGGCGCTCATGACGGCCGACCGTAGTCCCTCGCCCCAGCCCACCTCCGTCGATGAAGAGGTCTCTGTGACTGCCCCGGCTACACCGCCGCCCGTACCCGTCTCGTCCTCCCCCACCTGGGCGCTGTGGCTCCTGGTAATGGTGCTCTTCTCGGTCGTCGTCGCCCTCGTCGTGATCATGCTGAAACAGCACAGTGGCTCGGGACTCGCAGACGCGGTCCTGTCGGGCGGCACCGCCTTCGGCTCGACGATGATCATCTGCCTGGGCGCCGTCGCCGCGGTCAGGGAACTGCGTCGGTCACGCTGACTGTCCTGTGAACCGCCCGCGGCAGAGCGTCGCTCGTTCCGCGTCCGTGCCAAGACGTCGAGGAACATCACGTGCCGAGGCACAGGTACGGGAGCACCACCGTCGGCCGGAGGAATCCTGTTCAGCTCGCGCACACACTGTGGCATCAGCTGGACAGGGACTCTCCGGCCGGCGGGGCTCCGTTCCGGAGCATCGTCAGGAGGGCACTATCTCGCCTCGCAGCTTCCCCTGTGAGCGCGGGGTCTTCTCCCCCACCCGGCGCGGCTCGATCGTCCGGGGGTCGACCGCTTCGCCCGGAGCGCCCTCCTTGTAAAGGCCCTCCGGATCGTTCGGCCGGTCGTGAGGCAGGAGGAAGAAGGTGCGGCGCTGGAACAGGCCGCTGTCGGGGTTGGCCTCCGCGTCCTTGTCGAGCTCCGCGTAGCCGACCATGCGTCCGTCACGGGCGTAGCGGGGCTTCCCACCACGGCGGGCGCTCTTGTCGAGCGCCTGGCGGACGTAGTCGAGTGCGTCGAGGTCCTCGAGCCACACCACGTTCGCCTCGTGTGCGAGCTGGCTTTCGTGCAGCAACGAGCTCATGGCCGCAACTCCTTGTCGGTGGTGTGGCGGTACGGGTGGATACGACTGCTCGGTGCGGACCCGGCGGTACGACGATCTGCGGACATCCCCATGGTAGGACGATGCCCGGATCCTGGGCAGCAAGTCTTGGGGCTCATGGGCGCCTGCCTGCCCGTTCGTCGGAACGCGCGATGTCGTCCGGCAGCAGGGCCAGGGAGGGGTAGTACTTCTTGCCACTGGACTTCAGCATCTCGGCCGGGGAGGCCAGTCCGATCTCCTGCCGGATCCGGCCCGCGAAGGCCCGCGCCGTGTCGGCCCGGATGCCCTCCGAGCTGCACCAGCCGGTGTAAGTCCCGTAGAGGAGCCCCTGTTCGACACGGAGGTCACCGGTCTCCGGCCCCTGGCGCATGCAGCACTCGCTCAGGAAGCGTCCGATGTGGTCCTCGGTCGTCTCGTAGGCCGCCGTGGCGAGACGGACCGAGGCCGGACCGGTGAGCGGGTCACGGCTGGTGAGGTATCGGATGGCACCCTCGATCAGCCAGTGCAGGATGCCCGGCCCCTCCTCCTTGACGAGTTCGCCGGCCAGGTTGTCGATCTTCCGGTCGGCTACGACGACGCGTTCGAAGGGGATGAGGCGGATACGGCGCCAGAACGCGTGCCCGCCGGTCCCCACCTCGGGCTGGTGGTTACCGAGCAGCCAGAGCTTGTGGGTCGGGGTGAAGCTGAAGTAGTCCTGCCGCATGCGGCGAGCCTTGATCTTGTCGCCGCCGGTGAGGAGCTTGACCCTGGCCTCGTCGAACTTGTCGTTGGGCTTGAGCTCGCTGCAGACGAAGATGCGGCGGCCGTGCAGCTCCGTCAGTTCCGTAGAGTGCTCGGCGAAGTTGCCCTTGTCCATGAGGAAGCCCGGTGGGGCCGCGTCGGCGTAGTCCCCCATGACCTGGATCATGACGTCCAGAAGTACCGACTTCCCGTTGGCTCCCTTTCCCCAGAGGAACGGCAGGACCTGCGCACCGACATCGCCGGTGATGGAGTACCCGAGCAGCAGGTGCAGGAAGTCGGTCATCTCCCGGCCCTTGGCGTCGTCGCCGAAGGTGTCTTCCAGGAAGGCGTGCCACCGGGGGGTGGGCATCGCCTGGGGGGCCACATTGGTGGCGCGCGAGTGGAGGTCCCGGAGTGGATCGGGCTTGTGCAGGCGGCCGTTACGGAGGTCTACGACGCCCGCGGGGGTGCAGAGGGAGTAGGCGTCGCCGTCGAGCACATCGGGGTCGAGGCTGAGCGCGGGCGCGGCTTTCGCCTGGTGGAGCAGCGCCTTCATCCCGCTCGTGGACATGGTGCGCCGTCGGTGCTGGGCGATCTCGCGCTCGCTGAAGATGCCGCGGGGATCAGTGGCGGACATCTGCTCGGCCATATCGCCGGCGGCCCACAGTGCGGCCTTCTCGCCTCCGACCCGCTTCCACCGGAACTGGTCCCAGCAGTACCAGCCGAGGCCTTCGACATGGCGGAACTGGTCACTGTAGAGCTGGGCGAAGAGCTTCGCGTTACCGCGGTCGGTGAGCATCGGGGGCAGCAGAGTGGGTGTATCGGCCGGGGTCGGCGGCTGCACCTGCTGCGGGGGGACCCACGCGGGGGCCGCAGCCTCGATGTCGAGCATCTGCTGAGCGGCGGCAGCCGCGTCGAAGCGGCTGTTCTCGGCGCTACTCATGCGAGTCCTTTGGGGTGGAACGGGCGACTGGCGCCTGCGGAAAGGGCTGCGTCGATGATCGTCTCACTACGGCGGGTTTGGTGGGGACGAGCATAGTGAGCGGCTTCTGTCAGCTCTTGACGGGCTTCGGCCTGGTTCAGATGGCCTGCTCCGGCGAGCCCTCCTGCCGTGTATGCCGCTCGGTTGAGCTTCTCCGTGAAGCCTGCCCCTTCGGCCTGGCCGGCACATTCACGAACGGTCTCGACAAGCGACTGCAAGAGCGCCTGCGCGGCGCCGGGCCTCGCCTGGCGGGCCTGTCTGTGCGGCCGCGGACCGGGAACCGGGGAGGCCTGTATGACGTGGCCCGTGCGCCGCAGTTCGGCGGCCAACCAGGCGGGGAGGGGGGCGGGCTCCCGTACGGCCCCGAGGGGCGTGTAGACGCCCGCTGTGGTGCGGGTGGTGGGGGCCACGACGTATCCACCGTGGGCTCGTACGTCGACCTGCCAGGCGAGCGCGGTCCTGGGGCTGGATCCGGTGGAGGAGCGATAGCGGACCGCGGGCTCGGGGTTGACGTACCAGATGTGCAGCCCGCCGGACGGAGTGCGGACACGCAGGGTGGTCTCATCCTCGGCTGGGTCGGGTTCCTGCCGGTAGGCAGCGAGAAGGGCCAGCGTGTCGAAACCTGAAGCGAGGCCGGCCAGATCGACCTGCTCCGGGATACGGATGCCCGGCAGGAGCCGATCGCGGGCCGGAACCTGCGCGGCGTGGGCGTCGACGTCCAGGACCACGAGATGCGCCGGTCCGCAGGAGACACCGACGCCTGCCCGGGGCTCCCTCCCCCACCAGGCAGCGATGCGCGTGAACTCGGTGGTCGCGCTGTGAAAGCCGTGACACCACAAGCCTCGTGCATGACAGGGGCAGTCCGAGGGCTCGTGGCTACGCGTGCGGCACTGCTCGCAGTTGGCCGCCGGCGTCTTGCGTCCCGGGGCCAGTGGGTGAACCGGCCACTGACGGCCTGCAAGCCAGCGGGCCACGTCCGCAGGTCGTGGCTGCTGCGCGACTCCGGACGAGGCGGTGTCGGCGGGGCGCTGCACTGTTCGTGGATCCGTTCCTCTTGTGTGGCCAGGCAGGGTCTGTCAGTTGAGTCCCGGACGTTTTACCTGGTCAGGTAGGACAGCACGCGGGACTGAGGGACTGAAGGGACTGAGTTTCTCTTATAGCAGAGAGAGCCTAGCCGATGGGGGTGCCGCTCTGCGGGAGACATGACCAGTTATTGAAAATCCAGTCCCTTCAGTCCCTCAGTCCCTGATGCCGGCGAGGGCGGGAGCTGTCGGTCCCTCACACGGGCGCGTGAGGGACCGAAGGCCTGCAAGGGGCGGGGGACTGAACGGTCCCCTTTCAGTCCCGAACGTGTTTATGCAGGTCAGAGCACTTGTGGGTTGGGCCGGAGGGACTGAAGGGACTCATTTTCGTAGTTATCAGCGCACCAGGATATGAAGAGGTACCTCTTACGTACGCGTACATACGCCCGCGCGCACGCAGCTGGAACAGGGAGTTTCGGTCCCTTCAGTCCCTTCGGTCCCCGGGCATACTGCTCTGACCTGGTCTTTTGCGGAGGGACTGAACGAGGGAGGGACTGAACGAGTTGGGTCCCTCCCCCAGCAGGGCACTGGTCCCCGTCTAGTGCCGTCTACGGAAAGGGGGGCGTGAAGGGGGGAGCACATAGAGGAGCGTGAAGTTGACGGCCGCCCCCGGTACGACAGACGCGCCCGCGCCGTCGCGAACTGGGAGAGGCCGCACGAACGCCGTTGGAACGATGAGGACCACTTGCCTGCGGGGCACCACGTGGGAAGGGTCGGCGCCCGCGCCTGGCAGGCGTTTTTTGTTTTGACAGACTCGTCGGCCAGATCGTGTGGCAGTACTCCGCACGCGTGAAGAAGCCTTGATGTCCGACCAGCCAGGATGTACATGGACCATCCCCTCAAGTGAGGGGAGCACATTTCGGCCCTGGGGGTGTAGAACGCAAAGGGGGACCATTCCCGCACCTGCGGGAAGCACGAAGCCGACGGCAAGAGCAAGGTCGGCGAGTGGGGACTACCCCCGAACGTGTGGGAGCACCCGGTATTGCACAGGCCGAGGCCGTTGCCGATGGGAGCATCCCCGCACGCGCGGGGAGCACCCCACCAGCCGTGAGTCGGCGATATCGAGAAAGAATGACAGTTCGTGGCCGGAGTGCACGAACCCAGAGCCGGGCTGCAGCCAAGGACTTCCGCGGCGGCGAGCGCTGCTTCGGTCTTGCCCTCCCCCGTGGGCGCTTCGATCACCAGGAGCCCGGGATCGTTCATCGTCCAGGTCAGATCCACGGCCGCCTCCTGGACGGGGCGGACCTTCGCGCCCCAAGGCAGCGCGAAGCGGGAGGCAAACAGCTCCTGGACATCTACAGGCGGCTCCGCAACACGCCATGCGGCCGGCAGGTTCAGGCCTTGCCAGGCAGCTGCGATGCGTTTCTCGCTGCTACGGCTCGCATCCTGGGGGAAGTAGGGGAACAGGTCGGGGTTGCTGGCGATCCAGTCGGAGACGATGACCAGCACTGTGAGAACGACCTGCACGGGCTGGGCAATTTCACCGATCGCCACGCGCTGAGCCTGCCGACTACACCGAACTCTGCCGCGCATGCTTCAAAGGTTCCAGCTGCACATGTTGCCACAGCTCCCTGCTCTTGCCCGGGGTGCGCAGCAGCTCGGGGTGCCTGTCCAGGGTGGTGATCTGGCCGTGTTCGGGAGGGACTCCGTGGTGCCCGCCCACCGCGACGCTGAACTGCCCCGTCTGCACCATGGTCCAGCCGTGCTGCTCCTCCAGCCACTCCCCCAGCAACACCTGCCCGGCAAGCCCGTGCGGAGCCAACTTCCGGTCCGCACCCATTGCCCGCTGGGAGCGCATTTTCAGGCCGTCGGCTCGCACTACCTGCGCGAGCGGTTCGACCTGGCACGCGAACGCCGGCGTGGCCTTCGGCGAGCATTTCCAGGACCAGGCCGTGGGCGGTGAGGTGGTCGGCGAGCGGGGTGAGTTCGGCGGCGTCACGGCCCAGGCGCTTCATCTCGTACACGATGAGAAGATCGTGCCGCCTCGCCTTTCCCGGCAGTCGCTGACAGGCGAATACCGGCATTGCGCCGAGGTGGCGTTAGGCGGGCTGCGGGGCGGGCGTCGCCGGAGCGGCCGCGACCTTGCGGGTCTCGCGCATTATCAGCAGACCGTTGACCACCATCAGTGTCGCAGTCAGGCCGTGGACGCCGAGCGCGGTGGCCACGGAGCCGTGGTGGGCCAGCACGGTGGTCATGTCGCCGTACGCGGCGAGGGCCTCCACCAGCAGCGCCCAGCCCAGCGCCCGGCGGTGGCCCGTCACCAGCAGGATGCCCAGGACCAGGGCCAAGACGACGTCGCGGATCCCCTTGATGATCATGAAGCCGTCGCCGTCGCCGGACGGCCAACTCGGCAGGCCGAAGCCCGGGGCCGTCGTCTCCGGGCTCAGGATGAACTCCGCCCCGAACCAGAGGATGAAGAGGATGAAGGCGGCGGCCAGGACGGTGTTGATCTTCTTCAGCGACATTGTTCTTCCCCTTGCGAGTCTTCGTCAGCTTGGTGAGCTTCGTGGAGCTTGCTGAGTCGTGTGGGGCCTGATCAGGCCGCGGGCGCGGCTGATCGAGGGGGCGTAGTTTGTCGGAATCGCCGTTGTGGGATCTGAGCGGCAGCTGCATTCCCGGATGCCGGGAGTTCGGTAGCCCGCTGTCGCCCGGGCACGAGCGGGGATCGTGCGCCGCTAGCGCGGGGCTGGCCCGCGGGCTCAGACGAGGCCGGCGACGAGCAGGGTGAAGGCGGCGACGATGACGGCGACGCGGACGTAGTGGAAGCGTTCCCAGCGGTGCAACTGCTGCTTCCAGTCGGCGGGCCGGTTGCCAGGGGTCCACGTCTTGTTCAGGTTGTTGATCGGGACGAGCAGCAGGATCGACATAACCACGCTGAGCATCAGCAGCGCGCCGGCGGTGGCGACGAGGCCGGTGCCGTGGCGGTGCCATCCGGCGATGGCCCAGACCACGACGAGGACGAGTGAGCCGATGTACCAGACCGGCATCACGGCGCCGAGCATCCGGCCCCCGTGGGCATGGCCGAGTTGGCCGCTGTCCTCGGGGAGTGCGTTGAGGATCGGGTTCATGACGAAGGCGACGGAAAACTCCACCCCCACCATCACGCCGACGATCACGGTGGTGACGACCTCGAGCGCATTGAACATGATGCCCCCCTGGAATCTAGTGTTGCTAGACGATGAGGCAACGCTAGTACTGCTGCCGCTCGATTGTCTAGCGATGCTAGGATCGAATCATGTCGGTACAGGAACGCAAGCAGCGCGAACGGGCGGAGCGTGAGCGCCTCATCGTGGCGACGGCCCGTGAACTCGCCGAGCAGCAGGGCTGGGACGCGGTCACCACCCGCCGGCTCGCCGAGCGCATTGAGTACAGCCAGCCCGTCCTCTACAGCCACTTCCGCGGCAAACGGGAGATCATCGGCGCCGTCGCCCTCGATGGCGCCGCCGAGCTGGCCGCGGCGGTGCGGGCCGCGACCGCCGCCGCGGACGGCCCGCGCGAGCGGGTCACCGCCCTCGCGCGCGCCTACCTCGACTTCGCCGCACGCAACCCGGCGGTCTACGACGCCATCTTCCAGCTCGACGGCGGTCTCGCGTACGCGCAGGAGGACACCCCGGAACCTCTCAAGGACGCCTTCGCCGCGCTGCTGGAGAGCCTGGGCGAGGTCGCCGGGGACGGCGTCGCCCCGGGGCTGTTCACCGAGGTGTTCTGGGCGTCCCTGCACGGGGTGGCGACCCTGACCCGGGCGGGACGGCTGCCGCCGGAGGACACCGAGTGGAGGGTGGAGCTGCTGGCGGACAGGCTCGCCGTGGTCTGACACACCGTCCCGGCGGGCACGCGGCCGGGGCACTCGGGCCCCGCCGCTGCCAGCCTGCGGCATGAACAGGCCGAACACCATGTCGGAGTACGAGGCGTTGTCGGTGGCGATCTCGAAGCTGAGCTTCGCGTCCTGCACGTCCCGACGCTGAAGTGCGCGATAGAGCTGTTCCAGCACGCAAACTACGTACGCGTCACGGTCCACCGCCCCGGCCGGGAGGCCCGCGTTGTTCAACACCGCAGAGTTCTGACCTGGTCGACCCACGTTCCCTGGATGCGGGGAAGGCCTTGCTTCTCTCCGGCTGTCCATAGGCGCCTCAGCGTCGCCCCTGCTACTGAAATGCAGAAGGTGCGCCGAGGTCTGCCGACCCCCCGGCGCACCCATCAGTGCCCTCACACGTATGCGTGGAGCTCCTCGATCAGCTGCGTGAGCTGCTCGGGAGGAAGTCCGGACGCGATGGTCCGCGCCTGTTCCTCGACGGACGCGCCGAGCTGGCGCACCAGCAGCAGGCTGCGTTCGTCTGCGGATTCGGGCACCTCGTTTCCCTGGTGACCCATGGTCTCGGACGGAGGCATCAAGGCGTTGCCCTTGTTGTCCGCGGACAACAAGGGAGCGGGGACGGACACGGCCGCAGCCGGTGATGTTGGCTCGGCGGCATCCGTGTTGTCCGCGGACAACACAAGCGCCTCAACCGGGGCGGGATTCGTCCGAGCCGCCTTCCGAGCTTGAACGGGCTGGGCAGCCTCGGTCTCGGCTGCTGTGTTGTCCGCGGACAACATGGACCCCAGGGCGGGGGAGTGGCTCACCGGTTCCGCGTTGCCGGCAGGCGATACGGAGGGCTGTGCAGCAGCGGTCTGCTTGGCTCGCTGCAGCAGGAGCTTCTCCTCCTCACGCGCGCGGACCTCTTGCTCCCGAGTCTCCTTGAGGTGGGCCAGCAACTGGGCTCCGTCGAGTCCAGGCTCCTCTTTAAGCCGCCGCGCGAGCAGGCGGCCATCACGCTCAGGGAGCGACCCTGCGCTGAGCATCGCCTGCAGCTCGGCGGGGAGTTCCAGGAGAGCGAGCTGGTTTGTGATCCAGGAACGGTCACGCCCGAGCCGCTTGGCCGCCCGCGTACGGGCACCCTTCTCCGACTCCTCGCTGCACACCCGCACGAGCTCGAGGACGCCGCGTGCACGCTCGACGACGTCGAAGTCCTCCCGCTCCAGGTTCTCCTTGAGCAGGTGGTCGACGAATTCCTCACGGGAGGCAGCCAGGTCATCGCGTACGACGAAGTCCAAGGACTCCAGGGCTACGTGGACCGCGCTACGGAACCGCCGCTCACCATTGACCAGGACGTAGGCGGAGTCACCGATCTGTGCTTCGTGTTCAGGCCAGAGCCGCAGGTACGCGGGACGGGACACGGCGACGCACGCTGCGAGCTGTGCGACGCGCAGCTCCTCACCGAAGCGGGTGAGGTCTTCCTCCGAACCGAAGTTGCGACGAGGATTGAGCGGCGTCGGCGCGACATCATCCAAGGGCAGGCGCCGCAGCTCGTACGCCGGAACATCGCCCTGCACTATGGCCTTCGCCCGGCCACGGGCACTGCGGCCGCGCGGCACGCCCCCGAAGGACGAGCCTGTGCCAAGCCGATCGGCGACGCTCATGACATGACCTTCCGAGCGATGGCGCGCATGACCTCGGACTGCTCGCACTCCGGGGCGTAGAACAGCAGGGGCTGCTTGAGCCGCACCGACTCTCGTTGTTCCTTGAGCTCAGGCATGACGCCGACGACCGGCGGATCGCCGATCTCTTTCCAGCTGTGGAGCGACGACGTGGCGATGTAACCCTTGCGGCTGTCGTACATGTTGACGATGAACCCGAGCATCGAGATCTCGACCTCCATGTCCACGCTCAGGTCCTGGATCTGGTCGTAGAGCATGTCGTACGCGTCGGCGGACGAGTCCTCCGCGAGCACGGGGATGAAGATGCCGGACAGGTGAGGAGCCTCGCCTTCGCGTGTGCGGCAGTAATACAGGGCGGTGTCCATGGTGTACCCGAGGCTGGGCGGGCAGTCGACCACGATGTAGTCGAACTCCTTCTCCAGCGGCTCCAGAGCCTTCTCGAGGGCCGTCTCCTTGATACGGACGAAGCGGCTGGTAGCGAGCTTGGCGTCCAGCAGGAACGCGTCCTTGCAGGCCGGCAGCATGAACAGGCGCCCCCTGAAGGCACCGTCCTCTATCGGGACGAGCAGTTCGCGCAGCTCTCCCCTCGCCTCGCCCAGCATGTGCTTGGCCAGACTGGGGGCTTCGATGTCGAACAGGTCGTACCCGAGCTGTTTGGTGAGGTGGCCCTGGGGGTCGAAGTCGATGAGCAGGACACGGTTACCTGCCTCGGCCAGCGCCTGCGCGACACCGGAGGAGGTCGCGGTCTTGCCGACCCCGCCTTTCTGGTTACCGAAGATGAGCCGGCGGGCCCAACTGGGCCGCGTTGCGGGGCTACGGGGGGAGGGGTGGGTGTCGAGCCACAGACGGATTGCCTGGGCGATGCCTTGGTTGAAGGGGAGGCCGCGTCGCTTGCAGTCGTCCTTGAACTCCCCGTACAGCCCGGCGGGGAGATAGGTGGAGAACGAACTTCCTCCCGTCGTGTCCACGGGGGAGCGCTCGGCCTCATCTGCACGCCATGCTTGTACGCCTTCGGTCACGGCGTCCTTGATGTCGACGCCGAACTCAGCTGCTCTGACCTTGAGTTCCTGCCGCAAGGCCGCCGGCAACTTGGCGACTACCTTTTCCCTGTTATCGGGGGAGTATGGGACGGTCATGCGGTTACCTTACTCACCTCGTTGCGGCCTATGGTGCAGGCGGGGGCGAGAATCTGCGGCGTGTCACCTGGATGGGGGAGGAATGCCTCAAGCGGCTCGTTTTGAGGTGATGGGTGAATTGGGCGTTAGGGAGGCAATGTCGGATTCGGTGAAAGTGTGTCAGAACTGGACTTGCTGCTGATAGAACAGCAGGTCAGTCGGTCTGCTCCTCGCATGCGCGGGGATGGTCCCGCCTTCGGGTCCCGAACCGCCTGAGTCCTCAGCTGCTCCCCGCACGTGCGGGGATGGTCCCCGGCTCCGGTGACGCGCATGAATCTGCCGCGTCTGGTCGGGTTCTTGTTGTCCGCGGACAACAAGAACCCGACCTCCGGTTCGCCAGGTCCGCAGTCCGTCCGCCCTCCCACCCGCTGATCGTCCACATCGCTGCCGCGGAGCAGCTCGACGACTGGGTTGCGGAGGTGCCGGCGGCCGCGCGCCTGCTGGCCGAACGCTTCTGGCCAGGGCCGCTGACGCTGGACCTGCGGCGCGGGCACCGGGTGCCGTTGGAGGCGACGGGTTGGCTGGAGACGGTGGCCGTGCGTATGCCCGACCACCCCTGTCGCTCTGGCGCTGCTGTCGGCCTTCGGTGGCGGCATCACGGCCCCGTCCGCCAATCGGTTCGGTTCGGTCAGCCCCACCACGGCGGACCATGTCCGGGCGGAGCTCGGCAACGCCGTCGACTTGATTCTGGACGGCGGCTCCTGCCAGATCGGCGTCGAGTCGACCATCGTCGACGTCACGGGAGAGATGCCGAGCATCCTCCGGCCCGGCGGGGTGACGCGAGAGGACCTCGAGGCGGTGCTGGGACACTCGGTCGCGGATCCGTCCACAAGCGGTGTCCGGGTGCCGGGTCAGCACTCGTCGCACTACGCGCCGCGTGCGCGGATCGTTCTGGTCGAGCTGGAGAAGGTCGTCGCCGAAGCCGAGACTACGCGGGAGGCGGGGCAGCAGGTGGGCGTGCTTCTCCCGTCCTCGCTCGCCGACATCGAGGTGAAAGCGCACGCCGTGGTGGCCCTGCCCGGTGCGCTGGACGCCTACGCGCACGGGTTGTACGGGCTCCCGCGCGAGCTCGACCAGCAGGGGTGCGACCTCATCGTCGCGTCCCTGCCGGTGGAGGAAGGGCTGGGGTTGGCGATCGCCAACCGGCTTCGCCGGGCTGCGGGGCTCCGCACTCCCGTGTGAGCGGCCACGGCGAGCCTGTCAGGACGCGGCGGGGACCGCCGCATCAAGGCCGCGGGTGGCGACGAGCTGGGCGCTGCCGTCGGCCAGGCGGTAGGACAGTCCCACCACGGCGAGGCGGCCGGCAGCCACCGCGTCGGCCAGGACGCGGGAGCGCTCCAGGAGCAGGTTCACGGTGTGCTCGATGTGCTCGGCAAGGATCTCTTCGGGCTTTTCGCGTCCGGCGGCACGGGCGGCCAGCACGCTCGGGGTGACTCGCTCGACGATGTCGCGGACGAAGCCGCCCGGCGTCTGCCCGTTCTCCAGCGCAGAGCAGGCCGCAGCGACCGCGCCGCACGAGTCGTGGCCGAGGACGACGACCAGCGGCGCGTTCAGGACGCTCACCCCGAACTCGATCGAGCCGAGGACTTCGGTCCCGGTGACATGCCCGGCGGTGCGCACCACGAACAGGTCGCCCAGGCCGCGATCGAAGATGATCTCTGCGGCCAGCCGGGAATCGGAGCAGCCGAACATCACGGCGAACGGCTTCTGGGACGGTGCGGTCGCGGCACGGCGAGCGACGTCCTGGTTCGGGTGCTCGGGGGTGCCTGCGACGAAGCGCTGGTTGCCGGCCATGAGCAGCTCGAAGGCGTCGCGGGGTGTCGGAGTCTGGGTGATCTCAGTCATGGCTGCAGCCTACGAGGCGGCACCTGCCGGCCGTCGCAGCGACCGGTCCCGCCGGACGGCGCCGGCCGCGGTGTCACCCCGAGGCGCAGGGCGAGGGCGGTCTCGATGCGGAACCCGGTGCAGTGGCCCGGCCCCGTACGGGTCCCCAGCTGTCGGTTCGTCTTGCACACCGGCACAACGAGCGGGCCGCAGCTTGCGCTGTCGGCCGATCGGGCCGTGCTCCGAGTCCGGCAGAGGGTCAGGGCTCAAGCGGCTTCGCGGTGGCCAACGGCTGGCGTGGGCCGGCTGGAGCCCGGAGTGGTCGCGCCGGTCGGCGCACAGGCCGTGCATGTCACCCCATGCCCGCCGCAGGATGTCGTTGTTCCCGTCGTGCCATTCGAGCTGCCGCGGGAGAGTCTTCTCGTACGTGCCGATGGCGAGGATCAGTGCCTCGGGCACGTGCAAAAACAGTGCATCGAGCACGTGCAGGATCAGGGCAGCGTCGGCGGACTTCTCCACCCGCCGACGAGTTCAGCAACGCGCTGCTTGGTTGGTGGTCTCCTGCACGCGGGCGATGGCGAATGCGGCTAGCCTCGCCGGTTCGGTTGCCGTGACGGGCCGCTGATCGTCGTCAACTCGTGGGTGTTCGCGTTGTTTTCGTTGCGCGGGCATGCGGAGGTGCCAGCGCGGGGCCAGAGTCTCCAAGGCACCGCCAGATCGGCGGCGACCCGACCCGGATCGTGACCGGTCCCGCGCGGCCGCAACGGCCGCAGCACATCGCCGTACGCAGCCGTCAACCCAGTCGCATAGGCGAGATCCGCCAGCAACCGCGCTCCGGCATGCCCGACCACCCCCGACCCGTCAGCGGTGACGTGAATCCTGGGACGCGACCCGATAGCCTGCACGTGGAAGGTGCCTTCCGCTTGGCACGACAGAACCCCTAGACAAGGTTCATCGTCCCAGGTCAAAAGGCACTTTCGCGTTACTGGCCACCAACTGGACCCGCCCCAACCGAAACGGCGAGGCCAGGGCCCGTCTTCAAAGCCGTTTAGGGCCCCGATTTCTGCTTGCGCCAGGCCGGTGAGCCCGCCCTACTTGCTGTCTCGTGCCTTCTCGTAAGCGGCCAGTTCCCCCGCATTGCCGATGAAGGCCGGGCCGCAACGTGGCGGCAGGCGATCGATGACCATCGCTACTGCGGCCTGCGCGCTGTCCGTCTCGGCGATCCGAGGGCTGCTCCGATGCGGTCCTTCGACGTAGTACCGGCCGTCTCTCAGCGTGCCGATGTACGGGATGTCCCAGGTGTAATCCACCTCCGTGCACCTGCTGAAGTGCAGCTCCCACATACCGGTCCAAGGGGAGAGCTGGCGAAGCAGCGGTTCGGCATGCGCTACCCGCGCGAGCTTTGCAAACGGTTCCAGAAGCGGTGACGCTTCCGGCCGGAACGGTTCGCCGTAAGTACTCAGGACCTTGTGCCAGGCTGCGTCGACGATGTTGGTCATACCGCGATTGTGCGGGGCCCTTTCGGCGTTGTCATCAAAGATCATCCGCCAGTGGGTCATGGTCGGATGCAGAGACATGAACTCACCGATCAAGACTGGGATTTACTCGCTCCGCTCATACCCTCGGCCTCGACTGGCCGGCCCAGGGTGGACGACCGGCGGGTCATCAATGGGATGGTGTACAAGATCCGCACGGGCCTGCCGTGGCGTGACCTGCCCGACCGCTACGGGCCGTGGCAAACGGTCTACACTCGCTTCCGCCGCTACGCGTTGAGCGGCGTCTTCACCCAGGCCGAGCCAGAACCCGTTCTCATGAACAAAGCCACGGCGACGACGAACAGGTCGATGGAGCGGGCGACGAGCACGGTGGCCGGGTCTTTCTGTTGGTGGAGAAGGTGAAGCGGCGGGCTGGCGTAGGCAGGCCGTCGGGCCGAAGAGAGCGGTGAGCAGGTCGGCCCCGTCGGAGGCGGCGCGGACTTCGAGGTGGAGGTCCTGGCCGTCGAGGTGGAGACGGAAGGCGAAGAACGGACAGCACTGCTGCTCGGTTGCGGCCAGCGCGGCGACGTCTCCGGCCCGCGCGGCGGGGAGGCTCAGGCGGAGCCCGTCCGGGATCTCCTGGCGTACGGCGCCGCCGAGGAACTGGTGCCACTGGGCGGTGCGCTCGCCGAGCCCGTTGCCGGTCAGCGAGCAGGCGACCGGCGCGGTGCGCCAGGACTCGGTGTTCTCCGCGGCCTGGCGGCTTGGCGAGAGCACGACGTCCACCGCTTGGCCGCACCGATGAACGCCAGGCGGTCCACCGCCTCCTCGCCGTACACGCGGTATCCGGAGGCGGTGCGGTCGGCGGGCACTACCGGCCGCTCCAGCGCGACGTCCTCAGCAGTCAGGACGCGGCGGTGAGGTTTCAGGCGTCCTACGAGGGCTCCGTCTCTACCGATCCGGAGGAGCCGACAGCGGCCACCGTCGCGGGCCTGCTCGCCGCCGGGCTCCTGGTCCAAGCCGATGACGGCACCGCCGTCCTGGCCGACGACGTCCGCTACGGCCTCCGCCTCACCGACGCCGACGACGCCAGCACCTACTGACACACCTCATGGCAGAACCACTGACATCCAGTGGCGGACTCCGCTGACGTCCCGATGGCAGACGACACGAGGCGGTGACGGTCGTGGCCCCGGCACTGGTACCTACGGGGGCTGGGCAGGCCGGATCAGCCGGATGCGCGCGTGGTCGCCGGCCGGTGGGTGTGCCGCTGGGCTGTTGTCCGCGGACAACAGCCCAGCGGCACACCCACCGGCCGTAGGATCTGTAAGATCCGGAATGGATGGACAAAGGTACGTCCCCTCCAGGACATACACGGCAGAGCTGCTCGTTGGACGACAGGGAGTAGGGGGGAGAGGCAGCGCGGATGGCCTGGGTCAGTCGGATCGTGGACATGGAGCAGGTCGAGTACCGCCTCTCCGGGAACGCCGGCTGTTACGTGCGCCTTGACGGCCAGGAGGCCGATGATGCCGCCGAGTCCCCCACCGACCCTCAGCTCCACCACCGGATGACTGCCCTCCAGGACAGCGGTCTGGTCTGGCTCGGTGCAGGCCTGACCGAAGTCGGGCTGGTCGCCGGCACGTCTCTGGACGAGGCCGGCAAGCGGGCGGCACGGGCGCTCGCCAACGGCGTGCACCCCCGGACCGGCGAGCTGCTCGTCGGAGCCGAACTGCGTGCCCATCCTGCCGCTCAGCTCGTTGGCGCTCGATTGGTCGAGGCGATCGAGCATGCCGCGATCGCCGCCGGCGTCGAGCCGAAGGACCTCCTGGCCGGTACCCCGAAGCAGCTGAAGAAGTACGCCACCCTGGCGCGCATGGTGAACGCTCGAGGCGAGCAGCACCAGCTGCAGGTCGACTCCCTCCACCGGATCGCCCGGGCCGCCGGCATCGACCTGGCCGACGTCTACGACGCGGAGGGACTCGCACGGGCCCGCGCCCACGAGAGGGACCGCGTCAACGTCCGGGTCCGCGCCTACGACCTCGTCGCCGACCTCCCCAAGAGCGCATCCACGCTGTGGGCCCTGCTCGGTCCTCGACGGGAGGCCGACTTCCGTGTCCTGGTCCACGAGGCCAAACGCGAGGCGTTCGCCGAGCTCGAACGATGGATCGGCTACAGCGTGGCGAGCGAGTTGGGGGAGCGGCGCCGGATTGCCACCGGCGGGCTGCTCGGATGGAGCGTGGAGCACCAGTCCGCCCGGCCGGTCGACGACACCCCCGGAGACCCGCATCTGCACGTTCATCTGGTCGTCGCCAACATCGCCCGATGTGAAGACGGAGCCTGGCGTGTCATCGCCAACGGTGGCATGGACCTGCACCGCCATGCGCGAGCCTTCGACGCCCTTTTTAAGGCCCGCGTCCGCGCTCTGGCGAGCGAGCGGTTCGGAGTGCGGTACGAGCGCGACGGCCGTACCCGGGCCTGGGAGGTCATGGGTATCCCGGCCGAACTGCGCACGCACTACTCCCGCCGCGCGGCCCAGGTCGACGCGCTGGCAGGAGCCGGCGCCGGCCGCGACGAGAAGCTCCGGGTCTCGGCCGAGACCCGGCACGCCAAGCACGACGAGGGAGACATCGACCTGCACGCCCACTGGCGTCAGCGCGCGGTAGCTCTCGGCATCGACGTCGACGCGATGATCGCGGCTGCCGCTCCTGGCCCTGGGCCGTCCGGCGGGCTTACGGCCGGCGGATCACCCGGCCCGAAGATCCCGCCGCCCGCCGCGATCGCCCGCGACGTCTTCGACCCCGCGCACGGGCTGACGAGCAGCGCCAAGGACTTCCGGCGCGCCGAACTCCTCGCGGCCGTCGCCAACGCCTGTTCGTACGGCCTCGAAACGACCGCGCTCGACAACCTGGCCGAGCAGGTTCTCGCCGTACCCGGCTACGCCGAGCCTCTCCCGCACCGCGGCTCGACCACCATGAGCAACACCGACCGCTACACCACGCGCGACATCCTCGATGCCGAGCAGATCATCGTCGACCAGGCCCGCTCCCGGTACGCGAGCGGTTCAGCCCAGCTGACGGGGGACCAGGCTGCGGCCGCGCTTGGGGTTTTCGAGGTCGCCTCCGGGTTCGCGCTCGATGGCGTGCAGCGTGCCACCGTTCAGAGGCTCCTGACCGCCGGCCACGGTGTCGATGCCGTCATCGGCGCCGCCGGAGCCGGGAAGACGTCGCTGCTGGAGGTCTGCCGCATCGGTTGGGACGCCGTCGGCATGACCCACGCGGGCGCCTCTTCCTCCGCTGTGCTCGCACAGAATCTGTTCGAGGGCACCGGCATCCCCGCGCGCACAGTGGCCTCCTGGCTGCAGGGCATCGACAGCGGGGAGGGCCTGCGAGGGATCGACGTACTCGTGCTCGATGACGCGGTTCTGACCGACGACCGTTCTCTGGCGCGCCTGCTGACCGCGGCCGCCGCCACGGGCACGAAGGTCATCGGAGTCGGCGACCCCCAGCAGCTTCGGGCGCTCGGTCCAGCCGGTGGACTCGAGGAGATCCACCGGCTCGTCCGCGGCGTCGTGCTGCACAGCAACCGCCGTCAGAAGGACGCCGGCGAGCGCCTGGCCCTGGAAGCCTGGCGGGACGGCGCCCGGGACAACGCGTTGCGCATGCTCGCCGTAGGCGGCCGTGTGCACGCCACTGACACCGCCGAGCAGGCGCACACGGAGATCCTGGCCGCCTGGAATCAGCAGCGCCGCCGATGGTCCGCTCCGCATGACACGGTCGCGAACCTCGTCCTGCTGGCCGCGCGGAACGCCGACGTGGACACCCTCAACGCAGGAGCTCAGGCCATCAGGAGCGCCGCCGGTGAACTCGGCGCCACCCACACCTACGCCCGTCCGCGCGGTGAGCAGATCACCCTCGCCGTCGGCGACATCGTCCGCGTCCGGCAGGACGGTTCCCGAGGGCGGCGCGGCACCGGTCCGGATCCCCTGAGCGGGTACCGCGCCGTCGTCACCGCCCTCGACGGCGAGCACAACGTGCAGATCACCTGGAGGCGTGAGTACGGCGTCCATGGCCAGGCATGGCTGAGCCCGGGGCAGGTCGGGCACGGCGCCCTGGCGCTGGGTTACGCGATGAGCGTCTCCGCTTCCCAGGGGCTCGCTGTCGAGACATCGCTGCTGTACGGGCTCGGAGCCGACGCGTACACGTTGTACCCCGCCATCACCCGGGCCCGCAGCGAGAATCACCTGTGGCTGGCCACAGCGGCGTTGGAGTACGAGGAGGCCCAGGTCAGGTCAGGCGAACCAGGCAGCGAGACCGACCGCCTCAACCGTGCAGTGCGCGCCTGCGCGGCCCTGCTGAAGCAGGTTCGTCCGGAGTCCATGATCAGCGACCAGTTGCGCGCTGTTCCGGAGCCTGTGCCTGTGGCCGCAGGTGACCTGCAGTTTCCCACGTGGGACGACCGGGCGGCCCGGCCGTACGGTGCTGTGACCGATACAGAGCTCGCGGTGAAGGCAGCCGAACTGACCCGGCGGGCAGCGGCAGCCGACCGGAGGGCGAGCGAACAGGCTCGAGCGTCCATCGACGGCGTTGCGGACGTGGCCCAGCACTCCGGCCGGTATATCGCCGGCAACGCGAGAAGGCTCATCGATGCGGCAGACCGGCTGATCCGCCAGGCACACCATGAGGCCGATGCGGCGGAGCGCGCCCGCGCCGCCGCTTCCGGCGCGCGCGACGTCTGCGCCAGCCTGCAGCGGGCCACCGGACGCAGCCGCATCGCCTTGCGCCTCGCAGGCACCTCCCGGACAGAGCAACAGCAACTCATCGCCCAGTACACGCAGCAGGCCGAGGCGGCGGACCGCGAGCACGAGACGTCCGCCCGGGCCGCAACTGAAGCCCGGCGTGAAGCAGCGCGGATCCTGGAGTCCTCCCCGTACACGCAAGCGCTGCGCGATCAGGCCACGGGAGGCATGAGGTCAGCAGTCGTACGGATCGAGGAGCTGGAGGTGATGAGGCAGCAACTTCCTGCCTTGGCCCTGCAGATCGACAACCACCGCGCCGAGGCAGTCCGTGCAGCACGCACTGCCGCCGTTGATCTGCGCGCCCGTGCCGAAACTCTTCGTACCGACGCAGGGGGCATGCAAGCGGAGCGTCAGCTGCGTCGCCGAATTGCCGAGCAAGCGCCGCTTCAGCACCGCGTAGAGGCGCATCTACGGGACCAGTTCACGGTCCACCGCCAGGCGCAGCTCGCTGCTCAACGGCCCCACGCCGTCCGACACTCACCACGTGACGCGCTACCTCGCATTCCCGGTGGCCCGGGCGTCAGCATGTGAACGCAGGCCGTATCAGGCGGCGATGCTGTTCGACGCCGAGATCGACCCCTACTGGGAGGACGCCCGGAGCTTCCTCGGCGACTTCTACAACGAGATCCTCCACCAGGACACCTGCCAGCCCGCTACCGTCGAAGTCGGCGGCCGCCCAGCGTGCTGGGCCCCAGCCAAGCTCGACGAATGGTTCCAGGACGCCCA
Organism: Streptomyces sp. NPDC025273; assembly: GCF_040638585.1. Lineage (NCBI taxonomy): Bacteria > Bacillati > Actinomycetota > Actinomycetes > Kitasatosporales > Streptomycetaceae > Streptomyces > Streptomyces sp. NPDC025273. The sequence continues at coordinate 29,175 of NZ_JBEZYP010000022.1, forward strand.
GAGCCCGCTCGAACTCCGCTGTCCTGCACAGCTTGCGCGCGGCCGCACGCGCGCAGGACCACGCACCCCTTGAAGCTGCCCGGACCAGCAGCTCTACGTGGCCCCCGCGATCAGCATTCGGGCTGGACGGTAGAAGCGCAGCTGTACAGCGCACGCGGATATCCGCGAAGCAGTCCGGCGAGGTGGGCGGACCTGGTAGGGGAGCCGGTCGATCGGTTCAGGCGGCGGTCGGATGCCCGGCGGCCTTGCCGGTGGCGTCCCGGCGCATGGCGGTCATGCCCAGGTCCGCCATGCGGGGCACGAAGGCGACGTCGAGTTCGTCGACCGGGTGGATCAGGCCCCGCTCGCAGGTCTCCGCCAGCCACACCGTGCAGCCAGCGGTGGGGTAGGCGGGGTTGACCCCGATTTCGCCCTTGGGGAGGAACCCGTTGAACGGCGTCGCTATTTGGTGGACATTCCAGTAGTTCCACGCCCGAAGGGCCTTGGCCTGCTCAAAGGCGAGGTACAGCTGCGGATAGCGCTGAAGGATCCGCATCTCTCGGAAGAGCGTCTGCCCCAGCAGAGACGGCGTGGCCTGGGCAAGGCTGTCGAAGTCCTGCTCGTGGAAGGTGAAGGTGGTTGCGTCCTGGCCGTGGTCGAGCGCCAGGGCGGTGAAGAGGTGGGAGAGACGGTCTCGGGTGTACTGCGCTGCTTCGGGGGCGAGAGAGGGCTCGATGTCGGCGATCAGCTCGTACAGGCGCTGGTGGTCGGGGTGGAAGCGGGACAAGTCGAACAGCTTGCCCATGCCGCTGACGGCGGAGAACGCCAGACGCTTGTAGAGGAGGTTGTTCATCTCTCCAGCCCTCGCATATGTCTTCGTCTCGGTGCTGGTGGAGTGGAGCATCAGGTACTCCGACAGCACCTCGAAGTACACGTAGCCCAGGAATGGCAAGGCTGGGACGGTGGCGGCGAGGCGGTCCACGAACACGTCCGGCGCCGTCCTGTGCCCGGCGGCGCCTGCCACCAGCGTGTCCAGGAAGGGGGCGGCCGTACGGATTTGGTGCACCGCTTTTGTGCGGAGCTGGGTGTCCTCTGCCTCGGTGAGGAAGCTGCGGTGATCGAGATAGGTGTGCAGGTGGACGCGGCCGAGTCGCAGGTAGTCGATGCCCCTGGCGGGCGCCGGGCTGGTGGGCGCGATCTCGATCATCAGCGTTTGGGCGTGCGGTTTGGTCCGCAGCAGGTAGGTGCCGAGGTTGTGCGGGCGCAGGCCGTCGGGGGTCTCGGTCAGTGGCGCGCAGTACAGCGCGGCGAGCAGGCAGCCGGAGGAGGCGTAGAGCTGTCCGCTGGAGCGGATGGCGTCCAGCGCCGTCGTGGTGTGCATCAGGTGGATCGGCCGGCCGCTGGTGAGTACTCCCGTCATGGCGTTGTGCGCGAGCAGGTGGCCGCCGGGGGTGTCGTGTTGCAGGTATCGGCGCCAGGCGTCTTCGCTCTCGGCGCACCCGGCTGCCATGGGCCGGGTGTGGGGGCTGGTGTAGTCGGTGTGGGCGTCGTCGAGTTCGGTGTCCACGAGGAGGTCTCCTACTGGCCGTGGGCCAGGCTCTGACGGGCGGTGGTGAGGGCGTCGTGGTGGGTGGCGCCGTCGAGGGCGGCTTGCTCGCTGCGTACGACGAGTGCGAAGGCGGCTGGGGGCAGCCAGGCGGGCACCGGGGTGCGCAGTCGGGTCAAGTCGGGCCACCACTGCTGGAGCGGTAGGCGGTAGCGATCCAGGCAGTCGGCGGCCTTGAGGACATCGACGAGGTGCGGGGCGGCCTGGTAGACGCGTTTCTGCTGGGCGGTGAAGTCGCCGTAGGGCACGTCGTGGACGGCGATCGCTTCCGTCGCCCGGTGCAGCGCGACCGCCGCCACCGGGCGGCTCATCGCACCAGTGACCGTGTCGGTGTGGTGGAGGAACCAGGATGCGGCGCGCCGCCCGTGCCCGGCATCCGCCCGGTCGTCGCGTCGTCGGCAGTCGTGGACCGCCCCGGCGGCACACACTGCCGCGACGTCGTCGTCTTCCAGCCCGTACTCCTGGGCGAGGAGGGCGGCGAGCAGGCTGACGCGGGCGTTGTGGAGGATGCCGTGGTTGGAGTCGGCCTGGCGCTCGGTGGTGAACCAGGATCTGGCCGGTACGAGCATCAGGCCTGGGCGTGGGAAGCTGGGCGCGGCGTCGAAGTTCACCGGCCGGTTGTCCGCGATCCACTGAAGCGTCATCTGGTCCATCGGCTGATGGGCGGGCAGTCGGCGCTGGGCAGCGAGTTCCTGGAGGCAGGCGCGGCCGGGCACAGTCCGATCGGTCATGGCTTCCTTCACACAGAGAGGTACGGAGCGGGCGTGAAGCTGGGCGTGGCGATTCTGACGATGGGCACGCGGCCCAAGGAGCTGGCGGAGCTGCTGGCCTCGGTCCATGCGCAGACGGCTCCGGCGGTGCGGACGGTGGTGGTGGCCAACGGGTGTGCGATGCCCGATCTGCCGCCGTGGGTCGAGACGGTGCAGCTGGAGGAGAACCTGGGGGTGACCGGCGGCCGCAACGCCGCCCTGGAGCACTTGGGGGACATGGACCTGGTGCTGGACCTGGACGACGACGGGCTGCTGGTCGCCGACGACGTATTCGCCACGATCCTCGCTCTGTACGCGGCAGACCCACGGCTGGGGATCGTCGGGTTCCGTATCGCCGACGAGACCGGGGTGACCCAGCGCCGCCACGTGCCCCGGTTGCGGGCCGGTGATCCCATGCGCGGCGGACTGGTGACCGGCTTCCTCGGCGGTGCCCACGTGCTGTCCACGAAAATGCTGGCCCAGGTCGGCCCGTGGCCGGACGCCTTCTTCTTCGCGCACGAGGAGACCGACATGGCCTGGCGGGCGATCGACGCCGGGTGGACGGTGCTGTACGCGCCGCAGTTGCTGCTCCAGCACCCGCGCACCTCTCCGGCCCGCCATGCGTTCTTCTACCAGGTCAACGCCCGCAACCGGGTCTACCTGGCGCGCCGACACCTCCCGGCGGTGCTGGTGCCCGTCTACCTGGGGGTGTGGGTGGCTTTGACGCTGGCCCGTACCCGCAGTCTGGGCGGGCTGCGGGCCTGGTTCGGCGGGTTCGTCGAGGGCTGGCGCACTCCGTGCGGGCGCCGGAAGCCGATGCGCTGGCGCACCGTGATCCGCCTCGCCCGCCTCGGCCGTCCCCCCGTGATCTGACGTCCTCACGCAGCGTCCCGGGCCTCGGCGTGCAGCCATGCCGGGATCGCCTCGGGGGTGTGCTCCAGCCACGTGAGGTAGCGGCGCACGCCGTCCTCGATGTCCACGCGCGGCGCCCAGCCCAGCACCTGGCGCATACGGGTGGTGTCGGCGCAGGCGCCGAGCGGGTCGCCCTGCGGGCGGGGGGTCTCGACGATTCGCGCCCCGGGATAGTGGCCGAGCACGAGGTCGGCGACCTGCCGGATGGAAGTGGCGCGGCCGGTACCGACGTTGAGCGTGGTGCGGTCCGCGCCCTCGGTCACGGCCGCCAGCAGGGTCGCCTCCGCGATGTCGTCGACGTGCACGAAATCGCGGACCTGTGATCCGCCGCCGTTGAGATGCAGCGGCAGGCCGAGCGCGGCCCGCATCGCGAACCAGGCCACCACCCAGCTATGGCTGTTCTCCTTGACCACCTGCGGTTCTCCGTAGACAGAGAAGTACCGCACGATCGCGTACGAGTCGCCGACCCCGCCCAGGGTCAGGGCGGTCTGATGCTCGCCCCACAGCTTGGTGTTGGCGTAGACCGACGTCGGCACCAGCGGATCGGTCTCCTTCCATGGCGGGAGGCGCCACTGCTCCGGTCGTCATATGCTCCGCGCGCCTGCGGAGAGCCCGGCAGGAGCGGGCCCCCAGCCGTCGCTACGCCCGGCTCCGCAGCCACCTGATCGGCTACTCCCACCCGTGTTCCGTGAGCGCCCCGTCGCCTTCCAGGTAGGCCAGGAGCCCCTTCTCCGGGTACTCGATGATGTCCTCGGGCAGTTCGTGGACGCTGAACCATTCCAGCCCGAGGCACTTCTCCGGTTCCCTGTTGACGGGCTCTCCGCTCCACTCGGTGGCCTCGAAGAAGAAGCCGAGCCGTTCGACTTCGGCGCTCTGGCGGTGGTGCACCACGTGCACCATCCGCAGGTGCGCGGGGTCGACCGTCACGCCGGTCTCCTCCAGCAGCTCGCGGGCGGCCCCGGCTCGCAGGGGTTCGCCCTGGTCGAGCTTGCCCGAGGGCATGTGCCAGCGGCCGTAGCCGTACGGGCCGCCGCGCTGGGAGAACAGCAGCTTGTCGCCCGCGCGCAGGAGGACGTGGGTGTCGATGACGGGTTCTGCGAGTGGTTCCGGTGTCATGGTCCCTGGGATGGTGTCGACTGCGGTGCAGCAGCCGACGCTATCGACGATCCGGGGACCGCGTCGGCGATTGTGGCCGCAACCTCCGTCGGGGTGACCTCACCGGTATTCACGACGAGCACCCTCACACCCGCCCCCGGCCGGGGGCGATGCCAAGGGGCGGGAGGGTCTCGCGGGCCCGCGCGAGCATCGGCTCCACAGACGGCCTCAGGACCACGCGAGACTCCCTCCGGGACTGTCAGCCGCCTCGGGGTCAGGAGTCGGGGTGCGCGTCCGTCTGAAGCGTCCACGCGGCCCCCGGGCAGCCTGCCGGAAGGGGAGGGAAGCGGTGCCCCTTCACGTCGGTGCTCCAGTGGTGGCCCGCGCCGCAGTCGCACTCGTAGATCCCGCTCTCCGGCACAACCTCGCCCGGATGCCACGACGTCTGTCCCTCGCTCATGTTCTCTGTGTACGACGCCCCGTCGTAGGGCGCGAGTCCGGGAGCGCCGCCCGGCATGCTGTGACCGGCGCGGAGTCGCACCCTGGAGGGATGAGCGGGCTGATAGTCATTCACCGCCTCTTCCCCACGGGCGGCCGGCAGGTCACCATCCGCGGCAGATCGCCGGACTCGCGGGCGGCCAGCCTCGCGTCGGCCGCCTGCCGGGCGGCCCGGTCCGCGGCTGTCCGGCGCCGATAGTAGAAGCTCGAGCAGCTGACGCCGAGGATGCTGCAGAGCCGCTTCACGCCGTAGCGGCGCTGGAGGTCGGCGACGCACTGGAAGCGGTTCAGAGGACCCGCAATTAAACTACTGCCGGTTTTGGCTGATACCTCGGTGATGCCATGCAGTTGGGCTGTTGTAGCCATTGCGGATGAAGTCCTGACGGTGCTGGATACGAGTTCGCGGTGGTGCTGCCGCATCTGGACGAGCGGCAGCGCCGTCTGTATCTGGCTTCCGAGGCGGAGGCTCTGGGGCATCGGGGGATCGCGGCCGTGGCCAGGCTGGCGGAGGTCTCGGAGTCGACTGTGACACGAGGGCGTGCGGAGCTCGCGGTCCTAGCAACAGCGTTGGGGCGGATACGCAGACCGGGCGGCGGGCGCAAGTCCGCTGCCGAGCGCGACCTGGTCTGCTCGCGGCTCTCGAGTTGCTGATCGAGCCGCGTGCGGTGGGTGATCCGGTGTCCCCGTTGCGCTGGACCACCGCCTCGCTGCGGGACTTGTCCCAGGAATTAACCGTTGCTGGTCATCCAGTCAGTGCTCCGGTGGTCGGCGGTCTGCTGCGTGCGACTCTCAGCAAGCCAGGTCAGGTGTCACCTATCCGTGCAGCAGTCCCAGATGATCATGCCGCCCGAGAAGGCCACCACTCAACCTGACAACGCCAGGACAGGGCCTACCGTCGGCCGGGGCGACCGACGTCCTCCTGAAGATGCCCGAGCAGGTGCTGGCCACGTGGTGTCAGCCGGTGGGTGACGTACATTCCGGCGCGTTCGCTCGCGACCAGTCCGGCGTTCCTGAGAACGGTCAGGTGACCGCTGACCGACGACGCCGGCAGGGCGAGGCGAATCGCCACGCCACCCGTGGTGCGGGTGGTCGCCAGGGCCGTCAGCACCCGTGCGCGGTTCGCTCCGAGCAGCCGTGCCAGGGCGGCGTCCTCGTGCACCGCGTGCGGCTCGTCGAGGTGCAGGGGATAGACCACGACGGGAGGCAGCCCGGGGTCGGCGATCGCCACGGGCCGCGTGTGGCAGAAGAAGGACGGGACCAGACGCAGCCCCCGCCCCCGCAGGCGCAGGGTGACGTCCTGGGGGTAAGCGGCGCTGAGGACCGGCTCGCGCCACACGAACGGCGTGAACGAGGCGAACACCGCCCCGAGTCCCTCCCCGAGCGCTTCCATCCGGCGCGCCCGGTCGGCCGCGCCGGCCGCCTCGACCTCGCTCCAGTCGGGTGCGAGCAGGCCGCCGTGGACCGTGCCGACGGCGGCCACGACGTCGTCGAGCAGCGCACGGTCGCCGGCCGCCAGCCGTCGCGTCCAGGCAGGCAGGGGCCGGTGGCGGGACGCCTCGCGCATCTCACGTTCCAGCCGGGCCCGTGAGGTCTCCCGCAGCACGCGCAGTCCGGCGGCGAGTCCCTCCTCCGACTCGGCGGGGGTGAGGAAATCCGGCCAGTAGGAGGCGTCGGACGGGGCGAGATCGTGCAGCAGGCGGAACGCGCCCCGTACGTCCGGCTGCCGGGCGCGCCCACGCGCCCGGTTGCGCCACAGACGCAGCCGGGCCGGGAGCCGGTCCGCCGAGGTGGTCAGTACGTGCAGTCCGAGGACGGCCTCCCACATGGGGTCGGGTGAACGGGCGAACCGCACGCGGAGGAAGTCGGCGGGGGTGAAGTGGATACGCAGCATTCCGGCCATGTGAGGTATGAAACAGCGTTGGGGCGCCCGTTGGAAGGCCCGCTCCGGGCTCCGCGGTGCGGACTGCCTGCGCCTTTCGACTGGTACGGAAAAGCCCTCCACCCTGGCATGAACACGCTCATACACTCGGCTCCGCGACGCGAACCGTCACGCGTGCGCACGCGTTCTCCGGCCGGCTCTCTCCCCAGTCGCCGGCCCCACCTCCCGGAAGGGCCCCGTGCCATGTCATTCAGACGCCTCCTGTCCGTCCTCCTCACCAGCGTCCTATGGGCCATGGGCCTCGTCGCCCTCACCGCCGCACCGGCGCAGGCGGCACCGAACTTCAAGGCGCCCTACCCCTGCGGCCAGCAGTGGACCTACAGCCACCACTCGGCCGAAGTCCGCCTTGCTCTCGATTTCATCCGCTCCGACGGCGGCGCCACCTCGGGAGCCCCCGTCCTGGCCTCCGCCTCCGGCACGGCCTACCGTTACTACGAGGCTGGCGGCGCCGGCAACTACGTCGTCGTCGACCACGGCGGCGGCTGGAAGACGTACTACTTCCACCTGAACGCCTTCTCCATCAGCCACGGTCAGGGCGTCGCCCAGGGCCAGCAGATCGGCACCACCGGCTCCACCGGCGCGAGCAGCGGGGCCCACCTCCACTACGAGCAGCTCTACAACGGAGTCGGGCAGACCATCCAGATCAACGGCACCTACCTCTCCCCGTATCCGAGCTCGTACTACCAGAAGTACCTGACCAGCGACAACGGTTGCTCCGGCAGCGGCAAGTACTGGGTGGACACCTTCGCCGACGCACCCGGCTACGCCTCGCCCACCAGCACCACGCAGACGGGCACGCTGTATAAGGGCACCAACTACGTGTACTGCAAGGTCTGGGGCCGTGAGATTCGCGACGGCGCCGGCAACTACAACCACTGGTGGCTGCGCACCGACCTCGACGTGGGCCCCGCCAACCAGTACATCTCGGCGTACTACCTCTCGCGGTGGGGCAACGACCAGGCTCGGGACAACAGCGGAAACATCATCCGCGACTGCTGACCCGGCCGGCCCGCGCACGCGGGACAGCACGGGAGGGGGCGGCCCGCCGGCCGTACCGGCGGCCCGCCGGCCGTACCGGCGGCCCGGCCCCCGTACGGCGGCCTCCCCGCGTCCGACGTGCGGGCGTCGCCTTCACCACGTCATGCGCTCGGCCGCGGTTCCACACCCCGGTGACGGACCCCCTTCGCGCGGACACCGCCCCTCCCCTCCGCGATGGCGCCTGTGTTCACGTGGTCGCCCGCGGAACACGTGACACTTCCAGCCCACCCCGCCTCCCCACAGGACGGCCCGCCGTCTCCCCTCCTCACCTGGAAGATTCCCATGGATCTCAACAACCGACCCCGCAAGACCCTCGCCTGGAAGACCCCCGCCGAGCCCTCAACGAGCACCTACTAGCCCTCCAGGAAGCTGGTGTTGCGACGACCGGTTGAGTCCAAGCTCGCTTCCGCGATCACTGTGGACCACGCATCCGGGCTCCAGGCTGCCACGCCCGGCCGCCATCCGCAGGGCAGCGACCGGCAGCTCGGCGCGGTGGTGATCGGCCATCGCCCAGCCGACCACCTCCCGCATCGCAAGATCGATACAGGTCGCCAGATACAACCTCCCTACCAGCGTCACGAGTTCGGTCATGTCGCCGACGAGCCGCATCCCCGGCCGGGGCGCGGTGAAGTCCCGCCCGATCAGGTCGAGCGCGAACACCGCCCGCTTCGCCTGCCGAGTCAGCCCCCACGCCGACGGCGAGTGATCCCGACGATCCGGTGCTTGCGCATCAGCCGCTCGACCTTCTTGGAGTTCACCACCCGCCCGGCCCGCCGCAGGGCAGCGTGGATCCGCGGGCCCCGTAGGCACCGCGAGACCCGGCGTGAAGCACCCGAATCTCGCCCACCAGCACCTCCTCGGCGGCCCGCTCCCGCACCGTCCGGGCCGGCCATGACGCCCTGTACGCGTAGTAGGTGGAACGGGTCACTCCCAGCACATGGCACAGAAACGAAACACTGTGACCTGCAGGATTACCCTCCGACGCCTTCTCCGCATCGATGAAACGACACCGTGCCGCGGTGTCTACCTCATCTTGTCCTGAGCGAAGAAGGCGGTCACTTTTCCCAGAACCTCGATCGTGGCCCCCTGCTCGCGGACCTTCCGCCGCAGCCGGACCAACTCCTCACGCTCCGCAGTGATCAAAGCCCCGGCAGGCCCCTTACCGCGGTCGACCTTCGCCTGCTTCACCCACCCGCGCAGCCCTTCCGGACTCACGCCCAGATCCCTCGCGACCTCGGTGACCGTCTTCTCCGAGGACAACGCCAAGGCGACCGCGTCCCGCTTGAACTCGGCCGTGTACCGCTTGCTCATATTGCTCTTGTTGCTCACTACCTGTGACTGCTTCCTTCGGGACCATCCGTCCCAGTGTCAAGCTGTCCGGCTGGCAAGGGGAACCTCATTACGGCGTAATAATCCTGGCTGGGTGCGGATCCCGGGCGGCAAAAGCTTCATGACGCCGATCCGGTCCAGTGAAGTTCGGTGTGACCGCCGAACTGGAGTGGGTAGGCGAGGCCAGGCTCGGAGTCCGTGATCGCGGGGTCGCTGAGGAAACGGTTGTCGCGAAGACCAGGCGCGGACTGCTGGAAGGGCATCGTGGGGCGCGGAGGGGGAGTGGGCCGTCGCAGCGTCTGTCTGCGCCGAACCTGGGCTGCGGGCCTTGTTCCCGTTCCCGAGCCACGGGGCTTGCACCCTTCTGCCGCGTCACATAGTTCCCCGTGATGAAGCATTGGCTTGCTGTGCTTTGCGAGCGACGCGCAGTCGTGCACCGTCTACGAGTCGGTGCACGTGGGTGGCCTCTTGGACGAGGCGCTTACGCCTCAGGATGCGGGCGGCGCTGGTGATGACCCTCTGTCCGACGGCTGGGGGCGACCTTCGAGGGGCCCTGCTGGCCCCGGCGACACTCCGCTGAGGCTCATCAAGGATTGATGCGACGGGTCGGTGACGGGGGTCTAGCTTGTTCTCTATCTACCAAGATCTGCCGGGTTTGCCGATGGCTTTGAGAGTCTCGGGGCGTTTGGCGGTTTTGCCGACGTCGTAGCGGGTGGCGGGTCGCCGGTTCTTTGAGCCGAGGGGGCGTCCGGGCCCGGTTCCGGTCGGTTGCGGAACACGGGCCGGGCAGGGCAAGTGGGCGCGGATGTTCCTGAACCCACGGCGGACTTGGGCCGGGGTGAGGCTTTCGGGCTTGGCTGGCTTCTCCCAGGGCCGACGGAGATCTGCGGCGAGTGGCCGGGCGAGGCGAAGCTGGGTGTGGGCGACTACCAGGAGCCAGGTCCAGCGGTCCGCTGCCTCGGGAGTGGGCTTCGGGGTGGTCCAGCCGAGCGTCTGTTTTCCGCACCGGAAGGTGTGCTCCAGATCGAACCTCCTGAGGAACACCTGCCAGCACCGGTCCACGTCCGCCGGGACGGCGCCGGTCTTCGAGGACCACAACCACACCGGCGGGGCCTCTCGTTCCTTCGAGAGGTGCTCGACCTTCAACCGGAGCAGGGTGCCTTCGACGATGGGGAGTTCCCCATCATGCTCCAGCCAGGCCGAGCGGTGGGTCAGTCTCGGGTGGACCCGGTCCCACGCCTGGGCTTCGGCCTTCCCGTAGCTCACCGTGTCGGTGGCCGTGGTGATCGCCGGTTCGGGCCAGGTCTCGGGCTTGGCGAAGCGGAACTCCGGCCCGTGCTTGGGCGGCCGGCCATTGACGCCTTGCATCCTCGGTGGTTTCGGCAGACGCATCACCCGGTCACTGCGGATCCGCCCGACCAGCTCGATGGGCAGATCCTGCAGTACCCAGGCCAGACGGGTGACGTCGTAGCCGGCGTCCATGACGATCGTGATGTCCAGGTCTCCGGGCGTCCACTGGCCGGCCGCGATGAGCCGCTCGGCCACGGCCCTGAGCTGGGCGGCGGTGACAGCGGTCGCGTCGTCCTCGGGCCCAAGCCGGACCACGTCCAGGATCCCGGTCCACGACGTGGCACCGGGCTCCAGGACGGCGACGAACGAGTACGGCCAGCCGGGGATGAACTGTGACGCCGACTTCGCCCGCCCGTAGAGGTGGCAGAACAGCCTGGCCGCCGAGCACGGCGCGTCCGACCTCAGCCACGGCGACACATCCACCGCAAGCACCAGACGCCCCCCGTCGAAGCGCGGCAGACGCATGTCGGCCAGCAAGGACCGCAAACTGCCGACGTCGATCCGACCGTGGTTGAGGGCTCCGTACAACGCTCCGTGCCCACGACGATGCTCGGGCACCAGCGTCAGGTCCACCGGCGAGACCACCGGCCCATCAACGCACAGCAGCGCGTCCGTCAACTCGAACAGTTCGTCACGCCGGGCGGTCAGACACCCATAGAACTCGGCCCGGAAGCGTGACGCTTCCGCGAACGCTTCCCTCTGGACAGCATCAGGCAGCAGACTCACCCTCACGGCCTTCGTCTTGGTCACGTGCACCTTGGTTGGATCACAGGATCAGACGAAGGCCGCCTGCGTGTCCGACGAATGCTCAGGTGAGCGACCTAGTGCGAGTCTTCGTTCGATGCTGGATGCCACATCGATCCAAATATGCCGAGGCGAGTACGATCCACCGGGCTCAACAGCGCTTCCGTCTGCTCACCAGTCGATTTCTCCGGCCTCGTCTACGGAAGGATGGGAGACGGCATGGAGCAAGTCGGCCCGATCGTGGTGCTCCATGGCCTTGGCCACCTCGTGGAGCCAGGATCCAAGGCTTGGCCACCCCAGGAAGTAGGCACGGTCGTCGTGCGCAGCGCGGCCAAGGTGGTTGTGCCAGAGGCCTGGGCCCGCCTCCATGAAGTGCTCATCGCCATCGCTGCCGGCGAAGGGGATCCACTGCGTTCCCCACCATGGATTTTCCTGCTCATCTGGGTCGTTCTCGCCTTCCCAGATCTCCATGCGCATCTGTCGCACTTCGGCGATTACATCCGTGGAGTACAGCGGGCCGCACGGCAAAATACCGAGATAGGAAGAATCCCCGTCGTGACACAGCAGTGATGCGCGCAGGTCGGTGGGCAGCCGGACGCCCAACATGACTTCGAGCTGGTCGATGGCATGGGGCGACGCCGGAGGACCAAGCTCTGCGAGTCGAGCGGGCGCATGCTGGGCCAGCCATGCATCGATGCGCTGCCAGGAGGTGGCAACGGGTGGAATCACCGGCGTGATGCCGTTCAGAGGCGGCTCAATCATGAGCTGAAGGGTCTCACTCGGGTTCAGCAGCAGGCTTCGAGGGGATCGTTCTCATGCGCTTGGGCGGGCTGGTAGATAAAGAACAAGCTAGGTGCGTGCCGTTTCCCCAATCTGATTTGCCTCTGTCTGTTCCGTCTATCCGTTCCAGCGAATCCCAGCATCGACTTGTCTGACCGAGCAGATCCGGGGGACTGGGGCGACTCTCAGAGGTGCTTACCGGTCAGATGGCCGGCATCCACCGATGTGGAGCCGGCCATCTGTGTCACGGCGGGGGAGTGCTCCCTCACTTGCGGATGCTATTTGTCTACGCGCAGAGCTGCGGCGACCTGCTGGAGGATGTCTGCCAGCGAGCTTCGTGCCTCGGCAGGAAGGCTCCCCCGCATATCGGCCGTGACCGCCGTGATCCCGGTGCTGCGCTTGAAGTAGCGGAGGATGAAGGCGCTTCGCTGCTCGTCGTCGAGTTGATCGAAGGCGGCGTCCATGAGTGCTTCGCCCTGCTGCCGGGGCTGCGAGGGTGGAGAAGTGTTGTCATTCTCGCTGGGAGCGCGCCTGGTGTGTGAGGGTTTGCCTGGGGCGTTTTCAGCTCCCGGAGCGTCAACTCTTTGATCGCTGTCCGGAGCGGCGGGCGTCATTACGGCGTAATAGTCCTGAGCCGGGGGAGTGGGAGCAGGGATGGCCGCTGGTTTCGGGGCTGCGCCCCTCTGTGGGGTCTTTTTCTCCTTCTCCTTGAGGCGGCGGAGGTGTTCCTCTTGCTCTTCCGGCTTCTTTTTCCCTACACGCCGCAGCAGCGCTGCGGATTCCTCACCAGTCTGCAGCTTCTCCTTCAGCTTTGGTGTCAGGCCGAGAAGTGCGAGGCGCTGCGACACCCATCCTTGTGATCGGTGGAGGCGGGCGGCGAGAGCGTCCTGGGTTTTGTGGATCTCGAGGAGCCGCTGGAGGACCTTCGCTTCGTCGAGGGGGTCGAGATCCTGACGGTGGACGTTGGCGACGAAGGCGGATTCGAGAATCTCGTCGGGGTTGCTGCCTAGCTCGTCGTCGAGCATCACCTTGATCTGGGTGAGGCCGGCTTCGCGGGCAGCGGCGAGGCGCGAGTTCCCGTCGATGACGACGTACTTGGTTCCCTCCTCGAGGTCGTTCGCCCGGCCGGGGTTGCCCTCCAGATAGGCGAACCGGCTCATAATGCTGATGGCGGTCTTCTGCTTGTGGTCTCGGAGGCTGGCTCCGAGGTCGGTCAGGTCACCCAAGTCCTCCCGGGGGTTGTCGGGGTTGAGGCTGATGACGTCGACGGGGAGCTTCAGTGGCGGGGGAGCGCCGTCGGTGGGGGCGGCGGCGGCGGCTTCGATCGCGGCGCGACGGGCGCTGATGCCTCCCCTGGCTTGGCCGAAGGATGCGCTCGCGCGCAGGGTGTCTGCCTTGCTCATGAGATCTCCCTGGTGAGTGCGCGCATGCCGACGGCCTGGTCGCAGCGGGGCGCGTAGGCGAGGAGGGGGCGCTTCACGCGGACGGCTTCCTTCTGCTCCTTGAGGTCCCCGATGACGCCGACGACTCGCGGATCCTTTATGTCAATCCATGACTGGAGGGAGGAGGTGGCGATGTAGCCGCGGCGGGCGTCGTAGTGGTTGACGACGATGCCGAGGTAGTCGAGTTCGAGGTGCATGTCGGCGCGGAGGTCTTCGATCTGGTTGGTGAGGAGTCCGTACGCGTCGGCGGAGCTGTCTTCGGCCTGGACGATGATGAGGATGCCGGAGTTGCCGGGTGCTTCGCCGTCGCGGCGGCGTCCGTAGTAGGCGGCGGCGTCCATGCTGAGGCCGAGGCTCGGGGGGCAGTCGATGATGATGACGTCGTAGTCGCCTTCGATCGTTCCGAGGACGCGTTCGAGGGCTGCTTCGCGGGCGCGGACGCTGGAGAGCTTTACGTCGAGGAGGAACGCGTCGGTGCACGCGGGCAGCAGATGGAGTCGGTCGCCGAAGCGTGGGTCTTCGATGGGGACGATGAGGTCCTTGAGGTCGCCCTTGGCCTCGCCGGCCATGTGCTTGGTGAGGGAGTCGCCCTCGATGGGCAGCGGGGCGTGACCGAGTTGGTTGGTGAGGTGGCACTGCGGGTCGAAGTCGACGAGGAGGGCGCGCAGTCCGAGCCCGGGGAGGTCCTCGTAGTCGAGGGGGGAGGCCGGTTCCTTGTCGGGCTCGACGAGGGCGGCGGCGAAGTGCTTGGAGATGCGCACAGGGTGCAGCTGGTCGCTGTCCTCCGCAAAGGCTTCACCGATACCAGCGGCGAGCGCAGTCTTGCCCACGCCGCCCTTCTGGTTGCAGATGATGATCCGCTTGGGGTGCTCCGGCCGGACGACGCCGGGGGCCGGGTTGGTGTCGAGCCAGAACAGTACGGACTGCGTGAGCCCTTGGATGAGTGAGACACCGCGGGAGGCACAGGCCTCGCGGAACTCGTCCCATTGGCCTGGCGGGAGGAAGGTGGCGAATGGCTTCGCTCCTCCTGTGTCGGCGGCGGGGAGGTTCGCTCCGAGCCGGCGCCATGCAGTGATGCCGGCTTCGACAGCATGCTGGATGTCGGTGCCGTGCTGTGCAGCACGGACCTTCAAGTCCTGCTGCAGGGCGGGGGGCAGCTTGGAAACGACCTTCTCGCGGTCGCCTGCGTCAGACGAAGTCATGGGCATACCTTACTAACGTCAGGGATCAGTTTCATCGTTGACACGTTAGTTAGTGCCCTGAGGGGGTGTCAGCAGAGCGGTATTACGTCGTAATGCTGCAGCCTCGCGCACCAAAGGTGGAGTGCCCGGGGCGACAAAAACGGCTGTGTGGCCGACTGGCGTCCCCGCAGCTGATGCCACATCCGATCACCCCAGCTCCACTGACTTCGACCGCCTGTGACCCCTTCCAGCTGTTCGCTTTTGCGTCAGAAGTGAATTTCGCCGGAAAGATGGTGCGCCACAGTTGTGAACCAGATGCAGCGAGCCTGTCGACACGCTGGGCACGGGGATGCACGCCGTGATCCGTCCCCGCACCCATCCCGGAGGCCGGAACTGCTGGCTGATGAACAACCGGAGGTCCGCAGCAATCAACGCAGGACAGCTGACCGACGGACACTGAGCCGGATGACGAAAGCTCCACCGGGTGGGGCGGAATCGGTGAGTGCTTCGATGCACCTGACCGAGCCTTCAACGCCTTCGCACCGGCGCCCCGCCGATCACTGGCGCCAGCCCCGAACGTCGAACAGTCAACATGACGATCGACCAGGGAGCCCCCGCGCCAATCGAGGACGTCGCCGACTAGCAGGACCTTTCCCTCTCGGGCGCCAACCTCACGAAGACACCCGGAGCCGCCGCACCTCTTGGGGTGGGGGAGAACCAAACGCCGAGCAGCAGCGGGACCGCACTGGTCGAGCCGGATATGCGCGGGGATCCGATGTCACCGCTGCGATGGACGACGAAGTCCACCCGCAGACTCGCCGACGAGCTCACCAGGCAGGGTCACCGTGTCTCGGCGGATACCGTCGCCGACCTGCTGAGGGAGGAGGGTTCAGCCTCCAGGCCAACGCCAAGACCGTCGAGGGAGCACAGCATCCCGGCCGGGAAGCCCAGTTCCGCTACATCAACGACTGGGCCAAGGAGCATATGGGAGCCGGCGACCCAGCGATCAGCGTCGATACCAAGAAGAAGGAACTGGTCGGCCAGTACAAGAACGCGGGCCGCGAGTGGCGTCCGAAAGGACTTCCGGCCCAGGTCAGGACCCATGACTTCCTGGACCGTAAGGGACCGGGCAAGGCCACCCCTTACGGGAGCTACGACGTCGCCGCGAACCGGATAGGTCAGTGTCGGCACCGATCACGACACGGCCGCGTTCGCCGTTGCCTCCATCCGTCGCTGGTGGAAGGCCCGTGGCAGTCACGACTACCCTCAGGCCACCCGGCTGCTGATCACCGCGGATACGGGCGGCTCCAACGGATACCGCACCCGCGCCTGGAAGACCGAGCTTGCCGCCCTTGCCGCCGAGACCGGCTTGGAGATCACGGTCTGCCACATGCCGCCGGGTGTCGGCGTACTTCTCTGAGTACTCCGGCAAGTACAGACAAACGTGCACCACTTAGCGGTCGGCAAGGTGGTTGTGACTGGTTGGTCGTGGGCAGTGTCGGACGTCTCTGCGGGGACTGTCATGATCTCGACCATGGATGAGATCACCGAGGTTCTGAGGCGGGAGTTCGACGCCGAGGAGGGGAGCTTCCTGCTGCGGTTGCGTGGGGATCTGGAATGGGATCGGGCTGCATTCACCCGTCTGGAACGTGCGATGCGGGCCGCATGCGAGCAATGGCAGGCAGACCAGAAACTCGATCGGTGGGTCGCTGAAGGGTTCTATGAGGTCGCGACCTGGGTCCCGTCGTGGACGTCACACCCGAACTTCCCAAGGCCGACGCCCGACGCCTACTTCGAAGACTGCGTCGAGCGCATCGGGGATCTTGCCAACTGGTTCTTCCGGGGCTGGCACGACTACTCCGAAGGCCATGTATGGACTGACCTGTGAAAACTCCCGGGAGCTCGGTCAGGCTGCGTCGTCCCGCTCGCGTTCAATGGAGGCGAGCCGGTTCTTGAGCCGGTAGCTGGGGCCGTTGATAGAGATCACGTCACAGTGGTGCAGGAGGCGGTCGAGAATGGCGGTGGCCAGAACCTCGTCACCGAAAACCTGTCCCCATTCATCTGGGGCTGGCACATGTTCCTTTTCGTGGATCGCCGCTGCCACCGGCCCGTATCCATCTTCTGCTGTCCTCGTTGGTCTTCGTGGTGGTGCCCAGATTCTCCAGGTGCTGCCTTGATCAGTCAGGTGCGAGGAAGGTGTGCCGGTGGCATCCCAGTTGAGGGTGGTCCAGGGCGGTGCCGTCCTACTGGAGCCGGTGACCGCCGATCCGTGGGAGTTCCAGGCCGACTGCGTTGAGGCGTTCGTCGCCTCATGGCGATCTCGTGGGTTCAGCCCGGTGACCGTCGAGAACGACATCGGACTGCTGGAACGCACGCTCACCGCACTGGGCCGGCCCGCCTGGGACGTCACCCCCGAAGACATCGACCGCGTCGTCGGAGACCTGGCCCTTGCCGGGCGGGCGGCCTCCACCCGCCGCGAGTACGTGCAGATCTTCAAAGGCTTCCACCGGTTCCTGCAGGTCCGCAAAGCCGTCGAGATCGAAGCCGGGTTCGGCGTCCGCCTGGTATGCCCAGTCGATGAGTTCAACGCGGCCCGGCATGTCGGCGACGACTCCCCGGCCCAGCTGCCGCCATCGACCCCAGAGCGGGTCGCGGAGTTCTTCGACTTCCTCAAGGCCCGGATCGCCACCGCCCGCAAGTACGCGCCCGCCGCCCGGGACTACGCAATGTTCCGGACCCTCTACCACGCCGGCCTGCGATCGGAAGAGGCGTCGCTTCTGGACCGCCCGGACCTCCACTTCACGCGGGGCCCGTTCGGGAAACTCCACGTCCGGTTCGGCAAAGGCGCCCGCACCTCCGGACCGCGGCCGCGCTGGGTGCCGATGCTGGACGGGCTCGACCTCGTCCTGCGCTGGTTCCTCGACGACGTCCGCGGGAAGTTCCCCGACTCACCGGTGCTCTTCGCGGACGAGTCCGGAGGCAGTCTGCACCGCGGGACGATCCGCAACCGTTTGCGCTACCTGATGGAACTCGAAGGCCGCCCGGCAACCGACCGTTTCAGTCCGCATGCCCTGCGGAGGGCCTGCGCGACCCACAACTACGAGCGCGGTGTGGACCTGGTGGCAATCCAGCAGCTCCTTGGTCACTGGACGGTCAGCTCAACCATGAGATACGTCCGTCCCTCCGCGAATTCATCGAGGATGCCTATCGCCGTGCCGTGACCACCACGCTCGGTGAACTCACCGCCGAGGGGGACAACTCCGCATGAAGATCCGATGGCGCCTGCGGATGGCCGCCGCCCAGCGCGAGATCTGGACCGGCACCCAACTGCAGCGGCTGCTGGCCGAACGCGCCGGGCTGCAAATGTCCTCCACCTCGGTGTCTGCCCTGTTCAGCAAAGAGCCCTCCCAGGTGAAGATGTCCACGCTGATCGCGTTGTGCACCGCGCTGGACTGCACCCCCAACGACCTCTTCGAGGTCGACACCACCCCCGTCGAGCGTCCTGCGGTCCCACCGCGACCGGTCGCCGACCTGCCGAAAGTGGCCTCCGCGCGAGGCCGCTCGATGCCACCCATCTGACCCGGAGACGAAGGGGGCACCGTGGGCGTCAAACAGAGCGACTGCACCAGCTGCGGAGCCCCGGTCGGCTTCATCGACCGGCGCTACTGCTGCCGCTGCACTGCCCAGCACAAGGAGGCCGAGGCCCGGGCCGCTTGTCCCCGGTGCGGCCAGCAGCGCGTTCTCCAGGCGGACACCGGCCGGTGCATCACCTGCTCTCGCGTCTGCACCGCTTGCGGTAATCCGGTACGGAGTAAATCCTCGGCTCTCTGCCGCACTTGCCTGCGGGAGTCCGAACGCGACGCCGCCAAGGATCCATGCCCTCGCTGCAGCCGGCCCGGACATCTGCGCGAGGACACCGGCTGGTGCGGGCACTGCTCTCGCCCCCGACAGACCAAACAGCCGCCCCGGGCCTGTGAACAATGCGGCAGAGTACGGAGGCACGCAGGCTTGGGACTGTGCACGGCCTGCTGGCAGCGTCACCCCGACCGCCCCTTCATCCGGGTGGAGCACCTCATCGCCGAACTCGACAATCCCCCCGACTGGCTGCAGGACTTCACAACAGCTCTCGCCGCCAAGTACTCCGTCGGCCGAGCCTGCACGATGATCACTTCCCTCGCGCGGCTTCTCCGGGACAGCCAGCCCAACCTCCCCCAGTCCGTACTCGAACGTTCCCGCCGCCCGGGCCGCTCGATGGGCCCCCTCGCCCGTGCCCTGGAAGCCTTCTTCACCAGTCACGGTCTGGCCATGGCCACCGACCAGGCCGAGCGGCTCGCGGCCGGCCGCCGGCAACGCCGGATCCTCGCGGTCCCAGAGCCCCTGCGACCTTCGGTGGAGTCCTTCTCCGACTTCATGATCCGCTCACGCGAGCGGTCCCGGCGTGCCGGAACGCTGCCCCGCACCGATGCCACCATCGAAGCCGCACTGGCCATCGTGCGTGACCTCGCCCTGTTCCTCGCCGGTGAGCGCGGGAAGCTGGACTGGGCACTGACCGACGTGCACGATCTCGAAGCCTTCCTGGCCGGCTCACCGAAGGCCCGGAAGCGTCGACTGGTGGTGCTCGGACAGTTCTTCCGCTTCGCGCGATCCCAGAAGGTCATCCTCGTCGATCCCGCCCGCGGTCTGACCGCCCGAGGACCGAGCGGCTTCACCGGTGCGACGCTGACACTTGACGAGCAACGTGTGCTGTTCCGCCGCTGGACAACGGATCCAGCCGTCCACCCGCACGAAGCCCTGCTGGGCATGCTCGCCTTGTTGCACGGTGCCTCAAGCCGCGAGGTCAAAATGCTTCAGGTCGTTGACCTCGACTTTCGTGCCCGGACCGCCCGGCTCGGAGACCGCCCGCATCCGGTTCCCTTGGATCCGCCGTCTTGGGTGGCAGTGGAACGCTGCCTGGCCCACCGAGAAGACCAGAGGACTGACAACCCGCATGTGATGGTCACCCGCCAGACGAAGTCCGGCCGGGGGCCGGCGTCCACCGCCTATGTCAGTCATGTCCTCGACGCCTGCGGCTTCCCACCCCGCATGATCCGCTGCACTCGACTGCTCGACCTGGTCAACGCCATGGACCCCAAGCTCGTCGCCGCCGCGTTCGGCATGGACCCCGAGGCCACCATGATCTATCTCGCTGACCACGTCGACCCCGGCCGCCTGCCTGACCTGCAATCACAGTGACGACAGGCACCTCCTTAACCTACTGTTCCTGGGATGAGCTCCCGAGATGCCGCCCCCGACGAACCAGCCGAATTGACCGTCCGCTGCCAGGACGACCGGGCCGTCTCTGTGAAGTTCTGTGACCTCTTCGATGAGGACGAAGACTGCGTGCACTACGCCATCGAGGCTTGCGCGGTTGGTCTGAACGCTCGGCTGGACGGCGTGGCAGCCTGGAACTGGGGCGGCGACCTTGCTCCCTTCCTGGAGAAGCTCTCCGAGGACTTCCGGGGCTGGGAGGGAGAGCGTGTTTGGCAGACCAACGACCGCGATCTCACTGTCAGAGCGGTCTTCCGCTCAGGCGGCCATGTTGGGCTGACCTGGACCCTCCGTCCCTGGCGAATATCCGTTGGCAGCTGGGAGGCATCCGTCACCACATGGCTGGAAGCCGGCGAGCAGATGTCCACTCTCGAAGCCGATGTCAGGCACTTCCTCGGCCAAGAGGCCGGTCATCGTGGGTGACATGCAGCTCGTTTGGACTCTCAGCGGGCGAGGATGGGCCGACTGCACCATCTCCGATCATCAGGCGGAAGCCGAGGTCACAGCCTCATACATCTCCACAGCCCCCGAGGACCTACTGACGGCGGTGGCCCGCCTCGTCACCGGTGAAGTCGAGGCGCGCGTGCAGTTCGAGGCGGAGCCCACCGCGTTCCGCTGGATCTTCTACCGCGAGGGCACCGACGTGTGGATTCGGGTGCTGGAGCTGGCCGACGGCAGCAAGCACGACAACGCCGGAACCGAAATCTGGTCGAGCCAACAGAGCATCGGCACCGTGGCTCGCGCTGTCGTCCGCTGCTTCGACGAGGTCGCGCGAAAATACGGCGAGAGCGGATATCGCGGCAAGTGGGGCGAGCACTTTCCCCGCTTCGAACTCGAAGCCCTCAGAGAGGCCTGGCACAAGAGCCGCCGCCTGGAGAACACCTGAGCCTCGCCGAACCTGGTTGGTTTCGGCGCCGCCTCGCACAGGTTCGCCGGAACATGTGCGCTTTGGCGATGCCGACATTGGTCGTGAGGATGGTGCTGGACTTCAGATACCTCTGGTTGATCACCTGGAAGAGGGCTGAAGCGCCGTCGCCCGGCAGTGGGAGGTAGCCCAGTTCGTCGATCACGAGGAGGCGGGGTCCGGCGAAGAACCTCATGATGCTGGACCAGCGGCCTTCGAGTGCGGCTTTGTGGCACTTGGCGGCGAGTTCGGCTGCGGTGGTGAAGTAGACGCGGTGGCCGGCATCGACTGCGGAGCGGGCGAGTGCGACGGCCAGCATCGTCTTGCCGACGCCTGGCGGGCCGACCAGAAGGACGTTCGAGGCGTTGTCGAGGAACCTCAAGGTGGCCAGGTCACGGATGAGTTTCTCATCGACGCCGGGCTGGGCGGCGAAGTCAAAGTCGTTCAAGGTCCACGGTTCTGGCAGGCAGGCGAACCGCAGCCGGGAGGAGAGCTTGCGTGCCTCAGTCGCCTCGACCTCGAGGAGTTTCTCCAGGGCGGTGGTGAGGGTCATTCGCTCGGCGCGGGCCTGGTCCAGGACGCGGGGAAGGGCTTCGGCGGCGTCGTTGAGTTTCAGATAGGACAGGTGGCCTCGCAACTGTTGGTAGCGGCGGGCCTCGCTCATCGGCATGGGGTCACTCACTCTCTCGCTCCTGGTCCTCGTGGGTGGGGGCCTGCCGGAGCCGGTGCCCGTCGGACAGCCCGCTTCACGAAAGCGCGAGGCTAACGGCCTGCCCCGCGATTGATGTTGGGCCGTGCTTGGCTGGTCGTTTGGCTTATGGGTGATTCAGCAGACCGTGGTGTGGACGAGTACGAGTTCGGCGGTCGATTTATGCAAAGTGGCCCGCTTGGCTGCTCGGTCAGAGACCAGGCTGGCGATGGCGAGGTGGGTCTCGGCGTACTCCTCACGTCGTCCGGTGTACCGCTGGAGCGGGCGCCACTGTCGGTGCTCGGCGTTGGCGTGCTCGACGCAGATCCGTCGAGAGGATTGACGACGGCGCATCTCGCGCCATCCGTACTGCTCGGTCAGCGGTGCGTTGTTGATGTCCTTCGGCTTTCTGGGCGGTGCACTGACCTGGTCGGGGAACTCGTTGGCCAGACCTCGGTAGCCCTCGTCGACCTCGGCTCTCACGGCGGGGTACTGCCGGAATTGCTCCGCGATGCCCTCGGTACGCACGGCGGTCTGGTCATGCATCCGGCCGGGCCGGGTGGCGCCGGACCACAGTGTGCGGCCCTGGTGGTCGCTGATCGTGGTGGTTTTGATCGTGTTCTGCCTACGCTTGCCGGAGACGAAGGCTCGGCGTCCGGGGCAGTGTGCCTGCGGGCGGCGGACCTGGGTCTCGGTGCCGTCGATCCGCAGCGTGACGTTCTCGGCCGCGGCATAGGCGAACACGTCCTCCAGTGTTCGTAGCCGAAGGCCGGGCCGGTCGGGCACGGCGAATCCACGCGTGGCCAGCAGCGGACGGATCTCGTGGATCGCCCGCCCGATAGTGGAAGAGCCCACGTCGTAGATCGCTCCGAGTGCCTCGTGGGTCAGTCCCGTCCGCAGGTGGACGAGCGTCACCAGGACCCGGTCGGTGAAGACGAGATCGTACTTCGGTCCGGCGCCAGCCTTCCGGCTCCGGGCCCCACGCCGCCGCTTGTATCGGTCTGACTCACATCGTGCATCCCAGCGAGTCGCGAGCTCGGCAATCAACTCTCCAAGATGCTGAGCCGAGATGCCGCAGAACGCACGGTGCGACATGGCAGTACGAGCCTGCTTGTTCTTCACACCTCGAGAACATGGCGGGGCGCTCCCACGTCACGGCAGAGTCCGACAGATCGCTCGGTCTAACCTCACCCGTATGACGACCGACTGGATAGCGGAAGCACAACGCATGGCCCGGGGGCGGCGCTTTGACGAGCTCAGCTCTTCCCCCTCGCGGCAGGGTGCCTGCCCGGCGGCGCCGCTGTCCGAAGTGGAGATCTGCGAAGCGGAGGCGGAACTGGGCATCGCGTTCCCGGACCAGTACCGGGAATACTTGCTCCGGCAGGACGCCGGCGGCGCGGTGAACCGTCTATGCCGATCCACGGCAGGCTGGGGCTGGCATGGGGACTCGGACACCAACTACGACCTGCTCACCACCGCCTTCCCGCACCCCGACTCCTACCGTGCCTACGAGGACGAGCTGGACGCACGCGAGCCGCTGCCGGAGGACTTCCCGGACCCCAGCGCCTACCAGGCAGCGTGTGAGCAGTGGAACGCCGAATACGAGGTGTTCCAGGAGCGTAAAACGTCCGGCGCTGTATTCATCCAGGACAACGGCTGTGGCTTCTCGACCCTGCTCGTTGTCACCGGTCCGCACGACGGCTCACTGTGGTTCGACGGCCGGGCCACCTGCGACCAGATTCTGCCTCTGAACCTGAATGGTCAGCCCTTGTCTTTTACGGACTGGCTCGCGCGAAGGTCCATGGACCTGGTCGGCTGGTGAACGCTGCCAGGCCGACATCCCGCGAGGACGGTGTCCGCAGCCCGGTAGCAGAACTCCCGAACCCACCCACCGATCAGGACTCTCGGCCAGGCTAATCGTGGGGTGGGTCGTAAGCTCGACCCCACCCCACCCCACCAGCAAACGGACCCCCTCCATGACCAACGGCCTCACCTGGATAGGCGCCCACGCCCACACCGCCACGCCCGTCCCCGGAATGCGCGGCGGCATCTCCCTCACCCTCGCCCGAGGCATCGACCCTGACGAGTTCCTCATCAACCGCGGGGCCGACCTCGATCAGCTCGCCGCCCGCACCCCGCTGGCCGAACTGCGTAGCCAGCCCACCCCGCCCGGCCACGACCCCACCCGCTACGCCTACGCGATGTATGGCAGCGAGGGTGAGTGGACGTACGTGCTGGAGAACGACCACGCCGCGACCTGGGCAACCGGCTTCCGCCGTGTCCCCTCGATGAGGCCCGGCCCGGGTGAAGAGATCCTGTGCGCCAGCCGGAACCTGTACAGCCCGCCCGCCGCGATCCTGCACGTCGAAGGCGACGAGGTGATACGGCGCGCAGAGTTCGGCACCACCACCGGCCACGAGTCGGCGTTGGACGCGGCGCTCACCGCCGCCGGTGCCGTCTTCCCCTCCATCCCCGACGCCACCGCCGACGAGGTGACCGCCTACTACGAACAACACGGCGCGCGCCTGCCCACCCTGGTGTTCACCGCGCTGGGCGCGTACACGGGGCTGAGCATCGACCAGGATGCCGCACAGGCCGGGAATCTCCCCGCCGTCCACCTCCCCACTCCTTGAGCGACTCTGTCGGGGATCTTGTGCGCGCGGCTCATTTACCTTGCCGCCACCAGCATTCCCAGGTCAGGCCGCGGGCATCGAGGTACTGCTGGAAGGTCGTGGGGCGGTGGGGGTGGCGAGTTGTGCACGAGGCGAGGCGTTCGATGTTGATGGCGATGCCGGTCAGGACGTGCTCACCCGTGGTTGGTTCGCAACCTGCGCGATGAAGCTCCGCTCGCGGCGGTGCTCGAAGAGTACGTGCGGGCCGGAAGGCCACTGCCCCGGCTCGAAGACTGGCAGGTGAGCAAGCGCCCGACCCAGGGATGGGATCCCCACGATCCACTGCTGAAGATCCGCTTCCTCCCGCTGCTGCGGCCGACCGGGCACCGGGACATCGGACGGCGGTTGTTCCCGAGCGTCCGTCCGTTGCTGGAAGCGGCAGTTGCTCAGGTCGGGACGGAGTATCCGTGGTGCCGTGACGCAGTGGATGTTCCCCGCGCCGACAGCGGTGACCTGGTCCCGTGGTCGCTCCCGTTGCCGGCGGTGCAGGCACACGCCCTGGTCAGAGTCGTCGGACATGCCTGCGTGATCACGACCTCGGCATTGACCGGCATGCGGTCCAGCGAGCTGATGGAGTTGATGGTCGGCTGCCACGATCCTGCAGAGGAAGACGCCCCGGGCCTGGCTCGGCATCGCCTGGTCGGCAAGGTCGTCAAGGTCGTCAAGGGCCGCCGCTGGGGCGGCGAGCGTGATGAATGGGTCGTAGTCGAGGAGGTCGTCCGCGCCGTCGCTCTGGCCGAGCAACTGACCGATGCCGAGCCCGGCCAGCTGCTGTTCGGTTCCTTCCAGGGCTTCAACAGCAACGGCGCGATGGACTGGCTGCGGCGATGGGTGACCTCGCCCGCTGGCCAACGTCTGGGCCTGGAGCCCATCCCCGACAGACCGGTCCATCCCCGCAGCCTGCGCCGCACGCTCGCGGTTGAAATGGCGGCCCGGCCCGGCGCGCTGCTGGCCACGAAACTGCACTTCAAGCACCTGTCTGTAGTCACGAGCGAGGGGTACGCTCACCGGCCCGGGGGCGCCCAAGCCGTCTTCCACCAAGAGTGGAAGAAAGCCGAGGCACACGAAAAGATGCGCCGTACCGTGGAAGCATTCCGCCAGTTCCAGGGCGGCCAGTTGCCAGCCGGTCCCGGTGCGGACGCTCTGATGGCCGCCTTCCGCGCCGTCGAGGACGAACTCCAAGGACACGAGCCAGGCCCGGCCAAGGTGGTCACCGACCGGCAGGTCGAACTGCTGCTCACGCGCAGAGCCGCGTGGAGTACTGCCAGAGCGGCAGTGGGAAAGAGTCTGGTCCCGCGGTTGGCCAGGTGCCGCGCCTCCGCAGACAGATGGAGGCCGCAGCCGTACAGCATTGGCTTGATCCGTCAGTATGCGGGCGGGCACTGACAGCGACCCGGGGATTTCACTGTCCCGGCCTTGGACGGTAGGCCGGGTGTCGCTGAGAGAGCGAGGGAACTCAGGTGCCGAGCTGACAGGAGCGCCAACGGCGCCCGGTGCGGCTGATCAGTCCAAGCTCTTCCAGGCGACCGAGTTGGTATGCGACCGAGCTGCTGCTGGACAGGCCGACCCGTTCTCCGATCTGGCGGATCGAGGGCCCCTCGCCGTGATCCGCGATCCAGTTTCTGATCACCCGCAAAATCTGGACCTGCCGATCGGTCGGGGCGTCGGTATTCATGCCGCCCTCGCTGCGCGACGGTCGCCGCGGGCCTGACGGCGCAGCTCGGTCCGGTCCGCAGGCCTGCCGGGCGGTTGGGTGTTCCAGAAGGGGTGCCACCAGATGCGGGCGGACAGGAGGAGCAGGCGCCGGCGCAGTGCGGTGTTGTTCCCGTGCTGGCGGGGTGCTGCGAGGGCGTCGTACGTGGCGTTGAGGTCGCGCTGGGCCTGCACCAGGTCGGTGGGGAAGGTGGGGACATCCATCCCCACATTAGAGCGTATGTTCGATTTTCTTGTCACGTCTGGACACGCGCGTCCGTACTCGCTGCCCCACTCCGGTCAGGGATCGGCGGGAGCGGCTGCAGCAGCAGCGACGCGTACCCATCCTGTGTCGAGACCCTCGCGGCGTTCGGGCAGCACGATGGACGCCCCCGGCCCGTCGGTCGGGGTCGTCCATCGTGCTGGGCGTTCGGCACCGGACCGTTGAAGCGGCTCACCCGTGACATCGCACGGGCCACGTTCCCGGCAGGACGTCGACGCGGAGGTGGACCTGCTGTAGCTCGGCGGCCGGGCAACGACCCTCTGACCGGCGTGCCGGGTCAGGAGCCGACAGGGGCAGGCGGCTTCAAGAGCGAGGTCGGAAGATAGGCGGACCTGGTCTGCAGGTCCCATCCATGAACCTGCACGGCGAGCGCGGCCAAGGCGATCGTGCCCAGGGGAAGCAGAGTTCCGGGCGCGGGATCCTCACCAACACCGGCACGGTGCTTCGCCAGTCGTTCGTCCAGGGCCCTCTCGAAGGCGACCTGATCGTCGGCGAGCAGGACGCGCAGCAGGCACTGATCGGGGCTGACCGCGTGGGCGGCGTCCAGAGCGAGGGCAGCGTCCAGTCGCTCGTCCGTCGAAGGCTTCGTCAGCGTCACCTGCGGCCAGTCGCGGGGCAGGTGACCCGGGGCCGGGGTCAGGTAGCCGCACAGGGCGTTCATGTGCGCGAGGTCGTCCGGTTCGGAGACGGAGTCCCGGCCGGCGTGGGGCAGGTTGTTGCGCAGGGCGGATGCGAAGTCGCTGCGCAGGAGCAGACCGATCACCCGTTCCCAGTCCCGCACCAGCCCGCTGGCGACGCAGACGTCGAAGGCGGCGATCCATGTGCGGGCGGTGACCGTGTCGGTCGCGTCGTGCGTCTCGTCGTAGTCCAGCTCCTCGCTGGTCAGTCGCGTCCTGGTCAGAGGCAAGGGGATCTCCCAGTCACCTCTGGGAGAGCAGCCCCGGTCCAGCACGCCCAGGCGGCATTCAGCAGCGGTGAGCAGAGCGAGGCGAGTGCGCTCGTCGTCGAGGTCGGGGTCCTGGGTGGTGCGCGCTGCAACGTGGTCGAGTAGCTCGTGGCTGAGTTCCTCGAGCATCACGCGCATCGGATAGCCACGCTGATAGACATCCTCGAAACGCTCCTGAACACGGTCCGCCTTGTCGTCAAAGGCCTGGTCCAGGCGCTGCTGGTTCACGGGATGGCGTAGCGCGTGATTGATCTCCATTCGTGCAATCCTGTCAGGCACCACCGACAGCGCCGCTCTCACGCCTTCTGTCCGGCGACCGTCGGCAGCGCAAGCTCCGAAAGCGTCGTGCGGTGCCGCATCACCCCGTGGCGCTCCAGGGCTGCTCGTCGTCGGACCGGACGGTGCGCTCATGCTCTGAGTCGGAGGCCGGAGCGTCGGACGGGGCTGGGGACGGCTGCCTGGTCAGGTCTGTTCGTCTGGGAAGAGTCGCCGCGCCGCCGCGCCATCTCGATCACGAAGGCTGAGGGCCCAAAGGACATCCAGTATCCGTTCCTGGTCTCGTACCCGGGGCCGAGATCACGGTCACGGTCGACTCGGCACGGGTGAGGGCGACGTCAGAGCGCGACTTTGTACTGCACGGTCGTGTCCGGGCAGGCTGCGGCGAGCTTCACCAGTGCGGCCCGTTCCTTGTCGTCTGCGTTGAGTTGCCACCGCAGTTTCGTTGCCGTCCAGTCCGAGGCGTACAGGCAGTGCGCGGCTTCGGCCGGCGGCAGCCAGTTGGCAGGGTCCCGGTCGGACTTGCTGCGGTTCGTCTTCGCGGTGGCCGCGACCAGCGACCGCTCGGCACCGAGGTCGTTGGCGTAGGCCTCACGCCGTTCCGCGGTCCAGTCGTACGCCCCGCTGTCCCAGGCCTCGGCGAGCGGGACCATGTGGTCGATGTCCAGCTTCCTCGCCTCGGTGACCTCGGCCTCGTCGTAGTACGAAATCCACACGCCACCGGTGAGTGCGCAGCCCTCCCCCTGCTCGGGCTTCGTGGTCGCCTCCTCGATGAGGACCTCGGCGCGGGTGGGGCATCCGTCGCCGTCCTCGTCGACCCAGTGCTTGAAGCTGTCACGCTCGTAGCCGTCCCGCTTCTCCACGCCTTCGGGAATCTTGGCGATGGCGTCCGCGAGCGGCAGGCCGCCTTCGGCGGGCCCGCCGCCTGCCGCGCCGGAGGGTGCGGCGGCCGAAGGGGACGATCCGGCGGCCGCGGAAGGCTTCCCGTCACCCTCGTCGGCGAGCTGTGGGTTGCACCCGGCCAGCGACGCGACGAGCAATGCGGTGGCGATCGGCAGGACACGGCGACGGTTCACGGACGGACTCCCGGGAGGATGGGCAGTGATACCCCCTCATGTTCGCAGTAGCTGACCAGGCATGACAGGCAGTCATGTGTGCTGGTCGTAACCACGAGACAAGGGGCCGTCGGTATCCGGGAGTGCGGCGGGTAAAGTGCAGAGCGCGTTCAGCAGTTCGCGGTGGTGTTCAGGGACAGGCGGGTGCGCATGCCCAGAGCTCGGTGGCTTCGGTCAGGAGACCGGTGCTGCTGCGGTGGGTCCCGAGAGACCGGTCGCGGTGCAGGCGTGTACCGCACAGTGCGCAGTTCCATCCCCGGATCTGGTCGAAGGTCAGCCGGGAGAGGTCCAGGGGCGTCTCGGGTGTTGTGCCGGGGCGGGGGCCGAGGACGGTTTCCAGGGCTTCGCGCAGGATGTGGGTGGCCGCGAGGGGCTGTTGTGGGGGGATGAGCCAGTAGGGGCCGGGCAGTTTCTGTTTGTGCCGGGGCGGCAGGACCACGTGGTTGGTCTCCCCCAGTGCCGTGCACTGCGGCAGGTCGGGCCAAGTCCTGGTGGTGCCGGGCGGGACGAGGAAGTACATGCTGCGGGCTCCGGGGTCCATGATGACGGGGCCGACTCCGGGGCCGAGGCGCTCGATGACCTGCAGGCCTACGAACCGGGTCACCCGGACGGCGTCCCAGTCCTGGCCGGCCGGAGCGAGGCGGGCCCCGGCAGCGGCTGCCTTGTCCGACGGTGCGGTACCGGTGTTCATCGCGTTTCCCCTTGTCCACGGTCTGTGAGGGGGGACCGTACGACGGCAGCGGGGCGGGAACCCGAGCTGAGAGTCCGGGTCGGCTCCTGGCCCGGGTATCTCAGACGAGTTGGAGACGCTCGGCCAGGGCGGCGGCCTGCCGGCGATAGGTGGGTCGGGCCCGGCGCACGAGCGAGATCGCCAGAGTCCTCCCCAGAGGACTGCGCTGCAGGTCCTGCGGTGCGAGGGCTTCCAGCTCCAGAAGATGCACCAGGACCGCGGCGTCGTCCCGGCGCAGGTCGTAGCACCGGGCGACTTCCAGCCCGAAGGTGAACTGCCGCTCCAAGGAGGGCAGCCGGCTGGTGTCCACACGATCGGCCAGGCGCAGCCCTTCGGCCGCGTCGCCATCGGTCATCTCCACGGACACGGCGTGCAGCATCGTGTTGGTGGGACCGAACACGGTCCGGCCCACGTTGCCCTCCCCCGACCGGTGGGCCAGCGGAAGCACCCTGGTCATGAGGCGGTCCCGGGCGGCCCAGGCCCGGCCGGTCCGCGCCTCGGCGACAACCGCCACAAGTTCGAGGGCACCCCGGATCGCGGCAGCCTCTGGCGACGTGGGGAGCCCCCGGGCCAGGTCTTCACCGGCGGTCCGCGCGACGTCGGCAGCATCGTCTTCCTGCCCGGGCTGGGACAGCAGGGCGTGGCCCAGGTTCCACTTCGCGACCGCGATCCGCAGCGGGTCATCGGCCTCCTCGGCTGCCCGCAGGGCCCGGTCGGTGACCATGAGGGAGAGATCGGTGCGCCCGGTGCGCCGGCAGTACGAGCGCAGCAGCCCGTACAGGTCGGCGGCCAGGCGCTGAATGTCGCGGTGCTCGGCCGGGGCGGGACGGGTGGTGCGCAGGGCGGTCTCGATGTCGCCGATCAGGTCGGGCAGGACCGTCTCGACGTCGGTGAAGCGGGTGGCGGAGGTCTGCCAGATCCGCCACGCCTCTTCCACCCGGTCCCGCAGCCCGCCCGGGGCGAGATCAGTGGAGGCCGGGCGGAGGTGCTGTCCCAGCAGGGCGCGCACGACATTGGCCGCAGGGGTGGATGTCGGTGCGGGGCGGGCCGGCTGGTCGTCGCCGAGGAGGTAGCCCACCGGGACCTTCAGCTCGGCCGCCAGCCGCGCGACCACCTCGCTGGACGGAGACTTCAGCCCGCGCTCGATCTGGGAGAGATAGTCCGTGGTGATCCCGCACAGGCCCGCGACCGCGGCCTGGGTCCGGCCCATGCCGACACGCCGCTCCCGGATCCGCTCACCGGTCGGCAGTGTGGGCAGCCCCATGCGCATGTCCCCTGTCCTGTTGATCTGCGCCAACCGTAGGGCGACGGCGTCCGCGGGCAGTTGGCTTTCCATCAACGTGTGACACCGTGACCCGTGCACAGGGCGGGGCGACGACTGGGAGGCTGACGTTGAAGCTGGTGCTGTGGGACATCGACCACACGCTGATCGCTACCCGGGGCGTCGGAGGTGAGATCTTCGGCCACTGCTTCGAGCTGGTCACCGGGCAGCCGATGCGCGAACAGGCCGCGGTCGACGGAATGACGGAACCGGTCATCTTCCGGGAGACCGCGAAACTTCACGGCATCACCGGCGACCGGCCCATGTTCGAGGCCTTCGCCCGCTTCTCCGCCGAACAGCACCGCCTGAGAGCCGGTGAACTCCGCGAGCGCGGCCACGCCCTGCCCGGCGCAGGCCGCGTGCTCGCGGCCGTGGCCGCCCTGGGGCACGTGGAGCAGACGGTCGTCACCGGCAACATCGCCGCGGTGGCACAGACCAAGCTCGCCGTGTTCGGGCTCGACACCCATATCCGCTTCCCGCTCGGCGGCTACGGGGAGGACCACGACGAACGTGCCGAGCTCGTCCGGACCGCGATTCGCAGGACCAGCCGGAGCCTGAACACCCTGATCGATCCCCAGGATGTCCTGCTGATTGGTGACACCCCGGCCGACGTCAAGGCAGCCCTGGACAACCACGTCACCGTCCTCGCCGTCGCCACAGGGCGCTCCACCACCACCGAGCTACGCGACGCCGGGGCCGGTCTCGTCACCGCAGACCTCGAAGACCCTTCCCCCGTGCTCCGGGCCCTCACCGGACGCTGACACCCTGGCCCTGCCGCCACGTCCGGGTGATCGGCCAGGCAGGCCCGTTTCCCGGAGCCCCGGCTGTGGTTGGCCATACATGCGAAAGATCATCTACTGGGCTGTCGGAACGGCTGTACTCCTCGGAGGCACACCCCTCCCGGCACACGCCGGCACCAGCCGCGCCCCCGCGCAGATCGTGGACACCCACCGCTGCACAGATCGCGGCGACTACTGCATCATCGTTCAGTACAACACCTCGACACGACGCGTGCCGCTGATCATCGCCCACAAAGTCTCCGGGGTGAAGAACCACACCTACTGGGCTCGGTGGTCCCACAAGAAGCCCGGCCACGGCACCCAGACCAGCGGCTGGAAGAAGTCGACCTGGACCGGCGACAACGGACGGGCCCCCGGCATCGCCGTCGAAACGCTGTGGGGGAAGAAGGGCCGATCCGGCGGCCCGAAGCTCCCCAAGGGAACCCTCTTGTGCACCCAGTTCAAGGGATCCGCTCCGAAGGCCTGTTACGTCCTGGGCTGACCGCTCGGTTCAGTGCTTGAGGAGCTACCGCCGAGCCAAGGAGGGACTGCTGCATGATCGGGTGACAGCGGGGTTTATGCAGCCAGGGCTGCGGGTGGGGTCATGATGGTCTCGTACTCGGCGGGGGTCAATCGGGCCAGGCGTCTCTGTCGGCGGCGGCGGTGGTTGGTGCGCTCGATCCAGGTGACGATGCATCCCGCCGTCGATGAACGAGGTCGAGCGCATGGAGGAGCTCCCGATGCAGGGGTTCATCCAGGAGGTCGCCTCGCTGCGTGCGGACAGCCGTCCGCCGGCGATGTGGGTCCTGCTGTGCAAGGCCCCCAACGGGATCAACGAGACCTCGCAGGTGCGCGGCTACCTCCAGGGCGAGGGGTACAACGTCTTCACGACGGTCGTGCCGGCCGTCGTGAAGTACATGCGCACCCATGAAGGCGCCGAGGTCAGCGCTAAGGGTTCCGTCTTCGACGAGCTGGTCACCGAGATGGAAGAGCGAGGGCTGCTGCCGTGACCCCGAAGGTCGATCCGTTCGCTGCACGCGCCGCTCGTAAGGCCGGGCAGCCGAAGGCCGTGGCCGGCCAGCAGAGTGGGCTGCCGGAGGTTCCGAGTTCCGTGTCGGGTGGGCCGGACGCGCTTGTCACGTTCGCTCAGGGGCGGGCGGACAAGGCGATGACTCTCGCTGATCTGCCTGACTCGGTCGAAACGCCGGAGGCCTCGGGCGATCT
The DNA here is from genome assembly GCF_040638585.1 of Streptomyces sp. NPDC025273. Lineage (NCBI taxonomy): Bacteria > Bacillati > Actinomycetota > Actinomycetes > Kitasatosporales > Streptomycetaceae > Streptomyces > Streptomyces sp. NPDC025273. The sequence goes on from NZ_JBEZYP010000022.1 coordinate 61,754, forward strand.
CAACGCGGAGGAGGAGTTCATCCTCGGCCTCTGCATGAAGGGCATCCGGCAGTTCGAGAACGCGTGGTGGGTGATGGCCAAGGCCCTGGCCAACGTCAACGCGCGTCGGCTCTACCGCAAGACGCACCCGTCGTTCGAAGCCTTCGCACGGGACACCCTCAACAAGTCGCGGCCCATGGCGTATGAGGAGATCACCGCGTACGCGGTCGGTGAGCTGGCGTCTGCGCGTGCAGACAGTTCATTCGAAGGCAATTCGAACAATGTGTCTACACGTGCAGATATCGGCAAGAAGGCCGCCATAGCGCTGAATCCGATCACCAAGGCGTACGGCCCGGAGGTCGCTGTCGCCGTCCACGAGACGATCGTGGACGCGAGTGGCAAGTCGGTCCCGGTGAAGGCCCTGACCGGTGTGGTCAAGCAACTCCCCCCGCCCGTCTGAAGGCGCGGGCCGGCTCTCGGCCGACGAGCTGACAGCCCTCGCACGCGAGATCGTCGTCAAGCAGACCGAGACCGCACCGGCGCCCGCAAGTACGACGGGAGCGACCGCCATTTCCGAACTGCGCAAGGCCGTCGACCAGCTCGCCGACACGTACAAGGCGCTCGCGCCAGCGAAGATCACTCTCGCCAGGGAAGAGGACAAGGGGGAGGCCGCGACGCTGCTGGCTGAGGCCGAGCGGATGGCAGCCAAGGTGGCAGCGCGGGCGCGGGCCTGAGGGCGCCTGAGATCCAGGACAATTCAGGGTTGCTCACAGCGTTCCCGCCACAACGCAGAAAGGGCTCGCACCGGAGATCCGGTGCGAGCCCTTTCTGTCTGCGCACTTGCTGGCCGTCCTGAGAGAACCGCCTGCGCACTGTCCCTGTCCGTCAGGCGCTGCCGGCGGACTGGCGTCGTTCGTAGTCGGCGAGGAGCTGCGTGATGCTCGCCGGGTCTTCGGCGGTGCCGACCCAGGCGCCATCCGTGGTCCAGACGGGGACGGTGGTGTGGTCGGCGTCGAAGACGTAGAGGTACGGGCCGTTGCGCTCGATGCGCATCTCGCTGGCCACCTGGTCCGGCATCGGCGTGAGGACCTCAAGGGTGAGGACGTACAGGCACAGCCGTTCGTCGGGGGTGCGGGGGAGCCGGAGGCATCCGGTGACACGGAGCTCGTCGCCGGGGACGAGGTCGGTGAGTACGGAGATGGCCAGGTTCGCGTCGGTGACCGCGCAGGGCAGCATCGTCTCGTCGGTGGTGTCGTCGGTCGGGCTAATGGTGAGGCGGAACCGGGCGGTGGTGCCCTGGTTGTCGCCGGGGACCGTCTCCTCGTCGAGGAAACCGTCCAGGGAGACGATCCGGCTCTCGTTGTTGTTCATGGTCATGCCGCCTTGTCGTTGAGAGCGGCCAGAGCCGCTGCCGGTTCGCTGCTTGCTGATCGCTCCCGTCGGCGAACAGCAGGCGGGCCTTCTCGGTGTCGGCGATGTGGTGGTCGGGGGTGTTCCAGCTCTTCATGTCTCAGCCCTCCAGGCTTGTACGGACGGGGCGCACGCGGTGGTCCAGCGGCGTTACGAATAGGGTGGGGCGCTTCACGGGCTGACCGCCTCCCAGTACTGGGCGTACAGGTCGGCCTCTCCCTTGGGGTCGTCGCTGCCGGCGGCGTGGTCGGCTGTCTCCTGGTCGGCGACCCGGAATCCGCACAGCGAGCACACGAGTTCCGAGTTGTGGCCGAGCGCGCCCGTGTAGGCGGGGTAGATGTCGCGGGCGTCGTAGACGGGCGCCCAGACGGGGCCCGGGCATTCGCCGTAGCCCTGATTGCTGAGGCAGGGCAGCAGCACGTCTAGCCTGGTGTCGCCCATGCGGTCGCTGTTCCGCAGGGCAAAGGTGAGGCGGTTCTTCCCCATCCGGATGGTCAGGACCTGGTCGCCGTTGGCGAGAGCGGAACTCTCCTCACGGACAGCCAGGCGGGCCAGCTCGGGACCCAGGAACCGGCGCAGCGGCGCATCGTCCAGGCGTCCGGCCTTGTAGCGGCCGGCCTCCTCCAGATGCCGGTTGGTGCTGAGGCGCTGCAGGAGCGGGCCGAGCCGGTCGATGTCCGAGGCGAGGATGACCTGTCCGAAGCCCTCCTCCTGCAGTTGGGGGCGAGCCGCGAAGGCTGCGGCGTGCTGGGCGCGCAGGATGTTCTCCGGTACGCGCCGGTCGTCGGGGCGGGCGGCGTTGCGTTCCAGGGCTACCGGCAGGGGTGTGGTCACGAGGAGCGCCACGGTCGGCATCCCGTACCGGCCGGCGGCCTGGAGGGTTCGGGCCCGGACGGCGGTGTCGGTGTTCGTCGCGTCGATGACCGAGGTGAGGCCGCGGCGCAGCCGGGCTTCGAGTACGAGGTGCAGGGCGGCCACGGCGTCGCCTGTGGCCTCCTGGTCTCCGGCGGAGTCCGAGATGAGAGCCCGGTAGTGGTCGAGGGACAGGACTTCGGTCGGGTGCCAGGTGGAGGCGAGTGTGGACTTGCCGGAGCCGGCCGCGCCGATGAGGACGATGACGGCCCTGTCGGGGATGGTCGTGTCGAGCTGCTGGAAGGTCACGCTCGTGCTCCTTCAGGGTGGTTGGGGATTCGGATCAGGAGAGGTGCCAGAGGGGCCGGTCCCTCTTCCTGCTGTGGGTGGGGGCCGGGCTGGCCGGTCCTGTGCACCGTCCCGGCCCGGGTGCGGGCTGGGACGGCACACAGGCACGTCAGGTCAGGTCCTCGTTCAGAAGGCGGGGCTGTCGGCGGCGGGCTCCGCGGCCACCGCCGTGACACGGCCGATGGCCTTCGGTGCGGCGGCATCCGGGATGGGCTGGTTGGTGAGGTGGCGGTGGACGTCGCTGATGGTGTGAATCTCGACCTGTTCGTCCGTCTTGCTGGTCAGCAGGGTGAACTCGGCGTGTGGGTAGCGGCCCTGGACGTAGGTGAAGAACAGGACTGCGCCGGGGGCAATGTGGAACATGGCGTCCCCGTCCTCGTAGCCGTGCCACCGCTCCGCCTTGTTCAGGAGCTGGCCGTGGTCGACGGAGTACGCGGTGTTCGCCGCGCGGTGTGCGGCGTCGGCGGCAGTCGCTGCGGCGATCTGGGCGAGGCCCTCGTCGACGGTCAGCGCGACCGGAGGGAGTGCCTCGGCTGTGACGGCCGGGCTGGAGCTGTACAAGGAGCTGGAGCTGTACAGGGAGCGGCGCAGCGGGGAGAGGACGATGCCGAGGAGGTTGTCGGTGGCTGCGGTGGTGATGAGGAAGAGCGCTCCGGCGGCGACGATCCGCAGGTCGCCGAACCAGTGGGCGGGGGTGAGGGTGTCCCAGGCCGCGTAGGCGGTGGCGACACCGATCGTGAGGCTGGTCGCGAGGCTCCCCGTGTCGAGGAGGGCGTGGGCGAACTGGTTGGTGACGTTGCGCTGCGGGAGCGAGGACATGGGTGCCTGCTTTCAGGGTCGGGTGATGGGTCGTGCTGCTGGAGGTGCGGGGGATGCCTCACTGAACCGGGGGGTGCTCACCGGTTCACTCACCACGGGAATGCCTGCGGGATCACAGTTCGGCGACGGACCGTGGTGAGTTGGCGCAGGCGTGTGGTGAGTAGCGCTGGGCCGTGGTGAGTTCGGCTTCGATCCCTGCTGTGAGTGCTGGGTCGAAGGCGTCGCCGGTGGGGCTGTCCTGGGTGTCTGGTGGGCCAGGGCGGCGATGCCGCGCTGGGGGCGCGTCCGCGCTCAGGCCGGGGTGTGTCCGGGCCTGGGGGACGTGGATGCACGCTGGATCATGCGGGAGCTCCCTTGGTGGAGGTGGCTTGGGATGTAGGCGAGGACCAACCCGCCTGACATAATGAACTCTGCCATATGTGAAGCCGTTTTTGGTGAGGCTTCACACCCAACTCGAAGACGGCAGCGCCGAAGCGCAGTCACCGACGGCTGCGCCGCGTGGTGAGGTTGCTGGTGCCTGCGGAAGAGCCGATCGCGCAGTGAAGGGCCGCGGTTGGGGGCTTCGTCCGCGTCGGCGCCGTTGTCGCACCGGTGGTGTCCTTCTCGTCTCGTGCACGGGAACGGACAGCTCGGGACCGCCGGCGCAACGGCGGTCCCGGGCGTTGTGTCTGGGGCGGGTCAGGCGGTGAGGGAAGCGCCTGCGGCGGTGATGAGGTCGTCGGCAGTGCGGATCGCGTGCTCACGGGCGGCTCGCAGCGCGGTGTCGCTCTCGGCGTTCCGCAGGGCGTAGACAGCCGCCACGGCGGTCTGGGCGGCCGGAGCGAGGACGGGCAGCAGGATCCGCACGCGCATCAGCGGGCCGGTGATCGCGGACCGTGTGAGGTGGGAAGCGGCCCGCTCCTGGGTCCAGTCCTCACCCAGCAGCCGGAGGTCCTCGCGGAGCCACATGGCCCGGCGGTGATCCGCGAGCGCGGCCGCCAAGTCAGTCACCGCCAACAGACCGTCAGCGCGGCGGGCCGCGGCTTCGGCTGCACTGCGCTGCGCGCGCTGGCTGACGTGCTGGAGGATGCCGGTCAGGAACGATCCGGCGAGGGTTCCGAGAATGGCGATGACAGCGGTTAACACGATGTGAGCTCCTTGAACGAGTGCGGCGGTCAGCGGCCGGCGCGGCGCTGGGTGTCGGCGAGGATGGCGTGCCGGTCGGGATGGGTGTCGACGGCGGCCCGCAGGGCCTGCCACCAGGTGTCCGCGTACTTCTGGCGTTCCACCAGCTCCCGCATCTGGCGCCTGAGGCGGTTGTGACGGGCGGTGAGGGTGTCGCACAGGCACTCTGCGTCGGGGTCCTGGATGCGGGCCATGCAGCCGGGTGCGAGACAGAGAGTGCCGTCAGGGTCGAGGAACCAGAAGCACCCTGAGGGGACGGTGTCGGGGGTGGTCACGGCGGGGTTGTCGCGCGTACCACTGCCGGTCACTGGTGGCTGCCCTTGCGCAGGGTGATCCAGGTGGTGACCAAGGCGGCAGCGACGCCGATCGCACGGTGGGCCGCCTCGTCCAGCTCCATCAGCGCCGTCCCGGGCCCGGAGACGTCCTGGACGGCCTCGGGGTACTCGGTGCCCTCGCCGCCGGCCTTACGGACGACGGTGGCGTGCTTGATGTAACCGGACTTGCCGGCCTTCTCCGCGAGCCAGAGCAACGGTTCGCGCCTGTCCAGGATTCCGTGGGTGATCGCATTGATCGCGGCACCCGTCAGCAGGGCGCTGACAGGGACGCGGTAGCCGAGGGTGCGGGTGACGGCGAGGGTGGAGGCGAGCTGCACGGCGCTGTAGCTGGCGACGTGCCGGCTCACCGAGTGGCGGCCATAGGCGCTGGCGGTGCAGGTGCGGCCTTCCTTGCCGTGCCGCCAGGGGTTCTCTTCCACCGGGGAGCCGTCGTTCTTGTAGACCAGGTGGGAACCGTGCATGCCCTTGGTCGACGCGTCGTGGCTGTTCTGAACGAAGTGGTCGCCCAGTGCGTGGACTCCGTCGAAGACGGCGGTCAGGGCGGCGACCAGTGCGAGGCCCTCGATGGGCCGGAGGCGATCGGTCATGCTGGGTGTGCTCCTCATCTCGGATTCGGGGTGGGGTGCGGGGCATCCGGCCTCTTGCCGATGCTGCGGACGCCCCGTGGTGCCACCGCCCCCGGCCGGCCTCCGGCCGGGGGCGGTGGTCCTCAGAACGGCGGCTCGTCCCAGGCCGGGATGGGCAGGAGCCGGATACGCAGCTCGCGCCGGTCGGACCAGCACCCGCACGCCTCCATCTCGGGGAAAGCGCCGCCGGTCCACCAGCCGCCCTCGCCGTGGCAGCGCGGGCAGTCCGACCGGGGCCGGGCGGTGATCTCGATGCGGTGCCGGTCGGCGTGGGACTTGAGGTGACCGGCCTTGAGCGCGGCGGCGGCTGTCGCCGCGACGAGCGGGACGGCGGCGAGCAGGAGGGCGCCGCGCAGGTGGCGGACGGTCACTTCAGTTGGGCCGTGGCGACCGTGAGGATGTCGGCGTGGTCGAACGCGAGGTGGGGAAGCGCGTCCAGGGGCCACCAGCGGGCGGCCCTGGCGTCGTCTCCTGCCGTCGGCGGAACGGGCGCGGGCAGGGTGGCCGTGTAGGCGACGCTGACGTACCGACCGCGCGGGTCACGGCCGGGGTCGTCGAAGGCACCCACCTGCCGAAGATCCGCGACCGGAACAGCGATACCGGCCTCCTCCTCGAGCTCGCGCGCAGCGGCGACAACGCTCGTCTCTCCGACGTTCACATGACCGCCGGGCAGCGCCCAGTAGCCCTCGAACGGATCCCAGCCCCGCTCGATCAGCAGCACATGGCCAGCGGAGAACAGGACGACGTCGGCGGTGTAGCGAATCGCCTCGTCGGTGTCGGTGGTGTTGACGGTGTCGGTGGTCATGAGCTGGTGTCCTCTCGGATCAGGCAGCAAGCAGGTGCTTGGCCGGGGGAGCGATGTAGGAGGCGGGGTCTGCGGGCGTGCCGTCGTAGCACTCCACGCATGACCCCAGGGTTTTCAGCGGGAGGCAGTGGAAATAGCGCCGACCGCAGGGGCCGGGACACTGCTGACGAGCCGCCATCGCCTTGTCGAGCGCGGCTTCCTTGGCGAGAGTCATCGGGAGCTTCGGCTTCGCCATGTCGATCCGGTACAGCCACGCGAAGCGCTTGCCGCCGCGGCATTCGATCCGGGCGACGGGCTCCTGGCCGCCGGGGCGCAGTCCCATGTCCCGCAGCTGGCGGCGGGTCGCGAGGTTCTCGCGCCCGGCCTGCTTCCACCGGAAGACCGGTAGGAAGCCGTCGCCGGGGTCGTTCGGGTCGACGTCGACCATGCCCTGGCCTGCCATCACCTGCTCCAGGCACCGGGACGTCGGTGCTGGGGCGCGGGGTGGCGGGGGCCAGGGGGAATGGGGCGGGGCCGGCCGATCCGGCGGCGCGGGCGGGGGATGAGCACGGGGCGTCCTCCAACAGGGTTGATGGCGGGCAGTGCTGCGCCCCGCCGGCGGAAGAACCCGTCGACGGGGCGGAAGGGGTGAGGGGTGAGGCGTGCGGCCTGTCCGGTCCTCGCCGGCCCCGAAGGCGGGGTGGGCGAGGGCCAGGCAGAGCGTCAGGTCAGCGGCGGTGGTTGCGCCGCGGGGGTGTGGGGCGGGGCAGCGCGGACGGGAACGGCGCGCCCCTGGTGTGGGGGCGCGCCGTGGTATGACAGCGGTCAGGCGGCCTCTTCGCCGGTCTCTTCCGGCCGGGGGCCCAGGGCCACCTTCGAGGTCTTTCCTTCCTTGATCCGGTGGATCTGCCCCTTCTTCTCCAGCTTGTTCAGCACGTTCGCGAAGGTCGACTCCGCGACCCCGCTGGCGGCCTGCAACTGGCCCCGTTCGACGTAGTCGATGTCCTCGGGGTCGATCTCGTCGCCCTGGTCGAGCATGTCGACGTACATGGGGTCGGACTCGTCGCGGAGGGCGGCCAAGACCTTCTCCTCCGAGGTGAGCTCCTTGGCCTTCGGGAGGTCGACACCGGCGAAGGACATGCCGGCCTCGCCGGTGCCGCCTTCGCCGTCCTTCTCCTCGAAGCCGGGGATGGGCGTCATGGCCAGCTCCTCCATGCGCGCCTGGTCACCCCACCAGGGCACGTCGACCGGGGCCATGATGTTCTCCGGCCTGATGTGCTCCGTGGCGTCCTCGAGGGTGTCGATGCGCATCATGCCCGCGCGCCCGCCCGGCGCCGCGACGTAGCCGAGGCCGAAGGTGCGGCGGGGGTCTGACTCCGCCATGGTCGGGTCGTACACCAGCGCGTCGTCCTCCTCCACCCACACCGGCGGGATCAACGAGGGGTCCAGCCCGTCGAAGCCGGGGGGCAGGTCCCCGAGGTTCACCTGGTCGCTGTCGGTACGCAGGATGATCCAGGTCCCACCGGCGATGAGGTTGGCGCGGATGGCCTGCTCGCCGCCCAGCTGGTCCAGGTTGACGGTCTGGTTGATCAGGACCCAGGGCATGCCCATGGAGCGGGTCAGCGAGGCACCATCCTTGACGATCTTGATGGCCTCCTTGCGGTTCTCCGCTCCCGGGGCCAGCATCTGCGCGGCCTCGTCCAGGATCGTGGCGCAGTACGGCCGCATCGCGGACGGCTCGAAGTTCTTCAGGTCCAGGCGGGCGGCCTCGTCGATCCGGTGCTGGAGCACCCACCAGGACAGCCGCATGGCACCCAGGGCGCCGTACTTCGTCAGGCCGCTGTAGGCAGCCATCTTCGGGATCGCCGGGTTGGAGGCACCCTTGGGGTCGCCGTAGATCTGGGCCATCTTGTTGGCGTGATAGGCCAAGCTGATCATCTGGCCCGTGCCTCCCTTGCCGGAGCCGGTGGTACCGGCGATCACGACGTGCAGAGCGCCCAGCTTCGGGTCGAACAGCTGGAGCTTCGCGGGGAAACCGCTCACGATCTTCCCGATGTTGACCCAGCCGCCCGGGGTGGCCTTCAGAGAGTCCAGGCCCTGGAATTCGTTCCCGGCCTCCAGCGGGTTGTGGTCCATGATGCGGATGATCGCGCGCCTGGGGTCACGCCGTCCCGGCTCGTAGGAGACGAGGTCGATGGAGCGGCGCAGCGCTCCGGCCAGCTCCCCGAGGTTGACGACGCGGGGCAGCGCGTCCAGGTCGTCGTCGGCCACGACGCGCGCCACCTGGCCGCCGGTGTTCACGTCCTCGCCGACCTCCTCCAGGTGGGTCTTCGGGAGAACCCGCGTCTGGACGCGCTTCCAGGCGCCCTGGAGGGTGGAGGGGTCCAGCTCCGGGCGCTGGGTGTACCAGACGGTGATGAACGCCTCCCCGGAGTGCGCCCCGTACTTCAGGGTGATGTCGTCGACCGAGCGGCCGAAGAGGCTGGAGACGGCCTCCTTCGACACGTTCACCGAGTCGCCCAGGGCGGCGGTGACCCGTCCCTCCCACCGGTCCGCGTAGATCACGACGTCGGAGAGGACCTGGTTGCGGTGGCGTCCCGTCTTCGGGTCGCTGATCACGCGCCCCCAGGCCGCGATCATCTTGTCGGCCAGGGACACCGGGGCCGGGGTGCCGGTGTTGGCGGGGGCGGCCTGCCCGGTCGGCTGCGCCTGCTCCACCTCGATCTTCTGCCTGCCGAAGACGCGGCGCAGACGCCAGCCGGTGAAGACGACCGCGGCCCACCAGCCCAGCGACAGGATCCCCGGAACGGTGGTCGGCTCGAAGACACCGGCCATCAGCGCTTCGGATGCCTCGGCTCCGCCCAGCTGGCCCAGAGCCAGGCCCATGCCGGTGGTGATCGTGGAGATCCCCATGGTGTCGCGGTGCGCCCGCGCGATGTCGATCCCGGGGAGCTGGTTCGCCCAGCGGCCCAGGCGGTTCATGTAGTTGGCGCCGGCGAACGTCGCTCCGGCGATGAAGCCGGCCCCGGCGTAGGCCGCCGCGTTCGGGTCCAGGTAGGGGGCCAGGATGCCCACCCCGACGGGGAGGGCGATCTGGAGCGCCGCGGTGGCTCGCTCCGCAGGCTCCGCGTTCGGCACGGTCTTGGTGATGGTGGACATCGGGGGCTACTCCTGTCTGGGGTGCTGGGGTCCGCAAAGGCGCGGCCGGCCCGGAGGGATGGAATCCCCGGGCCGGCCGCGCCGGTGGCGTGGTGGTGGGTGCTATTCCTGCTCGAACCAGTCGCGGCTGACCTTCTCCAGGTCCGTCACGTCGGAGCGGTCGAAGGCTTCCTGGAAACCCGCGTGGGTGGTGCGGGCCTGGTCGCCTGCCGCCTTCGCGGCCTTCGCGGTGTCGGACGTCTTCGACGCGTAGTTGATCGCGCCGTCCGACACTCCGCGGATGATTTTCGACAGCTCCTGGCACTCCGCCAGGGAGTCGCGGTCCACGCTCTTGGCTCCCAGCGCGTCCGCGTCGGAGGCGGTGTCGTCGGCCAGTTCCTTGATGTTCTCCGCGGCCTTCTTGACGCCCTCCGCGTTGCGGGCCAGGGCCTTCTCCTTGTCCTGCGTCTTACGGACGAGGACCTTGTACGTCAGTTCCGCCATGACCGGATCTCCCGTCTTCTCCTACGCGGCGGGCGCGTAGGAGCCCTTGTCGTTGTAGAAGCGCAGCTCGGCCGGCTTCGTCTCGTCGCTGTCGACGACGGCCTTGTACAGCGGCGCGTACCGGGTGCCGATGTTGGTCATGACGACCTTGCACATCTCCGCCGCCCGCTTCGCGCGCTTGGCCAGTTCGGCGGCCTCCGTCGCCTGGGCCTTCGCCGCGTCGGCCAGCCGCGTCAGCTTCGCGGCCAGCTTCTCCCCGCCTTCGACGGCCTTGGCCTGGTCGGCCAGCTCCTGGCAGTCCTTCGCCTCGTCCTCCGCCGCGGCCTCGAGCGACTTGCACGCGTCGGCCACCTTGATCAGGTGATTCTCCTTTGCCTCCAGCTTGCGTTCGTACTGCTTGAAGTTGCGGAGCTCCTTGCGGCTGACCGACCCACGGGCACCGTCCGTGCCCAGGGTCAGCGTGTTCGCGTCGATCTCCTTGACCAGGAGGGGCTTCACGTCCGTGCTCACTCCGTCGTCTCCTCTCTCCGGCGGGGCAATGACGATCGTCTGGCCGCTGGGCCCGGTGACCGTCGTCCCCTGCTTCTTCGGGTCGCCCTGCTTGGGGTCGTCCTGCTTCGGCTCTGGCTGCTTCGCCTTGTGATCGGCGTACGCCTTGTCCAGCCGGGCGTGCTCCTTGCCGTTCTCCCCCTTCTTGTCCTGGTAGCCGTCCTTCGTGCCCTGCGCGTACGCCTTCACGTGGTCGACCGCGTTACGAACCGCGGACCCGTCGCCGTGACCCGTCTCCCGCGAACGCTGGAGCGGGGTCCGGTTGTCGGTCCCGTTCGCACTGTGGCCGGATCCGCCGCTCTTGCCGGAGGAGCCGCTCGAACCGGATCCCCCGCCGCTCCCGGAGGAGCCGCTCTTCCCGGAGCCGCTGCTCCCGGAGGAGCCACCGTTCTTCCCGGATCCGCCGCTGCTCCCGGAGGAGCCGCCCGAGCCGTGGCCGCTGCCGCCGCCCTTCGTCAGGTCGGCCTTCGCGCCCTTGTCCTTGTCGGCCTTGTCCTTCGAGGTGCCGGAATTGCCGCCGGACGATCCGCCCAACGTCGATCCGCCGCCGTTTCCGGAGGCGCCGGACTTTCCGTCCTTGCCAGCCTTTCCACCGGAACCCGAGTTCCCCGAGGAGCCATCCTTCCCTTTAGCCCCGGAGTCCTTCGGCCCCTTGGCGCTGGTGTCCTTGGACGAACCTCCGCCACCGTTTCCGCTGGTGCCGCGACCGCTGCCGGATCCGCCATTCCCATTTGAGCCGGACGAACCGCGCCCGCCGCCTCCGGTGGTGCCGCCGCTTCCGCCGCGTCCGGTACCCGTAGAGCCGTTCCCGGTGGAATTACGGCCCGAATTTCCGCCGCTGTTTCCGCCGGAATTACGGCCCCCTCCACCGGCCCCTCCGGAGCCGCTTCGGGTGGGAAGTCCAGGCGACTTCATGACCGTGGTGGTCCGGGCCTCTTTCACCTGGTGCGCACCGGCCCTGGTTTTCTCCAGGTCCAGCCGCTTGTTCACGGTCCCGCCGCCTTTTGCCCAACGGGTCGCGCCCGCCCGGATCAGCGTTTTGAACACACCCTCCTTGTGCTTGGTACCGGCCGCGTCGGATCCGGCCCCGGTCAAATCCTCCGGGGCCTTGAACTGCTCGCTGGTGACGCCCGGGGAAGAGCGGTCCACCACTCCGTCGGGGTCCGCCTTCGCGGCCGGGTCGTCACCCTCCGGCCTGGCCCCGGCGGTCGCGGTGACCGGCCGGGCGGGCTCCACCGCGGCCATCAGGGCGGCCATGATGCCGGTGTCTCCGGTGGGCGCCGGCGCGGTGCTGGCTGCCGGCACAGCGGGCGGATCGGGGGGTCCCGCGGGGACCGGGGGCGCCGTATCGGTCGCCATGATTTCCTCGCTCTCTGTGATCGCGATGGTTCCTTACTCACTACCTCCCAGCGGAGAGCGGCCGATCACCGGACCATGAGAGTCCGATTGCGGCGCTCTCCGCCAGGTAGAGAGGGAGTAATTAATCACTGTGCGTGACTATGCGTCGGCCTTCTTGCCCTTGCGTGCGAACAGCGCGACGGCTAGGCCGCCACCGGCGACGAGACCCAGCAGGGCGGCGGAGTTGATCCCGCCGCCGCCCGTGTTGCTGGCGTCCTGAGCGTTGCCGGCGGCCTGCATGCCGGACCCGTCGGCGGTCTCGTACTGCTGCTTGCAGTCCGCCACGACGTCGCCCCTGGAGGGCGATCCGTACCCCTTGCCGATCAGGCCGGAGGAGTCCTTCACGCACTTGTCGACGGCCGCCTGGATCTTCTCTGCGGAAGCGGTGGCGGCCTTCTTGGCGGTGCTCGCCTGCTGGTTCCGAATCTTCATTTCCTCCAGTTCCAGCTTCTTCATCTGGATCTGGAGGGCGGCGGCCTCCTTCTCGTCCTTCGCGACGGCCGCCGAATGGACCTGGAACCAGATGGTTCCGCCGCCGACCACCGCCACTCCAGCCACCGCGATGGCGACCTTTCCGCGGCGGGTCAGACCGGCCTTCTTGTGCATAACCGGGGTTCCGTACGGCCCTTCATCGGCGTACGGGGAAGCGTCCGGAGCGCTGGTTCCGAAGGTCATTCCGGCCGTCATTCCGGCCTGAATTCCTTCGAATGCCCTCTCTTCGGCCGGTGTCATTTCAGTCTCCGTTCTTACGCGCCATGTCGGAGGCCGCCGAAATGGTGGCCTCCACACCCCGGAAGGTGTTGCTGGAAAGGTCGTTCCACTCCCAGAACCGCATGTTCACGCCCTGGCGTGCCAGTTGGGACTGGAGGTAATTCACGGCCTTACTCCGGTCGATCGTGGTGACGTGCCCGGTGGATTCCAGAAAGGTCTGGGCACCCCTGATGCACATACGTCCGGTGGGGGAGAAATCGAAGGACTGGCACCAGCCGTAGCGGGTGAGGACTTCGATCACCTGGACCAGGTGGAACGAGGGCTTCAAGGGGCGCGGCTCCTGCCAAAGCCCCAGGTCAGCCATCGCGGACCGGATCCCCTTGGGGATCATTCGCTGGCTCCAGGTCGGGGGGTCGGGCGCCCAGATCTCCAGGGCCGGCGGGATCACCGTGGGGGGTGCCAGCGCGGGCGCCGGCGGGGTCGTCGTACGGGTGAAGCTCCCAGACTTCGGGGCTGGCCCGGTCGTCGTGGGTGCCATGCTGTGCTCCTTTCTTGCGTGAGCAGAAGACCGAGGCCCCCCGCTGATCACGCTTCAGCGGGGGGTCTTCGTGCGCCTGAACCGCGTCGCGGGTCTCCAGTCGCTCGGGGCGGCGCCCGAGCTCGGTGCAGGGGAGACGGATGCGGTCGTGGCGTGGGGCGGGGTGTGCCTGGCCCGCTGTGTTCGCGCTTGGGGCGCGGTGCGGGCGAGCGGCCTGCCGGCCGTGGCCGTCCCCGGTCCGCGCTCGGGGGTGCGAGCGCGGACCGGGGACGACCATGTGCGGCAGGACGGTTGTGCGGGCGGTCCGGTCAGCGGACCGTGTGCTGCTTGAGGGCGACCGCGATCTGTCCGGCGCGGTCCGTGGCGATGGTGCCGCCCTCGGTCCGGACCGCCTTGGCGATGTTGGTCCGGTTCAGCGGCTCACCCTCGGTCCGGAGGCGGTCCAGCGCGGTCCGCTCCCGGTCCGTGAGCGTGATGACCGTGAGGTCCGGACCGCCGTCCTCGCCACGGTCCGGACCGGAATCGCCTTCCGGGGCTTCCTGGCCGGCCGGTCCGGTCCGGTCCGACTCCTGCGGTCCGGGATCGGTATCGGCGGTCCGGACCGTCACCCCCCGGCCTGCCGCCAGGCTCTGGGCGGCGGGCACGGTCCGAGGTCCACGGTCCGGACCGGGCCCGGTCGGCAGGTCAGCGCCCTGCGGACCGGCCGGACCGGACTCCAGGGCGAGCGCCGGTCCGCCGGTCCGGTCCGTGGCCCCTGCGGTCCGGACCGGACCGTGGACCGCGTTCCGCTCGCCCGGACCGGACCGGACCGGGTACCCGCCGTGCTGGACCGGGCGGACCGGAACCAAGCTGTCCAGCGGTCCGGACCGGTCCATGCGGGTCAGGGTGAGGACGGTGGGAATGGCTGCCGGTCCGTGGTCGTCGGCCGCGAGGCGGGGAACGACGACCCGGTGCCGGGCCAGACCGGTCCGGTCCGCCTTGCGGTCCGCGAGCTCCGCGCCCGCTGCGGTCCAGGCCCGGTCCAGCGTGGTCAGACGCGGGTCCGTGATCGCCAGCGACCACGCGGTGAAGGAGTGGACCGGGTAGCGCAGCCAGCGGACCGCGCCGATCGACGGGCGGGCCTTGGCGACCCTGCCGTCCTCACGGAGCTTGCGGCGGTGGATCAGCGAGGCGTACAGCTCCCACAGCACCATCCCCACGATGCTCATCGCGGCGAACGCGACGGCCTTCGGGGTGAAGTGCCAGTAGGTGATCTGCTCCGTCCAGATCTCCTCCTTCGCGTCCCAGACCCGGCTGCCAGGCACCGGCTGCCCGGAGGCGTGCCAGAAGTTCATGACCGCGGCGCCCAGGGCGAAGATCCACGTGCTGACGCGGTAGAGGGTTCCGGCGTCGCCGCCCTGGCGGGCCTGGTGGTACATCCAGCCCACGAAGGCCGTCGACAGCTCCCACGCGGCGGCGAACAAAATCGTGAAGGGGACGACCCAGCCGAGGATGTCCTCGGCGAACCCGGCCTGCCCCGTCCACGCCACGGCCATTGGCGCGGTGATCGGACCGATCACCATCAACCGCTCCGCGTTCACCTTCACGAAGGCCTTGGCACGGTCGGCCACGGCCGGCTTGCCCGCCCGGGCCGTGGCCCGCCCCTCACGGGACTTCGCCCGACGGGCTTCCTTCGCCTCCCCGCGCTCCGTGGCGGCCTGGAGCTTGAGGCGCTTACGCTCCATGGCCTGCTCGGTGCGGTCGGTGGCGCGCTTCATCCGCGCGGCAGCCTCAGCCACCATGTCGTCGGCGGCCTTCAGCGTGAGGTCCGCATCCGCCTTCCTCAGCCGGGCCTGAGAGAGGGCCTGCTCGGCTTCCTTGAGCTGCGCCTCCTGCCGGGCGTGGGCGGCGGCCAGGATCCGATCGGCTTCCTCGCGGGCGGTGCGGGTCAGGCGCTCGACGTCCTCGGCCGCCGTAGCCCGCAGCCGGCCGATGTCCTCCTTGGCCAGCGTCCGCGTACGCGCCGCATCCGCACGGGACGCCTCCCGCTCGCGGGTGGCGTCCTCACTCAGCTCGGCTGCCGCCTTCTCAGCCCCGGCCTTCACCTGCGCGGCCTGGGCGCCCGCGCTCTCGCGCAGCTGGTCGGCCTCGCGCCGAGCCTGCTCCAGCACCTGTTCGGCGTCGGTGGTGGCGCGGGTGCGGGTCTCCACCGCGGTGCGCTCCGCAGCCGCAAGCAGCTCGGTGCGGACCTGCTCCGCCTGCGCGGCCGCCGTGGTGGCGACCTCCTGCGCCTGGCGGCGGGCGTCGGCCAGCAGCTGCTCGGCAGCCGCGTTGGCGTCGGCGAGGACCTTCTCGGCCGCGCCGGACGCCTTCGTCGTGACGGTGTCGGCCTCCGTGCGCGCGTCGGCGAGCAGCTCCTCCGCCGTCGCCTCGGCGGCTGCGCGGACCTGCTCCGCATCGGCGGCCGCCGTGGTGGCGGCCTCCGTGCGGACCCGGTCGGCGTCCGTCGCGGCGACGGCCAGGAGGCGGGACGGCTCCGCGTTGGCGGCCTCGGTGATCGAGGCCGCCTCGGTGCGCGCGCCGTCCAGCAGCTCGGTGGCGAGCACCTGGCCGTCGGCGAGGATCCGCGCGACGTCGTCGGCGGCCTGGTCCCGGAGGTCGGCGGCACGGTCGGCGGCGTCGGCCAGGACCGGGTCGGCCTCCGGGAAGACCAGCGGCACCGTTTCCTCAAGGGCGGCGGCCTGGGCGGGAATGGAGACCGGCGTCGCCGGTGCCTTGGCGCGCCCGGTGCCTCGGGGCTTGGTGTTCGCTGCGGGCTGGCGCCTGCGGCGGGTGGCGGGCTTGGTGGCCACGGGGTGTCCTTTCTTCCGGGCGCCTCCGCGTAGGGGGCACCGTGGATCAGCGGCGGTGGGTAGGGTCGTGAGAAGGCCCTCCGGGTCCCCGGCAGCTCAAATGCCTGGGAACCGGAGGGCCGTTGTGCTGGGGCGGTCAGCGCCGGACGGGCAACGCGCTGCGGTCCTGCGCGAGGTGCTGGCGCAGCCAGGCGACGGCGGCCGGGGTCATCGCCCCGGTGTCCGTCTCGCTCAGCGGCGCGGTGTCGATGTCGCGCATCGCGTCCGTCGCCGGGAGCGGCCGCATGTAGTCGGGGTCGATCCCGCCACGGGCGCGATTGCCGCTCACGTTGAGCTCCATCAGGTCGTACAGGAGCTTGCCGTTGTGGACGTTCGTCCAGGACCGCTCCACCCGGCCGACGAACGTGTGGCCGGGCAGCCCGAGCCAGAACCTTTCGACGTCGCGGAACAGGACCAGGTCGCCCTTGAAGTAGAGGGTCCGCGGTCGTACGGCGGGCTGCGTCTGCGGCTGTTGTGCCATGAGGTCTCCTCGTATCGCATGTACCGGCGCGGAGCCGGCGGTCCGGGCTGTCCGGCTCCCTGTCACCGCCCGACCCGGCCGCCGTAGTCGGCGGCCGGTGCGGGCGGATCGGGCAACCGTCAGGCCGCGACCGTGGCGAGGGGCCGGTGCGGGGCGACGACCCGGCCGTCGGGCAGCAGCTCCCCGGTGTCCTCGAAGATCACCAGGGCGTTGCACAACAAACTCCAGCCCTGTTCCGGGTGCGCGGCCACGACCTGCGCGGCCTCACGGTCCGGGCTGTCGGCGGTCGGGCACGTCGGGGTGTGCGTGCACAGCGAGTCCGGCAGACGGTCGGTCGTGCCGGTGGCGCGCGGGGAGTGGGGTTCCATGAGTGCTCCTCAGGGGCGGTTGCGGAGGTGGTTGAGGTAGGCGTCCTGCAGTCGGACGAACCGCTCGGACAGCGGGGTGCCGGTCTTGCAGGGCTGCTTGGTCTGGCAGGGCTCGCAGCCCTTGCGGTGGGTGCGCCAGGTGTCGCTGGCGGCCATGTAGCGGGTGTGGAGGCTGTCAGCCACCGGCTGGTTTCCGATCAGTTCGTGCGGGGTGGATGTCGGCGACCCGGTGGCCCGCGTCCCATGCCTGGGCGGCCGCCGTGGCGGCGGCCGTGAGCAGGAGGTGGGTGAGCGGGTGAGTCAGGCCGCGTAGGGCGATGGCCCGGACCGCGTGGTGCTGGGCGGTCCGGGCTGCTCGTATCAGCTGCACCGACAGCTACTTCTTGCCGCCGCAGGTGCACGGTTCGTGGCGCACCGACTGGTACTTCTTGCCGTCAGCGCCGGTCTGGTTGACGGTGATCAGCCGCGGTTGGTGTCCGCAGGAACTCATCGGGCCGCCCCCGTACCGCTGCAGGCGGTGCAGGACTGCCAGTGCTGCCGGGACACTCCGTCGCTGCTGGTGTCCACCGTCTGCCCGCCCGCACCGTGGCACGAGGTGCAGGCCTGGTGCGCGGCGATGCTGGTGGACCGGAATGTGAGCGGGCGGGTGAGGAGCAGGACGGGCTGGCGCTTGTAGCCGGGGGCCATCTCGGCCAGTGTTCGGCGGGCATGACGGCCGGTGGATCCGGCGCGGCGGTCACCGTCGACGACCAGACCGGCAACAAGCTGACGGAATGAGTCGGTCTCGTCGCGCTCGTATCCCCGCTGGTCGTCCTCGCGGCGGATGTCGTCGATGGTGCCGGCGCGCGGAGCGATGGGGAGTCCGGCCCCGTGTGCGGGTCGGATCATGGTCGATGCAATGCTGTGCATGCGCGGGTTGCCCTTCTTCGGAGGGTGACGTGCGAAGACGCACCCCCGGGGGCCTAATCCCGGGGGTGCGTCGTGCGTTCGGGCCATAGCGGCCCGGGACTGCCATACGAGCAGCCACGGCGGTCTCCACCCGAAACGCTGCTCGGGTGGAGACCGCCGTGGTCGATCGTCGGGACTGGAAATCAGGCAGCGGCCGCGATGTGCCGGGGCGGCCATCCGCTCGCCTGTGCCCTCACCGCCACGGTGAGGAGCTGGGCGTGGAAACTCGGCGAGGTCTGCTCGCGGACGACCTGGCGGGCGGCCCGCGCGAGCCAGGCCGGGAGATCTCCCTCCATGCCGGTGTCGGGCACCAGCTGGAGCGAGCCGAGCGCCACCGTCCACGCGGCGCGGGCCAGTTCGCGACCGCGCCGGTAGTCGGCCAACTCGAGGCGATCGTTCACGTAGGAGAGGAGCGGCATCTCGTACGCGGCGAACTGGTCCGCCGGGCTGAGGATCCGGGCCTGCGATGTCTGCATGGGGTTGTCCTTCCGTGGGGTTCTGTCGGGCCCGGCCCAACCCTGTGAGGGGTGAGCCGGGCCCGTGGTTGGTCATGCGGGCTGAGGTACTACCGACTGAGCTGCTCGACTTTCTTTGCCAGCAGCGCGATGGCGCTCATGAGCTCGGCGCGCCCCCACTCGGTCAGCTGCGGACCGCCGGCCTTCTCGGGGGTGAGGGACTGGAGCATCGCTTCGAGGGTGTCGTGGGCACGCTGGATGTCGGCCCGTTTCACCGGCTCGGCGGTCGCCGCCCACTGCAGCTCGCGCAGCCACCAAGCGCCCTGCTCCCGGCGCTCGGCCAGCTCCTCCAGGGTGGTGGCAGTCCCGTGGCGGGGATCGGTGCGCGCCGCCTTGTAGGCATAGAGGCGGGCGAGCCTGTCGCCGTCGGTGCAGCGGGGGGATTTGGGATTGGCGCAGACCGAGCACCGCCGCTTGTGGTCCTGGCAGCGCTTGAGCGTGGTCTTCGCGTCCATCAGGAGCGGGGCCAGGATCTGGCTGACAGCGGGCGCGACGGCCGTCCTGGGCTTCCGGGTGACGCGATTCGAGCGGCGGCCGTCGGTCTGGGAGACACCTTCCTCCAGGCGCTGCCACCACCGCTCGATGTCCACATCGAGGATCACCAGGCGGTTCGAGCCGAGGACGCAGCGGACCGGGTCCTCGGTGCCGGCCGGTTCCGTGTGATGCGGCACCAGCGTCGGCTTCGAACCGCCCGGCCTGCTGATCGGAACCCACGTCCGGCAACTCGGGCAGACCAGCGAGATGCAGGTCGGCCGCAGGTCGTACTCGTGGGGGCGGAGGGTCGATACGGCTAGGGCAGGCAAGGGGTTGACGGCCCGGGTCCGGGTCCGACGCACCCGCTGCTGGGCGGTGCGCTCAAGAGTCGATGCAGACATGGGGAGCTCCTCATGTGCGGAGTGACGGGTAGCTGCGTCGCGGGTGCTCTCTCCGCCCTCCAGGCCGCACGGCGAACCGGCGTCCTACAGGACAGACAGCGCATACGCGCTGCGACGGTGCACGCGGCAGTCACGGTCCCGGAGGAGGAGTTAGAGGTGCCTCAACTCCCCGGGGCACACCGAAGTGGCGATCTGCTGCGGTTGCCCAGCTAAGGCGTTCGCCCTGAGCTGGGAACAACTCGAAGACTACTCGCACCGTGAGTGCTAGTCAACACTTTTCCTGTGACCTAGCACCACAACTTAAGGTGTGAGAGTATGGGTGAGGTTTCGCTGTATAGAGAGGAGGACTCCGTGCCTAGCAACGGGTTTGCACTGACGGTGCGGTTCGCCCTGAGAGACGCGTCAGCTGCTCAGCAGTTCGATGCGCTACTTGCCGGGGCGATCGGAGGCATCCGGGCTGAGCCCGGCACGCTGGCCTACATCGTCCACACCCCGGTTGGTGAACCCCTGGTGAGGGTCTTCTACGAGCTCTACGTCGACCGAAGCGCCTTCCAGACGCACGAGGAGCAGGAGCACACGAAGCACTTCCTCGCTGCCCGAGAGGCTCTACTGACCTCCGTCGATGTGACATTCCTCGATGAGGTGGGCGAGCTCACAAAGCGCCCTGGGGTAGGCCCGTCATGAAACCCACGGGCAAGGACGTTGATCCCCAGGACCGGGTGTTTGGCCAGCGTGTCCAGAAGTACCGCAAAGAACTGGGCCGAACACAGGCCGAGTTCGCTGCTGCACTCGGTAAAACGAGCAGCTGGCTGTCGCAGGTGGAACGAGGCATCCAACCGGTCCAGCGGATGGATCTGTTGCAGCAGATCGCCGATGAACTGGGCGTGTCTGTCCAGCAGCTAAGGCCGAGTGCACCCACTGACTCCGGCACCCCCCTGAGCGGCCCAGGCGGACCAGCGCTGTCCAACGACCTGGACGAAACTCGGCGGCTGCTCTCGGGGCATCCTGCTCTTCGGACCCTCCTGGCTGGTACCAGCGCAGGCCAACCGCGAGCCATGGATGACCTCCGAGCTGATGTCGGTGACCTCTGGGACCTGACTCATGCCGGCCAGTTGGCTCGTGTGGGCGTACTGGCCGTGGACTTGCTGCCTGAACTCGAGCGAGCGGTCCGTACCGCCACGGCGGAAGAGCAGCCGGGCCTCTACCTCCAGATCTCACGCGCGTACCAAGCACTGTCCGCGGCCTTCGTCCGGCAGGACGAAGCAGACGCGGCCTGGGTGGCCGCAGATCGGGCAATCTTCGCTGCGGAGCGCTCCGGCGACCCGTTGCACGTCTGTGCCAGCGTTTTCAGGATGGTGCAGGCGTTCGTCCGCCTCCGAAGCCTGGGACAGGCAGAACATGCTGCTCAGACAGCGATCGACGCTCTGCGTGAACACGGTGGAAGCACGCCTGAAGCACTGTCTGCGCTGGGTTCACTGCATCTGGCGCTCGCGCTCATTAGGGCTCGCTCTGGTGCTCGGACAGCGGCAAAGGAAGAGATCAATCACGCACGCTCGATCGCTGCGCAGCTCGGCGAGGACCGCAATGACTTCAATCTGGAGTTCGGGCCGGTCAACGTAGAGATTCAGGCAGTAAGCACTGCGGTGGAGCTGGGCGACGCTGGTGAAGCCTTGGATATCGGTTCGGGGATCGAAGCCGCGCGTCTCTCCCCAGAGCGGCAAGCACGGCTCTTGATGGATCTGGGACGGGCTCACGTCCAGCGGCGGCACGGTGGAGAAGCCCTGAACTGCCTACTCAAGGCCGAGGTCATTGCTCCCGAACTCATCCGAACCCACCAGGCCGCGCGGTCTGCGATTCGAGAGCTCGTTCTGATCGCTGGTGAACATGCCACCCGCGATTTGCTCGACTTGGCTGAACGGGCCGATGCGCTGGCTTGACCACTCAAGCAACTCGCTGTCACGCCCTGCGGCTCCCGGGACACTTCATGATGTATCTTTCAAGCGATCCTGGTGATGATCAAAGGAGATGTTGGTGGTGGATCTACTCGCAGCAGTGGACGCTGTCTTGACGCGGTCTCGTGAACTGCCAACCCCTTCTGCTCGTGCCCGCCTCCGCAAGGCCGATGGGTTGACGCAGCAACAGGTAGCCGACGTTCTGGGCGTTCGGCGGCTAGCCGTGGCCCGTTGGGAGACCGGCAAGGTCGAGCCTCGGGAGCCGCACCGCCAGGCTTACATCCGACTGCTTGCAGGCCTGGCTATCAAGCACCCGCTCGCGACCGGCCCGGACACCAGCAACCTTCAGGAGTGATCTTGATGTCACCGTTTGCCAGATCCCCCTAGGGAATGACGAAACCGCCCCGTCCCGGCAAGGACGAAGCGGTTTCTAAGTCGACTCGAGCCTCTCACAGCCATCCGAGTCGTGTCCGGTGAGGTGACCTCGCCGGGGGTGATGCCCGTGGGCCTTGCGGCCCCGTGGTCACCTGTACCCAGAATAGGCGGCCCTCTCACGGTTCGCCAACAACACTGGGCCCCTGTCAGGTCACACCCGCAGGTCATGGCTCCCCTAAACAGGGGATTTAGCCTTGTTGTACCTTCTGCGTCCTTGCGCAGGGCCCTTCGCTGAGCGGACCACGTCCCGGCGATTCACCCGTTTTCCTGCTGTTTCTTCATTGCCGCTGTCCGCGCCGGTGCCTGATGGCCTTCTGTCGGGCAGGTCGCTGTGAAGGCGGCGGCCGGCGCCGAAAGCACGCGTCTCCCTTCTGTTGAGCTGGACGAGATCCCGCTCATGCCGGTCTCCGTGGTGCTCGGAGAGGCGCAGAACGTCAGCCACACCCGGTCGCGGCATGCTGAGCCGCGCGCGTGGCTGCGGGCGGTGGTGTGGCTGGTCGATGCCGGGATTCATCCGCGGTCCGGGCCGGCCACGCTCGCCGTCGCACGCGATCTGGCGTCCCGGATGGACTACCGGCGCGGCCTCGCGATGTACGGCCTCGACGCCACTGCCCGGCGCACCGGGTTGTCTCTGGCCACGGTGAAGCGCCATGTCCGGGTGCTGCGCGAGTTGGGCGCACTGGCGTGGTGGCGGCATGGCAGCAAGCGCAATCTCCGGCTCCCCGGTCGCGCGTACACGGCCACGGCCACCATCTACGCCGCGGTGATCCCCCCGGTGTACGACGACGCTATGGGGCACCGGCTTACTGGCTCCGGTTACGAGGCCCGGGTGTGCGGAGTGACCGAGGCCGGCCGGGAGCGTGCCGTCACGGCGTCGGCCGCACGCAGTTCGCAGGGTGGTCTCCCTGTGGACAACCTGCCTGTGGATAAGTCCAGTTCAGGGGCCCGTGAGCCCCATTCTCCTGGTCGGTACCACCAATCACCTGAAGCTGATGTTGAGAGTGGTAGTAACTACACCTCGCGCCAGCGCGCGAGCCGCGACATCGATTCCCCCGCCCCTGAAAAGAGCAGCAGCAAGACCCGGGAGGCCCGACGGACCGCTCGTCAGGTGCAGCGCGGTATCTGGATCACCCGACAGGTGCGGGCCCGGGTGCAGTGGACCCAAGGGGTCCGGTTGCGCCGCCTGGAGTTCGTGCTGCGGCCGTTGATCGACGCGGGCCTAGACGCCGACACGATCGCGGCGGAGCTCCACTCCTGGATGCTGACCTGGCGCCCGGCCCGCCCGGCGGAGTACATCCGCGTCCAGCTGGCCAAGCAGGCCGCCGCAGAGCACATGGCAGCCGGGGTCGCGGCAGAGGACTGGGACGAGCAGGAGACGTCCGGGGCCCTGACCGCATCGAGGCCCGACCTGGTACGCAGCGTGCTGGACGGCCTCGCCGAAGGCCTCGCCGCCTACTCCGCCAGCCAGGCTGAGCGCGGCCTGGACGACCTCACAGACCGCGACGCGGCCGCCGACATCGCGGCCTTCCTCGGGACCACTACCGCGACGGGAGTTTCGGCATGAGTGATACCTCGTTGAGCGGCGTCGACCTGGCTCGTGTCGCCCTGCAGACAGCCCGCGCCGCCGCGAAGAGCGCACCGCGGACCCAGCGCACCAAGACCCTCACGACCACGCGCTCCCGCAAGAGTGGCCGTGACCCGCTGCCCTTCGGTGAGGCCGTGGCGCAGATGGTCGCGGCGCGCGGCTGGGACACGGCGGCTGCCACCGCCGCCACGAGCCGCAGTGTCCTCGATCAGTGGCCGGCCATCGCACCCGAGCTTGTTGGGAAGGTCGATGCGGTGCAGTTCGACACGGCGACCCGCACCCTGCACCTGCTGCCCGCCACACCCGCCCACCGCACCCAGCTCACCCTTCACCAGAAGCAGATCGTCGCCAAGATCAACACGATTGCTGGCTCGGACACAGTGCAGCGTCTGGAGATCCTGCGCCCCGCCACCCTCACAGCCCTCGCCTCCCCACCCAGCCCAGCCCCCGTAGAGCACGCTCCCCCCGTGCCTCCGGCCCGTTCCGGAGTCTCGAAGACACGCGAGACGGCGTCCCAGGGTTACAGGCGCGCCCTCGAAGCGCACCAGGCCAGCCGGAAGGTGACGATGGTCGATCCCGTGATTCAGAGCGCGATCGAGCGCCAGATCCGCGAGCAGGCCCGCGAGCCGGAAGCCGCGTTCAACAGCCAGCAGGCGATGGCCGACCTCCAAGCCAGAACCACCCGACAAAAGCGGACACGCTCCAGCGACGAAGCCCGGGTCCGGGCTTTGCGGAAACTGGCAGCCGACCGGGCCGGGCTGGCCACCATCACACCGGTGGCACCGTCCGGCCGCATGGAGCGTACGGCCTGAGGTACGGCGAGACAGCCCGGCCGTTCGTTGTGCACCGGAGACCCATCGGTGGTCCGGTGCACACAGCCTTGCGGTGGAACGTCGCCCGAACGCTCCTGCAGCCGTTCGCTGTCGCACACCCATGTGAAGCGTTCGGTGGGCGTGAGAGTGTTGCCCGACGTGAAACAGGATGTGCAGGAGGGGCAGGACGCAGTGGGGGCAGCAAACTCGGGAAGTCCCGTGCAGCTGACACGCACGCACCGGATCCTGATCGGGGTCGTCGTCGCGGGTGCGGTGCTCATCGCCGCGATCGGCTTCGCGGGGTCGTACGCAGCCGTCCGCGAACTCGCGGAGGAGAAGGGATTCGGCCGGTTCTCCCTGGTCTTCCCGATCGGCATCGACGCGGGGATCTGCGTCCTGCTCGCGCTGGACCTGCTGCTGACCTGGATGCGGATCCCGTTCCCGCTGCTGCGTCAGACCGCCTGGCTGCTGACCGCGGCCACCATCGCCTTCAACGGCGCCGCCGCCTGGCCCGACCCGCTGGGCACCGGCATGCACGCGGTGATCCCGATCCTGTTCGTCGTCTCCGTCGAGGCCGCCCGGCACGCCGTCGGCCGGATCGCGGACATCACGGCCGACAAGCACATGGAGGGCGTCCGCCTCACCCGCTGGCTGCTCTCCCCCGTCCCCACGTTCAAGCTGTGGCGCCGGATGAAGCTGTGGGAGCTGCGCAGTTACGAACAGGTCATCAAGCTCGAACAGGACCGGCTGATCTACCAGGCCCGCCTGCAGGCCCGGTTCGGCCGCAACTGGCGCCGCAAGGCACCCATCGAGTCACTGATGCCGCTGCGCCTGGCGAAGTACGGCGTACCGCTCGCCGAGACCGCCCCGGTCGGCCTCCACGCCGCGGGCATCGAGTTTCCCCCCGAGCTCGTGCCCGCACCCCGGGCCCCGGAACGGGTGGCTACCGAGCAACCACACGCACAACCCGAAATCGCCCCGCCGCCCGCCGAGCACACCCGGGCAACCGAGACCCCACAGAGCACCTCGCTGGGGCACCCGACTGGTTCCTCCAACGCCTTCGAGCCGACGCTGCGCCGATCCCTGGCGCTGGCCCCCGAACGCCGCACCGTCACCGCGGTAATCGACTCCGGCCAGCCCGCGCCGCACGGGGAGCAGGAAGGTGAGCAGCGAAACGGCCCTGGTCCCGAAAGCGTCAACCTCACGAAGACGACCGAGGCCGAAGGGTTCCGGGAGCAAGCAGACGCCGAGCCCGCCACCGCCCCGGCACCCGCAGCTGCGGCGATGCCCGAGCCCAACTCCCAGCTGGCAGCCGCACCTGCACCTGAGGTGACGCCCGAGCCCGCACCCGCGGCTGACCTGGCCCCTGAGCCGACACCCGGCCCGGACGCCGATCCGGTTGAACCGCTCACCACCGTGGACCGCTACTACCTCGCCTGGACCCAGTACATCCAGCAGTACGCACACGAGCCCCGCGATACCGCCCTGTCCCAGCACCTCGCCGAAAACGGCATGACCGGCCGCGGCGGAGCACCCGTCAGCCCCTCGACGCTGCGCCGCTACCTCCCGCACTTCCGTATCTACGCCGCATGGTCCCAGCACCTGGACCAAGAGGGCGAGACACCGACCCCGGACCAGCTCTTCAGCGCCCTGGCCGGCCAGGGCATCACCGGCGCCCCATACACCCCGGAGAAGGTCGCCCCCCTACTCTCTGACTTCCCCCGCCGCCGAGCCGCCCTGGCCGCGCACGCATCGAGTCGAACCCTCCGCTGAGGCCGAGAGGCAGCAGGCCGTTTCCTCCGGATCATCTTGCTGACCACAGGAAGATGCCTGCCAGATGGAGGGCCGCGAGGTAGGTGGTGGCGGTCTTGTCATAGCGGGTGGCCAGGCCGCGCCATTGCTTGATCTTGTTGATGCACCGCTCTACCGTGTTCTGCTGTTTGTACGCTTCGCGCGCGAACGCCGGAGGGCGCCCACCGCGGCTGCCGAGCCGCTTGCGATTCGCTGCCTGGTCGACGGGCTGGGGGATCACCGCCCGGATCCCGCGATGTCGCAGGTAGGTGCGGATCGCGCGAGACGAATACGCTTTGTCCGCGAGGACCGCGGTGGGCGTCGTTCGAGGTCTGCCGAGCGGCCGAGGCACCCGGATACCCGTCATCACGTCCGGGAATGCCAGGCCGGAGGCCCCATTGCGGGGCCATGAAAAAAGGTAACGGGGTGGCAGGAACGGTCATCAAGCACCTCTCCGAGCCGGAGGGGACCGTTCCTGCGGGTGCGGGGAGCAGACTGTCCGACCGGCGTGCATGACATCGGCAAGGCGACACCGGCGTTCGCGTGTCAGGCTGACCAGCTGGCCGTCCGGATGCGGGTCTCCAGATGCGGACCCAGACACAGTTCGGGCCGGACCGGAAGCTCGCGCCGCACCGTAGTTCGTCGACAGCTTCGCGCCGGACGGCTCACCTCCGCTCGCGCGGAGAGCACCCACGGACGGAGTTGACTCCGTCCGGGATCAGCCAGCTCACCTCCGCTCGCGCGGAGAGCACGAGCTACTTCAGTGCGGCAAAGATCGTGGCGGCTCCGGCCAGGACGGTTGCTGCCCCGACGATGAATGCACCGATCTTGCGACCACGGGTCCAGAAGGGCGAATCGGGGGGCATGTCCCCGGCAGGGGCACCGACAGTTGCCTGACTGCTGTCCTGCGGGGCCAGGACGTTAATGGTGTGTCCGCTGCCTTCGACGGCCACACTGATGGCCTTGTCGATCTGCTTGGCGTCGGGTTCCGGAGAATCGGGCGCGATGACGTGCAGCTCGGCGACCATTTCGGCCAGCGTGGTCCGTACGTTATCAAGGATCGCGCGCAGCGCCGAGACTGCGACGGTCCAGTACACGGCGGTGATCTGCTGGTGCGCGATGTTCGCGTCCCTGTTCATGATGGCCGCGATGTCGGTGGCGCCGGGAAGCGAGAGGCGAACATGAGTGTTGTTAGCGCCCACGATCGTTGCCTCGATTTCGCCAATGCCGACATAAAACGTGTACTTGTCGGA
Organism: Streptomyces sp. NPDC025273; assembly: GCF_040638585.1. Lineage (NCBI taxonomy): Bacteria > Bacillati > Actinomycetota > Actinomycetes > Kitasatosporales > Streptomycetaceae > Streptomyces > Streptomyces sp. NPDC025273. Next base: position 88,794 of record NZ_JBEZYP010000022.1, read on the forward strand.
GATCCTGTCGCGAACGAAGTCCGGAAGAACCCGCGGGCTGATGTTCTGCCCGGTGATGCGGTTCATGCCGGCCACCGCGTCGATGGATATGGGAGCGCCGACTTCCCGGTAGTCGGGAACGGTGTCGTCGACTTCGTAGCCGCGGAGTTCCTTGGTAGCCCAGGAGCGGAGTTCGCCGGCGTCGGCGCGGCCCGCGAGGACGATGCACTTACGGAGGATGCTCGCGAGGTGAACGTCCTCGTTGAGGACGTCCCGCTCGATTTCGGCGAGCAGGGTATGGGCGTTGGCTGTCATGGTCCTCTGGTTCTGATGGGCGGCCGCGCGCGGTCGACGGTAGGGCGCGGGTGGGGCGGCGCCGAAACAGGAGTGGGGCCCGTGGGAAGAGAAGCGTAGCGATCGTGTCGGTCATCTCATAGCGAGGCAGATCAGCACGCGCGTACGCCTTGCGGGCAGGCTTGCGAAGTGTAGTCAGAGGTGGCAATTGGCTACACGCGACAACGCCCCCAACCCGGATCGGGCTGGGGGCGTCGCGCCTCTGCGTGTCACGGGCCAACGGGCAGCATCACTTGTCTGACTGCTTCTCGATCTGGGAGACGGCATACCGGACAGCAATGTCGTTGTGCAGCTCGAACTTGACTGAGGCGAGCAAGGCGGCGTCGCCGATCGAAGCCGTCAGATCGGCCACATGCTTAACCAGGATGAGCAGTTCGCGGGCATCAGAGCCAGTCCGCTGGATTTCCTTCGCGAGGTAGTCGCTGACCTCGTTGACCTGCAGGCCCGAATCCGCTCCTCCAAGGAGAGCTCCCCGGGTTGCCTGCCGCAAGCCGCGGGTCAGCACGTTTGACACGTGGCCCACCATCTCCAGGTACTGGCTCAGCTCGATTGCGGTGGTGCACTCGGTAGCGGGGGGTGCCAGTAGCTCAATGATCTGCATCGAGAGGGACTTCGGTGTCTTGGCGCTCTGGTCCGGCATGTTTCTCCATAACGTTGGTCAGATTGGCGGTAGCCAGTTTTGTTCGCTCGGGCCGGCCTTGTGTGTGGTTCGCGGAGAGCCATCGTTGGCAGGGAGTAAAGGGGGAGCAGGGTGGACTTCGCGTTCGTGTGTGGCTGGTGTGGGGCGGACTGCACGGTCTGGGGCAGGCCGACCGGGTTCTGGCGGGAGCTCTACACCCTGCCGGACGACTGGGACTGCTGGTTGTGCGACGGCAACAACATCACCCCGCCACCACCGTGGACCCCGGTTGACTGACGCCGGGCCGACCGCGAGGGCCGGCCCGAACAGGTTGTCAGGCTGGCTGGGTGTAGGTTCTCGCCGCTCGTGTCGGAAGCCGTCTTCATGACCTGCGGCTTCATCCGCAGTCTCACGACGTGTCGGACGCTGGAGTCTCACGCCCGTGTCATTTCCCCGACGGTCCGCGCCGGGCGGCTCGGGCCACCGGTCCGCCGACCTGGGCGGTCTCACGGCCGATGTCGTATCCGACGTCGATCCGACATTGGCCGTGAGATTCCGACACGGGATTTGAGATCCCACACTGGGTGTAGGGTCTCGCGGCACGTGGCACAGGCCGGAACGCTGACCAGTGACTTTCGATCTGTCTCACAGCGATGGCACACGGCTCAGTCTCACGAA
>NZ_JBEZYP010000023.1:0-59788 GCF_040638585.1 Streptomyces sp. NPDC025273
ACCACCGTCACGTTCCCCACAGCATCCAGCCGGGCAAGGAAACGCTCCCTCAGCCTCGCAACGTCATCGCGTCCAACGACCACGGTCCTCGCAACCCCCACAGATCGCGGGTGTTGCGAGGACCGTTAGAACCCAAGTTTCCCGGTCGAGGCCTTCTGCGTATTGCCCGGTGAGAGCAATGGCGGAGGATACGAGATTCGAACTCGTGAGGGGTTGCCCCCAACACGCTTTCCAAATGTTCGTACGGGGGTTCGGTGGAGGTCGTACCCGTTCTGACCTGCGGCGGAGCGTGCGGGGTGGCCCTGTCCGGACCGGGCCGGACGGGGGAGAATGAGACCAGGACTGAGACCAGCCGAGCCCTTCGGCCTCTACTGACGGTCCCCCCGTTACGGATCCGCAGCCGATCGGGTCAGGACAGGCCGTACAACTTCAGCCCGACGTGGTCGACGATCCAGCGGTATGCCTGGCCGTCGATCGCGAAGTAGATTCGGCCCACCCGGTCCTTGCTGGTGTGGTCATCGAGCTTGATGTGGGGCTGCCGATCCCAGGTCCCCTCGTCGAAGTTGAACTCGTGCAGCCCCTTGATCCGCAGTGGTTCGTCTTCAGGCGCATAGGTCAAGGCCGTTTGGTTGCCGATCCAGGAGACCAAGGATTCACCGACCTTGCTCTTCTTCCCCCTCCATGCCTTGGCGAGAGCGGCCAGCGAGTCCAGTGCCTCCCTCATACGCTCGAAGTCCTTGTACGAACACTTGCGCCACTGCGTCTTCGCGTTTGGTGTGAAGACGAGAGCTCCCCCGGATTCCTGGGTCCACCGGTCCCAGTCACTGGAGAAGTCGCGGCTGACGGAGACCAGGTGCTGTGCTGCCACCTCAGCCGGCTCTGCAGGCGAAGGCGCCTCCTCGGCGTCGAGGCGAGCCTCCAGGTTCGCAACGTCGATCTCCAGCCTGCCGACCTTGCTTTCCAGCACCTCGTTTTCTTCGAGAAGCTTGAGGGTCTGACTCCGCTCCTCCGCCAGCTTTGCCTTCAGGAGCACGATCTGTTCGGTCTCGGCTTCGCCTGCCAGGCTCTCGAGGATGGAGTTCGTCTCGGCGGAGCGGACTGCGTCCCAGTGGCGATCCCTGCCTCGTGCGACAACACTGAGAGGGGCGAGGAGTCGCATCATCGTGCGCAGGAGCGCCTCATGGTCGCCGCAGAGTTCGCTCGGCCCCCACCATGGATTGCGGGCTTCCAGCGTGGGCCAGTACAGCCGCGCACCGTCCCTGGGCAGCAGGCTTCGGTCCACGCTTGTGTTGAAGGAATCGAAGGCCAGCCAACCCGAAACCACCACCACATGGGCTAGACCTGCAAGACGGCGTGCGGCTTTGCGCGCGAAGGCATCCGTAGGCCCCATCATGCGGATTGATGAGACGGCGAGGACTGGAAGCCGCCTCTGTGGGCTGCCCAGGCGCTCCAGCACCGCGGGCACCTGAGCGGCGAGGACCGGCGTCGCGGCTGCGGCGATCTTGTCGGAACCCTCCGCGCGATGGAGGTCGGGATCAGCCATGATTCCGTTGAGCGCGCGAGGCGGCTTCAGGTCTTCCACTGTCGCTGGCGCGAGCACGCCACCACTCTTCCGCCCCATTGCGACACGGAAGCGCGTCTTCTCGTCGTATTGGGATGCAGTCAGCTGACATACGAACCGGCCGCCTCGAGGCAGGTCCTGTTCGATTTCCATCCGCAGGGCCCGCACATCGTTGCTGACAGCGACAGGGGTCCAGGTCACGTGCTGGTCGGGCCTGCCAGGGCCGTGTCCAGGGACCGTGATCTGGCCGCTGTCGACCATGAGATCCGTGGCTGACAACCCGGTCGATCCTGGGTCGAGGTGCTCTTCCATATGTGACAGGAGTCGATCGAAGGCGGCTGAGGCGCCACCTTCACCCGCCACGCCTACCTCGAAGCCGACGACGTACAGCTGCTGCATTGAGCCCCCTTACACCGTTCGAGGTTCAGGGCGACGAGTCCTGCCCTCCGCGCCAGAACCGGGGCAGCATACTGTCACGGCAACACCCTTACGGCGCAGTCATGTTCGGCGCATGAGGGCAGCGCCTGCCCCTCCTCCGGCAGTCCGAGCGAACGAAATCGGTCAGCAGTTGAACGGCACCCTGTTCGCTGCGCTGTCTGACTAGGCTTGATCGCGCTACGCAGCCGATCAAGACCTCTGACAGACACGCCGGAGTGACAGTGGCCAATCCTTTCGCGCCGCCGCCGAAGAACGCACAACGGCCACCCTGGTCTGCGTTAGACGAGTACCTGTGGCACACGTGCGACATTCTCGCCGATCTCCTCGAAGGCAGAATGGCTGGCCGCCCACTCGTCGCCACGACCGCCCCGCTCGCTCAAGGAGACCGCGCCCTTGCCGTCGGGCCTGGGCAGCGTTCGACCTGGCGAGTCCTGGGAAACGGGAGATATCAACACAGCAACGTGGTAGCGGCCGGTAGTCCGGCCTTCGTCATCGGCAGTTTGGTGGGCTCTGCGCTCGGCAACTCCTCTCGGCGTCGTCAAGCGGAGCGCGATGCACAACCGCGGTGGGTGCTGGACGGTGCGGGAGAGGTGACCATAACCCTGCGGAGGCTGTTCTTCGCCCATCCGCTAGCTGAGCTTGACCTCGACTGGAGGGCGCTCAGCACGATCGATCTCGTAGCCCCGCATGTGTTCCAGACAAGCTTCGTTAACACCCGCGGGCAACACGCGACAATCCGTGTGCACACGCCGTGGGCATCGCTCATCTTCGTCGTCGCTGCTGTTACGGCGTTCCCAGCTCACCCCCGTCTACTTGGGCGAGGGTGGCTGCCAGCAGACTTCGAGTCGCGATGCGCAAGCATCGGGCGCCCATGTCGCCCAGCTGCCCAGCTTGCGTCGGATGGACGCCGGCAGTGATTGGGAACGAGCGGAAGCCGACGTGCCCCATCGCGATATCGGTCGCCGTTACCGGGCGGATGAGCCGTCCCTCATAGGCAAGATGAACGGAGCACCGGTTGCCAGCCATTGGCTGATCGGCGCCCTTACGGTTCAGTGCCTCCTCCTTGATCCTGCTGTGCTGGACTACAGGGAGGGTCATGGCGGCGGCACGGAAGCGGCGGGTATCGGCTGCGCGCAAGCGTCGCCAGCAGCGACTCAAGATCGGATCCCTTGCTGGAGGCGTGAGCGTTGTCGTGCTGGTGGCCTTCTGGAGCGAGGTCTGGCCCTACCTGGCGGGTGCGCTCGTGCTTGGCGGCGCCGTCAGCGGCGGGTGGTGGCTGTGGCGCACCGATCGGTTCATCAAGGGCGGCGATCGGCAATGGAGGCATGACGAGGCCGTAAAGGCGGGGCATCGGACGCTCGCTGAGGTCGACGCGATGACAGGAACGGAGTTCGAGGACTTCGTCGTGGAGTTGTGTCGGCGAGATGGGTGCAGCGACGTGCGGAGGGTCGGCGGCTCCCACGACAACGGGGCTGACGTGTTGGGGTGCCTCCCCGACGGGCGGACCATGGTGATCCAGTGCAAGCGGTACACGCCCAAGAGCAAGATCCCCAGCCGGGAGATGCGGGATCTGCTGGGTGCGAGTGTGCACTTCAGGGCAGACGTGGCGATCTTCGTGGCCACCACTTACTTCAGCGGGCCGGCCGAGAAATTCGCCACGGAGAACGACATCCTCGCCGTCCATCGCGATCACCTCGGGCTGTGGAACAACGGCGCCTCGTTGCTGTCGCTCGGCGCGGTGAACGGGCTGGGGCAAGGGGATCGACGGCATCGGGCGCGCTGGAAGGAGACGTACGAATAGGAGGGCCTCCGGGCAGGCGTAGTGGCTGGGGGCAGCCACTTACTGGGCAGGTCGCTGAAGGCCGGGTGCGGCTCGTTGATGGGCAGGCAGCAGACGGCGCTCGGCGAACTGCCAGGGCGCTTTCGCGGCGGTTGTGAAGGCGGCGGGGCCTTCTGGGAGGTGGGTGAGGACGCCGAGGAGGAGGGTGTGGGAGACGGCCAGGAGGGAGCCGTGGCGCCCAGCGCTGTTGTGCAGGAAGGCGGCGCAGTGGCGGGCGCGGGTGTGGAGGTCGGTGAGGCTTTCGCCGTCTTCGCAGCGTAGGGAGGGGCTGGCGATGCGCCGAGCTCGCCAGGCGCGGTAGGCCGGCGGGTAGGTCTCGGCCGTGCGGCCGAGAACGATGCTCGGGGCGCGCCATTCGGCAAGGAGGCCGGAGGTGGCCACGATCGGCAGGCCCGTGAGGTGCGAGACGAGGGTGGCGGTCTGACGGGCGCGGGGGATCGGGCTGGTGACGATCGCGGTGACGCCCTCAGGGAGGGGCAAGGAGCGGCGTACCTGCTCGCGGCCCTCCTGCGTGAGGGCGGCTTCGTGCGGGGCGTGGTAGCCGGGGCGGTGACCTTCGTAGGCGCCGTGGCGCATGAGCCAGATATCAGCCAAGGATCCAGCCTCCGTCGACGCGCAGGGTCTGGCCGGTGATGAATCCAGCGTCGTCGGCTGCGAGGAAGGCGACGACCGCGGCGATGTCCTCCGGGCGGCCCCGGCGCTGGACGCACTGGCGGGCGAGCTGCCGGGCGGTCATGGCTTCCGGGTCGTCGACGACGGTGTCCTCAGCGGGGACGCGGATGGAACCGGGGGCGACACAGTTCGCGGTGATGCCGACTGGGCCGAGTTCGCGTGCGAGGGCACGGGTGAGTCCTTCGAGGCCGGCCTTGGCACTGATGTAGCCGGCGAGGTCGTGGCGGCCCGCCGTGGCGAGGACTGAGCCGATGGTGATGATCCGGCCCCAGCCGGCGGCCGTCATTGCAGGGGTCAGCTCGTGGGCGAGGAGGTAGTGGCTGGTCAGGTTAGAGGCCAGAGCCTCGTCCCAGTGAGCCGGCGTTGTCTCCGTCCACGTGCGGCGGGGGTAGGCGCCGGCGTTGCTGACCAGGATGTCGATCGGGCCGAGCTGGTCGTGGGCCTGGTGGCATAGGGCGCGCACGGCCTCGGCGTCTCGGAGGTCGGCTGCCAGGGAGATTGCGGCGCCGCCGCTGCCGGTGATGTGGGCGGCGAGCTCGGCTGCGGCCAGGCCGTCGTCGAGGTGCGCGAGGGCGACGGTGGCGCCGTCGGCAGCGAGACGGCTGGCGATGGCCGAGCCGAGGCCGCCGGTGGCTCCGGTGACCAGGGCGGTGCGGCCGTTCAGGGGGCCGGGCATGGCGACTCCAGCGGGCAGAAGTAGGTGGTCGGGTCGAAGGTGGGGCTCATGGCCTCGGCGAGCCGGGCGAGGAGGACGAGCCGGTCCTCAGAGGCCAGGTCGGCCAGGTTGTAGACGCCGAGGATGCGCATGGCGAGGTAGGGGCGGAGCAGGTTCGCCAGGTCCTCGCCGGGCCAGAGACGGTCCGCGACTGGTCTTACGAGCTTGTTCCAGTACGCGGTCATGGCGGCTCGCCGGGGTGCAGAGAGGCGCGGCGTGTAGTCGATGTGGATGGTGCTGGTGGTGTGGTCGACTGCCGCTCGTCGGATCTCGGGGGTGTTGGCCGGGACGTAGGTGAAGGTGGCTGGGTGGTCGGCGAAGGCGGTCGGGTTGTAGGTGGGTACGAGCCAGCCGCCGAGAGCGGAGGCGTACCAGAGAAAGTTGGCGAACTCGCCGGGGATGCTGTTCATCCCTGCGGTGTCGTAGTCGAACCAGGCGAGCGGATGGGCGAGGTTGACGTCGGTGGGGTCACCCTGGGTGAGGGCCGCCCATACCGGTTCTGCCGTGGCGAAGTGCACGCGCAGCCAGCGGAGGGTGGCAGCCCAGTCGAGGCGGTGTCGGCGGCCGTTGATGCTCAGGGTGTAGGTCCCGAGGCGGGAGACCGGGATGTCGATGAGGCCGTCGGCGATCAGAAAGTCCTTGCCGGCGTAGTACGTGTCGAGTCGGCCGCCGGGTGCCGCGCGGTCCCAGTACAGCTTGCGGACGACGTTCGCAGGATCGGCCGGCCATGACGTTGTGAGGATGACCTCCTGATACGCGGCCGTGAGTTGGTCCATGTAGGTGCGGAGGTCGCCGCTCGGCTCGTCCGCGTTGAGGAGGTCGAGCAGGAGGCCCTGGTCGGTGCTGCCAGGGAGGCGTTCGTACGCGAGCAGGTGCCCGCCCGGGACGCGCAGGTGGGCGTGGAGGGCGGGGACGCGGTAGTGCCGGGCCAGGCGGGCGTGGCCGCGGATCTCCTCGCGAGCCTCGGCCGGGTTGCGGGTGTACTTCAGGAGCAGCGAGTGGCCGAAGAGGGCGACCGGGCAGAGCAGGTTGCGGGTGAAGCGTCGCACCGGCCCGACCCGAAAGAGAGGCTGGAAGGTCATCGCCCCACCTCGTTGAGTAGTTCGAGGCCGACCTGGGCCAGCGCGGCGGGCGGGAAGGCGTCCATGTGCATGTCTGTGTCCGGGGCGATGGCGTCGCGGACGGGGCAGAGGTCGCCTTGGTGCATGCGGTCGGACAGGTTGGTGGCGACGGCGTGGTGGTGCGGCAGGCCGGTGCGCCATTTGCTGTGGCTGTGGCGCGCGTACAGGCCGATGACCGGCGGGCCACCGCCATCCCGGCCGCCGCGCGCCATCGCGGCGAGGTGGGTGAGGCCGGTGTCGTTGCCGACGATCAGGTGGCAGTGCGGGAAGAGGTCGACGAGGCCGTCGGCTGGCATCCCGTCGATGTGGAGGGCTTGCACGTGGCGACGGGGAGCCTCCGTCGTGACGCGGAGGCCGTCGCCCGGGTTGCCGCCGATGAGCAGCAGCCGGGCCTGGGCCTGTTGTGCCTCGGCGATGTGCTCGGCAAGGGCGATGTAGCGCTGGGCGGTGTAGTCCTTGCGCTCCGGCCAACTGGTGGCGGTGATGGCGGCGATGGTCAGACCGCCCAGCCAGCCCACCGAGCGCAGCTCCTCCACGAGGTTGTTCGGCCCGGTCGCGAGGGTGGGAGCGAAAGGAGCCGTGCCGGGCAGGCGGATGCCTAGGCGGCGCTCCAGAGCCAGGTAGTGGCGGGCGGGCAGGTCCGGGTGGGCGCGGCCGTCGCTCGACCAGCACGGCGGGGCGGCTGGGTCGAGCACCAGGCTCACCACCGCCTCCGAGCCGTGCGCCTCAATGCCCGTGCGGTCGCCGATCACGGCTCGCCAGCCGCTGGGAGCGGTGGCCTGGGGCTGCGTGATCAGCCCAGTGCGGGCGATCAGCCCCGCGTACGGACCCACCGCCCGGACGGCCACGCGTACCGACCGCAGCCGCAGCCAGTCGAGGACCGCGCGGACCCCCGACAGTGCGAGGAGCGTGTCACCGAGCTTCCCCTCGAAGGCCACTACGATCTCGCCGCACCCGCTCAGGCGGTGGACAAGCTCGGCGGAGGCAGCCAGCGGGAGCGGTGCGCCGATGGGAACGCTGTCCCGGTCGTACCCGAGCGGGGTGGTGTGGACGGCCCCGGCGGGGATGACGAGGGAACCGTGGTGGAACCGGATCCCCGCCGGGGCCACAGCTGTCATTCCGCGCCCTCGATCGTGGTGAGCGAGACGAGCGGCACACCGAGGTCGGTGAGCAGGTCGCGGGCTCCGCGGGTCGTGTCCTCCACCAGGCAGGCCGCCGCCAGTGGGACGGCGCCGGCCTCGCGGAGCCGGCGGGTGAGATCGGCCAAGGTCCGGCCGGTTGTGATCTCGTCGTCCACGATGATGATGCGCTGGCCGTGGGTGATGCCGTACGCGAAGACGTCGGTGCGCATGGCGTGGGGCTCGCTGAAGCGGACCGCGCCGTCGAGGGGGAGGTGCAGCTTCCAGGCGATCTTGTATGGGAGCTGAGCGGCGCCGGCGACGGAGACGGTTGGCAGGATGCCGCCGGCGTCCAGGCCAAGAAGGAAGTCCACGGAGCCGAGCCCTTCCGGCACCTGCTCCTGGAGCAGACGCCACAGATCGGCTCCGGTGGTGGCGAGGGTGTCGGGGTGGACAGGGTTCTCCAGGCCGTCCAGGGAATGGATGACGCGCTCGCGGCGGCTCGTGGCTCCAACGCTGAGCCGTTCGACGATCCGGGCGGTGAAGGGCGGTACGGCGATGGTTTCGGGCATGGCGAAGCTCCTGTCGGACGGAGAACGAGGAAGGAGAGGGAGACTGTTCAGGCGGCGAGCTGGGCGGCGTACCAGGTGAGGAGCTGGTCGACGGCCACGGTGACGGGCTTGAGGACGAGCTCGACCTCGCCGTCGCGCCAAGCGCTGGAGATCTCGGCCAGGGAGGGCACCGAGAGGGCCGTCAGGCCCGGCATGCGGGAGGCCACGGCGAGGATCCGATCGGGGCCGGACTCCCACTGGTTGTGCTCGCGCAGGAGGAGGCGGCAGGCGAGCACGAGGTGCTTGTAGAGCTGCCGCAGCGCGGTCGGCCCCGCGTCGGCGCGCAGACGGCGCATGGTCAGGATGACCTGGGGGAGTTCCCGGACAGCGGCGAACGCCAGCTCGCCTCTGCTGATCTTCGGCAGTTCGAGGCCGGGTGCGGCATGCAGGACAGGGCTGCCCTGCTGGAGCTGGTGGAGGGCGAACGCCAGGCGCGGGGTGAGGCGTCGGGCGGTCAGTTCGCCGGGGGTGACGAGGGTGGGGCCGAGGGAGGCCGCACCGCCGAGGGCCGTCCGGTACTGCTCCAGGGCTTCGTGGACCCGGCCGATGGCCTCGTGTTCGGCGATCACGAGGAGGTCCAGGTCGGACCAGCTGGCGATCCAGCTGCCCTCGCCGGGGCTGCCGGTCAGGGCGGCGAGCCGAACGCCGGGGCCGTAGGCCCGTACCGCGTCGGTGAAGTCGGCCGTCGCCGAGGCTATGGCGGCAGGCAGTCCCAGCCCGTACGGAGTGGCCGCGCGCAGCGACGTGGATGCGGGCGGGGCGGCGATGCGCCGGAGCCGGGCGCGGAGGGCGGCGATGCTGCCGGTGTTGTCGATGACGTGGTCGGCGAGCGCGGCTACCTGGTGGGCGCCACGGCTCATCTTGATCTCGTCCTTCGCGGCGACGGCCTGTGCCGGAGTGCCGGACCGCTCGACGCGAACGGCGAAGGAGGCGTCCAGGTAGACGATCTGGAGTGCGTCGTTCATGAGTCGCTTGAGCTCGGCGATCGAGGCGTCGTCGTGGACGGACTCGATGGTGAACAGCTCCGTGTCGACGTGCGCGTCCGCGAAACGGTTCAGCTCACCGAGCAGCAGCTCGGCCTGCCGGCGGGTCGACAGGGCGTACGGGTCCGCGAGACCCTCCCGGTGGGCCGCCTGCCGTAGGAGGAAGCCGATCTTGAAGCGTTGCGCACCGCATGTGCGCTGGACGAACTCGGCGCTGGTGCTCTTGCCGCACTCGCTCAGTCCACCGAAGGCGAGGACCCGGCGCAGACGCCGACTCGGCTTGATCTCTTCGGGGGCGGCGTCGTCCCGGCCGTACAGCTTGAAGCGAGCCGGTATGGGGAGTCGGCGGCGGCCTGCGACAACGTCGGAGACCAGCGCGTCGAGGGCGGCGCACAGTTCCTCCCGTTGGCCGTGAAGGGCGGGGACACGTCGGCGGGCCAGCTCGTCCCGGGCGGCTGCCTGCTCGCTGTGCCAGATCCGCAGTGTCAGCACCGAGAGGCGGTCTACGACGGAGGCGAGCGTCTCGGTGTGCAGCGGTGCGTCGGCGCGGCCTGCGTCGGCCAGTGAGCCGAGGATCTCGTCAGCCCGCTCGGCGAGCAGGTTGCGTTCGGCGTTGAGCTGGTCGATCTCTCGCTTGCAGTCGGCGACCTGGGCGGCGGAGAGTAAGGTGCCGCGCACCCGGTCTTCGGTGTCCCACAGGTGCCCGTTGACGGTGTGGAGCCGGGTGATGGTGTCGTCCAGGCGGTTCCGGTCCTTGTCCTGGAGTGCTGCCACGGTGCGGGACAGACTGGGTGGTAGGACCAGGGGCGGGGAGTTCTGAGTCATCGGGGACTCCCGTCGGTGAGTCGGCTGAGGCCGAGGCGATCGAGCACGTCGCTGTGCACGGCGTCCAAGGAGCGGTCCTCGCAGTCGACGACCGCGGTGAACGCACCGTGGTCAACCTGGTGCAGCAGGACGGCGTGCAGCGTCTTCTGGTAGTCCGGGTAGATCCCGGTCCAGGGTCGGCCCTCGCGGGCGCTGGTGATGGCGTAACTGCGTTCGGCGTCGGATGACGGGAGCAGGAGGAGGGAGGTCTCGGGTGTAGCGGCCCGCGAACCGGCGATTCCCGTCACGGACTTGAACGCTTCGCCGACGGTCAGCCCGTCCTTGACCACGCAGGTCGCAGCGGCCACGGCGAGAAGCATGGGCAGGCCCCGGTCCAGCAGACCCGTACGCCCGGTCTCGCGGGCGGCGGTCCGCTTGGCATGACCGGCGAGCAGCATCTCGGTCAGCTCGACGGTCGTGGACGTCTGGAACCACCACCGGGCGTAGTCGCCGGCGGCCACCAGTGCCCAGGGCTCGGGATCGTGCTCGTGGACCGCGCCCAGCGGCTGGAAGCGGTCCCACCGTTCGGCCAGCCGCACCAGGTGGGTCGTCTTGCCGACGTTGTCAGGGCCGTTGAGGCTGACGAAGTCCGGGACTTGCGTCATCGCTCACGCCTCGCGGATCGGGGTGTCGAGGACGGAGGTGATCGCGCACGTGTTGGCGGCAATGAACTCGGCGAGCTCCGGGGGCATCAGGTTCAGTTCGCGGACCGCCTCGCCGGTGAACGGGACGCGTACGACCTCGTACTCGCCCCGTTCCGGCTTCGCGAACTCCGTTCCCGTACGCGCGGCCAGGTCCATCAACTCCAGGCGCGCGGCGAAGATGTGCTGGACGCCGACGCCGTCCTCCAACTGGTCGGTGATCAGATGGACCAGTTCGGCGCGCGCCAGCTTGCCGCCGAGCTCCTCGAACACCTCGCGGTGCAGAGCCGACTCGATGGTCGCGTCGTCCGCCTCGACCCCTCCGCCGACAGCCACCCAGTACGGCTCCCTGCCCGGCTTGGTGCGCTTGATCAGGACCAGTTCGTCGCCATCGAGGAGGATGGCGCGGGCGTTGCGCTTGACGATGTCGATCATGCCGGTTGCTCCTTCTGGTGGTGGTGAGAACGGCGGAGGGGCTGCCTGGTGGTGGCCGGCCCCGACGCGGTGGATTCAGCATGGAGCAAGACGGTTGCGGAGTGTGATGTACGGGCGCTGCAGCAATGCCGCACCACTGCTGAACAAGGCTGGCTACGCTGGTCGTTCGGTCGTTCCACCGGGTGATGGACAGGGGGTACCACGGTGGTCACGGTGCAGAGATGGTCCGGCCGGGAGGCCCGGCTGCTACGCGACGCCCTGCGCATGAGCCTGCGGGATTTCGCCGCCTACCTGGGGGTCAGCGACCGCACTGTGTCGAACTGGGAGGCAGGCGGTGCCGGTTACCAGCCCCGCGCCGAGTCCCAGGGCATTCTCGACACCGCGCTTGGTCGCGCGCCCGACGACGCGAAAACCCGGTTCGCGGAAGCGCTGGGAATGAGTGACGCGGCTGCACCCGTCACAGGACGGATCGAAGTCGACTCCCACAAGTTCCTGCCGGTCTTCATCGGCGTCGAGCGCGCCGGCCGGCTCCGGGAGCATCTGACACCGAGTGTGGACGCCCAATGGCTGGAGTCCTCCTCGACCCGACTGGACCACCCCGAGGCCCAGAGCTGTGTCCTGCACGTCTTCGCGTGCGGGGTAGCCGTCTTCCACCTTGTCCAGCCGCACGAACCTGCCGCGCTGACCGACTTGGCCGTCTGGCGCTACCGCTCCTACGCATCCGACCTTCCCTGGGCCCGGGACAAGATCCGCGAACTCCTCGACGGGGACCACGCCGGGGCCTCCAACCCTGAATACGTCCTTTCCCTCTACTGCCTCACCTCCGGCCCGTGGGCCGGAGACGCCTACGACACCGCGCTGCGCCTGCTCTCCACTCCCTCGGTTCTGGTCGACCGCGGGGCGCCGGGTGGTCCCGCGCCCCTGGCCTGCACGGTCGAGGAGTCGCTTCTTGCCACCGGTTTCGACCACCCGGACATCGTTTCCTTCGGTGTACGGGGAGTGTCCACCGCCTACGCCGGCTGGTCCGGCGTCGCCTACGCCTCCCACTCCAGCGAGCGCAGCCTCACCACCGACGAGCTGGTCGCCTGCGAGCTGACCGTCCAGGCCCTGTGGTGTTTCACCCGCCACATCCAGCAGATGGTCGAGGACGGCCAAGACCCCTCCATGCCGGAGCGGTACGGCTGGCGATTCCTGCGCGCCGCCGCCTCCCGGCTCACCACCGCCCGTGCTCAGGAGACCGCGCAACACGTCCTGATGCGGGAGGCCATCATGAAGACCAGCGGATTGGCCGAACGGCTGCGCACCGCACAGGAAGCTCTGCGCGAGAGCGCCGGCTGAGAACGGGCAGGAGTGAGAGCCGATGGACATCAGCAGTGCCGCACTGGTCGTGATCGACATGCAGAACGGCTTCGTGAACCACCACAGTCGCCACGTCGTGCCCGCAGTCGCCGACCTCGTCGCCAGATGGTCCGCCGCCGGGCGCCCTGTCGTCTTCACCCGGTACTTCAACTATCCCGACAGCCCCTACGAGCGCTTCTTCCAATGGCGGCGGCTCCAGGAACCACCCGAGACCGACATCGTTCCCGAGCTCGCCGAGGCGGCGGGCCACGCGCACGCAGGCGTCGACAAGACCGGATACACGCTCTTCACACCGGAGGCCGCAGAACTGCTTCGCCGGGCCGGCTGGACCGACCTCGTCTTCTGCGGAATCGCCACCGAGAGCTGCGTTTTGAAGTCCGCCGCAGACGCCTTCGAGCACGGATACGCACCCTGGATCGTCACGGACGCCTGTGCCAGCGACGCCGGCCCGGACGTCCACGACGCCGGTCTGCTCGTCGCCCGGCGCCTGATCGGAACAGGCCAACTCGTGGACGCCGAACATGTGATGGGCCAACTCTCCACGCGTCTAACGGATCCGGTGCTGGAATAGCCCCATGGCCGACACACCGCTCGACACCGACCTGATCATCATCGGCGGAGGGCCGGCTGGCTGCGCCGCCGCCCGCATGGCCGCTGGCGTGGGCATGCGCTCGATCTTGGTCGAGCCGGACCGGCTGTGCCGCAATCTTTATCGGATCCCGGCCTTGAACAACGTCCTCGGCGGCCACACCAACGGCACCGACCTGGCCGACTCCATCGTGGCGGAACTGAAGGGCACCGAGCTGTGCCGCCTCGAACTCGGCAGGCGCGTCACTGAACTCCGAGCCGATGACGACCAGGTGACCGTCACGGTCGACACCGGTGCGCGTCTCACGGCTCCGTACGCCGTCGTCGCCACCGGCGTCGGCCCCCTCCAGCCTCACGACGTCACCTGGATCACCGCCCCCAGCGGCCGTGTCCTGCCTCCGCTCTGGGAGGCCGAAGCTGACGACGCCCAGGGTCGCACCCTCCTCGTCCTGGGCGGTGACCGCCCGATCGGCACGTTCCTGCGCGCCCACCCGACCACAGACACCCGCCTGCTCGTGGCGTACCCGGCAGCCGACACGTACAAGATCGAGGAAATCCGGGACGACCCCCGCGTCGCCCTCGTTCCCGTCGAGCACCTGACGTTGAAGGCCGAAGAGGGCACATCGGTGTGGGCGGACGCAGTGGGCCAGGACGGCACGCGGCGGACGATCACAGCGGATTCGGCCTACCTCAGCATCGGCAACGCCCCGACCGCCCCGCCCGGCGATCTGACCCGGGGCCCGGACGGATACTGCCCGCCGACCGACCAGCATCCCCGCATCATCGTGGCCGGCGACCTCCGCTCCGCCCGCTTCCAACGGATCATGACCGCCCTGGGATCAGGCAGCGAGGCTGCCCTACACGCCTACTACGCGGCCAGGGACGTGCCCCTGAAGGGCTGAGGTCATGATGGCGGGATACGCGACGACCCAGGCACCCGGGGGAGATCTCCGTGACCAGTGAGACCAACCAAGCAGTCGCAGCCGCTGTCGTCGTGCAGGACGGGCATGTCCTGCTCGTGCGAGGTCGCGTGCCGGAGGGCGCGCTCACGTGGCAGTTCCCGGCGGGGAAGGTCGAGTCTCAGGAGACTCCAGGGGAGGCAGCGACGCGTGAGACCTGGGAGGAGACCGGGCTGCTGGTGACTCCGCAGACCGTGCTTGGGTAACGCGTCCACCCCATGACGGGCCGGGAGATCCATTACATCGCGTGCAGACCCTCTGGCGGCGAGGCGGGCATCGCGAGTGCGGACGAAGTAGCCGATCTGGCTTGGGTCGCGCACGGCGAGATTGTCTCCCGTGCCGCCGTGCGCCCCGGCCCTGCCTCGGTCGACTCAGCTGTCTACCTCGCTGACCTTGGCGGCCGACGCCTGGCCTTCGCCGCCCGCGAGCACGCGGAGCAAGTGATTGCCCAGTGGAGCGAGGACCGGCCAGGCCAGGCGGCACAGGTCGAGGAGATGGGGCGGGAACGCTGGGAGGCCGAGGCGGGAGGTGGAGCCCAGCTCATCCGCCATGAGGTTCCCGACCGCCGAATGGTGCACCACGCTCATGCCGTGTTCCTGACGGGAGGTGAACGGCTCAACGTCGGGAGTCCTGCCCGATGGTCGACATGGGCCTGGGACTTCGAGCCCGATCTGTACACGGACCTGCCAGTCCGCTGGCACACTTCTCGTCGGCCAGGCCAGGAGGTCGAGGCCCACGTGCGGGGCACGGACGAGAACGCGGTCTCGTCGGCCTACGGGGAGGCGTGCGCACAGGCTGTGGACCGGGCGCGTAATCCCGCCACGTACGGCGATGGGCAGAGTTAGCGGCCCGCAGCGCGGAAGAACGCGCTGCGAAGGAGAGCGATGGAGGCCCCACGGCATGAAGTACAAGAACGAAGCCGAGATCATGCGCGCGCTCGGGATCGACACCTGGAGGCATCTCTCCAAGGAGAAAGCGGTCAAGTTCGCGGCCATGATGCCTGACATGGACACCGAAGTGGCCATGAAGATCGTCGAACAGTTCCCCGAGTTCAGGAAGTTCGCCACGGATGCCTTCGGAGCCATTGAGAAGGCCCACGAGGCCACTCTCGCGGACGGCAGGCATAGCCTGGATCAGGTCTACCAGGCCCTCCGGGAGAACCGGGTGATCTTCGAGCGAGAACTCCACAGAGGCGACCTGACCTGGGAACAGAGGAAGCACCTCCTCGAACTCATCCAGGAAACGGCAAGACTTGCTTCTCAGAAGGACTCTGAGCACAAGCGGCACGTGGACGGTCTACTGAAGAAGGTCATGGTCGGTGTCGGTTCCGGGCTGGCTCTGGCTGTGGTTTTCGTCGGAGGCCGGATCCTTACCCAGGACAAGGAAGAACCCGATGACTCTGGGGAGTCGTGAGACCTGGCGGCGCCGGCCCTTGACCTCGGTGACCGTCTCATCGACCGGGCCGCGCTGGGCTGTGACTCCCGCTCAGAGCGGGGGCGTTGTCAGCGGCGTGCGTCAGACTCGGAGCACGGTACACGCCCGTGCCGGCTGTCTGTCCACGCACCGCACCCCCGCCCGCAAGGAACGGTCATGGCACATCTGCACAATCAGTTCGACGACCTGCTCACTCTGATCAACGTAGATCCCGACGTCCTCGCGGCGACGCGCGAACGTCTGGTGCTGGCCCGCAGGTTGGCCGAGCAGCACCCCGAGGGCCGTACGTCGTACAGCTCGGGTTCGATCCCCGTTCGCACCCACATTCAGCCGCACGCGGGAGCCGTCAGCGACGGGGACGGCGGGATCATCCTGGACCGTGTCCGGCACCCGGAGCTTGGTCCTGACGGCGAATGGGAGGCCCCGCACGCCGTCACCGACGAACTCGTCGCGTTCATCGGTCCGAAGCTCCGCGACCCGGGGCGCACCCCGTCTTATCCAAAAGCGCGAGTGTGCAAGTCCCGGCGGGGTCTCAAGATTCATTTCGGTGCTCCGGTTAACGGCACGGATGTCACGGTCGATCTCATCGTGGCGCTGCGCCGCCGCGATGGGCGCGGACTGTGGATCCCCGACCTGCAGCGGGCCCAGGGCTCCAAGAAGGCATGGAGTGCCAGCGACCCCCAAGGCCACGTGGAGCTGTTGACATCCGGCGCCGACGCCCTGCGGCGCACCCGGCGCCGCGCCATCCGCATCCTTAAGGCGTGGAATGCTCAGGCTACGAAGCCAGGCTTTTCCTCGCACCAACTCTCGGTATGGGCATATGAGTTCGTCGAGCCGCGAACGGGCCTCGTCGGCGCCGTCCACACGGTGCTGCGGGAGGCCGCCCTGCGCCTCCAGCGTGGCGAGCCGACCAAGGATCCGCGCTCCGTCTCGCCCGACCTCAAGCCGCTGATCCCTGATGCGGACGCGGAGCGGCGGCTGCGGGTCGCCGCCGACAAGCTCGCGAAGGCCATAGCCGACCCCGACGACATCGAGACGGTGGCGGAGGTCTTGGAGCAGCTCTTCCCCAAGACGATGCGTGAACGCGAGCGCGTCTTCTCCGCCGCCTCCACTCCCCTGAGCACCACCGCCAGCCTCGGTCTCGCCGGCGCGAGCGTGCTCCTTCCGAAGACGCGCTCGTGGAGAGAGGACGTGGCCGTTGAGCGGTGACCGGCGTCCCGCGCGCCGTCCTTGGTTCGCCCGTCCCATGGCCCGCGCCAAGCTGTTGACCGAGATGTGTTCAACGGGGCTCGACGTGCGCGAGGTGGAGAAGCCCGCCGACTTCGCGTCCGGTTTCACTGTCCACGTGCAGATCCTGCCCTCGCACAGTCTCCGCATCGTCTTCGCTCCCAGCGATCCGGCATTCCCCCGCGTCCACGCACGCGGACCTGACTGTCCCGCCCACCGCAACTCCGACGGCTCCCTTTGCCTCTGGTACCCGAAGGACGCCCCTTCGCGCCGCTGGACGCCCGGTGACGGCGGGCGGCTCCTCATCGCGATCATCGTCCGCCATCTGCGCTGGGAGTCCGCCTACCGCGCCACCAACATCTGGCCGGGCTTCGAAGCACCCCACGGCCACGGTTCGCCGGGCCTCGACGAACAGGACCAAATCATTGGCTGACGCGATCAAGGCATTCGGGCCCTACGCCGCCGTTTTCGCCGCACTCGTGACCGGCCTCGTCCTCGGCATCCAGGCGCGGATCATCCGCCGCGCCCAGCTGCGTGAACGGAAGCAGGAACTGTTCGCGAGCGCGTACGAAGCGAGCATCCAGTACGCGGAGATGGCCTACGCCGTGCGGCGCCGCCGCGCGGACGCCGCCGCCGAGGAGCGGGTCCGTCTGTCGGAGCAGCTGCGGGAGATCCAGTCCAGACTGACCTGGCACGAGGCGTGGGTCCGTTTTGAGGCTCCGGAGGTGGGAGCCGCGTATGACGAACTCGTCGCCCGTACGCGGACGGTGGCCGGGCAGAGCATGAAGGGTGCGTGGCGCTCGGCCCCAGCAGCGGACGACACGGCGATGGTGATCCCGACGTCGGTCATCGACCTGCGGGCGCTGGCGGATGTCCGCGAGCGATACATGGCCGCCGTAGAAGCGCACCTTCGCCCCCGAGGCCGCGCCCACCGCCTCCTCCCCCGCCCGCGCCGCGCCGTGCCATCCCCACCCGTGCCCGCTCCCCCGGCCGGTGGGACGGCCCCCGGTGCTCCCGGCGGCTCGCCGTAAGACGAAATACACGCACACCCCCGCCCCCGCCGGGACTGGCCCTGGACCCCCGTGATCACCGACGCCCTCGACAGGTTTGCACTCCTACCGAGCCCCGGGTGACCAGCAGGTCTCCCCGTTCCCACGAGAGCCCCTCACCACCCCGGAGCAGTGGAACCCGACGCCACCCCGAGACGACATTTGGGCCCCCGACCTGCCCGCGCTCTACCCACCACACAAAAACGGCCGACCGAGTCCGCCGATGGATCGTCACGCGAGATCGAGGTGAGGGGCCCTCGCCCCTGCGAAGGCGTCCGAACGCGGGGCCTCGACCAGATCGGTCGGGTCCGCTCGTCTTTCCTAGCCTGGAAGCCCGAGCTCCTTCAGATACGTGAGGCGGGCGTTTATGGCAGCGGAGAAGTGCCGCCAGTCAAGGCTGTTTACCAGTTCGACTGGCTTGGGGTCCTCGGCTGAGGACGTGACATAGCAAGCGGCGTCGTACAGCTGCTCGGCCACAAGGCGCTCGCAGAAGATCCCGAACCGGTCCTGATACGAGGTGCCGTGCCAGATTGAATCGGCAGGCAGCGCGCCCTTCGCGATGCTGACCGGCCTCCGAGAGCCGCTGCCGTCCTCCATGATGAAGAAGTAACCGAGCCAGGGCTTCTCCTGCGGATACAGCTCGGCCAAGGCGGCCCGTCGCAGATCCACCGCGCTGCCGAGTGCTTCCTCAACCCGGTTGTTGTAGTTGTTTCCGAACGACGGCCCACCGAGGGCCTTCAGCTCGAAAGCCGCAACCAGCACTCCCTCGTGGACCACCACGAGGTCCCACTGCTTCTGGGGGCGGTAGTAACCGGGGAGTTCCAGACCTTGTTTCTTGGTGACCCGGATGCTCTCGGGCGGGTAGCCGGCTTCGAGGAAGAACTTCGACAGGAGGATCGCGATCGCGTCGAAGTGCTTGCCACCGCGCACGGATCCGGCGGTGCCGGCGCCGACCGCGGCCTTGATCGCGGACTGCTCCCGCTGTAGCTGCTTGGCGCCCCAATAGGTCGCTATCGCGTCCTCGAAGTCCTGGCGGGTGACCGTCAAGATCCGCTCTCCTAGTCAGGAAGCTCGGCAAGTCCGTAGACGCGCAGGGCGGCCTCCGTAGCGGCCCTCACGTCTCGCTTGTCGAAAGCTGCCGCCAGGGCTTCTCGGTCGTGCTCGCTGATTGCTTCCGGGTCTGGGACCCGGATCTTGCGGAGGTACTGAGCCTGGAAGCGGAGGGTCCCCCCTCGCATCTTGACCGCGTACGCCTCCACGAATGCTTCCGCGACCTTGGAGAGTAGGAGACCACCCAGCACGCGCATGTCCCAGACGTCCGAGACGATGAAGTACAGGTTGTGGTGAGGGTACAGTCCGCCCTCGTCGAGTACCGGATGGATCGTCAGCTTCATGTCCGGGAGCAGCAGCTTGGGCCGCCGAGTCAGCGCGTGATCGACCTTGTCGATGGTCTTGTACCAGCGGTGTGGCTGCTTGACAGCCACGTAGCGCTTGCGCAACGCGGCTCCGTGTTCGTCGAGATACCTGGCAAGCCGGGGATACGTGGCGAGGTCGACCAGATCGCCGTTGGCCGTCCAGGGGTTGACCAGGTAGGTGCCGTTCCAGTTGAGCGTGCCGCTCGTGGTGTCGCGAACCATGGCCATCGGCAGGAGGCGGTCGTCTTCGATCAACGTGCCGTCGTCGGTGAGGAAGACCTTGTCCGCTCCGGTCGCGATGCCGATGCCGACTCGGGTACCGGACTTCTTGCTCTCAAGCAGGTGGAAGCGCTCTGTCAGTTCCTCGAGGACTGCCAGTCGTGCGGGTGAAGCACTCGGCCAGGAGTCCTCGTCCGGGAACCAATGCGGCATGCGAGCGGCCTGGAACGCTGGTGTCGTGACCGACTCTGTCCGGTCAGTCGCGTACCAGCGTGCGAAGGCGGTGGCCTCAGGAGCACCGAAGGCTCGCGTGGTGTCCGCTGCCACAGCGGTGCCTTGGGGCCGCTTGCTGATCAGCGTGATGGCGGGGTACGCGGAGACCTGGTCGTCGAAGGCGTCCGCATCGTGCATGACCAGGGCCAGGTCCATGCTGAAGCTCTTGGTCACCAGATGGCGCAACTGCCGACCGTACTGATTGCGCATCCAACGGTCCGCGCAGATGAAGCCCAGCTGTCCGCCTGCCCCGAGACTTCGAAGGGCGACTTCGAAGAAGCCCACGTAGATGTCTGCGCGGCCGCCCATTGTGGGACACGCGTGACGATAGACGGCCATCCTGTCCGCCGGGACGTCCTCCAGGCGGATGTATGGCGGGTTACCGACTACGTAGTCCGCGTGCTGGGTCCCTTCGGGCTGGAGTAGGTAGTCACCCTGCTCGATCCAGGCCGCTGCCACCTGCTGGGCATCTGTGGGGTTCCAGCCGTCGTCGACCAAGTGCTGCTCGACGACTTCGCGGCTTCTGCGGACGTTGCGCTCCAGCAGATCGAGCGCACGCACGGCATGGCTTGCGTCACTGATGGGACGGTTCTGCTCGCGGCAGGATGCGCTGATCCGCGAAGCCACCGCTCCTAGAAAGGCTCCTGACCCGCAGGCGGGCTCCACGAGCTTCAGGTCGCAGAGGGCTTTGTCAGAGGTATATCCCACGAGGTCGAGGATCAGATCGACGACCCAACGCCGCGTGAACACCTCGCCGTGCTCCACGGCCTCCTCGGGGACTGAGGGGAGGGTGTGGAGGGCGGTGTCGAAGAACAGGGGAGTGGCCACGTCTTGACACTACTAGGCAGGATTTCGGCCAGGAGAGTTATCCACAGGGGCGCTCGCGCTCGGGTGATCTGTTCCGTCTGCGGAGTATGAGGCTCGTGGGCCTCGTGGGATCGGCATCCGCTCGTACTCATGATCAACGAGAGCGAGCTCTGGCTCGTCTGCCTTGAGGGGGTGCACGGCGGAGGAGAGCCGACCAGCAACCGAGCCGACGCGTCACCTCGCGCCAACTGAGACCAAAACTGAGACCACACACGTCGAAGGCCCCCGCTGCAAGCAGCGGGGGCCTTCGACGTATTGCCCGGTGAGAGCAATGGCGGAGGATACGAGATTCGAACTCGTGAGGGGTTGCCCCCAACACGCTTTCCAAGCGTGCGCCCTAGGCCACTAGGCGAATCCTCCGCCGCAAACAATACAAGACGTTGGGGAGTGCTCGCGAACACGTTCCCCGCAGATCGTTCCGGGGAGCCCTCGGGGCCGGCCCGGGAGGCCGGGTGGGTGGACTTCGGGGGGCGGGGATCGGTTAAGGTGGGCATCAGCCCCTCACGTGGCGCTATCTGACTGAACTCCCCCAGGGCCGGAAGGCAGCAAGGGTAGGTCGGCTCTGACGGGTGCGTGGGGGGCCCTTGCGTGCCCGGGGTGTGTCCGTCCCGCCGGGCGCTGCGCCCGGGGCGGGGCCGGTTGTCGGTCCACCCCGATAACCTCGTAGGTGTGTCGTCCCTTGCGCTGTACCGCCGCTATCGCCCCGAGTCCTTCGCCGAGGTCATCGGTCAGGAGCATGTCACTGACCCGCTGCAGCAGGCCCTGCGGAACAACCGGGTCAATCACGCGTACCTGTTCAGCGGGCCGCGCGGCTGCGGCAAGACGACCAGCGCGCGCATCCTCGCCCGCTGTCTGAACTGCGAACAGGGGCCCACGCCGACGCCGTGCGGGCAGTGCCAGTCCTGCCAGGACCTGGCGCGCAACGGGCCGGGTTCCATCGATGTGATCGAGATCGACGCCGCGTCGCACGGTGGCGTGGACGATGCCCGTGACCTGCGGGAGAAGGCGTTCTTCGGGCCCGCTTCGAGCCGGTACAAGATCTACATCATCGACGAGGCCCACATGGTCACCCCGGCGGGGTTCAACGCCCTGCTGAAGGTGGTCGAGGAGCCGCCGGAGCACCTCAAGTTCATCTTCGCGACCACGGAGCCCGAGAAGGTCATCGGCACGATCCGGTCGCGCACGCACCACTACCCGTTCCGGCTGGTTCCTCCGGGGACGCTGCGCGGTTACCTCGCCGAGGTGTGCGGCAAGGAGAACAGCTTCGTCGAGGACGGTGTGCTGCCGCTCGTCGTGCGGGCGGGTGCCGGATCCGTGCGTGACTCGATGTCCGTCATGGACCAGCTGCTGGCCGGCGCGGGCGACGACGGTGTGACATACGCCATGGCGACCTCGCTCCTCGGATACACGGACGGGACCCTGCTGGACGCCATCGTGGACGCCTTCGCGGCGGGCGACGGGGCGGCGGCCTTCGAGGTCGTGAACCAGATCATCGAGGGCGGCAACGACCCCCGGCGTTTCGTCGCCGACCTGTTGGAGCGGCTGCGCGACCTGGTGATCCTGGCCGCCGTGCCGGATGCCGGGGAGAAGGGGCTCATCGACGCTCCCGCCGATGTGGTCGAGCGGATGCAGGCACAGGCGGCCGTCTTCGGTGCCGCGGAGCTGAGCCGTGCGGCCGATCTGGTCAACGAGGGGCTCACGGAGATGCGCGGGGCGACCTCGCCGCGGCTCCAGGTGGAGCTGATCTGCGCCCGGGTGCTGCTGCCCGCTGCCTTCGACGACGAGCGTTCGCTCCAGGCCCGGCTGGACCGGCTGGAGCGGGGCGCGTCCTTCACGGCGGCCGGGGCGGGCCCTGCCCTGGGCTACGTACCGGGGCCCGAGGCTCACGCCTCCGGCGCCGGGGCCGTCTCCGGGCCGACCGCCGCCCGCGCGGCGGTACGGGGCGAGGCCGTCGGCGTACCGCAGGCCGCTCCCATGCCCCGGGAAGCACCGGCTGCCGCGCATCCGGTCCAGCAGTCGGCCGTCCAGCACCCCCAGGTGCAGCAGCCTGCCGCCGAAGCGCCTGCCGCGGCCCAGCGCCCCGGCGCCTGGCCCGCCGCGAGCGGGGCCGGCAGCGGGGGTGAGGCGGCGCGCAGGCCCGGTGGCTGGCCCGCCGCGTCCGCGCCCGGCAGTACGCCGCCCCCGCAGGCCCCCGCCCCCGCCCCGGCCGCGGCTCCTGCTCGGGCCGCGGCCCCCGCGCCCGTCGCACCCGCCGCCGGCGGGCAGGACATGGCGCAGGGCGCGGCGCAGGTGCGGAACATGTGGCCGGACATCCTGGAGGCCGTGAAGAACCGCCGCCGGTTCACCTGGATCCTGCTCAGCCAGAACGCCCAGGTCACCGGTTTCGACGGCGCCACCCTTCAGATCGGTTTCCTCAACGCGGGTGCTCGCGACACCTTCGCGAGCAGCGGCAGCGAGGAGGTGCTGAAGCAGGCCCTCGCCGAGCAGTTCAACGCCAAGTGGCGGGTCGACGCCGTCGTCGACCCGTCGGGCGGCGCCGGCCAGCCCGCACACACCGGTGGCGGCGGACGCCCGTCCGCCCCTGCCCCGTACCAGCCCGCGCCCGTCCCGCAGGCACCGTCGTACGAGCCCCGGCCCGCCGCCCAGCAGCCCCCGCCGGCCGCCCAGCAGCCCCCGGCCCAGCAGTCCGGCAGGCCCGAGCCGACGGGGTACGACCGGACCGCCCCCGAGCCGCCGCACCCGGTGGCACCGGAGGACGACACCGCGGAGGCGGACGATCCGGATCTCGTCGACTCCGCGCTCTCGGGGCACGACCTGATCGTCCGTGAGCTGGGAGCCACGGTCGTCGAGGAGTTCACCAACGAGTAGGGGAGCCGTGCGTGGGGACGCCGTCCACGGAGCGGCGCCCGTCGAGGCCGCCACGTCCCGGCGGTTAGGCTGCACCTCGTGAAGGTCCTCGTCATCGGCGGCGGCGCCCGCGAACACGCCCTGTGCCGCTCTCTTTCCCTCGACCCCGATGTCACCGCTCTGTACTGCGCCCCCGGCAACGCCGGGATCGCGGAGGTGGCCGAACTGCACCCGGTCGACGCGCTCGACGGCGACGCCGTCGCGCGCCTCGCGACCGAGCTGGGCGCCGAGCTGGTGGTCGTCGGCCCGGAGGCACCGCTTGTCGCCGGTGTCGCCGACGCCGTGCGCGCGGCCGGCATCCCCTGCTTCGGTCCCTCGGGCGAGGCAGCCCGGCTGGAGGGCTCCAAGGCGTTCGCCAAGGACGTCATGGCCGCTGCCAACGTCCCGACAGCCCGTAGCTACGTCTGCACGACACCCGCCGAGATCGACGAGGCCCTCGACGCGTTCGGTGCCCCGTACGTGGTCAAGGACGACGGCCTCGCGGCCGGCAAGGGTGTCGTCGTCACCGACGACCTCGAAGCCGCCCGCGACCACGCGCTGGCCTGCGACCGTGTGGTCATCGAGGAGTTCCTCGACGGGCCCGAGGTGAGCCTCTTCGCGATCACCGACGGCACGACGGTGCTGCCGCTGCAGCCCGCCCAGGACTTCAAGCGCGCCCTGGACGGCGACGAGGGTCCGAACACCGGTGGCATGGGCGCGTACTCCCCGCTTCCGTGGGCCGACCCGAAGCTGGTCGACGAGGTCATGCAGACCGTCCTCCAGCCGACGGTCGACGAGCTCCGCCGCCGCGGCACGCCCTTCTCGGGACTGCTGTACGCGGGCCTCGCGATCACCTCGCGCGGCGTACGGGTCATCGAGTTCAACGCCCGTTTCGGTGACCCGGAGACCCAGGTGGTCCTGGCCCGGCTGAAGACCCCGCTGGCTGGGATCCTGCTCGGCTCCGCCGACGGCACCCTGGACCTCCTGCCGCCGCTGAACTGGCGCGACGACGCCGCGGTCACCGTCGTCATCGCCTCGCACAACTACCCCGCGACCCCCCGGACGGGTGACCCGATCGAGGGCCTCCAGGACGTGGTGGCGCAGGATGCGCCGCATGCGTTCGTCCTGCACGCCGGGACCCGGCAGGACGGTGACGCGGTGGTCAGCGCCGGGGGCCGCGTGCTCTCCGTCACCGCGACCGGCAAGGACCTGCGGCAGGCCCGTGAGCGCGCCTACACGGCTGTCGGCCGGATCCGGCTCGACGGCTCCCAGCACCGCACGGACATCGCCCGTAAGGCCGCCGAGGAGGCCTGAGCGCCGGTCGTGCTCCGCCGTATCCGTGCCCGGCACCTCCCTCCGAGGTGCCGGGCACGGCGCTGTCCCAGGCCTCCGAGATGCCCGGACGGGCACCGGTCCGGGCTGGATGAACCGGCGCCGTCCGTACGACGGAACCCCTCGGGACCGGCGCGTCAGCAGCTTTGCCCAAAGCCATTCCATCGGGTGACGACTCGGCCATCCGGATGACCTCCGCCGAGGTCCCAACTAGGGTGCGGCGCAGGCGTTCCGGCACTTGGCCCACCGGCATTGCGATGTCGGTGGCTGGTGCCACAGTGGGGGAGTGACCAACACCGTCGCGGGGGCAGAGGGGGTGACGTCCGGCCGTGTCCGCTACCGGTTCGGTTGAGGAGCTGGGTGCGCTGTCGGCGCGTGCCCGTGCCCTGGCCCTGCTGCGCGTCCGCAGCAGGGCCAGGGCCGTGGCCGTCCTGCCCGCCGCCGCAGCCGTCGTGCTGCTGGTCGCGGAGGCACAGGGCCGGCTCGGCGGCGGCGCGTGGGACACGGTGCGCTGGGCGGTGACGGTCTGCGCGGTCGTGGTGCTGCTGCTCGCCGCGACGGTCACCGTCGCGGTGGCGCGGGCGCGGCCCGCGGTCAGCCCGACGGTTCCCCTCACCGAGGAGGCGGCCCCCGATCTCTACCGGCTGGTCCGGGAGCTGGCCGACCGGCTCGACGTCCCGGCGCCGTCGGCCATAGCGCTGACCCCGGACTGCGACAGCTGGCTGGAGGACCGTACGCATCCCGCGGCCCAGCCGAAGGCGACCGGCCTGGCCAAGGGGCTGACGGGCGGCAGGCGCGGACGGCGGGTGACGGCCGCGCCCGTGCTGGTCATCGGCTCGCCCTTCCTGTGGTGGATGCGGGTCGCCGAGCTGCGGGCCGTGCTCGCCCCGGTCGTCGCGGGCACGGGGCCGTCCGCGCACCCGGACATAGCCGCCGCCCGCCGCTTCGTACGCGGCCTCGACGCCGTGGTCGCCGATGCCTCCGCGCAGGGCCAGGGGATCCTGCGCCGCTTTCCGTCGGCCTTCGCGGGGTCGGTCGCCAGGCTCCTGCTGCGCGGTTGTCGCGGTCACGCGGCCGAGATGGAGCGCTGCGTCGCCGCAGCGGCCTCGGCGCGCGCCCAAGGAGTGGACTACGGACTGCGGATCGTCGCCCAGGAACAGGTCGGCCTCGCGTACGCGGGCTGGGACCGGCTGCTGACCAGGGTCGCCCTGCCCGCCTGGCGGATGGGCCGCTGGCCCTCCCGGCTCGACGCGGGCGTCGTCTCCGCCCTCACGGAGCTCTCCCGGCGCGACCGGCTGGCCGAGGGCTTCGCCTCCCGGCTGGGGGAGCGGCCCGCCTGCGATCTCCTGGAGGAGCCGGGCGCGGCCGACGAGGCGGCCTCGCTGCTGGCCGCGCGGCTCTTCCACGGCGGCCCGGCGGAGACCGGCCCCGGCTGGTCCCCGGTCGACTGGCAGCAGTATCCGGAGGAGGTCGTCGACCGGAAGTGGCGCACCGAGGCCGCCCGTCTCCACCGCGTGCTCGACACCATGGGCGTGGCCACCGGCGTGTCCGTGGGAGCGACCCGTCCGGGCGCACCGGCGGCCGACGGCCCCGCGGTGCCCACGCTGGCCCGCGTCATCGACCACCTCACCACCCCTGGCGGCAACAGCGAGGAGCTCGCGGCCGGAATCGGCGCCGCAGTGGCCCGTGACGCGGCGGGGGCGGCCCCACAGCTCCGCACGGACGCCAAGGGCACCAAGGACGCCAAGGGCAGCGCGGAAGACAAGGGCGGCGAGGGCGTCAGGAGCGGCGCAGCGGTCGCCGCCGACGCCCTCGACGTCTGGGGGCCCGTCCCGCTCCCGCTCTTTCCGCTCCAGCCACCCCGTACGGGCACGGAGCTGCTCGCCGACCACGTCGTGGCGATGGTCTGCTGCGCGGCCGTGGACACGGCGGGAGCGGTCCCCGGTCTCGACTGGCTCGACGGCCCCGCGCTGCTGGTCGGCGGCGGGCGCAGATCGGACCTGGGCGGTCCCGTTCTCAGCCTCGTCGAGGACGGCGACGCGGAACCGCTGCGGTCCTGGCTCTCCTCCGTCGGCGTCCGGGCGGACAAACCCGTACGTCTGGTCTGAACGGCCGTGCGTCCATCCGAACCCTGAGATGTCCGCCGTACGCCGCCTTTAGCCGGAAGAATGACTTCCGTTCACGCCAATTCGCGACGAACGGTGACGGAGCGCATGCGTGATGTGATGTGCTGGGGCCTGGCGCCGGCCTCCGGCGCGGCAGCGTTGTCCGGGGGCGTGGGAGGGGAGCGGTATGGGGGCGGACCAGATCAGGCGATGGGAATCGGGTGCCCTCGCGCATGCCGTGAGCGACCCCTTCGGGCAGGGCCCGCTGCCCTGGCTGCGGGGCAGCGAGAACTACTTCGACGACACCGGCCAGATCGTCCCCTGGTACGCCGATCCCGGTCTGGGCCGCGGCGGGGCGGGCGGCGGCACCCGTACGGCCGACGACGTGCACCGGCAGATCAAGGGCTTCGTGTCACCCGGTGCGGCGGCTCCCGGCGAGGCGATCGACTTCCACATCACCGTGGACCCGCCCCAGCAGTTCTCCGTCGACGTCTACCGCATCGGGCATTACGCGGGCGACGGCGCCGCCAAGATCACCACGAGCCCGCGCCTCTCCGGCATCGTCCAGCCGACGCCGCTCCTCGCCGAGCGGACCGTCTCCTGCCACCACTGGTGGCTCTCCTGGCGCCTGCAGATCCCCAGCTACTGGTCGGTCGGCGCGTACGTCGCCGTTCTCACCACCGCAGACGGGTACCGCTCGCACATCCCCTTCACGGTCCGCGACGACCATCCGGCGGACCTGCTTCTCCTGCTCCCCGACATCACGTGGCAGGCGTACAACCTCTATCCGGAGGACGGCCGCACCGGCGCCAGCCTCTACCACGCATGGGACGAGCAGGGCCGGCTGCTGGGCGAGGAGGACGCCGCCTCCACCCTCTCCTTCGACCGTCCCTACGCGGGCGCTGGCCTGCCCCTCCACGTCGGCCACGCCTACGACTTCATCCGCTGGGCCGAGCGCTACGGCTACGACCTCGCGTACGCCGACGCCCGCGATCTCCACGCGGGCCGTGTGGACCCCGGCCGCTACCGGGGCCTGGTCTTCCCCGGCCACGACGAGTACTGGTCGGTGCCCATGCGCCGGACCACGGAGCTCGCCCGCGACACCGGCACCTCCCTCGTCTTCCTCTCCGCGAACACCATGTACTGGCAGGTCGGCCTGTCCCCCTCCCCCTCCGGGGTTCCCGACCGCCTCCTCACCTGCCGCAAGCGCAGCGGCCCGGGCAGGTCCGCGCTGTGGCGCGAGGTCGACCGCGCCGAGCAGCAACTGCTCGGCATCCAGTACGCGGGCCGGGTCCCCGAACCGCATCCGCTGGTCGTACGGAACGCCGGACACTGGCTCTGGGAGGCCACCGGAGCGGGGGAGGGCGACGAGCTCGACGGGCTGGTCGCCGGCGAGGCCGACCGCTACTTCCCGCGGACGACGCTGCCCGAGCACGAGAACCGCATACTGCTCGCGCACTCGCCCTACCGGGACGGCGACGGCACCACCCGGCACCAGGAGACCTCGCTCTACCGCGCCCCGTCCGGCGCGCTCGTCTTCGCCTCGGGCACCTTCGCCTGGTCCCCGGCCCTGGACCGCCCCGGCCATGTCGACGCCCGGATCCAGCGGGCCACGGCCAATCTGCTCGACCGGATCTGCAAGCGCGACTGAGCAGCGCGACCGAGCGGCGGTGCTGAGGCGACCCCTGTCGGCGCCGCACCTTCGCATGCGGGACAATCGGACCGACTCCTGGATCAACCTACGCGGAGGCAGCGTGTCCGGTTTCGTAGAAAAGCCCGAGCCCGTGCGGGTGCCGGGGCTCACCCATCTGCACACCGGCAAGGTGCGCGACCTGTACAGGAACGAGGCGGGCGACCTCGTGATGGTCGCCAGCGACCGTATCTCCGCGTACGACTGGGTCCTGCCGACCGAGATCCCGGACAAGGGCAGGGTGCTCACCCAGATGTCGCTGTGGTGGTTCGACCAGCTCGCCGATCTGGTCCCCAACCACGTGCTCTCGACGGAGCTCCCGGCCGGGGCGCCCGCCGACTGGGCCGGCCGCACCCTGATCTGCCGTTCGCTGCGCATGGTCCAGGTCGAGTGCGTGGCGCGCGGCTATCTGACCGGTTCCGGGCTGACCGAGTACAACGCGACCCGCACGGTCTGCGGTCTCGGTCTTCCCGAGGGCCTCGTCGACGGCTCGGAGCTCCCGGGGCCGATCTTCACCCCGGCCACGAAGGCCGCGGTCGGCGATCACGACGAGAACGTGTCGTACGAGGAGGTCGCCCGCGAGGTGGGACCCGAGACGGCGTCCCTGCTGCGCCGGACGACGCTGGACGTCTACGGCCGTGCCCGGGACATCGCCCGTGGGCGCGGGATCATCCTGGCCGACACGAAGTTCGAGTTCGGCTTCGCGCCCACCGCGGACGGCGGCGAGGAGCTGATCATCGCGGACGAGGTGCTGACCCCGGACTCCTCGCGCTTCTGGCCCGCGGCGACGTGGGAGCCGGGCAAGCCGCAGCCCTCGTACGACAAGCAGTTCGTACGCGACTGGCTGACCTCGCCCGCATCCGGCTGGGACCGCCACAGCGAGCAGCCGCCCCCGGCGCTGCCGCAGGAGATCGTCGACGCGACCCGGGCCAAGTACCTGGACGCGTACGAGCTTCTGACCGGCACCGGCTGGCCGGCCGGACGGCAGGCATAACGGAAGAAGGCCCCGGTCACGAGGACCGGGGCCTTCTTGCATGGAGCGAACGACGAGGTTCGAACTCGCGACCTCAACCTTGGCAAGGTTGCGCTCTACCAGCTGAGCTACGTTCGCATGCGCCGCAGCGCGCTGCCCACTATACCCAACCTCGCTCGTGGGCGAGACGCACTGCCGCGTGACGGTTCTCCGCCCCGAGTTCGGAGACCGCCGCCGACAGGTAGTCGCGCACGGTGCCCTGCGACGGCGACGCCCGCTCCGCGATCTCCGCGACCGGTGCCCTGCCCGTGGCCGGCGCCGGCACCTCGGCCTCCCGAGAGGTCAGTGGCGCGGCGCCCGCGGGAATGGCGTCGGCCGCCAACTCGGGGTCCGCACAGCGGTTTCCCGCGTGCACGCTACGGATGATCTCGGCCAACTGCGCGCGCTGACCGTCTTCGGTGCGAACGCCCGGACACCCGCCGCGAGAGCCCGTTTCGGATGGCCCGGCCTGCCGTGGCTCGTCACGATCATGGTCCGGCAGCCGGGCAGTCCGGTGCGCAGCGATGTGGCGACCTTCACACCGTCCGCTCCCGGCATCTCCAGGTCCAGGACAGCGCCATCGGGCCGGTGCGCCGGCGCCATCATGAGCGCCTCGGGGCCGGTCGCCGCCCCGGCGACCAGGACGATGTCGTCCTCCGGCGCGAGGCGGGCGGCCAGGGCGCCCCGGATCAGGTGTTCGTCCTCGGCCGGCAGGACGCGGACGGGCGGCGGTGCGGATGTCAACGCTTCTCTAGCAGGGCCGGTGCGGGTTCACGGTGCGACACGGGCAGCGGCAGCGTCGCCGCCGGACGGAACAGGCCGTCACCCGTCGGTCCCGCCCTCCAGCGGGCTGTTCGGCGCGGTCAGCCCGTTCAGCCCCGAGGCGCCGGCCGCGTCCGGCGACGCCCCGTCGTTCTCGACGGCCAGCCGGACCTCTCCCTCCGCCGTACGGAGGCGAATCACGCACAGCCGGGGATTGCCGTGCCGCAGCACATGGGGGGCCTCCCGCACGACCCGGCCGAGCGCCGACTGCACGCGGGCAGCCGCCTGTTATCGCTGCTCATGACCAACGTCATGAGTCCATAACGGATACGACAAAGGCCCTGGTCGATATCGACCAGGGCCTTTGAACACGAGCGGACGACCAGGTTCGAACTGGCGACCTCAACCTTGGCAAGGTTGCGCTCTACCAACTGAGCTACGTCCGCATTGCTGCCACTCGGCTTTCACCGGTGGAGCGTTCACTACTCTACCCGATCCACGAAGTGGTCCGGTAAGGCAGTGTAGAGCGGGTGACAGGAATTGCACACTGCGCCTTCCCCCTGGAAGGGGGATGTTCTACTACTGAACTACACCCGCACGCTGCTTCGGCCCCGGCCTTTCGGCCTTGCCCTTCGGCGTGCTCCAGACTCTAGCCGACCTGCAGGGGTGTTGTGCAAGTCGGCTCCCCGAGGTGTCCTTCCGCCGGGCGCCGGAGGTCGTAACGGAATGGATCATTCCGGACGTGGCTCCCGGCCGGCTCTCAACTGGCGGCCTGGAACGCCTCGTAGACCTTCTTGGGGATCCGGCCCCGGGCCGGCACCTCCATCCGGTGCGAGCGGGCCCAGGCGCGCACGGCCGCCGGATCGGGAGCGAGTGACGTGTGGTGGTACGACACCGGAGTCCTGCCGTGCTTGCCGGCGTTTGTCTGCTTTCGGCCCGCCGCCACGTACGGGGCCAGGGTCTTGCGCAGTTTCTTTGCGTTGGTGGGATTGAGGTCGATCTCGTACGACTTCCCGTCCAGGGCGAAGGTGACCGTTTCCGCCGCTTCTCCCCCGTCGATGTCGTCGGAGAGTGAAACCACTGTGCGCTGAGCCACGGATATCGGTCCTTTCCTACGGCATCGTCGCGTCTGACATGCGTCGATGACGGCCTTCCGGCTGCTAGGCGGATACGGATCGACTGGTGTCGACTGTTCCGGGGGCAATGGTGCTTTCCCCGGTAATCATTTGTACAGCGGGGGGAGCCGCATTGTGAAGCCCGGGCAATTAACTCCGCGTGTCCGCGTGCAATCCGGGTGAAGATTTTTTCCAGGATTTTCCCCGCATGTTGTCGCGGTCGATATCTCACCGTGATCCCGCTTGCCCGATATCTACCCGCGTAGAATTTCTGGCCAGGTAGGCTGAGTGGACCCGCGGGGATCTGGGGAACCCCTCGGAGACACAGCCGCACCACACCACCGGGAGTGCCCGTGGCACGCGTCGTAGTCGACGTCATGCTCAAGCCGGAGATCCTCGACCCGCAGGGACAGGCTGTGCAGCGCGCACTGCCCCGTCTCGGCTTCGACGGAATCGCGGACGTACGTCAGGGAAAGCGTTTCGAGCTCGAGGTCGAGGGGCCGGTAGACGCCGCGGCCCTCGCCCGTATCAACGAGATGGCCGAGACCTTCCTCGCCAACACCGTCATCGAGGACTTCACCGTCAAGATCGAGGCGGACGAGAAGGCCGAGGAGCCGAAGTGACCGCTCGTATCGGAGTCGTCACTTTCCCCGGCACGCTCGATGACCGCGACAGCCTGCGGGCCGTCCGGATCGCGGGTGCCGAACCCGTACCGCTGTGGCACCGCGACACCGGCCTCCACCAGGTCGACGCGGTCGTCCTGGCGGGCGGTTTCAGTTACGGCGACTATCTGCGGGCCGGCGCCATCTCGCGTTTCTCGCCGGTGATGGAGACCGTCATCGAGCAGGCGAAGGCCGGCATGCCGGTCCTCGGTATCTGCAACGGCTTCCAGATCCTGACCGAGGCGCACCTGCTGCCCGGCGCGATGCTGCGCAACAACCACCTCCACTTCATCTGCCGCGACCAGAAGCTGCGGGTGGAGAACGCGGAGACGGCCTGGACCTCGGACTACACGGCGGGCCAGGAAATCTCCGTACCGCTGAAGAACGTGGACGGCCGGTACACCGCCGACGAGCGCACGCTCGACGAGCTGGAGGCCGAGGGCCGCGTCGCGTTCCGCTACGCCGACGTGAACCCGAACGGCTCGCTCCGCGACATCGCGGGCATCACCAACGCCGCGGGCAACGTCGTCGGTCTGATGCCGCACCCGGAGCACGCCGTCGAGCCGCTGATCGGCACCGGTCGCACCGACGGTCTCGGTTTCTTCACCTCGATCATCAAGAAGCTGGTCAACGCATGAGCCTGGACACGGTCAAGCACGCGGCCGAAACCCCGGACGCCGGGCAGCCCTGGAAGGACCTCGGCCTCAAGGAGGACGAGTACGCCCGGATCCGCGAGATCCTGGGCCGCCGTCCCACCGGTGCCGAGCTCGCCATGTACTCCGTGATGTGGTCCGAGCACTGCTCCTACAAGAGCAGCAAGGTCCACCTCAAGCAGTTCGGCGAGAAGGTCCCCGAGAACGACGCGATGCTCGTCGGCATCGGCGAGAACGCCGGCGTGGTCGACGTCGGCCAGGGGTACGCGGTCACCTTCAAGGTCGAGTCGCACAACCACCCCTCGTACATCGAGCCCTACCAGGGCGCGGCCACCGGCGTCGGCGGCATCGTCCGTGACATCCTGGCGATGGGCGCCCGCCCGATCGCGGTCGTCGACCCGCTGCGCTTCGGTGCGGCCGACCACCCCGACACCCGGCGGGTCCTGCCGGGCATCGTCGCGGGCATCGGCGGTTACGGGAACTGTCTGGGCCTGCCGAACATCGGTGGCGAGGTCGTCTTCGACGCCTGCTACCAGGGCAACCCTCTCGTCAACGCCGGCTGCATCGGCGTGATGAAGCACGAGGACATCCACCTGGCCCAGGCCTCCGGCCCCGGCAACAAGGTGATCCTGTACGGCGCCCGCACCGGCGGCGACGGCATCGGCGGCGTCTCCGTGCTGGCTTCGGAGACCTTCGACGACACCAAGCCCACCAAGCGCCCCGCCGTCCAGGTCGGCGACCCGTTCCAGGAGAAGCTCCTCATCGAGTGCACCCTGGAGATCTTCAAGGAGAAGCTCGTCGCGGGCATCCAGGACCTCGGCGGCGCCGGGCTCTCCTGCGCCACGAGCGAGCTGGCCTCCGCGGGCTCCGGCGGTATGCGCGTCGAGCTGGACACCGTGCCGCTGCGCGACTCCTCCCTCTCGCCCGAGGAAATCCTCATGAGCGAGTCGCAGGAGCGCATGTGCGCCATCGTCGAGCCGCAGCACGTGGACCGCTTCATGGAGATCTGCGAGAAGTGGGATGTCATCGCCACCGTCATCGGTGAGGTGACCGAGGGCTCGCAGCTGGAGATCTTCTGGCACGGCGAGCAGATCGTGGACGTACCGCCGCGGTCCGTGGCCCACGAGGGCCCGACGTACCACCGGCCGTTCGCCCGCCCCTCCTGGCAGGACGCGCTGCAGGCGGACGACGCCGGCAAGCTGGCCCGTCCGGCGAACGGCGCGGAGCTGCGCGAGCAGGTCCTCAAGCTGGTCGGCTCCCCGAACCAGGCCTCCAAGTCCTGGATCACCGACCAGTACGACCGCTTCGTGCAGGGCAACACCGTGCTCGCGATGCCCGAGGACGCCGGCATGGTCCGGATCGACGAGGAGTCGAACCTGGGCGTGGCCATGGCGACCGACGGCAACGGCCGGTACGCGAAGCTCGATCCCTACACGGGCGCACAGCTCGCTCTGGCGGAGTCGTACCGCAACGTCGCCGCGTCCGGTGCCAAGCCGCTCGCCATCTCGGACTGCCTGAACTTCGGCTCCCCCGAGGACCCGGACGTCATGTGGCAGTTCGCGGAGGCCACCCGCGGTCTCGCGGACGGCTGCCTGGAACTCGGCACCCCGGTCACCGGTGGCAACGTGTCGCTGTACAACCAGACCGGTGAGACGGCGATCCACCCGACGCCGGTCGTGGCCGTCCTCGGTGTGATCGACGACGTCACCCGGCGCACGCCGGTCGCCTTCGCCGCGGAGGGCCAGCTCCTCTACCTGCTGGGCGACACGCACGAGGAGTTCGGCGGCTCGGCCTGGTCCGAGGTCGTCCACCAGCACCTCGGCGGCATGCCGCCCAAGGTCGACCTGGGCCGCGAGAAGCTGCTCGGCGAGGTCCTGATCGCGGCCTCCCGCGACGGCATGATCGACGCGGCGCACGACCTCTCCGACGGCGGTCTGATCCAGGCGGTCACCGAGTCCTGTCTGCGCGGCGGGAAGGGTGCCCGGCTGGTCGTGCCGGACGGGCTGGACGCGTTCACCTTCCTGTTCTCCGAGTCGGCGGGGCGCGCGGTCGTCTCGATTCCGCGCAGCGAGGAGCTGCGCTTCAACGACATGTGCGGTGCGCGGGGTCTGCCCGTGGCCCGCATCGGTGTCGTGGACGGCGAGGAGATCGAGGTCCAGGGCGAGTTCAGCATCCCGCTGAGCGAGCTGCGTACGGCTCACGAGGGGACCTTGGAGGGTCTGTTCGCCTAGGTTCTGCCTGTGCCGAAGCCCCCGTCCGGGTCGACCGGACGGGGGCTTCGGCGTCTCCCGGAAACCTGTTGATAAATGTTACGTAATTACGTAAGGTTGTGTTCTGTGAAGCTTGAGGAACGCGTCGCCGAGCTGGAACGCCGGCTGGCGGTGCTGGAGCGGGCGGCGGACGGCGGGCCGCCGAGTCTGGGTGTCGGGGACTTCTGGGCGCTGGACGGGCTCAAGGACCAGCTCGAACAGGTCGGGGACGCCGCGGCCGACGGCGGGGTGCTGTTCACGGGCGCGGTGCGGCTGCCCGCCGGCGAGCGCTACGAATGGCAGTACGGCGCGCTCACCGCAGGGCTCCTGGGTTCCGACGAGGACCGCTCCGACTGGGTGGAAGCCGCCGAACCGCTGGCCGCGCTCGGTCATCCGGTGCGGCTGCGGCTGCTCCGCGAGATCCTCGCGGGCCGGCGTACCGCTGCCGAGCTGGCCGGGCTGGACGAGACGGGCACGACCGGTCAGATCTACCACCATCTGCGCCTGCTGACCGGCGCGGGCTGGCTGCACACGACGGGCCGCGGGCGCTACGAGGTGCCCGGTCCCCGGGTCGTGCCGCTGCTGGTGGTGCTCACGGCCGCCCGGCCCTGAGCACCGACGCGAGGAGGGACGTCATGTCCGTACGCAAAGCCGCCATGATCCTGTACCGCTGCTGCTGGATCGTCTTCGTCGCTCTGGTGCCGGTCACCACCTTCACGGGGCCGCCGGATCCCTTCGTGCTGGTGTTCGCGCCCGCGGCGGTGGCTGTCGTCATCGGCCTCGCGCTGAGCCGCGCCGGCCGTCCGGACCTGACGCGGGCCCGGCCGCCGGTGGAGGTCGGGCCGCCGGTGGCGGGGCGCTGGACCGCGCTCAACAGCCCGGCCGACAAGGTGCCGAGCCACGGCACGCACGCCTACGGGCAGTCGTACGCGATCGACATCGTCGCCGAACCGGAGGCGGAGGGAAGTCGTCCGCCGTTCCGGTGGCTGTGGCCCCTCGCCCGTCCCGGCCGCGACTTCCCGGCCTTCGGAGCCCCGCTCCTCGCGGTGGCGGACGGCACCGTCGTGCGCGCGAGCGACCGGCAGCGCGACCACCTCAGCCGGAACTCCGGTCCGGCGCTGGCGTACCTGCTGCTGATCGAGGCGTTCGTCCGCGACATGGCGGGCGCGCACCGGATCGTCGGCAACCACCTCGTGCTCGACCTCGGCGACGGTACGTACGCCGCGTACGCGCACCTGCGGCACGGCTCGCTCCAGGTGAAGGCGGGGGAGACCGTCCGGGCCGGGCAGCAGCTCGCCCGGTGCGGGAACTCGGGCAACTCCACGGAGCCGCACCTCCACTTCCAGCTGATGGACCACCCGGACTTCGATACGGCCCGGGGGGTTCCCTTCACCTGGCGGGGCCTCGGCGTCCCGGCGAGCGGCGAGGCGTTCGTCACCGACGGGACTGTCAGTACCCGCTGGTAGCTTGGCGATCGTCACGTGTGGTGCGGCCCGGGGGATGACGATGGACGATCAGCGCGGTGCGCGACCACCCGAGGAATCCGTCCGCGGGCCCTGGCGCAACGCCCTGAACACACTGTTCTGCGTGGTCGCCGTGGCCGGGCTGGGCCTGAGCGCCTGGGCCTTCGTGCTGCAGTTCATCGACATCCGCGACCGGGCCGAGAGCCGCGAGCGCATCACCGAGGCGTGTGCGGGCCTCATCGACCCCGACCCCGTGCTCGGGCTCAACGGCGGCGGGACCGACCGGGCCGAGCCCGACGACGAGCACCGGGCCGACACCGGGCTGCGGTCCAGCGGCTGTCTCGTCCACCGGGTGGGCGATCCGGGTACGACGTACGGGCACTTCTCGCTGGCCCTCGTCGTGCACCCGAAGGATCCGGGGGGCGACGAGCGCGAGGTCGAGATCGACCAGGAGGCCCGCCGGCCGTTCTCCCGCATCCCGGACCGGGGCGACGCGGGAGACGCCACGGCCGTGGCGCGCCATGCCCTTCCGCACCCGCTCGGCGACGGCAGGCTGGGCGACTACGACGCGTACTCGGTGACGGCCCGGGCTCTCTGCGAGGACGGCGGCGCGGTCTCCTCGGTCGAGGCGACCGCCGTCGTCCGGTACGAGCCCGTCACGCCCCAGGACCGCCGCTCGCTCGCCGGGCTGGCACGGCAGGCAGCGGACCGGGCCGCCGGACGGACGGGGTGCTCGGCCCGCCTCCCGGATGTCCCTTCCACGCTGGCCGAGCCGAAGCGCACACTCGGCCCCGTGACCACGGCCGGCGGCACCTGCGCCTGGTACCGGCGTTTCGCCGCCGAGAAGAGGCCCGGACCGCTTCCCGACCGGGCACTCGCCGCTCCGGCGGGGAAGGAGAGTGCCCACGACAGCTGCGTCCTGGCGGTCGGGGAGAAGACCCGAGGGCTGTACCCGGACTACGCGGATCCCGAGGACATCCCGGAGGACCTGAGGGACGCGCTGCGGTCGGCCCCTTGGTGGGTCAAGACCGAGACCTTCGTCGGTGACGGGGCGAAAGGGCTCCGGAGCGACGACGTCACCGAGGAAGCCGAGCTCACCCCGGGCACCGCGGGCCGTGCCTCCGGCGGGGTCTGGTGGGCGTCCTCCGTCTGCGAGGGCCGGCCCGCCGTACACGTGATGTGGCTGTCCTATCCGTACGAGCGAATGATCCCGGACCAGCTGCACGCGCTGTTCCGGGCCTACGTCGACGACGCGACGGGACGCCGTGGCTGCACCGGTGTCGTCCTCCCCGGGACGGACGGTCGGTCGAGCCCGGTGGCACGCGAGGGCACTGTCCGGCCCGGCGGTTAGTCTCGCCCCATGCCACCGGCCAAGAAGCGCCCCCGCGCGTACGACGTCGCCAGGACCCGGACCGCGGTCCTCGCCCAGTTCGGCCATGTGCGGGAAGCGGTCCGCACCCTGACGCCCGAACAGCTCGCGAGCCCGGCCGGGCCGGGCGGCTGGACGGTCCGTGACCTGGCGGCGCACCTCACCACGGCGCTCGAGCCCGTCAGCCGCGGTCTGGAGCTCCCGGAACCGGCGGGCGGCCCGAAGCCGCAGCTCACGCTGCTGGAATGGCCGTTCTCCACCGCCGGGCGGATCGCGGACGACACCCGGGCGCCGGCCGGCGAGCGGCCCGACCTCGACGCGCTGTACGAGGAGACCGCCGCCCGGTTCGCCGAGCTGGTGCCCGTCGACACCGCGGACCGGCTGGTGACCGCCCGGGCGGGGACCATGCGGCTGGGCGACTTCCTGGTGACCCGGACCGTCGAGCTCGTCGTCCACACCGACGATCTCCACCGGGCGACCGGTCTCGACATCCCGTACGACCGTCAGGCGCTCGCCGCGTGCACCCGGCTGCTCGCCGACGCACTCGCCGACCGGGCTCCCGGCGGATCCGTCGAGGTGCGCATCCCGCCCTTCGCCGTCGTGCAGTGCATCGGCGGCCCCAAGCACACCCGGGGCACCCCGCCCAACGTCGTGGAGACGGATCCGCTCACCTGGATCCGGCTGGCGACGGGCCGTACCGAGTGGGCACGCGCACTCGAGGACGCCAAGGTCAGCGCCAGTGGCGAGCGGGCCGATCTCGCCCCGCTGCTCCCGTTGACGGGCTGAGGGGAACCGGATCCACCGGTCGATCCGTCCCATGGCCATGTACAAACAACGTATGGCTGTCAGCGTCCTGGCCCTCCTCACCCTCGCCGCCTGCGGTACGGAGCCGGGCTCCGGACCGGGATCCGGAGACGGCAGCGACACCGTGCGGACGGACCTCCCCCTCAGCGGTGTCCACTGGAGCGTGTCCTCCCTGACCGTCGGCGGGAAGAAGACCGTCGCCCCGGCCGACGCCCATGTCGAGATCGACTCCGCGGGAAGGGCGAGTGGCAGTCTCGGCTGCAACCGCTTCACCGCGGACGTCCGCGTCGACGGCGGGAAGGTCACCGTCGGGCCGGACACCACCACCGAAATGGCCTGCGAGGAGGACGTCCAGCGGTTCGAGGAGGCGATGGGCCGCACCTTCAGCGGAGAACTCGAGGCCACCGTCGTGGGCACGGGCGACAACAGGACCCTGACCCTGACCACGGCCGGGGGCGACACCCTCGCCCTCACCTCCCAGCCACCCGCCCCGCTCACCGGCACCGTCTGGAAGGTCACCGGGCTGGTCTCCGGCCGCACCGCTTCCTCCCTGCCGGCCGGCACGGAGAACAAGGCGCACCTGACCCTCGGCAAGGACGGCTCCGTGGAGGGCAGCCTCGGCTGCAACTCCTTCCACGGCAAGGCGGCGGTCTCCGGCTCCACGATCAGCTTCGGTCCGCTCGCCTCGACGCGGAAGATGTGCCCGGGCCCCGAGATGGAGCTGGAGCGCGCGATGCTCGCCGTTCTCAAGGGGAAGACGACGTACAGGATCAAACACCGCACCCTGTCCCTCACCGCGGAGAGCGGCAAGGGACTCGGTGCGGCGGCCCCGGCGGTCGAGAAGTGACCGTCTGCGCGGGCGTCGGGCGCCAGGGAGCCGTCGGAGACGGGAGGAGACCCGCGTCCGGACGGCTCCCTGGCGCCCGCGGCGGGTGGCCGACGAGACCGGTGCCGTCCAGCGGCTGGCGGCACCCGGGCGGGCCCTCCGAGCCCTTGGGAGCCGTGTGAACGGATTCCGGGTACCCGGGGCGGATGCCCGCTGCGAGTCCCGTTCCGGAGCCCCGAGCCGTTCCACGGCCGGTCTGTCGCCGGTCTCCCGGTGTGAGGCTCGACACGAAACGAGCGTTCGGTCACCGGTTGCCCCCACACCCCCGGCGGTTCACCGAGCACCATGACCGAGTGTGCCGGTACCGGTTGCGGCCGCTGGCCGGAATCAGGCGGTAACCAGGCGCGGATCCGGGCAGGAACCGCTTCGAAGGCCTGTCGGCACCGTCCGCCCGCCCGGTCGTGATCACTCCGCGTGATCGTGCGATGCGGTCTTCCCGGCCCCCGCGGGACCGCTCCCGTGCACGTCCGCAGCGCTCCGGCGGCCCCTCCGGGACGGCTCCCCAATTCGGACCGGTGGTCGATCTCGCCTACACTCGGTACCGTGCCTCGTGGTGATGGACGACTCAACCACGACCTGCTCCCCGGAGAGAAAGGCCCCCAGGACGCTTGCGGCGTCTTCGGTGTCTGGGCTCCGGGCGAAGAGGTCGCCAAGCTCACCTATTTCGGACTGTATGCCCTGCAGCACCGTGGACAGGAGTCCGCGGGCATCGCAGTGAGCAACGGGTCCCAGATCCTGGTCTTCAAGGACATGGGCCTGGTCTCGCAAGTCTTCGACGAAACGTCTCTGGGATCGCTCCAGGGCCACATCGCGGTCGGTCATGCCCGCTACTCCACCACCGGTGCCTCGGTGTGGGAGAACGCGCAGCCGACATTCCGTGCCACCGCGCACGGCTCGATCGCCCTGGGTCACAACGGCAACCTGGTCAATACGGCCCAGCTCGCCGAGATGGTGGCCGACCTTCCCCGCAGGGACGGCCGTGCCACCCAGGTCGCAGCGACCAACGACACCGATCTGGTGACCGCGCTGCTCGCCGGCCAGCGGGACGCGGACGACAAGCCGCTCACCATTGAGGAGGCCGCCGCAAAGGTGCTCCCCGAGGTCAAGGGCGCCTTCTCGCTCGTCTTCATGGACGAGCACACCCTCTACGCCGCCCGGGACCCGCAGGGCATCCGCCCGCTGGTCCTCGGCCGGCTGGAGCGCGGCTGGGTGGTGGCCTCCGAGTCCGCTGCCCTCGACATCTGCGGTGCCAGCTTCGTCCGTGAGATCGAGCCGGGCGAGCTCGTCGCCATCGACGAGAACGGCCTGCGCACCTCTCGCTTCGCAGAAGCGAAGCCCAAGGGCTGTGTCTTCGAGTACGTCTACCTGGCCCGCCCCGACACCGACATCGC
Organism: Streptomyces sp. NPDC025273; assembly: GCF_040638585.1. Lineage (NCBI taxonomy): Bacteria > Bacillati > Actinomycetota > Actinomycetes > Kitasatosporales > Streptomycetaceae > Streptomyces > Streptomyces sp. NPDC025273. Next base: position 40,769 of record NZ_JBEZYP010000023.1, read on the forward strand.
CGGGCGGAACGTCTACCTCTCCCGAGTGGAGATGGGCCGGAAACTGGCCGCCGAGGCTCCCGTCGAGGCCGATCTGGTCATAGCGACGCCGGAATCGGGCACCCCCGCGGCCATCGGCTACGCCGAGGCGAGCGGGATTCCCTTCGGTGCCGGGCTGGTCAAGAACGCGTACGTCGGCCGGACCTTCATCCAGCCGTCCCAGACCATTCGCCAGCTGGGCATCCGCCTCAAGCTGAATCCGCTCAAGGAAGTCATCAAGGGCAAGCGCCTGGTGGTCGTCGACGACTCGATCGTCCGCGGCAACACCCAGCGTGCGCTGGTCCGGATGCTCCGCGAGGCCGGCGCCGCCGAGATCCACATCCGGATCTCGTCCCCGCCGGTGAAGTGGCCCTGCTTCTTCGGCATCGACTTCGCGACCCGTGCCGAGCTGATCGCCAACGGCATGACCGTCGACGAGATCGCCACCTCCATGGGTGCCGACTCGCTCTCGTACATCTCGCTCGACGCGATGATCGAGGCGACGACGATCGACAAGCCGAACCTGTGCCGCGCCTGCTTCGACGGTGAATACCCGATGGAGCTCCCGGACCCGGAGCTGCTCGGCAAGCAGCTGCTGGAGACCGAGCTGGCGGCCGGCCCCGCCGCGACCGCGGCGGCCGACGCGCTGCGTCGTCCGTGACCCGGACCGACCGGCGTCCCCACCAGCCCCGTACTCCCACACGAAAGATCCCGGGCAATGTCTGAGACAACAGGTGCTTCCTACGCGGCGGCGGGCGTCGACATCGAAGCCGGTGACCGCGCCGTCCAGCTGATGAAGGAGTGGGTGAAGAAGACGAAGCGCCCCGAGGTCCTGGGCGGCCTCGGCGGATTCGCCGGCCTCTTCGACGCCTCGGCACTCAAGCGTTACGAGCGCCCGCTGCTCGCCTCCGCCACCGACGGTGTCGGCACGAAGGTCGATCTGGCCCGGCAGATGGGCGTGTACGACACCATCGGCCACGACCTCGTCGGCATGGTCGTCGACGACCTGGTCGTCTGCGGTGCCGAACCGCTCTTCATGACCGACTACATCTGTGTCGGCAAGGTGCATCCCGAGCGTGTCGCGTCCATCGTGAAGGGCATCGCCGAGGGCTGTGTCCTCGCCGGCTGCGCCCTGATCGGCGGGGAGACCGCCGAGCACCCGGGCCTGCTGGGCCCCGACGACTTCGACGTCGCGGGTGCGGGTACGGGCGTGGTCGAGGCCGACCGGCTGCTGGGCCCCGAGCTCATCCGCAAGGGTGACGCCGTCATCGCGATGGCCTCGTCCGGTCTTCACTCCAACGGGTACTCGCTCGTGCGCCACGTGGTCTTCGACCGGGCCGGCTGGGCTCTGGACCGCGAGGTCGAGGAGTTCGGCAGGACGCTCGGCGAGGAGCTCCTGGAGCCCACCAGGATCTACTCCCTGGACTGCCTGGCGCTGACCCGTACGACCGAGGTGCACGGCTTCAGCCATGTCACCGGCGGTGGCCTGGCCAACAACCTGGCCCGGGTCGTCCCGGACGCGCTGCACGCCACGGTCGACCGCTCCACCTGGACGCCCGGCGCCGTGTTCGACCTCGTCGGCAAGGCCGGACAGGTCGAACAGCTGGAGCTGGAGAAGACGCTCAACATGGGTGTCGGCATGATCGCGATCGTTCCTGCCGACTCGGTGGACGCGGCCCTGACGACGCTGGCCGACCGGGGCGTGGACTCCTGGGTCGCCGGGGAGATCACCGAGCGCGGCGCACACCCCACGGGTGCCGCACTGACCGGCAGCTACGCACGGTAGAACCGCCCCGAACCGTCGGTCCGGCGCCCACCGGACCGACGGCGGGCAGGGCCCTCGCACCATCAGTACCGGGACAGCACAGAACCCGGTCCGGGCAGGCCCGGACCGGGTTGATGTGTCAGCGCGAGGTCAAGCGCCGCGGCGCTGTGACGACGGACCGGACTGGTCGTCCTCGTCCGCGTCCTCATCGTCGTTGTACAGATCCGCGTACTGTGCGTACGGGTCATCTTCCTCGTCGTCGTCCTCGAACGGCTCTGCGTTCGGTGGCTGACTCGAAGGCGATGCGCCCAGCTCATTGGCCAGACGCGACAGGTCAGTCCCGCCGCTGCTGTACTTCAGCTGGCGGGCGACCTTTGTCTGCTTGGCCTTTGCCCGGCCGCGCCCCATGGCTCGACCCCCTCGGTGACGGGGCTCGACGGCCCCAGAGTCTTGACACGCGTTCATGTTTCAGGACGGACTCTCGGCTGAGAGACCGCGCCCGTGGCTTTAACGGTACCTGCTTCCTCGGCCATACGGTACGCCGCCCGCATCACGTGCCTCCGCGCAGGACCGCAGAGGAGCCCGTCCTCGCTGGTCAACCGCGATTTTACCCTCTTCCGGACCGCCGACCCGCCGACCGGAGTGAGTCTTGTCTCCCCGGACCGGCGCGTGCCGCGCGGCGGTCCGCCGCCGGGCTGCTGCACAGTCCGGTGACGCACCGCCGACCCTGCGGTGACGTGTCAGCGACGCCGGGCTTCGGCCATCCGCTGTTCGGCGATCCGGTCGGCCGCCGCGGCCGGCGGAATCCCGTCGGCATTCGCACGTGCGAATATGGCCAGCGTGGTGTCGAAGATCTTGGCCGCCTTCGCCTTGCACCGGTCGAAGTCGAAACCGTGGAGCTCATCGGCGACCTGGATCACGCCACCGGCGTTCACCACGTAGTCCGGTGCGTACAGAACCACGCGGTCGGCAAGGTCCTTCTCGACGCCGGGGTGCGCGAGCTGGTTGTTGGCCGCGCCGCACACCACCTTCGCGGTGAGCACCGCGACCGTCTCGTCGTTCAGCGCTCCGCCGAGTGCGCACGGGGCGTAGATGTCGAGGCCCTCCGTGCGGATCAGCGCGTCCGTGTCCACGGCGACGGCGACCTCGGGGTGCAGATCGGTGATCCGGCGTACGGACTCCTCGCGCACGTCCGTCACGACGACCTCCGCGCCGTCGCTGAGCAGATGCTCGACCAGGTGGCGGCCCACCTTGCCGACACCCGCGACACCGACCTTGCGGCCCCGCAGCGTCGGGTCGCCCCACAGGTGCTGGGCGGAGGCCCGCATGCCCTGGAAGACACCGAACGCGGTGAGGACGGAGGAATCGCCGGCGCCGCCGTTCTCCGGGGAGCGGCCGGTGGTCCAGCGGCATTCCCGGGCGACGACGTCCATGTCGGCGACGTACGTGCCGACGTCGCAGGCGGTCACGTAGCGCCCGCCCAGCGAGGCCACGAACCGACCGTAGGCCAGGAGCAGTTCCTCGGACTTGACGGTGTCCGGGTCGCCGATGATGACGGCCTTGCCACCGCCGTGGTCGAGGCCGGCCATGGCGTTCTTGTACGACATGCCGCGCGACAGGTTCAGCGCGTCCGCGACGGCCTCCGCCTCGGAGGCGTACGGATAGAAGCGGGTGCCGCCGAGGGCCGGGCCCAGGGCGGTGGAGTGGAGGGCGATGACGGCCTTGAGGCCGCTGGCACGGTCCTGGCAGATCACGACTTGCTCGTGACCCCCCTGATCCGAGTGGAACAGGGTGTGCAGTACATCGCCAGGCACGCCGGTCACATCGGTCACTGTGGTGACTCCCAAGTACGAAGCGGCGGGGAGACCCTCCTGAAGGTGGGGAGGGTCCCGGACCGACCGGCACGGCCGGTCCGACTGGGCAAGAGCGTAAGTCCTCGGGCCACGCAGATCTGTTCCAGTGCCGAGGATCACCCCCTGGCGGAGTACGGGCGTGACACGATCTGCCGCATGTCGGTGGTGTCTTCCGTGCTCGTCCCATACACGTCCTACCTGCGGGTGTACGAGCCACTCGCCGCCTTCGGGGAGCCCGAACGCAGCCACTGGGCGCGCTACGCCCAGCGCTCCGAGCTCCCCACGGCACAGGACGAACTGCGCCGTTCGCTGGCGGACCTGGTGCCCACCCCGCCGGTGCCCGTGCCCGTGCACGAGAGCGCGGACGCCTTCGTCGCGGAGGTCGACGGTGTGGTGTGCGTCTGTCCGTGGCGGACCCGGATGCGCGGCTGGCTGGCGCTGGAGGAACTTGGGGGGCTGTTTCCGGCCAATGTGCTGGACGCGGTTCTCCCTCCGGTGGTGCGGGGGCAGGCGGTCGCGGACCACGAGCGGTGGGCGGAGCGGAACCCGGACGCCCGGCCCTGGATCCGCACCACGGTGTGGCACGTCCCGGTCCGCTGGTTCGTCCTGTTCGACGACGAGGAGCGCGAGTACGTCGCGGTGGGCACCGAGGGGCACCGGCCCCTGCTGCGCTACCGGACGCCGATGGTGCAGGCGCGCCGCCGGCTGGCGAGGGCGCTCAGGACGCTGCGGGAGACGGTCGACGAGGGGCCGCTGACCGAGGGGCTGGTGGACGTGGGGCGCTGGCTGGAGGAATTCCATCCACGCGCCCTGGTGGAACTGGACTACGGCGGCCTGGTGCACGCCCTGCCAGGGGAGCTGCTCGCCGCGGACCGGTCGGCGGCGGACGTGGCCGAGGGCATCGCGGCGTTGCGGGCCGGGGACGGCGACGCTGCGGGGGTCGCGTACGCGCGTCTTGCGGAGCGGTGGCGGGCGGTACGGGACAGGCAGTCTGCCAACTAGTCCGAAAGCTGTGTGAAATGACACGTACCGCCGCATAGACCCGTGATCGGCAGGGAAGAGACATCCCGTGAGGTGTCCGGCATCGGTGGGCGCCGCGGACGCCGGACGGAGGTGAACGGGATGCACCGAGGGGAACAGGCGGGCGCCGAGGGGAACTGACGGGCCGTGAACCCGTGTCCTGTGTGATGCGTGTGACAGGCGAGGCGGAGGTTGCACCGCAAGCCGTAGGACCTACGTCCTGAACCGGGCCTTTGCCTCAAGCGTGACGGACAGCACTAACGGGGCTCTTGCGCCCTTCCCTACTCCTCATGCCAAAATAGGACAAGGAGTCCGGGGAGGACTCCGTCCGCCCAATTATGGGCGGATTGCTCAGCATTGCACGCTATGGGGGGTCTGACGACCTCTGACGACTCCTGAGTGCTCCTGTGACTGATCGTTACTGGGGCGTGACTGTCCGCTATGGCATGGTCCATCGGCTTCCGTCGCTGATGAACACCTGGGAGGGCAATTCCATCGGTTTGGCCGACGAGGCTGGACGGATGGTGTAGTTGTAGTGCCGAGGACAAGCCGTTCGTCCTATAACCGACTCGGCCTGCGTCTGCCATTTCGGGCAACGTGGGTCAAGGTGCAGAATTTAGAGGAAAGAACCGAGATGGTTCGGTTCTCCCGAGGAGGCCGCTCATGACCGCTCGCACCCCTGATGCCGAGCCGCTGCTGACCCCGGCTGAGGTTGCCACGATGTTCCGCGTGGACCCGAAGACGGTCACGCGGTGGGCCAAGGCTGGCAAGCTCACGTCCATCCGCACGCTCGGTGGACACCGCCGGTACCGCGAGGCAGAGGTCCGCGCACTGCTTGCGGGTATTCCGCAGCAGCGCAGCGAGGCCTGACACACCCCTGTCGCCGCAGCCGTAACAGGGCTACCCAAGGGTCCCCCAGCCCCAAGTGCCCGCTCATAGCTCCACACGACGGACGCCTGCCCCAACGGGCGTCATACCTGTGTAAAGACAGGGTGCGTCGTTCGATCGCGCTGGACTCCGCCGAGTCCAGCGCGATCTTTTTGTGCCCGAAGCGCCCCTGGGGGCCCGTCCGCCGGCTCCGAACAGGCCGACGGGTCGGTTTACCGAGGGACCACGCGCGGGTGTGAGCAGGGTTGTTCGGGACTGTTCGTATGGGTCCCGGACGTCGTGGGGCGGCTCGGGCGGAACGGTCCGGGATGTGCCTTCGGGGGAGTGCAATTGCACATATTAAATTCGCCAGTTGTAGGGAGTGCGTAAGGTCCCCTGTGCGCAAAACTGGTGTGGTGACTCCGGTCACACCCGCATGTCTCGTCCGCCTTCGAGCCTGCCACCACGGGGAGGCGGATGACCGCGGCGGATGGTCATGTCGCGGCGGGACTTCCGTCCTCGCGGGGCTCCTCGTCCGTCGCCGTGGCACCGGGAGGAGCGGGTGGCGCCCCGGCGCCCCCGTCGCGGGCGCCGGCGGGCCCCTCCGGGGCGTGTGGCGATTCAGGGCTGTCGCGGGGGCGCTGGGCGGTGTGCGGCGACTGTGGGGCCGTCAGGGGCTCCATCGCGAGCCGCAGCAGGCGATAACAGATCGGACAGTGGTGGGTGAGGTGGCGGTAGCCGGACGCTGCCGCCAGGTGGGCGCGCAGCAGCGCGCCGGTTTCGTGCCGTGCCGTGGACGCAGACATACGTGCGGCCTCCCGGTGGACCCGGCCGCCCCGCGTCGAGGAACAAGAGCGGCCTCTGTCCTACGGGTTACCCGCGGCGGATGCCGCCGTCAAGACACGCGAAAGCCCGGATCCAGGGGATCCGGGCTTTCGTCCAATGCGGTCCTGACGGGATTTGAACCCGCGGCCTCCACCTTGACAGGGTGGCGAGCACTCCAAACTGCTCCACAGGACCAGAATTCGCTGCCGTTCTTTCGTCCGGCTGCGAAGACAGACTCTACAGGAGGTCCGCGGGCCAGGTCGAACTCACCCACGGTGGCGGGGCCGTCACGGCCCCGGGGCGGGCCGGATCACGGCGCCGCCGCGTCGATCGCCTTCACGATCCGCTTGTCCGAGACGGGCTGAGCGGTGCCCAGCGCGTGCGCGAAGTAGCTCACCCGCAGCTCCTCGATCATCCAGCGGATGTCCAGGACCTCCTGCGGAACGGGACGCCCCTGCGGCAGCTGCTCCAGCAGCCAGGCGTACTCGTCCTGCATCTCGTGGACCTTCTCCATGCGCGTGGTGTCGCGCTGGACGTTCGTCGGCATCTGCTGCAGCCGGCGGTCCTCGGCGACCAGATAGCGCATCAGGTCGGGCAGCCTGCGCAGCCCGGTCATGGTGACGAACCCCGCCGGTACGAGGCGGGCGAGGTGGTCCCGTACGTCCGTGACGTTGTTGATCAGGACCAGGCTGTTCGTGGACTTCAGCCGGCGCTCGCAGGCCTGCCAGGCCGCCAGGATCTGCTGCACCTGCCCGATCGTGCGGACGGTGAGGTCCACGAGGTCCGCCCGCACCTTGTCGTACAGCTTCCGGAAGGACGCCTCGTCCCAGGCCGGGCCGCCGTGCGCGGCGATCAGCCGGTCTGCCGCCGCCGTCGCGCAGTCGTCGAAGAGTGCCTGGACCGAGCCGTGCGGATTCCGGGACAGGGCCAGCTTCTGCTGGTTGGTGAGCGTGTCCGAGGCGAACTTCGCGGGGTTCACCGGGATGTTCAGCAGGATCAGCTTCCGCGTGCCGCGCCACATCGCCTGCTGCTGTTCGGCCTCGGTGTCGAAGAGCCGTACGGCGACGGTCGCGCCCTGGTCGACGAGGGCCGGATACGCCTTCACCGGCTGGCCCGCGCGACGGGTCTCGAAGACACGGTCCAGGGTGCCGATGGTCCAGTCGGTGAGGCCCGAACGCTCGATGGACTCGCCCGAGGGCCCCGCGGTGGCCGCGGCGGCCTTGGAGAGGGCCTGACGGGCCTTGGGGCGCAGCTGGATCCTCAGCGCCTCCAGGTCCTTCGCCTCGGCGACCTTGCGGCGCCGCTCGTCGGTGATCCGGAAGGTGATCTTCAGGTGGTCCGGGATCCGGGACGGGTCGAAGTCGTCGGCCGTGACCGGGACACCGACCATCCGCTGCAGCTCGCGGGCGAGCGTGAGGGGCAGGGGCTCCTGGAGCGGGACGGCCCGGTCCAGGAACTTCGTCGCGTAGTTCGGGGCCGGGACGTAGTGCCGGCGGATCGGCTTGGGCAGCGAGCGGATCAGCTCGGTGACCACCTCCTCGCGCAGGCCCGGGATCTGCCAGTCGAAGCCCTCGGAGGTGACCTGGTTGAGTACCTGGAGCGGGATGTGGACCGTCACACCGTCCGCGTCGGCGCCGGGCTCGAACTGGTAGGTCACCCGGAACTTGAGCTTCCCCTGGCGCCAGGAGTCCGGATAGTCGTCCTTGGTGACGGCGGACGCCTTCTCGTTGATGAGCATCGAGCGCTCGAAGTCGAGCGCGTCCGGCTCGTCACGGCGCTTGTGCTTCCACCAGGAGTCGAAGTGCGCCCCCGAGACGATGTGCTCCGGGATCCTCTGATCGTAGAAATCGAAGAGCGTCTCGTCGTCCACGAGGATGTCGCGGCGCCGGGCACGGTGCTCCAACTCCTCGACCTCGCCGAGCAGTTTGCGATTGTCATGGAAGAACTGGTGATGCGTCCGCCAGTCGCCCTCGACCAGGGCGTTCCGGATGAACAGATCGCGGGACGCCTCCTGGTCGATACGGCCGAAATTGATCTTGCGCTGGGCGACGATCGGCACCCCGTAGAGCGTGACCCGCTCGTACGCCATCACCGCCGCCTGGTCCTTCTCCCAGTGCGGCTCGCTGTACGTGCGCTTCAGCAGGTGCTGGGCGAGCGGTTCGATCCACTCCGGCTCCACCTTGGCGTTGACCCGTGCCCAGAGCCGGGACGTCTCGACCAGTTCGGCCGACATCACGAAGCGCGGCTGCTTCTTGAACAGCGCGGACCCGGGGAAGATCGCGAACTTGGCACTGCGGGCGCCCAGGTACTCGTTCTTCTCGGTGTCCTTCAGCCCGATGTGCGAAAGCAGCCCGGCCAGCAGCGAGGTGTGCACCGCCTGCTCGGGCACGCCCTCGTCGGCCTTGGGCTCCTCGACGGCGATGCCCATCTGCTTGGCGACCGTGCGCAACTGCGCGTAGATGTCCTGCCACTCACGGATGCGCAGGAAGTTCAGGTACTCCTGCTTGCACATGCGGCGGAAGCTGGAGGAGCCCCGCTCCTTCTGCTGCTCCCGGACGTAACGCCACAGGTTCAGGTACGCCAGGAAGTCGGACGTCTCGTCCTTGAAGCGGGCGTGCTGCTGGTCGGCCTGCGTCTGTTTCTCCGAGGGCCGCTCGCGCGGGTCCTGGATGGAGAGCGCCGCGGCGATGACCATGACCTCGCGGGCACAGCCGTTCCTGTCGGCCTCGATGACCATGCGGGCCAGGCGCGGGTCCACGGGCAGCTGCGAGAGCTTGCGGCCCAGCGGGGTCAGCCTCTTCTTCGGGTCCTTCTCCTGCGGATCGAGCGCGCCGAGCTCCTGGAGCAGCTGGATGCCGTCGCGGATGTTGCGGTGGTCCGGCGGGTCGATGAAGGGGAACTTCTCGATCTCGCCTAGGCCCGCCGCGGTCATCTGGAGGATGACGGAGGCGAGGTTGGTGCGCAGGATCTCGGGGTCGGTGAACTCCGGACGGGTGACGAAGTCGTCCTCGGAGTACAGCCGGATGCAGATGCCGTCCGACGTACGGCCGCAGCGGCCCTTGCGCTGGTTGGCGCTGGCCTGCGAGATCCGTTCGATCGGCAGCCGCTGGACCTTGGTGCGGTGGCTGTAGCGGGAGATGCGGGCGTTGCCCGGGTCGATCACGTACTTGATGCCCGGGACGGTCAGCGACGTCTCGGCGACGTTCGTCGCCAGAACGATCCTGCGCCCCGTGTGGCGCTGGAACACCCGGTGCTGCTCGGCGTGCGAGAGGCGCGCGTAGAGGGGGAGCACCTCCGTGTGTCTGAGATTCCTCTTGTTCAGCGCGTCCGCGGTGTCGCGGATCTCCCGCTCCCCGGAGAGGAAGACCAGGACGTCGCCGGGCCCCTCCGAGTGGAGCTCGTCGACGGCGTCGCAGATCGCGGTGATCTGGTCGCGGTCGGAGTCCTCCCCGGCCTCCTCCAGGAGCGGCCGGTAGCGCACCTCGACCGGATACGTACGCCCGCTGACCTCCACGATCGGTGCTTCGCCGAAGTGCTGGGCGAAGCGCTCCGGGTCGATGGTCGCCGAGGTGATGACGACCTTCAGGTCGGGGCGCTTCGGCAGCAGCCGGGCCAGGTAGCCCAGCAGGAAGTCGATGTTCAGGGACCGCTCGTGGGCCTCGTCGATGATGATCGTGTCGTACGCGAGGAGCTCGCGGTCCGTCTGGATCTCGGCCAGCAGGATGCCGTCCGTCATCAGCTTCACGAAGGTCGCGTCCGGGTTCACCTGGTCGGTGAAGCGCACCTTCCAGCCGACGGCCTCGCCGAGCGGGGTCTTCAGCTCGTCGGCGACCCGCTCGGCGACCGTACGGGCCGCGATCCGGCGGGGCTGGGTGTGCCCGATCATGCCCCGGACGCCGCGCCCCAGCTCCATGCAGATCTTGGGAATCTGCGTGGTCTTGCCGGAGCCGGTCTCACCCGCGACGATCACGACCTGGTGGTCGCGTATCGCCTCCAGGATCTCGTCCTTCTTCTGGCTGACCGGAAGCTGTTCCGGGTACGACAGGGCGGGCATCCGCGCGGCGCGTGCTGCGAGCCGTTCGGCTGCCTTCCCGGCCTCGGCGGCGATCTCGTCCAGCACGGACTGCCGGGCCTCGGGCTTGCGGATGCGGCGGGCACCCTCGAGACGACGGCCGAGCCGGTTCGCGTCGCGGAGCGAGAGCTGCCCGAGCTGGGACTGGAGATCGGCGAAGGAAGTAGACATACGGACCCCAGGATCTCACCCGGGCGGGAGGAGTGGCGAACCATTTCACGCGGACTCCGTCACGTGACCCGCACGGGCCGGGTCGCGCCCCCTCGCCGCGACCCCGGCGACCGAGCGGGCGCGAGGGATCACAGCACGTACCATTCCGGGCAACTGATCATCCGTGCCTCCCTCAAGGCGGTCCCGTGTCCCGTACGCAGTGGTGCTGCCTGGCAGCAGTGCTCGCCGTCGTCCTGGGGCTGTTCTGCGTACCCGGGGCGACCGCGGCCGTCACGGCGCCCGGCCCCGTCGTGGCCGCCGCCGGGGACACGGGCACACCGGGCTGCGACCGGGACAGGGAGCACGACGGCACCGGCCCCGCCCTCCCGGCCCCGACCCGCGCCGCCTACGACCCGGCGCCCGGCCTCGCCGCAGCGGGCCTGCCCGCCGCCACCGGACGGGGCCCGGCCCCGCCGGCGGTACGGCCCGCCGTACGCGGACCCCGGCCCGCCACACCCACACCCGTCGAGCTCTCCGTGCTGAGGGTGTAGGCGGCCCGGCCTCCCCCGCTCATTCCTTCCCGCAGACCCCGCACGCACCAGCACGGAGTGCCGCATGCCCACGCCCACCCGCCCGTCATCCAGGAAGCCGCTCGCCTTCGGCGCCGTCGTCGTCCTCGCCGCAGGCCTGCTCGGCTTCGTCTCCTACCGGGCCACCGCCCCCGACGGTTCCGCCTCCGGCACCCCCGTCGCCGGAACGAGCGCCGAACCGGACGCCGACATGTACGAGGAGCTGGCGAAGCTCGCCCGGCGCGACGCCGGCGACAAGCTCGCCCAGGGCCGCGCCGACGCCCCCGTCGTCCTCATCGAGTACGCCGACTTCGCGTGCGGCTACTGCGGCACGTTCGCCCGGGAGACCGAACCCGAGCTGGTCGAGAAGTACGTCGAGGACGGCACCCTGCGCATCGAATGGCGCAACTTCCCGATCTTCGGCAAGGAGTCCGAGGCCGCCGCCCGCGCCTCCTGGGCGGCCGGCCGGCAGGACCGCTTCTGGGCCTTCCACCGGGCCGCCTACGCCGAGGGGGCCAAGGAGAAGGGCTTCGGTGAGGACCGGCTCAGGGACCTCGCCCGGCAGGCCGGCGTCAAGGACCTCGACCGCTTCGCACGCGACGCGGACAGCCCGGCGGCCGCGGAAGCGGTCGGCAAGGACCAGGAGCAGGCGTACGGCATCGGCGCCACGTCCACCCCGTCGTTCCTCGTCAACGGCCGCCCCATCGCCGGAGCGCAGCCGACGGCCGTCTTCACCCGGGCCATCGAAGCCGCCGCGGCGGAGGCCGCGAACGTGGGCAGCGCCGGGGACCCCGCCAAGTGACCCAGGACATCGGATACTTCGCTGCCCTGCTCGGCGGGCTGCTCGCCCTGGTCAGCCCGTGCAGCGCCCTGCTGCTCCCGGCCTTCTTCGCGTACTCCCTCGACTCCGTCTCGCGTCTCCTGGCCCGCACCGGCATCTTCTACGCCGGACTCGCCACCACCCTCGTCCCGCTCGGCGCCGCGGGTTCGTACGCCGGACGGCTCTTCTACGGGCACCGCGACGCGCTCGTCCTCGGTGCGGGCTGGCTGATCATCGGGCTCGGCCTCGCCCAGATCGTGGGCCTGGGCTTCGCCTCCCGCAGGATCGCCGCCCTCAGCGGCCGGATCCGTCCCACCACCGCCCTCTCCGTCTACGCCCTGGGCGCGGTCTACGGGCTGGCCGGCTTCTGCGCGGGTCCGATCCTGGGCAGCGTCCTCACGGTGGCGGCCGTCAGCGGAAGCCCTGCCTACGGCGGACTGCTGCTCGCCGTCTACGCGCTGGGCATGGCCGTTCCGCTGTTCGTGCTCGCGCTGCTCTGGGAACGCTTCGACCTCGGACGGCGGGCCTGGCTGCGCGGCCGGACCCTGCGCGCCGGCCGCTTCGAGCTGCACACCACGTCGCTGCTCTCCGGTCTCTTCTTCATCGGACTCGGGGTGCTCTTCCTCAGGTACGACGGGACGACCGCGCTGCCCGGGCTGCTGGACGCCGACGCCGCGTTCGCCGTCGAGCAGTGGGCCCAGGGCATCGGCCGGAACGTCCCCGACGCCCTGGCGCTGGGGACCGTGGTGTCGGTGGTGCTGCTGATCCTCGGGGTGCGGGCGTGGCGGCGGCGTACCGGACGGAAGGAAGAGGAAGTGGCCTGACAACGGCGAAGGCCCCGTCCACCGGACGGGGCCTTCGGGTGGTGGCTGGGGCCGGGATCGAACCGGCGACCTATCGCTTTTCAGGCGATCGCTCGTACCAACTGAGCTACCCAGCCACGCAGCTCATACGGGCTGCAGCGGTCCTGACGGGATTTGAACCCGCGGCCTCCACCTTGACAGGGTGGCGAGCACTCCAAACTGCTCCACAGGACCAAGCAATGTGCGAGACGAGTCTCGCACACGGTAAAGCGTGCCCCCAACGGGATTCGAACCCGTGCTACCGCCTTGAAAGGGCGGCGTCCTGGGCCACTAGACGATGAGGGCTAAGGGCCCACCTGCGCGCTTTCCAGCGCGTCGGGGACGTCAGAAGCATATGGGATGCGGAGGGGTATCGCCAAAACGGTTTACGGGGAGGTCGTGGAGGCGGACGGCGAGGGGGACCCAGTGGCCAGGTTCTCCTCCGGCAGATGGCGGCCGACCTCCGCCGTCGTCAGGCCCAGGCCGCCCAGGGTGATCTCGTCCCAGGCCTGCAGCCGGCGGGTGGCACGGTCCAGGTAGAGCACCGAGGCGCGCACCTTCTCGGGCTTCTCGTTCTGCACGGCGCGCAGCCCGCCGCCGCCCGTGGAGCCCTCGACCTTCAGCCGGGTGCCCAGCGGCAGCAGTTCGTTCACGCGGTGGTGCACATGGCCGGCCAGCACGAGCGGAACGGTTCCGTCCGTCTGCCGCGCGGCGTTCGGGTCGTGGGCCACCGCGATGTCCACGGGGGTGCCGGCCCGCCGCTGGTCGCGGAGCGCGGAGGCGAGCCGCATGCCCGCCAGTTCCTCGGAGGCCCTGCCACCGGTGGGGCGCGAGCGGTCCGGGGTGAACTGCGGGTCGCCGGTGCCGGCGATCCGGACCCCGGCGACGTCCACGGCGCTGCCCCCGTCGAGGACGTGCACGTTCTTCAGGTCCTTCAGATAGGCCTGGGTGACCTTGGAGTCATGGTTGCCCCGGACCCACACGTAGGGCGCCCCGAGGCCGCCGGCCGGGTCGAGGAAACCGTTCTCGGCGGCCGTGCCGTGGTCCATGGTGTCGCCGGAGTCGATGACCACGTCGATCTCGTACTGCTCGACGAGCGAGCCGATGATGTGCCAGGCGGCGGGGTTGAGGTGGATGTCCGAGACGTGCAGCACCCGGATGGTCGCCGGGTCCGGCCGGTACACGGGGAGCGTGGACGTGGCGTCGTACAGCTTGGTGACGTTGGTGACGAGGCGGGCCAGCTCCTGCTGGTAGACGTCGAACTCGGTGACGATCGAGCGGGCGTCGCCGACGACCGACGGAGCACTGGAGAGCAGCCCCGAGAATTTCGGTTCCAGGACGGACTTCGGGTTCCAGGTGGCGTACGCGCTGATGCCGGACGCGGCCAGCAGTGCCAGGGCGAGCCCCCCGGCGGCCAGTGCGCGGCGCGGGCGGCGGTAGACGGCGAGGCCGAGGGCGGTGGCTCCGGAGACCACGGCCACGCAGGAGCGGACGGCCAGCTCCCGGGTGCCGGCGGCGACGTCCCCGGTGACCTCGTCCTGGAGGCCGGAGAGCCGCTCGGGGTGCTTGACCAGGGCTTGGGAGCGTTCCGGGTCCAGCTGGTCCACGTCGACGTCGAGGCGGACCGGGGCGACGTGCGAGTCCAGTTCCAGCGCGCCGAGCGGTGACACGTTGATCTTCGTGCCGCCGCTGAGCGAGGGCCGCAGGGTCATGGTCGTGTCCATGGGCCCCACCGGCGTGCGCACGCTGCCGACGATCAGCAGCCCCAGCCAGGCCCCGAGCACGACGACCGTGAGCAGGCCGAGGACCCGTGTGTACGGGTGCGGGGCCGCGGCGAGCGTGCTGACGGGCGTGGTGGTGCGGGAGCGGTAGTGGCGGCGGGCACGGCGGACTGCGGCGCTGAACGGATCGCGGACCATTGGGCGCGTATGCCCCGGCCGGGCGGCGTACATGCGGACCCCGCGGCAGCTGTGGTCCGGGCGGGTGGCGGCCGGCCGGTACGGCCCCGCCCGTTCCGGCCGGAGGTACGTGACAATGGCCGGGTGCTGGAGATGACGCGCGAGGAGTTCGAAGAGCTGGTGAGCGTGGCCCTCGACCGGGTCCCGCCTGAGCTGATGCGGCTGATGGACAACGTCGCGGTGTTCGTCGAGGACGAGCCCGAGGATCCGGAGGACCGGGAGCTGCTCGGCCTCTACGAGGGCACGCCGCTCACGGAGCGCGGCGAGTGGTACGCGGGGGTGCTGCCGGACCGGATCACCATCTACCGGGGGCCGACGCTGCGGATGTGCGAGACCCGGGAGGACGTGGTCGCCGAGACGGAGATCACCGTGGTCCACGAGATCGCCCACCACTTCGGCATCGACGACGAGCGGCTGCACGAACTGGGGTACGGGTGAGCACCCAGGAGCCGCCGCCCGGCCGGGTGTCCATCGACCCGGACGTCGATCTCTCCGTACCGGCGCAGCGCGCCGAGACCGCGGGAGCCGGCCGGTGGCGGGTCCTGTCCGTGATCGCGGCGGGCGGTGCCCTGGGGGCCTCGGCTCGCTACGCGGCCTCCCTGGCCTGGCCGGCCGCCGAGGGGGCGTTCCCCTGGGCGGTCTTCGTGGTGAACGTGACGGGCTGCGCCCTGATCGGGGTGCTGATGGTGCTGGTCGCGGAACGGGGTGTGGTGACGCATCCGCTGCTGCGGCCGTTCCTGGGCGTCGGTGTGCTCGGCGGGTTCACCACGTTCTCGACGTACGCCGCGGACGTGTCGGAGCTGCTGGAGCGTCAGGAGGTGCTGGTGGCGATGGCGTACGCGTGGGCGACGGTCGTGGCGGCGCTCGGCGCGGTGTGGGGGGCGGCCGTGCTCACGCGGGCGGTGGTGGACCGGGACCGGCGGGGGCGGGCCGGGTGAACTGGCTGCTGGTCGTGATCGGGGGCGCCGTCGGCGCGCCGCTGCGCTACCTGACGGACCGTGCGGTGCAGGCGCGGCACGGGGCGGGGCTGCCGTACGTGTTCCCGTGGGGGACCTTCACCGTCAACGCGGCGGGCAGTCTGCTGCTCGGGGTGCTGACCGGGGCCGCGGTGTCCGCACACACGTACGCCCTGCTGGGTACGGGGCTGTGCGGGGCGCTGACGACGTACTCGACGTTCTCGTACGAGACGCTGCGCCTCGCCGAGACGGGCCGCGGCTTCCTGGCGGCGGCCACGGTGCTGGCGTCCCTGCTGGTGGGGCTCGGGGCGGTGTTCCTGGGAGTGGAACTGGCCGGAGGCTTCGGGAGCGCCGGCGGCCCGGGGGGATGACCGCGGGGGTCCGGGGCCGTGTGCGGGTGTTGTGTCCGGGCGTGTCCCCGGCGGGGGCAGGGGAGTTGAACACCACACTTCCTCGGCTCCGCCGACTCCCCACCCCCCCGGAGGTGCCATCCCGTGCGCCATTTGTCCGCCCGCGTCCGCTGGGCAGCCGTCACCGCGCTGACGATCGCCGCGTCCACAGGCTGCATGAGCGTCGGCGACGACGCCGGGAAACCGGCCCCGCCGCGTCCGGCCGGCCGGAAGGGGGCATCGGCCGGACCGGACGGCGAGACCGTGCCCGGTACGGGGCGGTCCGGCTTCGGCGGCGGCGGCCGTGCCGAGGCGCAGTCCGACGGGGACCGCCCCCGCACTCCGGATCCGAGCCGCTCCGGGAGAGCCCCGTCCGCCGCCCCGGGGGTCCCCCGGCCGGTACCCGGTCCCGCCACCCCGGAGCCGACCCTGGGCGGCCACCTGCCCACCCCCGAGCCCAGCCCTCCGGTACCCGCGGAGCCGCCGCCTTCGCCGGTCACTCCGGAGCCGCCCCCGCCCTCTCCCGACCCGGAGCCCTCGCCGCCGCCGGAGCAGCCCTCCGCCTCGCCCGCCGCGCAGTCCCGGACCGATGCGATGGGGCCGCCGGAGCGGGTGGAGCTGTGGCCGACTCCGGAGGCATCACCGCAGGTCGCGCCGGTGTGAGAGGGGTTGGGGAGGGGGCGGTTTGCCGAAAGGGGGGGTGAGTGCGTATGGTAGTAGATCGTTTGATCCCATTGCCCGGCGCCGACACAGAAGAGCGCCGTGTGGCGCGTACTCTCCCTTGCCGTGGCTGGACCGCATTGAGGCGGTCGAAATTGCGAATCACGGAGTTACGGGCGCGTGCCGAGACTCCGGAAGGTTTCGCATTTCGCATGTCAATTTCCAGTTCTGACAACACCGTCATGTCCGAGAACGTCGAGAACAACGAGATCGTGGAGATCGCCGAGGCCGTAGTGGCCGCCGCTCCCGAGGCCTCCGTCGACACCGCCGAGGCCCCCGTCGCCGACGAGGCCGCCGAGATCTCCGGCGAGGCCGCGGACGACGTCGAGGACGCCGCCGACGCCGAGCCGACCGTCACGTTCGCTTCGCTCGGACTGCCCGAGGGCATCGTCCGCAAGCTCGCGCAGAACGGTGTGACCGCCCCCTTCCCGATCCAGGCCGCGACCATCCCGGACGCCCTGGCCGGCAAGGACATCCTGGGCCGCGGCCGTACCGGCTCCGGCAAGACGCTCTCCTTCGGTCTGCCGACCCTGGCCTCGCTGGCCGGCGGCCACACCGACAAGAAGAAGCCCCGCGCGATCATCCTCACGCCGACCCGTGAGCTCGCGATGCAGGTCGCGGATGCCCTGCAGCCCTACGGCGACGTGCTCGGCCTGAAGATGAAGGTCGTCTGCGGCGGTACGTCGATGAGCAACCAGATCTACGCGCTGGAGCGCGGTGTCGACGTCCTCGTCGCCACCCCGGGCCGGCTGCGCGACATCATCAACCGTGGCGCCTGCTCCCTGGAGAACGTCCAGGTCGCGGTCCTCGACGAGGCCGACCAGATGTCGGACCTGGGCTTCCTGCCCGAGGTCACCGAGCTGCTCGACCAGATCCCCGGTGGCGGCCAGCGCATGCTCTTCTCCGCCACGATGGAGAACGAGATCGGCACGCTCGTCAAGCGTTACCTGAGCAACCCGGTCACCCACGAGGTCGACAGCGCCCAGGGCAACGTCTCGACCATGTCGCACCACGTCCTCGTCGTGAAGCCGAAGGACAAGGCGCCGGTCACGGCCGCGATCGCCGCCCGTAAGGGCCGCACGATCATCTTCGTCCGCACCCAGCTGGGTGCCGACCGCATCGCCGAGCAGCTCATCGAGTCCGGCGTGAAGGCGGACGCGCTGCACGGCGGCATGACGCAGGGTGCCCGTACCCGCGTGCTGGAGGACTTCAAGAAGGGCTTCGTCAACGCGCTCGTCGCCACCGACGTCGCCGCCCGCGGTATCCACGTCGACGGAATCGACCTGGTCCTCAACGTGGACCCGGCCGGCGACCACAAGGACTACCTGCACCGCTCGGGCCGTACCGCCCGCGCCGGCAAGTCCGGTGTCGTCGTCTCGCTGGCGCTGCCGCACCAGCGCCGTCAGATCTTCCGCCTCATGGAGGACGCGGGCGTCGACGCCTCGCGCCACCTCGTCCAGGGCGCGGGTGTCTTCGAGCCGGAGGTCGCCGAGATCACCGGCGCCCGTTCGCTGACCGAGGTCCAGGCCGACTCCGCGAACAACGCGGCCAAGCAGGCCGAGCGCGAGGCCGCCGATCTCACCAAGCAGCTGGAGCGCGTCCAGCGCCGTGCCGTCGAGCTGCGCGAGGAGGCCGACCGTCTGGTCGCCCGTGCCGCCCGCGAGCGGGGCGACGACCCGGAGGCGGCGGTGGCCGAGGTGGCCGCCGAGGCCGAGGCCGCTCTGGTGGCCGCCGCGTCCGTGCCGGAGCAGCCGGCTGCCCGTGAGGACCGTCGTGACGACCGGGGCAGCTACGGCCGTCGTGACGACCGGGGCGGCGACCGCGGTGGATACCGCGGCGGCAACGACCGCGTCGGCGAGCGCAGTGGCCGTCCCACCGGTGGGAACGGCTACCGCGGCAGCAGCGACCGCCCGTCGTTCCGCGGGAGCAACGACCGTCGTGACGAGCGTCCCTCGGGCGGTTTCCGCTCCGGTGGCGGTGACCGTCGTGACGACCGTGGTGGCCGTTCCTTCGAGCGTCGTGACAACGACCGCCCGGCGTTCAACCGTGACCGTCGTGACGAGCGTCCCTCGGGCGGCTTCCGCTCCGGTGGCGGCGAGCGTCGTGACGACCGTGGTGGCCGTTCCTTCGAGCGTCGTGACAACGACCGCCCGGCGTTCAACCGTGACCGTCGTGACGAGCGTCCCTCGGGCGGCT
>NZ_JBEZYP010000023.1:59885-88259 GCF_040638585.1 Streptomyces sp. NPDC025273
GCTTCCGCTCCGGCGGCAGCGACCGCCCGTTCAACCGTGACCGTCGTGACGAGCGTCCCACGGGCGGCTTCCGCTCCGGCGGCAGCGACCGCCCGACCGGCCGC
Source organism: Streptomyces sp. NPDC025273 (assembly GCF_040638585.1). Classification (NCBI taxonomy): domain Bacteria; kingdom Bacillati; phylum Actinomycetota; class Actinomycetes; order Kitasatosporales; family Streptomycetaceae; genus Streptomyces; species Streptomyces sp. NPDC025273. The sequence goes on from NZ_JBEZYP010000023.1 coordinate 59,990, forward strand.
CGTGACGACCACCGCGGTGGTACCACGGGCACGGGTACCGGCACCGGCACCTTCGGCCGCCGTGACGACAAGCCGCGCTGGAAGCGCAACGGCTGATCCCCGTCCGACGTAGCGGCCGGTCCGCCGGCCGCCCCTCAGGGCCCGTACGACACCTCGGTGCTGTACGGGCCCTGAGGCGTTTCCGGAGTCCGGGCCAGGGAATCGCTGGGGGCATGACAAACGACGAAGCGGTGGCCGCGGAGCCGCCCACGGACGCCCTACGGAGACCTGTCCCCACCACCGACGAGGAACGGCTGGCGGAGCTCGGCTACACCCAGGTGCTCGCCCGCCGCATGTCCGCCTTCTCCAACTACGCGGTCTCGTTCACGATCATCTCGGTGCTCTCGGGCTGTCTGACGCTGTACCTGTTCGGCATGAACACCGGCGGCCCCGTCCTCATCACCTGGGGCTGGGTCGGCGTCGGCCTGATGACACTGTTCGTCGGCCTGGCGATGGCGGAGATCTGTTCGGCGTACCCCACGTCCGCGGGCCTGTACTTCTGGGCCCACCGGCTCGCCCCGCCGCGCTCGGCGGCCGCGTGGGCGTGGTTCGCCGGCTGGTTCAACGTGCTCGGCCAGGTCGCCGTCACCGCCGGGATCGACTTCGGGGCGGCGTCCTTCCTCGGGGCGTACCTGAACCTCCAGTTCGGCTTCGAGGTCACCCCCGGCCGGACGATCCTGCTCTTCGCCGCGATCCTGATCCTGCACGGGCTGCTGAACACCTTCGGCGTCGGCATCGTCGCGATCCTCAACAACGTCAGCGTCTGGTGGCACGTCGCCGGTGTCGCCGTCATCGTCGGCGCGCTCACCTTCGTGCCCGACTCGCACCGGTCGGCGTCGTTCGTCTTCACCGAGTTCGTCAACAACACGGGCTGGGACAGCGGTTTCTACGTCGTGATGATCGGCCTGCTGATGGCCCAGTACACCTTCACCGGGTACGACGCCTCCGCCCACATGACGGAGGAGACCCACGACGCGGCCCTGGCGGGTCCCCGTGGCATCGTGCAGTCCATCTGGACCTCCTGGATCGCCGGCTTCGTGCTGCTGCTCGGCTTCACCTTCGCCATCCAGTCGTACGAGGGCGCACTGAACTCCCCGACCGGCGCCCCGCCCGCCCAGATCCTGCTGGACGCTCTCGGAGCCACCACGGGCAAACTCCTGCTGCTCGTCGTCATCGGCGCCCAGCTGTTCTGCGGCATGGCCTCGGTCACCGCCAACAGCCGTATGATCTACGCCTTCTCGCGCGACGGGGCCCTGCCCTTCTCCCGGGTCTGGCACACGGTCAGTCCCCGCACCCGGACCCCCGTCGCGGCGGTCTGGCTGGCCGCGCTCGGCGCCCTGGCCCTGGGTCTCCCGTACCTGATCAACGTCACCGCGTACGCCGCCGTGACGTCCATCGCGGTCATCGGCCTCTACATCGCCTACGTCATCCCCACCCTGCTCCGCCTGCTGCGAGGCGGGGACTTCACCCCGGGGCCCTGGCACCTGGGCCGCTGGTCCCGTCCGATCGGCATCGTCGCGGTGGCCTGGGTCACGGTGATCACGGTGCTGTTCATGCTGCCCCAGGTGTCCCCCGTCACCTGGGAGACCTTCAACTACGCGCCGCTGGCCGTCCTGGTGGTGCTCGGCTTCGCGGCCACCTGGTGGCTGGCATCGGCCCGCCACTGGTTCCTGAAGCCGGCCACCCCGGATCACCAGCACACGAACCCGGCCGAAACCGCGGACTGACCGTCGAGCCTCGATCACGACAGGGCCCGGCACCCGATACCCGATCGGCTGCCGGGCCGGGGAAGGCTATGCTTCGGGGGGTGATCCAGCAGGGGCCGTTAGCTCAATTGGTCAGAGCAGCGGACTTTTAATCCGTTGGTTGTGGGTTCGAGTCCCACACGGCCTACCGATCACAGGGCGGGACATATCCACTGACCTGCTACTGAGCGCCTCGACCGGCTTCGGCCGGCCGGGGCGCTCCGCCCTTCCGGGGCTCGTGCGTGAGCGGATGGCCCGGCGGCGCGCGCTCCCTGCGCGGCCTGAAGTCTGTGAGTCACGCCGCCTCCTGGTACGTGCTCTTCCGGAGCCGTGCTCCGGGGTTCCCGCTCCTGCACGTGACCGCCCGAGGTCTCCCCGGACGTGTGCGGCCAGGGGAGAGAGGGGTGCGTCTTCCTCCCGGGACCGCATAGCCTCTGCTGGTCCGCCCGGGCTCGGGCGCTTCGAGGGAGGGGTGTTCATGCGTCAGCGGGGAGCGGGCGGCGGGCTGGGAGTCGCGGCCCGGATACTGGTGCCCCTCGGACTTGTCCTGGCGCTGGGAGGCATCGGCTACTTCTTCACGCACTACCAAGGGGCCACCGTCATGAGCCAGGCGATGGAGCCCACGTACCGCATGGGCGACCGGCTGGTCATCGAGCGCATCGACGCGGGCAGGGTGCGCAGGGGCGATGTCGTACTCGTCCGGGTGCCCGAGCGCTACGGGAGCCGGCCGGTCCTGCAGCGGGTCCTCGGGACGGCCGGCGATCACGTGGTGTGCGACGGAGACCGGATCACGGTGAACGGGAAGCCGGTCGACGAGCCGTACGTGATGCGCGGCGAGGTGAACCCGGGAGCCGGACCGTACGACGTGCGGGTGCCGGAAGGGCGGCTGTTCCTGCTGGGCGATCACCGGGGGAACTCGAACGATGCGCGGTTCTACCTGGACGAGCAGTCGGGCAGTGTCGCGGCCTCCGGAGTGCTCGGACGGGTGCAGAAGGGTTTCGCTGTGTCGGCGGCTGTGATGGCGCTCGGAGTCCTCGGGATCGTGCTGACCCTGGTCGGGACCGGTCTGGGGATCGGGGGGTACGCGGCCGGACGCAGGGCCCGGCGGCCGCTCGTGGCTGTGCCGCCGTGGCCCGTGGGCGGCCCGTGACAGCTCGGGGGAACCGGCGTGGCGGTGCGTCTCCTCGTGGAGCCGGCCCCGGACACCGGCTCCTGCCTCCGTCCGCGCAGACCCCAGGAGGCTGGACCACGCCAGGGTCCGGTCAGTCGCTCGCCCCGTAGTTCATGAACCAGTGGGTGTCGAAGAAGCGGGCCATCGTGAAGGGGTGGTGCGGGTCGACGAGGACGCGGCAGACGAACTCCGCGGCCTGGCAGTCGAAGGACACGTCCTCGCCGTCGAAGGTCCGGATCACCACGGGCCAGCGGTCGGGGTCGCCGGCGCCGGCTCTCCAGCAGTACAGGTTCTCGTGCTCGGTGCTTGCCCAGACGAGCAGGCCGTCCTCTCGCAGATGCGTCCACGGCTCCTGGTTCAGGTCCAGGAATCCGTCGAAGGCGCCCTCGCCGAACATCTCGACCACGCGCTTGTAGTCGCTCGGCAGCGTGGTGCCCAGGCGCGACTCCACCTCGGCCCAGTCCACGTCCGGCCGCTGAGCGGGCCGGGTCCAGCCGGTGATCCGTCTGAGCCGGTCCATCCAGTCGATGTCCCCGTCCTCGTGCGGAGCGACCGCCAAGGGTTCCGGCACCTTCCGGTGAGCGACCACCAGCACCGGCCGTCCGGCTCCCTCGGTGCCGCGCACCGTACCCGTGCCGACCCACTGGTCCCCGTACGCCCACGCCCTCATCGTCACGGCCCGGCCCTCGAAGGGAGCCAGGAGGGCCGCGCCTCCGGACTCGTCGACCGTCGGATCGGTGAAGCCGTCGAGGACGAGGGTGCGAGGGGCGCCGTACCTGCCGTCGAGCAGGTCGGTCAGGTACGCCGGGTCCACGTCGCTGGGCAGGTACATGAAGCTGCGCTCCGGGCCGAGTCGGGCCAGCAGGTCGTTGACGGTCGCTTGCGTGAGCTCCATGGCGGACAGTGAAGCGCACCGCACCGACAACGGATCTGCTCACCGACGTACGCCGCCGGGGCGGCGCGGGTCGACCGGGAGTACCCGGCGGAAGTCCCGGCAGGACCGTGCGGTGTGCGCGGTGCCCGAGCCCCAGGTCTCCCGGTGCGGGACCGCTAGTCGAGGCCCTCCGCCCGGAGCACGTACATCAGCAGGAAGGTGCGGTAGGTCTCCGCGGACACGTCCAGGCAGACTTCGGGCCGGTTCGTGGCGGTCGACGTGTTGTCGAGGGCCCGCCGGCAGGCGGCTTCGGTCTCGGCCTCGGACGGGATGCTCGAAAGGAACGCGGCGATCAGCAGGACCACTGCGAGGACGACCACGCCGATACGGATGCGCATGGTCTCCCAACGACCGCGCGGCCGGACCGGTCACGACGGGCGGTCGGTCCGGCCCGTCACTCGGTCTCGTCGGTCAGCGGCGGCAGGTCCGGCTCGATGAACAGCCCCGCGTACTGCGGGGTCGGGAGCGGTGCCGCCGCACCCGAGTCCGCGGACGCGGCAGCGGCCGAGCTGTCGGAGTGCCGGTGCGTCGAACGTGCGGGCATGTCGGTCATGGGGTGTCCTGTACGTAGGTGTGCGGTGATAGCCCGTGACCGAGTCGTCGGCAGGAAGAGCCGGACTGGTCCCGACCGGTACGGCGACGAGGTGCCGCTACCGGTGCCGCACCGCTCCGGGGGCGTCCGGATCATCATGCGGTGCATGCAGACTGTAACCCTCGGAGCACAGCATTCCCCCGATATTGCGGCGCCCGGCGCGACGGTCAGTGCGGTGGGGCGGGCTCGATGTTCTGGTTTGCGTGGAAGAGGTTGTGCGGGTCGTAGGTCCGCTTGATCTCCGCGAGCCGGTCGTAATGGCCCCGGTAGGTGGCCCTGACCCGGTCCTGGGACTCCCCGGTACCGATGAAGTTCACGTACCCGCCGCCCATCGAGTGCGGCTGCAGCGCGTCCCAGTAGTCCACGGCCCACTGCCGGAGCGCCTGCGCGTTCGCCGGGTCGGGGTCGATGCCCGCGATGACGCCGGACCAGACCGCGTCGCGGTAGGCCCAGGCGGTGTCGTCCGGCCCGACACGGCCCGCGGCCCCGTCGACGGGGTAGAGGTGCATGGTCGACAGGCCGGTGGGGAGCTTCTCCGCGAACGAGGCGTGCACGTCGACCGCGTCGTCGGTGATCCGGTCGAAGAACGCGCCGCGCCAGTACCACTGGAGGCCGGTGGGGATCAGCTCGTCGAACATGGCCTGCAGGGCCGGGTAGGGCATCGGCGCCGTGAAGTGGAAGGCGGGCGGGCCCGGTTCGCCCACGGCGGCGAGGCTCCCGCCCAGGGCGTCCGGGTCGGCCGTCGAGGACCAGACGACGCCGCACACCTTCCGGCCGTGGAGCTCCTCGGGGAACGGCGGGGCGGGCGGGACGGTCATCGAGGCGAAGAAACCGTACAGGTCGTCCGGTGCCTGCGGCAGGAAGTCGCTGTACCAGCGCAGCACGTCCTGGAAGAGATCCAGTGGCCACACGGTGATGCCGACGCCGACGGTGTCCACGGGGTGCAGCTCGAAGTCGAACGAGGTGACGATGCCGAAGTTGCCGCCGCCGCCGCGCAGTGCCCAGAACAGGTCCGGGTTCTCGCTCGCGTTCGTCGTGGTGAAACCGCCGTCGGCCAGGACCACGTCGGCGGACACCAGATTGTCCACGGTGAGGCCGTACTTGCGGGTGAGGTAGCCGTGTCCGCCGCCGAGCGTGAGACCGCCGACGCCCGTGGTGGACATGATGCCCGCCGGGGTGGCGAGGCCGAAGGGGTGGGAGGCGTGGTCGAGGTCGCCCAGCTTCGCACCTCCGTCGACCTGGGCGGTCTGGGTGGCCGGGTCGACGCGTACGCCGCGCATGGGTGAGAGGTCGATCGTCACGGCGTCCTCGGAGAGGCAGAGGCCGGGACCGCTGTGTCCGCCGCCCAGGACGGCGACCTCCAGGCCGTGGTCGCGGACGAAGTCCACGGCCGCCATGACGTCCGCCGTGTCGTGGCAGCGGACGACGGCGGCCGGCTTCTTGTCGATCATGGCGTTGTAGATCGTGCGGGCCTCTGCGTACTCCCGGTCCTCGGGGCCGATGACGGGGCCGCGCAGATCGGTCCGCATCGTTTCGAGTGTGGTGCTGTCCATGGCGTCTCCTTGCCGAAAGCGCGCCCGGCCTCCTCTGCCCACGGCATCGAGTGAGGCGGTTGCTTGCGTCTACGGCCGGCACCGATGGGTGCCGCAGACGGGACCGAACACCGAAGGGCTGGGTGCTTCAAGCGTCCCGCTGCTCCGGGCGCCTCGCAATCGCGGCGGGCGGGTGCGGGACGGCAGGTGCCCCGGGGCGGGGCCGGGGGACGCCCGCGATGGGGGCCGGCCCGGGGTGAGCCGGGGATCAGGCCTTCCGACCGGGGCGCTGTCCGGTATCCCGACCGCAGGCCAGGGGATGCGCAAACATCCCTGGGTGCTGCACCGCGCACGGCAACTGCCCTGTGCGCACACGGTGTTGACGCATCCGATCCGGGCGGTGGATGCGGGTCCGCGCCGGGCGCGGGAGTGCCGTCGGCGGTAATTGGTCGAGGCACCGTCCGTGATGCCGTAGAGTTGCCATCACAACGACGCGGGGTGGAGCAGCTCGGTAGCTCGCTGGGCTCATAACCCAGAGGTCGCAGGTTCAAATCCTGTCCCCGCTACTGAAGACAGAGGCCCGGATCCTTCCAAGGATCCGGGCCTCTGTCATGTGCGTGCGCGGTCGTGCCCGTGCCACTTTCCCGCTTGACCTTGACGCTACGTAAACATCTAGCGTTTCCGGCATGGAGTGGTCCATCCAGGAAATCGCCAGGGAAGCCGGCACCACGAGCCGAACGCTCCGGCACTACGGAGATCTCGGTCTCCTCGTGCCGAGCCGTACGGGTGCCAACGGCTACCGCTACTACGACCAGGGCGCCCTCGTCCGGCTGCAGCGCATCCTGCTGCTGCGGGAGCTGGGGCTCCCGCTGCCCGCCATCAAGGACGTACTGGAGGGGCAGCGGGACACCTCTGCGGCGCTGCGGACCCATCTGCGCCTGCTGGAGCAGGAGCGGGAGCGCGTCGGGCGGCAGATCGCCTCGGTGCGGACCACTCTCCACAGGACCGAGAAGGGAGAAGAGCTCATGGCGGGAGAAGTGTTCGACGGCTTCGACCACACGGTGTACGAGCAGGAGGTCACCGAGCGCTGGGGCCGGGCCGCGTACGAGGAGGGCGACCGGTGGTGGCGCGCGCTGAGCCACGGGGAGCGTGCCGACTTCCAGGGCGTGCACGACGCGATCGCGCGGGACTACGGGGCGGCCCGGGAAGCAGGCCGGGAAGCGGGCGGCCAGGAGGCGCAGGACATCGCACGGCGCCACTGCGCGTGGCTTTCGGGCACCACGACGGTCACCCGGTCGTACGTGACCGGCCTCGCCGAGATATATGTCGCCGATCCGCGCTTCGGGAAGAACTACGATCGGTACGGAGACGGCACCGCCGTCTTCGTACGGGATGCACTGACGATCTACGCGCAGCGCCGGCTATCCGACTGACCTCCGGACGACGGGGCTCCGGCGCGCTCCTCCCTTCGGCCGATGACCGGTCGCCGCACGGCGCGGCTCCGGCCGGCCCGGATGGAGCGCGGTACCGTCCGCAGCCGTGGGCGGACCGGGCAGGAGTGCACAGGTGGGGAAGCGGGACAGCCGACGAGGCGGAGCCGACGGGGGCATCGGCGCCCGGCGGTTCGTGCGTGCGCTGCCCGCCCTGATGATCGGGGGCGGGATCGTCTTCGACCTCGTGACTCCGCCCGCCGTCACCGCCGTTCCGCTCTTCGCGGCGGCCCCGCTGATCGCCGCCCCGTTCTTCTCGCTGGCCAGCACCGTCCGTACCGGTGTGGCCGCCGTCCTCGCCGTCCTCGTGATCCGGCTCTCGGACGGTCTGATCACCGAGGTCGTGCCGGTCACCGATCTGCTCACCGTGATCACGGTCTCCGCGCTCGCCCTGGTCATCAACGGTGTCGTACGGCGCAGCAACGAGCAGTTGGCCTCGGCCAGGGTCATCGCGGAGACCGCGATGCGCGCGGTGCTCCCGACGCCGGACGACCGGATCGGCGGTCTGCTGGTCGCGGCGCGGTACGAGGCGGCGCAGGCGGACGAGTTCGTCGGCGGTGACCTGTTCGCCGTCGCGGACACCCCGCACGGGGTGCGGTTGGTCGTCGGGGACGTCCGGGGCAAGGGGCTGGACGCCGTGGAGGCGGTGGCGGTGGTGATCGGGGCCTTCCGGGAGGCGGCCGAGCAGGAGCTGTCGCTGGAGGGGGTGGCGCAGCGGCTGGAGCGGGCGCTGGCGCGGGAATCGAGCCGGCGCGGCGGGCTCGATTCCATGGAGGGGTTCGTCACCGCCGTGCTCGCCGAGATTCCGGCGGGATCGGGCACGGTGCGGATCGTGAACCGCGGTCACCCCGAGCCGATCCTGCTGCACGCGGACGGGGCGCTCGAGGTGCTGGCGCCGACCGTGCCCGCGCTGCCGATCGGGATGGACCTGGGGGTGTGGCCGGACCGCTCGGACGAGTGGGAGCTGCCGGCCGGGGCGACGCTCCTGGTCTTCACCGACGGCCTCTCCGAGGCGAGGGGCGCGGACGGGGTCTTCTACGACCCGGCTGCCCGGCTGCGCGGCCGGATCTTCCCGGGGCCCGAGGAGCTGCTCTCCGCACTCACCGACGACGTACGGCTGCACACCGGGGGCCACTCGACCGACGACATGGCGCTGCTCGCCGTGGGCCGGCCCGCGCGGGGGCAGCCGGAGCGGCGGACGACGGTGAGGATCGTGGGGCGTGGCAGTGGATGACCGTCGCGACTGTCCGTAGTCGCTGCGTGCCACTCCGCATAACATTTGACATACCGTCAGAAATTTGTGACCGGACCGGGAATACGCAACTGGCCCGTTTGCGACCGTTTCCTGCCCTGAAGTCCAGGCCGGAGTGACGAACGATCAGTCGGAACGGCTTGGAATCGGGCCCCGGTGTCTATTAACGTTCGATAACGCAGCGCGGTTGTCCCAGTCGTCGCAAGAGGCGGCACCGTGCGCGAGCGCCGAATTCCGCAAGGGAACCGGGGAACCACCTACATGGGGTGAATCGGGCACCTGTGTCTCGTGAGAGACGAAGGGGCCCGTAGGAGACCTTCCTGCTCCGAACCCGTCAGCTAACCCGGTAGGCGAGAAGGAAGGAAAGGAGTGCGCCCACGTGGCGTCCAATCAGCCTGTCCCCGAGGCCCCGGCATCCTTCAGGACCGACATCGTCGGTGGCGAGGAGAGGACCTGGGAGGAATGGAATCCCACCGAGGAGTCCATACGTCCCGTTCGCGGCAGGCACCGCGTAGCCAAGCAGCGCGGTCTCGCCCGTAGCTCCACCGTCCTCGGCGTCGGCGTCATCGCGGCCGTCGGTGCGGGTGGCATGGCCACGGCACAGAGCAAGCCGCCGGTCTCCATCTCTCTTCCCGATTCCATCGCGGACAATCTGCCTGACACCAAGTCCCTTCCCGGTGTGAGTGCTTTCATGTCCGACGACTCCGACGCGGACACCGGGACGGCCGCCGACTCCTCGCCGCTCACCACCGCCGGCATCACGGCCGCCGAGGCCGAGCAGGGCGCCACCGACGCCGGTGAGGCGCTGCGCGCCCGCATCCTCCAGCAGGCCGAGCAGCAGCAGGCCGGAGCCGATGCCGAGGCCAAGGCCGCGGAGGAGAAGGCCGCCGCCGAGCAGGCCGCGGCCCTGGCCGCCAAGCAGCAGAGCAAGGCCGAGGCAGAGGCCGCAGCCGAGAAGAAGGCGGCCGAGGAGAGGGCGGCGGCGAAGGCCGAGGCCGAGCGTCTCGCCAAGCTCGCCGCCAGCTACGCCCTCCCGACGTCCTCGTACACGATCACCACGACCTACGGCCAGGCCGGTTCGATGTGGTCCTCCGGTTACCACACCGGGCTGGACTTCGCGGCTCCGACCGGTACCCCGATCAAGGCCGTGCACAGTGGCACGGTGAAGTCGGCCGGCTGGTCCGGCTCGTACGGTTACCACACGGTCCTGGAGCTCGACGACGGCACGGAGGTCTCGTACTCCCACCAGTCCTCGATGAACGTGACCGCCGGTCAGAAGGTCAACACGGGCGACACCATCGGCCGTGTGGGCTCCACCGGGAATTCGACCGGTCCCCACCTCCACCTGGAGGTCCACACCGCGGACGGCTCGGCCATCGACCCCATGAACTGGCTGCGCAGCAAGGGCCTGACGATCTGAGCCCCGCGCCCGAACGGCGTACCTGAACCCCGGCAGCCCTGACGCACACCCCCCGACGTCAGGGCTGCCGGTCTGTCCGCGCGCGGGGCGGCTCGACGGAACAGTCGCCCCGGCCGGGCGAGCGGCGGCCGGCGGAGCTCACCGAAGCGTCGGCCCGACCGCAGCGGCTGCGCGGAGGTACGGGGCGTCGACAGCCTCTCTTCGGGCCCGTCCTCGACGCGGGCCCTCGGCTACCCGGGCGGCAGTGGCCCGTTGCCGGTGCCCGGTTGCCGCGCACCCGGCTGGAGGTACGGGTTGTAGCCGCCGTAGTGCCGGTGCGGAGCTTGCTGCTGCGGATGTGGTGCGCCGTAGCAGGGGACCTGGCGGGGGAACGGGGCCGCCGGCGAGCGGTGGGCACGGACGCGGCCCGTCGCATGGGCCGCGTACGTCAGGGCCGGGCCGGCGATGTCCCGGCGCCGCCAGAGGTGGTGCAGAAGCTCCCGCTCCCGTACCGCGAAGTCCGGGCCCGGCCCGTCGCGGCGTGCCCCGCGGCGCAGTACGGCCAGTGACGTGGCGAACACCTCGTACTCCGCGACCGCGCGGGCCGCGGCCCTGCCCCGGGCCCGGTCCGGGTGGCCGTGCCAGTGCCTGGCCATGTCGCGGGCCACGCCCCGCGCCCGCATGGAGGCCAGCGCGAGCGGCTCGGTGGGTGTCAGCCAGCCGGCCGACGCGTACAGGGGAAGCTCGTCGGAGAGCGTACGCAGCCCCCGCTGGCGCGACCAGATGGCCAGCCAGGTCACCAGGGCGAAGGCGGGCACCATGAACGCCCCGTACACCGCGTGGAAGCCGTACGGTCCGAAGGCCGAGGAACCGTTCCACAGGGCGTGCATCCCCATGGCGAGGACGAGCCCGAGCAGGGGCAGCACGATCCGCCGCACGCGGTGCCGTCCGCCGAGCGCGGCGATGCCGAAGCCGATGCCGGTGAGTACCGTGAACAGCGGGTGTGCGAACGGGGACATCACCACCCGTACGAAGAACGTCCCGGCCGTCACCGAGGCGAAGCCGGCGGTCCCCAACTGCTGGTCCTCACCGAAGGCGTTGCCCAGGTAGAGGATGTTCTCGGTGAAGGCGAAGCCCGTCGCGGTGAACCCGGCGATCACGATGCCGTCGACGACACCACCGAACTCCCGTCTGCGGAACAGGAAGACCAGCAGGACGGCGGCGCCCTTGGCGGTCTCCTCCACGACCGGCGCGATGACCGTGGCCCCCAGGGTGTCGGCACGCGCAGGATCGGCGGTGGCCGTGGCTATCCAGCGGGTCGCGAAGGAGTTGGCGATGATCGCCACCAGAGCCGCGGCACACGCACCCCAGGCGAAGGCGAACAGCAGATTCCGCCAGGGGCCCGGCTCGACCCGGTCGAGCCAGCGGAAGGCCGCCATCAGCATCGGCACGGGCAGCACCGCCAGGCCCAGGCCGACGAGAAAGCCCTCCGTTCCCGTCTGGTCGCGCACCAGGGACAGGATCACCAGGCCACACAGGACGAGCACGGCGATCACCACACCGGCGCGGAACGCCTTGCTGCGACGGACCATGCCGACACGACGGGGCCGGTAACGCCACCGGCCACGCGCGGGAGCGGCGCCCAGGCACTCGTCGAGACGCTGCTCCTCGAGAACCGGGACGGCCGGCTGCTGGTGCTGCACGGACCCCTCGGACACCCCATGACCCTAACCAGGGGGTCCGACACCTGACCACGGTGCGCGGTACCGGGCGCCGGGCGGTGGCTGATCGGCGACGGTCGGCAGCCGCCGCTCCTACCGCTCGAGCCGCCGGTCCGCGGTCCGGGTGAACAGCACGTCGTGGACGACATGGCCCTTGTCCAGGCCCTGTCCCTCGAAGCGGGTCAGCGGCCGGAACGCGGGACGGGGCGCGTAACCGCCGTCGGCCCGGGTGTTCTCGAACAGGGGGTGCGCCGTGAGCACCTCCAGCATCTGCTCCGCGTACGGCTCCCAGTCCGTCGCGCAGTGCACGAGCGCGCCGGGCTTCAGCCGCCGCGCCACCAGATCGAGGAATTCCGGCTGGATCAGCCTTCGCTTGTGGTGCCGCTTCTTGGGCCAGGGGTCGGGGAAGTACACCCGGAGGCCGTCCAGTGACGCCGGCTCCAGCATCTCGCGGAGCAGGATGATCGCGTCACCGTTCGCGACCCGGACGTTGGTCACGCCCGCCCGGTCCGCGAGGCCGAGGAGATTGCCCTGCCCCGGGGTGTGCACGTCGACGGCCAGGATCCCGGTGTCCGGGTCGTCGGCCGCCATCTGGGCGGTGGCCTCGCCCATGCCGAAGCCGATCTCCAGGACCACCGGGAGGCCGTCGAACAGCGCCGGCAGGTCGAGGACACGGAGGCCGTCGATGTCCAGGCCCCACTTCGGCCACAGCCGCTGGAGAGCGTCCTCCTGCCCGGCGGTCACGCGGCTGCGGCGTGGCTGGAAGCTGCGGATCCGGCGCTCGTGGTGCGAGCCCGCCGGGTCAGCGGCGGGCCCGCCGGGGAAGCGCGGCTCCTGGCGCAGCCTGCGCTGCCGCTCGAAGGAGGCGGCGCGCAGTGCCTCGGCGTCCGCGTCCGCGGTGGCGCCGGGCGTCTCTGGGGTGGGGTTCACAGGCTCAGACACAATGCCCCGATTCTACGGCGGGCGGCTTCCACCCCGTCGCGCGAGCCCGCAGCAGAGCCCGTCGCGCCACCTCCCTCCCGATGGGCAGCGAAGCGGTGGCCGCGGGGGACGGAGCGTTCAGCACGTGGACGGTGTGCGGCGCCTCCCGGATCAGGAAGTCGTCCACCAGCGTGCCGTCGCGCAGCACCGCCTGGGCCCTGACCCCGGCCGGGGACGGCCGCAGATCGTCCTCCGTCACCTCGGGCAGCAGCCGCTGGACGGCCCGGGTGAACGCCCGCTTCGACAGGGATCTGTGCACCTCGCCGGCCCCGTGACGCCAGTGCCGCCGGGCGATCCGCCAGGAACCCGGCCAGCTCAGGGTGGCGGCCAGCTCGCCCGGGCGCACGACCGGCCAGCCGTACCCCTCACGGGCCAGGGCCGGCACCGCGTTCGGCCCGACGTGGACCGTGCCGTCGACGCCGCGGGTCAGATGCACCCCGAGGAAGGGGAACGCCGGGTCCGGCACCGGATAGACCAGCCCGCGCACGAGCTCCGGCCTGACCAGCTCGTAGTACTCCCCGCGGAACGGCACGATCCGCACCCCCGGGTCGTCCCCCGCGAGCCGTGCCATCCGGTCGCTGTGCAGCCCCGCGCAGTTGACCAGCACCCGGGCCCGGACCACCTGGCCGTCGCCCGTCCGCACCGCGACACCCCAGGGGCGCCGGTCGACGGCGACGACCTCCGCGCCGTACCGGACCTGTCCACCGGCGGCGCCGGCCTCGGCGGCGAACCGGGCGGCCACCGCGGAGAAGTCGCACACCCCGGTCGTCCCGACCCTGATCGCCGCGAGCCCGCGCACCTCCGGCTCGTACTCCGCGATCTGGGCGGGGCCGAGCTCCCGGACCGGCAGGCCGTGCTCCCGGCCGCGCTGGACCAGTCCGTGCAGCCTCGGCAGCTCGCTGCTCGCGGTCGCCACGATCAGCTTGCCCGTCACCGCGTGCGCGATGCCGCGCTCGGCGCAGAAGTCGACCAGCTCGGCGGCGCCCCGGACCGCATAGCGCGCCTTCAGGGAACCCGGGGGGTAGTAGATCCCACTGTGGATCACCCCGCTGTTGCGGCCGGTCTGGTGCCTGGCCGGGCCCCACTCCTTCTCCAGCACCGTGACCCGGGTGCCGGGAGCGGTGCGCGCGAGCGCGTACGCCGTGGACAGACCGACGATCCCGCCGCCGATCACCAGCACATCGCAGTCGTACGCCGCGTGCGTCATCATCACGCCACCTCCCACCCCGATAGTGCACTGACCCACTGACAACGGGCCCAAACCCGGGACGACAGGGGCGTGGCGTCCGATCCGCGTTCCGGGACGGGCATAACGGGGTGTTCCGGCGTTCCGCTACACCGGGGTCACCAGGAGCGGACGGGCTCGCTCCCGTAGTTCGGCGACGCGCGGCTCGTCCCCGTACGGTTCGAGGCGGTGCAGCAGATCGCGGACGTACTCCGTGGTGCGGGCCGAGGAGATGCGCCCCGCCACCTCCACCGCGCGCGTGCCCGCCGCGCAGGCCGCGTCCAGATTGCCCGACTCCAGCTCGGCGACCGCAGACACGACGAGCCGCAGCCCGTGCGAACGGACGAACTCCTCGGTGGGCCTGGACAGGGCCTGCTCCGTGAAGCGCCGCACCTGCCGGGGCGCCTTCAGGTCGCGGTAGCACTCGGCCGCGTCGGCGGCGAACCTGTCGTACGAGTAGAAGCCGAGCCAGGACGGGTCCATGTCGCCGGCCCGGGCGCGCTCCAGCCAGCTCTCGGCGGCCCTGAGCGCGGCCCCCGCGGCCGGTGCGTCGCCGGCCTTCGCGTGGGCGCGCGCCTCCACGAGCCGGAAGAAGCTCATGGTCCGTGCGGTGGCGAGACCGCGATTGCGCTCGACCGCCGCCTGTGCGAGGTCCACGCCCTCGTCGGCGAAGCCCCGGTAGGTCGCCTGGAGCGACATCGATGCCAGTACATATCCGCCGAGCGGTACGTCGGCGGCGGCCCGGGCCAGGCGCAGCGCCTGGATGTAGTAGCGCTGCGCGGCCTCCTGCTGGCCGGTGTCGAACGCCATCCACCCGGCGAGCCGGGTGAGCTCGGCCGAGGCGCCGAAGAGTGCCCGGCCCACCTCGTCGCTGTACGAACCCAGGAGCAGGGGTGCGGCGTCGACGCGTAAGCACTCCGGGACCATGGAGGAGCGCCAGTCGCCCCCGCCGTACTTGGAGTCCCAGCGGCGCGCGTCCTGGGCGGCCTCGCGGAGCTTGGCCACATCGCTGTGGCCGACCCGGAGGGGCGAGGCGTCGGACACCGTGTCCGGACCCGGCTGGACGGGCACCCCGGTCTGCGCCCCCGGTGCGCCCCGGTCGCCGGAGGCGCTCCGGGTGCCGAGGACCGCTGCCTGGGCGGCCGTCGAGTCCCGGGCGACCGACGGATCGGCGGGGGTTATGAGCCATCGGGACGCGGGGGTCGCGTACGCGCTCACGGCGAAGGAACCGGCGAGGGACTGCCAGATTCCGCCGCCGCCGCGGCGGCCCGCCAGATCCAGCCGGTACAGATCCGTCGCCGAGCGAACCGCCTCGCCCACGTCGCGCGGGAACGCCAGACCGACTTCCGGCGCCGGGTCGGCGTCGGCGAGCCCGATCTCGTGCAGCGGCACCGGACGGCCGAGTTTGGCCCCTATCGCCGCCGCGATGAGATGGGGCGCCGCCCCCTGCGGCACCATGCCCTTGGCTACCCAGCGGGCCACCGAGGTCTTGTCGTACCGAAGTGTCAGACCGCGCTGCGATCCGAGGTCGTTGACCCGCCGGGCGAGCCCGGCGTTGCTGATTCCCGCGAGGGCGAGAACCGTGCCGAGCTTCTCGTTCGGCCCGCGTTGCTCCCTGGACATGCGCCACCCCTCGACACACAGACGGCCGCCGCGACACCTGAGGCGCGCGGCATTCGTACCGTGTTCTCCCCAGGTACGGTCCCGGGCACTCCGGCCGCACACGCATTTGGCTGAGCCCCGTGGAATATGCCGCCCTGCTGAGAACATCGGTGAACCAAGCGTAGTTCGCCGCATCCCTACCGTTAAGGGCCAGTCGTCCGGATGGCGGGAATGTTGTCCGCACCGCCGGAGTCCGCGGCCCCGGCCGCCGGTGCGCCGCCCCGTTCACCGGCCGCGCACCGGGTGCGTCCAGGGATACGGGGGCGGCGCCGCGCGTGGAGTCACACGTCGGTCACCGGGCCGTGCGGAGCAGAAGCGTCGTGCTCCCGGTGTGTGGCCGTGCGCCCGGCCGTGCGCTCTGGCCCGACCTGCACGGAAGCGCTTCCATGATTTCTGCGTGGGTCGGCCCGCTGCACTGGACTCAGCGGGCTGGGGGAGACCGCCGCCCCAATCCCCGCGGGCGGCGAACCGGTCCGGGAGGTGACGAACACCTCCCGGACTGTGCGTGGAAGGGCAAGGCTCCAGGGGGCGAAGCGTGTGGGCCGGCGCACCGGGGGGATGCGTCGGCCGACGCGTTGCCCGGGGTGGGGGGCGAGATATCCCCGGCTCCGTTCCGGGGCTCCCGGCGGCCCGTTCGGGGCTTCGTCCCGAGCGCTTCCGGGGTGCTTCCTGGTGAAACGCGCGAGTGGATCGTCATCTGAGAATGGCTGGATCCTGTCGGTGGGGAGACGCCTCCAAGGGCAGTCCGGCTATGGCCGGTTTATGCCTGTCCCTCGGCGTGGCCGAGGCGGGGTCCGCACTTCGGGCCGGGCCGGGCAACTCCCCGAAGCGGCCGTTTTGTTGCGGTGGAATCCAGGGAGACGACACCGGGCCCTTGCCAGGGGCGCATGCGCATCCTGTGTGCGCCGCCCGTACCCCCTCCCGGGTGCCTTTGTCGTGGCAGCATGTCCGCAGCGGCGTTCCCATGTCCTGGCACGCCGGTTCGTCCACAGCCTGTGGAGGCGGCGATGCGTTGGTTGGTGGGGTGGAGCAGTATCGCCGCGAGCTTCGGCACCGTCGGCGCGGTCGGCCACGACGACGAGGGGCGCACCGTCCACCCCGTGGGTTCCCAGCTTCTGTGGGGCGACCCGGATCCGCTCTGGGCCGTGGGCGACTGGCGCCCCGACGAGATCCGCGTCATCACGGTCGCCACCCCCGAGGGCGCGCCCACCACCCGCCTCGCGGTGCTCGGCTGCTGCGGGGCCACCGACGAACAGCTCCGGGTCGGGCTGCTGGCCGCCCGCGGCGGTGCGCTGCGCCATCTCACCGCCTGGCCGGGCAGTTACACGGCCGTCGTGCAGATCGGCCGCCGCATCACCGTCGCCGGGGACCTCGCCGGGGCGCGCCCCGTCTTCCACACCCCCTGGGCCAACGGCACCGCGTACGCCACCGCCGCCCTCCCGCTCGCCGATCTCATCGAGGCCCAGCTGGACATCGGCCACCTGGCCGCGCTGCTCGCCTGCCCCGAGACCCCGGAGGCGCTGGGCGACGGCACGCCGTACGCGGGCGTGAGGCGGATTCCCCCGGGGCACGCGCTGATCCTCCGGGAGGGATCGCGCGAGATCACCGGGTACGAGGCGGTGGCCTCGCTCGCCGTCGCGGCCCCCCAGACCGACCCCGTGAGCGCCGTCGATGGCGTACGGGACGCGCTGGTCGAAGCCGTGCGCGCCCGGCTCACGGCCCCGCGCCACGCTCCGGAGACCCTGCCGCCGGATCCCGGGCCCGTGCCCGGCATGGGGCCCGCCGAGCGCCGAGCGGCCCGCGGGGCGCCCGTGCCCGGCATCGGCTCCGACCTCTCCGGAGGCAGCGCCTCCGCCACCCTCGCCCTGCTGGCCGCCGGGCTGCCCGGACTGCCCGGCACCGTCCTCGGGCACGGCACGGGAGCGGGCGAGCGGCTGCTCGCCGTCACCTTCAACGACCTCTCCACGCCAGGCCGCGAGGACGAACTGGAGCGCGCCCGCGTCATCGCGGCCAACCCCCGCCTGCACCACGTGGTCGTCGCGGCGGGCGAGGAGGCCCTGCCCTACGCGTCGCTGGAGAACGGCCCGCTCACCGACGAGCCCGCCCCGTCCCTCGTCGTCGCCGAACGCCACCGCCGCCGGCTGACCGCGGGAAGCGCCGACCACTTCGTCGGGCACGGCGCCCGGCAGGTCCTCGACGCGCACCCGGCACGGCTGGCCGACCTCCTCATGGACCGGCGCAGACGCCACCTCCTGCGGCCCGTCGCCGCGCTCGCCAGGGCCGAAGGACCCTCCGCGCACTCCCTGTTCGTCCCGGTGGCCGTCTACCGTGCCGCCCGCCGGCTGGCCCGCACCTCGTACCGCACCGGACTCGAGTCGGCAGCCGCCCTGCTGCCCGGCGCCAACCGCTACGCTCCCGACCTCGACACCCCGGCCGAGGCCTCGCTCGCAGCCCTCACCTGGTCCCGGCCGGGCCCGGCCGCACGCTGGCTCACCGGCGAGGCACTCGCGGAAGTCGCGGTCCGGCTCCAGGAGGCGGCGATCCGGCCGACGTCGGTCCAGCGCCCGGGGGAGGCCCGCGCCCGTGCGGCGCTCGCCCGGCACGCGGCCGGCCAGCGGATCCTGGAACAGGCCGCGGAGGTCCGCAGCCAGCGGCTGCACGCCCCGTTCCTCGACAACCAGGTCGTGCGGGCCGCCCGTGCCCTCCCCGAGTCGCTGCGCGTCCAGCCGGGCGCCCGGGCCGCGATCCTGCGCCGGGTACTCGCGGGAGCGGGCATCCACGACCTGCCCCCCGGCTGGGGCACTCCGTCCCAGGCCACCTCGAACGCGGCCGGCCGCCTCGGCCTGCGCACGGCTCTCCCTGAGCTGATCGCGCTGTTCGACGCCCCGCTGCTCGCCGACGCCGGGCTGATCGAGGCCCGCGTCGTTCGGAAGGCGCTGCGCGCGGCGTCCGAGGGCGAACCGCTGCCCCTGGACGGCCTGGCCGCGCTCGCCTCCACGGAACTCTGGCTCCGCCGCCTGGTCACCCGCCGGGGCACCTGCTGGACGGGCACGGCGGCCCCGCGCCAGCGCGCGGTCGCGGTCGGAGTGGTCCCGGCCCGCCGGACACTGCAGCCCTGACGGCCCGCCGTCCCGC
Source organism: Streptomyces sp. NPDC025273 (assembly GCF_040638585.1). Classification (NCBI taxonomy): domain Bacteria; kingdom Bacillati; phylum Actinomycetota; class Actinomycetes; order Kitasatosporales; family Streptomycetaceae; genus Streptomyces; species Streptomyces sp. NPDC025273. Next base: position 78,868 of record NZ_JBEZYP010000023.1, read on the forward strand.
CTCCGGAGTGCGCCGCGGTACGCATCCTCACCCTGGACGAGGTCATGTACGTCCCGGCCCGCCTCACGGCGGAGCTCAGCGGCAGCTGATCCTCGAGTCCGCCCAGTCGGCCAGCGTCAGCCCGCCGAGCCGCCCCGCGGGTTCCACCACGAGCCGGATCGCGCCCTGTCCTTCGATGCCGACGCCCGTCGCCACCGCGGGGTCCCCGCCCCGCATCACGGGCGACTCCCACAGCCGCGCCCCGTCACCGCCGACCACGGAGAAGCGCACCGGACCGAGCATGCTCGTCAGGTCGTCCACGCCGACCGTCGCCTCGTAACGGGTGCACCGCCGGTTGAGCTGGATCGCGACCGACGAGCGGGCGTGGACGGTCACGCCGTGGGAGTACGTCGTGGATCCGATCGACAGCCCGGTGCGCTGCCAGACCACACCCCTGGTCTCGCCGAGCAGTATCTCCGGCCCGGTGTGATCCCCCGCCACGGAGTACGCCAGCTCGCTGACCAGGTAGACCTCGGGCGGCGGAGGCGGCGGAGGACTGCTCGACGCAGAGGGCTCCGGGCCGGGCTCCTTCGGTGCCGGCGCGGGCGGCCCCGGCCGTGTGGGCGGCCGGGGAGTGGGCTCCGGCGCGGGCTGCGTCGGCGTGGGCGTGGGAGTCGGCGTCGGAGTCGGCGCCGGCTCGGGCCTCGGCTCGGGAGTGGGGGGCGGCGCCGGGGCCCGGGGCTCCGGCGTGGGCGTCGGTACGGCGGGAGCCGCCGCCGGCGGCTTGGCCACCGGCTCGGGCTCGGGGGCGGGCCGGTCGTCGCCGGCCAGTACCCACACCAGCCCGGCCGCGACCGCCGCGGCCACCACGGCCGCGATGCCCGCCTTCACCGGCGCGCCCAGCCCCTCCGCCGCAGCGGCTCCACCGGCCGTGCCCCCGGAGGAGGCGCCGCCCGCCGCCGCGGCAGCCCCGGCACCCGCCGCGCCGACCGCCATGACGCCGGCCGCCTTGACCGCGTAGCCCGCGGCGAACCAGCCGATGACGGCGACCGGAAGCAGCGCCGGGATCCCGGCATTCACACGCCTCAGCTCACCGGCGGCGATTCGGCATTTCGCGCACTCGTCCAGATGCTTGCGCAGCCCGCGCTCGGCCCGGCTCCGCAGGCCGCCGCGGGCGTGGGCGCCCAGCCGGTCGGCGTACCGGGCGCAGTCTCCGCCGGCCGTCAGCGCCTGGCTCACATGTGCCTGCAGATAGGCCTGCTTGAGCCCTTCCCTGGCCCGGACGGCCAGCACCGCCGTGGCGTTGGCCGTCAGACCGAACAGCGGGGCCACCTCGCTCGGTGACTCCTCCTCCACGGTGGTGTGCCACAGCACGGCCTGCCAGCGCTCCGGCAGACTCCGGAACGCCTCCATCGCCATGGACCGGTCCGCCTCGTGCATGGCCAGCACATCGGCGCCGACACCGACGGTGTCGGCCTCCGTGAGCTCCGAGGAACGCGTGGCCTGCGCGGCGAACACCGCGAAGTCGTCGACGAGGTGCTCCCGCTTCGCGCTCTTCGTCCAGGCGGCGGCGACGTGCCGGACAGCGGTCATCAGGTAGGGCCGGACGGCTTCTTCCGGCCCTTTCCCGCCCCGTACCGCCTGCAGCGTCCGGGCGAACACCTCGGCCGTCAGGTCATCGGCGGTGTGCGCGTCGCGGCAGCAGGTGCGGGCGTAGCGGCGCACCGCCCCCGAGTGACGCCGGAACAGCTCCTCGTACGCCCCGTCGTCGCCGGCCCGCATGCCCTGGATCAACTGCGCGTCGGACGGCCCGAGACCGGCGGAGGCGGAACCCGCGCGCCCTTCCCGCTGGAGAGGAACGACATGCGTGGCACCGGCCCTCGCATCGGATTCCGCGTCGCCCGCGGGCGACGTCCAGGGGCCGGGCAGCACGGTGCCGCCCTCGCCACGGCCGCCGCCCGTCGGTGCGGAGCCGACCTGGCCCGGCACCTGGCCGGCGAACGGCTCACCGGTCCTTGTGCCTCCGCCCGCGATACCGTCGGCCGGTTCTTCCTGCTGCGCGTCACCGCTCATCGCGGAAGCCCCCGTATGCACCTTCGGACCCCTGACACCGGGGCCAGAGTGCCACAGAGCCCTACCGCGGCGGACCCTCTGCCCGGGCAACCACCCGTCCGAGGTGTCTTCCCGGGTACGGGGCGCGCGGCCGCACCCCATCGAGTGAGTCCCAACACCGCTCAGTCGTACGGGTGTCCGCCCGGCGGGCCCGCCCGGCACGCCCGCCCCGTGAAGGACGGACACCGCCCGGACCCGGCCGGAAACGGATCACTCACCTACGCGGGCCGAGAGCGCAGGCCCTCCAGCAGGATGTCCAGCAGCCGCGCGGAAGCGGCGGCCTGATGCGCGGGATCCGGCAGTGCCGGTGCCGCCGTGGCGATGACCAGCAGCACGTCCGCCACCGTCACATCGCCCCGCAGCTCACCCGACTCGCGCGCCCGGTCGACCAGTCGGCCCACGACCTCGAGCAACTCGGCCGCGCCGGAGTCGTCGTCGAGTCCCTCCTCGGCGGTGGAGCGCGGTGCGACCTCCCGGAGATCGGACTGTCCCACCCCCTGCCGCTGATGCGGGACCCGCGTCTCGGCGTCGGCCGGTCCCGGCGCGGCGGCCGGATCCTCCGGATCACCGACCCGCAGCACCTGGGGCGGCAACAGCCGGCCCGCACCCGAGGCCGCCGACGTCCGCAGGAAACGGGACAGCGCCGACCACGGCTCGTCCTCCTGCCCCAGAGCCGATCGCGCCTGGTCGGTGAGCCGAGAGGTCTCCTCCTCGGCTATCCGACGCACCAGCACGTCCTTGCTCGGGAAACGCCGGTAGACCGTTCCGACTCCGACCCGTGCGCGGCGTGCCACGTCCTCCATCGGCGCGCCGTAACCCAGCTCGCCGAACACCTCACGTGCGGCGCGCAGGACGTGTTCCAGATTGCGCTGCGCGTCGACGCGCAGCGGCGCCGAGCGGGCCGTGGTCCCCACCGGTCCGCCCCCGGCGAGCGTCGCGACCGCTCCCACCGCGCTCAGCCGCCCGTGGCCCTCCGAAGAAGAAGTGACAGTACTCGGCTCATGCAAATCCTGAATGTGCATAATTTCCCCCGGTCATGACGTCTCCCCCCGGAGACTTCCCCGCCGTGTCAGCCGGTGTGCGGATCAGACACCCCGACCGGGTACGAACATAGTTGAGCCCGGCTCAATTCAGAAGAGGGTAGTTCCGCACGGAGCGCCCCCCGATCGGAGCAAGAGCCGGTTGACGCCCGATTCACCCTGTGTTCGCGTACCCTTCCGCCATGCCTGACCTGCGGTGCTGCCGGGAAACACGGTGGTCGTTCCCCGCCGGGTGATCGAAGCGCTCCGGTCACACAATTTGCCGGGCCTGTGGACAAACACCGGACTCCGGTGCGTCATGGGATGGTGATGGCTCCAGATTCCCGGGGGACGACCCCCGGCACCAGGCCGCGTGTACGCATTCTCGTCGTCGGCGGCGGTTACGTCGGGATGTACACCGCATTGCGTCTCCAGCGGAAGCTGCGGCGGAGACTGAAGAGTGGTGAGGCCGAGATCGTGGTGGTCACGCCGGAGCCCTATATGACGTACCAGCCGTTCCTGCCCGAGGCGGCGGCCGGTTCGATCTCCCCGCGCCATGTCGTCGTGCCGCTGCGCCGGGTCCTGAAGTACTGCACGATCGTCATCGGCGAGGCGGAGCGCGTCGACCACGCCAAGCGCACCGCCACCGTCACGACGCTCGCCACCGGCGAGGACGGCACCGGCGCCGTCGAGATCCCGTACGACGAGATCGTCATCGCGCCCGGATCCGTCTCGCGCACCCTCCCGGTTCCCGGTCTCGCCGACTTCGGCATCGGCTTCAAGACCGTCGAGGAGGCCATCGGGCTCCGCAACCACGTCATCGAGCAGATGGACATCGCCTCCGCGACCCGCGACCCCTCCATCCGCGACGCGGCCCTCACCTTCGTCTTCGTCGGCGGCGGGTACGCGGGCGTCGAGGCGCTCGCCGAGCTCGAGGACATGGCCCGCTACACCTCGCGGTACTACCACAACATCAAGCCCACGGACCTGCGCTGGATCCTGGTCGAGGCGACCGGCCGCATCCTGCCCGAGGTCGGCGAGGCGATGGGCAAGTACGCCGTCCGGGAACTGCGGGGCCGCAACATCGACGTACGGCTCGACACCCGGCTGGACAGCTGCGAGGGCCGGATCGCGGTCCTCAGCGACGGATCCCGCTTCCCGACCCGCACCCTGGTGTGGACCGCGGGCGTCAAACCCGCGCCGCTGCTCGCCGCCACCGACCTGCCCCTCACCGAGCGCGGCCGGCTCCGCTGTACCGCCGCGCTCCGCGTCGACGGCGTCGAACACGCCTGGGCGGCCGGGGACGCGGCGGCCGTACCCGACCTCACGTCCTCGGAGCCCGGCAGGGAGACCGCGCCCAACGCCCAGCACGCGGTCCGTCAGGCCAAGGTCCTCGCGGAGAACGTCCTCGCCACGCTCGCGGGACAGCCCGCCAAGAACTACCGGCACTCCTATGCCGGATCCGTCGCCTCGCTGGGCCTGCACAAGGGCGTGGCCCATGTCTACGGCCGCAAGCTCAAGGGGTATCCGGCCTGGCTGATGCACCGCGTGTACCACCTCAGCCGGGTGCCCACCTTCAACAGGAAGGCACGCGTCCTCGCCGAGTGGACCCTGGCCGGACTCTTCAAACGCGAGATCGTCTCCCTCGGCTCCCTCGAACACCCGCGTGCCGAATTCGCGCTCGCTGCCCGCGGCCACGCACACCCCGGGCACTTCGGGAGCGAGGGGAACGGCGGACGCCCCGGCGCCAACCCGCCGAAGGACGACGGCCCGCCGAGGACATCCGGCTGATCCACCGTCCACGGGAGGGTTCCCCCGGACACCCTCCGACCACCGCTGACCGCCTCCGACCGTCGGAGAACGGCCGCGGTTCGGCGGCCGTACCCACAGTCGTACGACAACTGTCAGTACGGTCGGTCACTCCGGGCGTGTGACCATAGGTGGGGCCACACCTGCGCAGAGTGACCCGGTCGACAGTCACCTACAGTGACCGTCGCCGACCACCAGCACGAAGAGACCCGGCAGCGCCTTCCCGGGGGACCGCCCCGGTGCCCCGACCCGGCAGACGTACGGCAACGACCGGCACAGGTACCGGCCGACGAAGCAGCTCGCCCGAGCGGACCAGACCGACACACGAGGCCAGAAATTCCGTGAACTTCACGCGCTGGAGTGCCCGCCTTCCCGGAACGCAGCGTCGAGCCGCCGCGCGGGACGACCACAACTCCGTACCCGCCGCCCGCGCCGAGTCCGTACGCACCAGGACCGCACCCGCGCCGCCGGACGACCCGCCGGAACCCTCCGCGGCCGGCCCCTCCCTGGAATCCCTCACCGCCCGCGAGATCCTCGGCCGGCTCCCCGCCCCGGTCGCGCTGCTCCACGGGCCCGAGCACCGCATCACGTACGTCAACGACGCCTACACGGCGGCCTTCGGCCCACGCCCGTGCGGTGTGACCGCAGCCGAGGCCATGCCCGAGCTGTCCGAGCTCAGCCTGCTGCCCCTCATGGACCAGGTGCTGCGCAGCGGCACGCCGCGTACGGTCAAGTCCCGCAAGGTCCTCACGGGTGGTTCGTACACCGTGACCTGCACCCCGGTGGCCGCCGGCGCCCCGGAGAGCGGGGACGGAGCGGGTGAGGCGGGCGTGCTCCTGTACGCGACCGACGTCACCGACCACGCCGAGGCGGCGGAACGGCTCCGGGCCAGCGAGCGCCGCCACCGCGAAACGGCCGTCACCCTCCAGCGCTCCCTGCTCCCGCAGGAGCTCGAACAGCCCGACGACCTGCGCATCGCCGCCACGTACCAGCCGGGCGGCACGGACGCGGCGGTCGGCGGCGACTGGTACGACGTCATCACCCTCGGCGCGGGCCGCACCGCGCTCGTCATCGGCGACGTGATGGGCCGCGGCGTCCGGGCCGCCGCGGTCATGGGCCAGCTGCGCACCGCCGTCCGCGCCTACGCCCGCCTGGACCTGCCGCCCCACGAGGTGCTGCAGCTCCTCGACGTCCTCGCGGCGGAGATCGACGCCAGCCAGATCGCCACGTGCGTCTACGCGGTGCACGATCCCAACGAGGGCCACCTCGTCTACTCCTCCGCCGGCCATCTCCCGATCCTCGTGTGCGACGAGGACGGAACGGTCCACCGCGCGGCGGACCCGACCGGACCGCCGCTCGGCACCGGCGGCTGGGTCCACACCTCCGGGACGATCGCCCTGCCGCCCGGCTCCACGGCTGTCCTCTACACCGACGGTCTGGTCGAACGCCGCAGCGAGGACATCGACGAGGGCCTCGCGTCACTGGAGCGCGCCCTGTCCGGCGCCAAGGGGGCGCCCCAGGTGGTCTGCGACCGGCTCATCCGGTCCCTGGGGGTGACCGCCGAGCACGACGACGACGTCGCGGTGCTCGTCGTCCAGCACCCGGCCCGCACGGGCACCAGCGCGGAGCTGTTCCACAACGCCTCGCTCGAACTGCTCGGCGGCATCGAGGCGGCACCCCGGGCCCGGGCCTTCGCCACCGGGGTCCTGGCCTCCTGGCGCTTCCCCATGGAGCTCTGCGACCTGGGCGTCCTCGCCGCGAGCGAACTCGTGGCGAACTCGCTCCAGCACGGAACCCCGCCCATGCGGCTCGGCCTGCGCCGCACCGACCGCCGCCTGATCATCGAGGTCACGGACGGGGACGACCACCTGCCGCGCCGCCGCCGCGCGGAACCCGCGGACGAGGCGGGTCGCGGCATCTCCATCATCGCGACGATCGCCTCGTCCTGGGGCAGCCGTCGCACCCCGGGCGGCGGCAAGGCGGTGTGGTGCGAATTCGCCCTCCCCGGATGAGCCGGTGAGGCGCCGCCTCAGTGGGCGGCGGCGGGAGCGGTGACCGGCTCGCTCTCCGGAAGTGACACGGCCACCACCCGCGAGGGCACCGTGACCAGCGACGGCTTGTCCTGTACGGCGGTGAGCCGGCGGCCCAGCTTCAGCGCCAGCACGGTGATGCCCAGTGAGAACAGCACGAAGGTCACGATGTACGGCCCGTGCAGCGAGGCACCCATGGGCCCGCCCACGGCCGGCCCGACCGCCAGGGCCAGCTGCTTCACCAGGGCGAACGCCGAGTTGTACTGACCGACCATGGCTTCCGGCGCCAGATCGGCGACGAGCGGCGCGACGGTCGGCGACAGCATCGCCTCGCCGAGCCCGAACAGCGCGTACGTCGAGATCATCGCGGCCGTCGCCATGGTCTGGCTGCCGTGCCCGAGCCCCGCGTATCCCGCCACGATCCAGGCGAACGCCCAGATCAGACCGACCCATGCGATGACCCGGCTGCGCCGCCGGCGCTCCACGAGCCGCAGTACGACGAACTGCGCGACGACGATGACCGCGGTGTTGGCGGCCAGCGCGATACCGAGCGTCGACGGCTCGATCCCGGCGGCCTCGGTCCCGTAGGCGGCGAGGCCGGACTCGAACTGCCCGTAACAGGCGAAGAAGATCACGAAGCCCAGGACACAGAGCTGCACCATCGCCTTGTGCGAGAGCAGCAGCCGCAGCCCGGCCTTGGGCGCGGAGCCGTCGGTGGGCCTGGCGCCGTGGACGGAGGCGGTGTGCGGCATACGCACGGTGGCGGCCACCACCCCGAGCACGACGAACATCGCGGCCTCGATCAGGAACAGCAGGGTGAAACTCGACGGCCGGCCGACGTCGACCAGCTGCCCGCCGGCCAGCCCGCCGACACCGAGACCGAGGTTCTGCAGGAAGAACTGCATGGCGAAGGCACGCGTACGGGTGGAGGCGCTCGTGCACCACACCAGCATCGTGGCGAGCGCCGGCTGCATGACCGCCGTACCCGCTCCGAGGACCGCGGCCGAGAGGACAGCCGTCGCCACGCTGCTCGACACACCCAGCGCGGCGGCTCCCACCGCGGCCGTGCCCGCGGCGACGATCAGCACGGGCAGCGGTCCGCGCCGGTCGATGGTCCGCCCGGTGAACGGCAGGACGGCCAGCGCTGCCATGGCGAAGACAGCCAGTACGACACCCGCCGTACCCGCACCAAGATCCCGAACCTGTGCCACGTAGACATACAGATACGGGACGGTGAACCCGAGGCCGAACGCGCTCAGCGCGCTTCCCACCTGGATCCGCCGCAGCGCTGCACCCAGCTCCCTGGTCACACTCACCTACCTCAAGATTCGAAGAACGTTTAAGAACACAGACTCGTAGACTTTAGCACTAAAATTAGAAGCTCAACACTACAGGGCGAAGGACTTCGAAGCCGACGAGGAGCGTGCGATACTGCCCGCCATGTCTGACACCCCCGAGCAGCCCGAGCTTCACGAGCCGAGCCTCGACGAGCAGATCGCGGCCTACCAGCGCGAGTTCCGCGACCTCGACCCGCAGGTCGAACAGGTCGTCTCCGCCCTGGGCCGGCTGAACCGCCGGATGAACGTCGCGTACGGCAGACAGCTGGCCGCCCTGGGCATCAGCAACGCCGAGTGGGAGGTCCTCAAGACCCTGGTCCTGGCAGGCGCCCCGTACCGGCTGGGTCCGGGTGAGCTCGCCAAGCGGCTGGGGCTCACACCGGCTGCCATGACCCATCGCATCGACCGCATGGCCGGCGAGGGTCTGGTCACCCGGGACAGGGACGAGAACAACAGGGTGCGCGTCATCGTCGAGCTGACCGACGAGGGACGTACGAAGTGGCTCGAGGCGATGCGTATGGCCACCGCCTTCGAGGAGGACCTCCTCCAGGACCTGGCGGGCGACGAGCGGGGAGCCCTGGGCGAGATCCTGATCCGCCTCCTGCGCCGTGTCGAACATGCCCAGCCCGATGCCGGCGGCCGGCTCACGGATCTGGACTGACGGGGCCGGGAGGCCCCCCATGGAGGGGTTGACACGGGGTTGACACACCCCTGGTCGATCCGTAAGGTTCTTCGAGTTGTCACGGAGCCGGAACGGAGCCGCGGCAGCCGATCCCGCCGCGAATGCGGCAACCAAAACTCAGTACGGCCTCCCATCGGGGAGAATTTCGGCATGCCGGAATTCAAATCGAAGGCTCGATTATGAGCCGCCGGGAGAATCCGCTAGAGTTTGAGCGTCGGAACGGCCCAACAGCCGGGAAGACAAACCCCACTGACTGGGAATCAGGCCCGAAAGGATCTGATAGAGTCGGACTCGCCGGAAAGGGAAACGCGAAAGCGAAGAACTGGAAAGCGAAACCCGCTTCGACCGGGAATCGGACACGAAAGAGTCTGATAGAGTCGGAAACGCAAGAACGAAGGGAAGCGCCCGGAGGGCCCCGGTGAAA
>NZ_JBEZYP010000024.1:0-78549 GCF_040638585.1 Streptomyces sp. NPDC025273
AACAATTTTTCCGGGGAAGCCCCGTGCCTTTGTGGCACGGGGCTTTTCTGCGTTCAGGGTGTTTTTCAGGGCCGCACGACCGATCGCGGGCTCACCACGAACATGATCCCGCCGCCCTCGGAGCCCAGGGAGGGCGGCGGGCCGGCGGAGATCCTTTCCGCGTCCCATGGGCCGGCATGCCGTCACCGCGGCCCGACCGTACGGGCCGCGGCGGCTTGCTCAGCCGATGGCGGCGCCGAACCACCGGGACAGTCGGTCCCGCAGGTCCCGCTGGTCCTCACCGACCCACGCCACATGGCCGTCCGGCCGCAGCAGTACCGCAGGCACGTCCAGGGCCTCGGCGACATCGACTGCGTGGTCGACCCGATCCGCCCAGCCCGCCACCGAGAGTTGACCGGTCCGGTCGAGCAGCAGCCCGCGGCCTTCGCGCATCAGCTCGTAGAGCCGCCCCTGCTTCAGCTCCACGTCCCGCATCCGCCGTCCGAGCAGTTCGTGCCCCTCGCCGAAGTCGTAGCGTACGTCGACCGCGGTGATCATCCCGGTCACGTAGCGGTTGACCTCCTCGAAGTCCATCAGCTTCGCGAACAGCTCCCGCAGCGCTGTCGTACCCGGATCGGTCCCCATCAGCGCGATCTGCGCGCGGGTGTTGTCCAGCACGCGGGCGCCCACCGGGTGCCGTTCGGTGTGGTAGCTGTCGAGAAGGCCTTCCGGCGCCCAGCCGTCGACCGAGGCGGCCAGCTTCCAGCCGAGGTTGAAGGCATCCTGTACGCCGAGGTTCATCCCCTGTCCACCGGTCGGCGGATGGATGTGCGCCGCGTCGCCGGCCAGCAGCACCCGGCCGACCCGGTAGCGATCGGCCTGCCGGGTGGCGTCGCCGAACCGGGACAGCCATCGCGCCGAGTGCGCGCCGAAGTCGGTCCCCGCGACGGCCCGCAGCCGCTGCTTGAACTCGTCGAGGGTCGGTGCGCCGGTACGGTCCTCGGACACCCCGTCGGCGGGCACGACGATGCGGCACACCCCGTCACCGCCGGGGGCGACGCCGAACCGCAGTTGGGTCTTGCGGACTTCCTCGACGACGGCGGCGATCGTCGCCGGATCCTCGGTCACCTCCATGTCGCCCAGCAGCGTCTCGACCCTGGCGGGCTCGCCGGGAAAGCCGACGCCGATCTGCTTGCGCACCGTGCTGCGGCCGCCGTCGCAGCCGACGAGGTAGCGCGAGCGCAGGCGCGTGCCGTCCGCCAGCTCGACGGTCACCCCGTCCTCGTCCTGGCTCAGGCCGGCCACCTCGCAGCCACGCCGGATCTCCGTGCCGAGTTCGAGGGCACGCGCGTTGAGCAGCCGTTCGGTGACCGGCTGCGGAGTGGCGAGGCCGTACGGGTGGGCCGTGTCCAACCGGTCGGGCCACGGCTTCATGATGCCGCCGAAGAGGCCGCCGACCTGGAACTTCTCGCTGACGGCGAGGAACCGGTCCAGCATGCCGCGCTGGTCCATCATCTCGACGCTGCGCGTGTGCAGGCCTTGCCCGCGGGACTCTGCGGTCGGCTCGGTCAGCTTCTCCAGTACGACCGTCCGCACACCGTGCAGCCGCAGCTCGGAGGCGAGCATCAAGCCGGTCGGTCCGCCGCCGACCACGATCACGTCAATCATCAGAACGCCCATTCAAACGAGGTTGGATCGGGCCAGCAGCTCCGCGCAGACCGGCGGAACAGAGCCGCATGTAGTTCGCGCGTCTGCCATTGGTGCAGGTTCTGGCCTCGGCCGGTCATTCTGCGGCCCGACGGGGGCCTTGCCGCAAGGCCCCCGTCGGGCTATAAATTGAGAGTGGCAAGGAGTGGTTCTCCTCCTCCACGAAACTCCCCGCAGCGTCGACCTCGCGGTCGGCGTCTTGAATTCTGCGCTCCGGCACGGCGGCCTGCGTTACCTGCGGATCGGCCCTGCACGGCGGTGAATCGGGTGTCGGCATCCTGCCCGCACAGGGACAGTCGAGCTCAGGACCGCCCTCGGGTTCGGGACGCCGCCTGCGGGCGGTGTACGCCCGCCACGAGGTGAGGGGACGGAAGTCAATTGCCCTGGTGAGGGTGTCAGGGCACCATCGCCGCATGGACTACTTCATACACGCGGTCCGGGCCGACGAGTGGGCCCGTGCCAAGGAGATCCGGCTGGTGGCACTGCGGGACCCGGTCGCTTCGATCGCGTTCCTGGAGACGTACGAGCAGGCGCTGGCCAAGCCCGACGCGTTCTGGCAGCAGCGGACGGCCGTTGCCGCCGAGGGGATTCGGACCCGTCAGTTCGTCGCCGAGGCTCCCGACGGGCGGTGGGTGGGCACTGCCTCCGTGCTCGTGGAGCGGCCGGCGGAAGGCATGCGCTTCGGAGAGGCGGCCGTGGTCGATCAGACGCACGTGGTCGGCGTGTTCGTCCGGCCGGAGGTCCGGGGGAGGGGCGTGGCGGACGCCCTGTTCCAGGAGGCGATCGACTGGTCCTGGTCGCTGACCGGTCCGCCGATCGAGCGGGTGCGGCTGTACGTGCACGCATCCAATCTGCGGGCCGCAGCCTGCTATCGCCGGATCGGTTTCGTCCCGACCGGGCGCACGGTGCTGCTGGAGGGCGATCCGGCGGACCGGGAGCTGGAGTTCGAGATACGCCGGCCGGCGGTTCAGGTCTGAGCGGACGCGGTCCCGCCCCGGACCGGGGGTTCGGGGGCCGTGAGCTGTTCCCGCCACCGGGCCCGGCCCTGCTCCTCGGAGCGGAGGAGGACGAGGGTGGGCATGCCCAGCGCTTGACCGGTCGTCAGCAGTTCCGGCAGCTGGGGAAGGGGTGCCACGGCCGCGACGTCGTCGAGGACGAGCGTCATTGGTGGGTCGAGCCGACCGTCGGTTGACCGTGCGGCCATGCGGCGGCCGTGCTCGACCACGTGTGAGGCGAGTGCGGTGAGGAGGGGCATCGCACCGGGGCGGTGGCGGGGGTCCTCGATGGGTTCACCGACCACATAAAGTGTTCCCCCTTCACCCGTAAAAGATTCCAGTACGAGCGAATCGGCTCGGTTCGGTGTGCAGGCCTCGCGGATGTGGACCGAGGAGAGGGCCGTGAAGGCCCGTACGGTCAGTTCCTGGGCCATCTCGCGGCGTTCGGGATATCCGGTGAGCGCGGACTCCAGGAGCCCGGCGAGACCGGAGGCGGCCTTGGGGTGGGTGCGGAGCAGGCGTACCGGTTCGTGCGCGCTGCCGCCGGAGGCCCAGCGGTGGACCTGTCGGAAGGGGCGGCCGTCCACGGCCGCGGCGTGCAGCCAGCACTGCAGGAGGGTCTGGGCGGTGTCGGCGACGGCCGCGTCGATCCGGGCCTGCGGGCGGACCGGGGCGAGGAGTGCTGCGGCCCGTGCGGTGGCGGTGGCGGGGTCCTCGCAGCCGGCGGTGGGCGACCAGTGGAGGCGGGACGGGGTGTCGCAGAGGTGGCCCGGGTCGTAGACGAGGACGGGGCCGAGCTTGGCACGGGTGTCCTTCGTGTCGGCCCAGACCGTGGGGTCGGACGTGACGACGAGAACGGGGCCGTCGGCGTCCTGGACGGCCTGGATGACGGTGGGCCGGCGTCCGGCGGCCGTGCCGTAGAGGAGAAACGGTGCGCGGGGCGAGGGGACGGCCGGGGCAGGTCCGGGCGCGGGAACGGGCTCGGGGGCTGCGGTTGCCGCCTCGGCGTACGCGGGAGGTGCGGGCGCCTCGACGTACGCAGGGGCCGGCGCGGCCACGCGTGCGGGCTGCGGCGCGACCTCCTGTGCGGGCTGTGCGGACGGCGCCCGCGTCGACGTCGCGCCGCGCTGCCTGCGTACCAGGCGCCAGCGGGCCACCACCCCCACCACGAACACGGCGAGGACCACCAGCACCATCAGCTCGCCGATGAACAGACCCCAGAACAGCCCGTATCCCGACAGCTCGCCGGGCGGGGTGCCGGGCCAGGCGCCCGGGAGGTCCTGGGGCTCGACGGCCAGGGCTCGCAGGGCCAGCGGCGTCCGGGCGAACGTGACACCGTGCGGCCAGCTCCCGTGGGCGAACAGGCCCGCCAGCCCCGTGGCCGTCCAGGCCAGGATCGTCAGCCCGGCCAGGAAGGCCAGGAGGCCGATCAGCAGCCCGTCCGGGATGCCGCCCTGGCCCTCGCCACCGCGCTCCGCACGGGATGGTGCCTGGCGTGCCATGTCATGCCACCGTTGACTCGGACGACTCGTTCAGCCGTTGCTGGTGCTCGATCCTTGCCGCTCGCTGCTCCGCCTCCAGCTCCGCGGCTCGTACGTCCTCGGGGAGCATGTCCGATGTGGAGCCCTCGGTCATCGCCCGGTCGGTGAAGACCAGGGGGCGTTCCGCCTCGGTGATCAGGTGTTTGACGACCTGTACGTTGCCGTTGACATCCCAGACCGCGATGCCCGGCGTCAGCGTCGGGATGATCTCGACCGCCCACCTGGGCAGACCGATCACCTTGCCCGTGGCTCTGGCCTCGTCCGCCTTCTGGGCGTAGATCGTCCGGGTCGAGGCCATCTTCAGGATGGCCGCCGCTTCCTTCGCCGCGGCCCCGTCGACGACGTCGCTGAGATGGTGGACGACTGCGACGAACGACAGGCCGAGCCGTCGCCCGAACTTCAGCAGGCGCTGGAAGAGCTGGGCGACGAAGGGCGAGTTGATGATGTGCCAGGCCTCCTCGACGAGGAAGATGCGCTTCTTCCGGTCGGGCCTGATCCAGGTGTGCTCCAGCCACACGCCGACGATCGCCATCAGGATCGGCATCGCGATGGAGTTGCGGTCGATGTGCGAGAGGTCGAAGACGATCAGCGGGGCGTCGAGGTCGATGCCGATCGTCGTCGGGCCGTCGAACATGCCGCGCAGGTCACCGTCGACCAGCCGGTCCAGGACGAGGGCGACGTCCAGGCCCCAGGCCCGTACGTCGTCTATGTCGACGTTCATCGCCTCGGCGGACTCGGGCTTCGGGTGGCGCAGCTGTTCCACGATGTCCATCAGGACCGGCTGGCGCTCGGTGATGGTCACGTTCACGTACGCGTGCGCGACCTTGAGTGCGAAGCCGGACCGCTCGTCCAGGCTGTGCCCCATGGCCACTTCGATGATCGTGCGGAGCAGGGCGAGCTGACCGGTCGTGGTGATCGTCGGGTCGAGCGGGTTGAGCCGGATCCCGTCGTTCAGCGCGGCGGTCGGGTCCAGGCGGATGGGGGTGATGCCCAGCTCCTGGGCGATGAGGTTCCACTCGCCGACACCGTCCTCGCCCTGGGCGTCGAGGACGACGACCTGACGGTCGCGGAAGCGGAGCTGGCGGAGCACGTACGTCTTCTCCAGTGCCGACTTGCCGTTGCCGGACTCACCGAGCACCAGCCAGTGCGGGGCGGGCAGCTGCTGCCCGTACAGCTGGAACGGGTCGTAGATGTAGCCCTTGCCGGAGTACACCTCGCGCCCGATGATCACGCCGGAGTCGCCGAGGCCCGGTGCGGCGGTCGGCAGGTAGACGGCCTGGGCCTGACCCGTCGACGTACGGACCGGCAGCCGGGTCGTCTCCACCTTTCCGAAGAGGAAGGCGGTGAAGGCATCCGACAATGCGGACAGCGGGTCTCGCATGGCGTGACTGCCCTCCCTCTCGGTTGTGGGTCGACGTGGTCAGCGACGGATGCCGGTGGCGAACGGCAGGGTGTTCACGAAGGCACGGTGGTGCTCACGGTCGCACCACTCCAGCTTCAGATACGACTTGCCGGCGGAGGCCCGGATCGTCCGCTTGTCGCGGGCGAGGGCCTCGGGGGACCGGGACGACACGGTGATGTACCCGACCAGGTTCACCCCGGCCGCGCCGCTCGCGAGATCTTCACCCCGCTGGTCGAGCCGGCCGTGGGCGGCGATGTCGCGCGGGTCCACGGTGCGGTTCATCTTGGCCTGACGGCTGGCCTCGGCGTCGTCGTTCGTCTTCTCCGTGAGCATCCGCTCGATGGCGACCTCGGTGGGTTCGAGGTCCATGCAGACCGCGACCGTACGGATGACGTCGGGCGTGTGGACGAGGAGCGGGGCCAGGAAGTTCACGCCGACGGGGGTCATCGGCCATTCCTTCACCCAGGCCGTGGCGTGGCACCAGGGGGCGCGGGTCGTCGACTCGCGGGTCTTGGCCTGCAGGAACGTCGGTTCGACCGCGTCCAGCTCGGCCGGCCAGGCGTTGCGCTTCGTCATCGCCTGGATGTGGTCGATCGGATGGTCGGGGTCGTACATCGAGTGCACGAGGGAGGCGAGCCTGCTCTGGCCGAGCGGCTGGCGCACCCGGATGTCGGCCTCCGCGAGACGGGCGCAGATGTCGGTGAGCTCACGCGCCATGACGACGGCGAGGCCCGAGTCCCGGTCGATCCTGCGCGTGCCCCGGGGGCGTACGGCACGGGCCATGGCGTTGGCCTCGGCGGCCAGCTCGCGGCTGTAGTGCATGCACGCGACGAGGTAGGCGCGGTGCTGCTCGCTGGAGGTGGAGACCATCGACTGGAGCTGGTCGTACGACTCCTGCAGCCAGCCGGGGGCCGTCTTGTCGCCGCGCTGGGCGACGTCCTTGGCGTGCGCGTCGGGGTCGGCGGGGAGGGTGCGCGCGAGCATCTGGAGGCGCGTCACGAAACCGTCGCCGTTGGCCACGTGCTTGAGCAGTGTCCCGAACCGGTCGACCAGGGCCTCCTGGTCCTCGCTGTCGCGCAGGCCGACGCCGGGGCCCTCGATCTCGATGGCGGCGGTGACGGTACGGCGGTCGGCGTGCAGGAGCACGGCGATCTCGTCCGGCCCGAACGGTGCCGCGAGCCAGCTGATCCTGCCGATGCCGGGCGGCGGACCGATCTCCACCTCACGCCCGTCGGCGCTGACCCCTGCCTCCATGGCAGCCGAACGGTAGGCCGTACCGCGGCGCACGGTGCGCTTGAAGCTGCGGTTGATCTCGAACCACTTGTAGAAGGTGCGGCCCTTGTAAGGGACGTACACGACGGCCAGGGCGAGCATGGGGAAGCCCACGAGCGCGACGATCCGCAGCGACAGCGCCGGGATGAGGAGCCCGCTCATCATCCCGAGGAACGCCCCGGCGATGATCAGCGCGATCTCGCCCGTCTCGCGGTTCTTGCCGACGATCGCGTTCGGCCGGGCGCGGCCGATGAGATACGTACGGCGGGGCGCGATCGTGTGGGACTGGGTCGTCAACGCCCCCCACCTCCTGAGCTCGTGTTACCTGTGCTGCCTGGACCGCCCCGCGAGGGACGGCTGCCGTGAGGGGTGCCGGAGGTGGGTCCGGACCCGCTGCGGGGCGAAGGCGCGGGGACGGATCCGCCCCCGCCGGAACCGCGGGAGCTGTGCGCGGCGACACCGCCGCTGACCGCGTTGGCGGAGCGAGCGCCTCCGCCACCGCTGTCGCCGCCTCCGCCGCGTCCGCTGTGGGTCTTGATGCCCTGGGAGACGAGAGCGGCGGGAGAGCTGATCATCGCGGCGGCCTGGGAGCCGTCGGTGGCCTGCTTGCGGTTGGTGCGGGCGCCCTGGATCTCGTCGCCGAAGCCGGGGACGAAGCGGTAGATCATGGCGGAGGCGAAGATGGCCAGCAGGATGATGGCGAGGCCGGACACGACGGCGGACATGGCGTTCGGCCCGTCGTCCTCGGAGAGTGCGCCGGCGAGCCCGAGCACGATGACGATGACCGGCTTGACCATGATCACCGCGATCATGATGCCCGCCCAGCGGCGGACGTGGCCCCACATGTTCTTGTCCACGAGCCCGGAGTAGACGACGACGCCGAGCAGGGCGCCGACGTACAGCAGGGCGGCCCGGATGACGAGCTCCAGCCACAGGATCCCGGCGGCGAGGATCGACACGAGCGAGACGACGATCAGCATGATCGGCCCGCCGCCGATGTCGGTGCCCTTCTTGAGCGCCTCCGCGAACGATCCGAAGAAGACGTCGGTCTGACCTCCGGTGGCGGTCGAGATGCCTTCGGTGACGCCGTCGGTGGCGGAGACGACGGTGTAGAGGATGAGGGGGGTGAAAGCGGAGGCCAGGACGGTCAGCCAGAGGAAGCCGATGGCCTCGGAGATCGCGGTGGTCAGCGGAACGCCACGGATCGCGCGCTTGGCCACGGCGAGCAGCCAGAGGACGAGCGTGAGGATGGTCGAGGCGGCGAAGACGACGGCGTACTGCTGGAGGAACTTCTCGTTGGTGAAGTCGACGGTGGCGGTGCCCTCCACGGCCTCACTGAGCTTGCCGACGGTCCAGGAGGCGGCGTCGGCGCAGCCGCGGGCGAGGGAGGTGAGGGGGTCGAGGGCGTCGTCGGTGACGGTGGGCGCGCGACGGGCCGCGCCGCCGCCGGATTCGTCGCCTTCGCAGTAGTCCTTGGCTGGGCCGACGATGAGGTCGCACTTGTCTTTGTCGGACGGCGTGGGCGTTGGGGAAGGTGCGGCGACCGCCCGGCTCGCAAGGATCACGATCATTGCCTGGGCGCCCGCGAGGACCGCGCCGATCCGGAGCACAGAACGCGAACTAGCGGGCATACGTGAACCCTCCGTACTCCTCGACTGCCTCGGCGATCTCGTCGGCGTTGGAGGCCGTACGGTCGGTGTTCACCGGGGCTGGGCCATCCTTCTGGGAAAAACTGTCGACCTTCCAGTCGTTGCCTGACCACTGGAGCTTCAGCGTCATGGTGAACCAGTCATTGCTCACCGGATTGGTGGAGCTGACGCCGGCCGTGCCGAAGACGCCGGTGCACCAGACCTCGACGGTGGCAGTCGCTGCCGAGTAGGCAGCCGTTTTCGTCCCCACGGGCGCGGTTCTCGAGACATACGTCAGGCCTTCGGCTGCATTGCCGTTTGCGTCGAGGCCGACTTTGTCGAGGAACTCCTTGTCGTATGCCTGATTGAACTTGGCTTCCAGTTCGCTTACCCGCTCTGCAACGAAGATCTGGCGCACGATCTCACCTCGGCTGACCGGCTTGAGGATCTCGGCGGAGACGAGCGCCACCGCGTAATTCGCCGCCGCGCTCTGCGCCCCCTGCTCGTCATGCGCGAAGCCCGACGCGATCGTGCCGTTCCTGCCCTGCACCGGCTTCGTGCCCGTGGCGGCCGTGGGACCGGCCCCGGCGGCGGGTGGTTCCTTGCCTGCGGCGGGGCCCTCGGCCTCGCCTCCGCTTCCGCCCCGGTTCGCGAACGCGATAGCCGCGACGAGGAGGACGACCACGCCGACCACCATGATCAGCGAGCGGGAGTTCCGGGCAGGCCGACGCCCGTAACCGTCGCCTTCGTCCCCACCGGGAAGGCGCGTACGGGTCTGCCGCGTCCCGCCGAGGGTGCTGTACGCGTCCTCCGTACGGCCGCCCGGGTCACTGCCGTAGCCGCGCTCGTCGCCCTGGCTCATGCCGTGTACGCCCCCTCAGCCGTCTGCAGTTCCGCGTGGTACGACGGTAGCTGTGCTGGTTCCCGCGTGGGTGCGGTGTGGTGACTCGACATCAGGGGACGCAACCTCTGCCGGTGGGCACGACGGACGGGTGGTGTGGGGCGGGTGCGGGTCTGGCCATGGGCGGATGGCTGACTGGAGGTCAGACAGCCATTCCGTACACGATGGTGAACAGGGTGCCCAGCGACCCGATGATGAAGACGCCGGTCAGGCCCGCCACGATCAGGCCCTTGCCCTGTTCGGCGCTGAACGTGTCACGCAGGGCCGTTGCGCCGATGCGCTGCTTCGCCGCACCCCAGATCGCGATGCCGAGGCAGAGCAGGATGGCTACCGCCATCACCACCTCGATCATGATGCGCGCCTCGTTGCCCAGGGTCCCGAACGGCCCCCAGTTCGGGGCGATTCCGCCGATGATGGTGGTGATGTCGCCCTTTTCAGCTGCCAGGATCATGTAAGTCACCGCCCCTGATGGGTAGTTCGCCGCCCGCGCCGTTCGACACGGGTCGGTCTCTATCTTCGCTGATGAAACCGGCATCGCACGACGCCTTCCCGGGTCTCTTTACCCGGATCTCGCACGTTTGACCGGGGAGGTCGCCCTGACCTGCGACTCGAGCCGGGATCCGCTGTATACATGGTTACTCTGTGTATCACGGGGTGTGACCGCTAGCAACGACAGTGGCCATGGGTTCCGGGTGCGGTCGCAGCGTTCGCCGGACGTGGCGCGTTCGTACGCGCGGTCGAGAGCTGTGAGTGCGCCGGTGGCTTCCGGCCGATGCGTCATCAGGAGGCCGGCGGGGAAGAGCCTTCGGGGCCGTGGCGCCGCAGGACCGTTCGTGCAGGGGGTGCGGAACGGGGCGGCGTCCTCCAGTGCGGGGGTGGCCGGAAGGCGCACCAGGAGCCGTCGAACGGGAAGGCCCGCGACTCGGCGAGACGGGCCACTCTCTCCCCCTCGGCGCGGATGCCGGCCGCCTCGTCGGTCGACCAGTACGCCGGATGCCCGGTCTTTTCGGCGAACGACCGCTCGTCCTTCCATTGCCAGGCGCGGTCCGGCGCCACCTGGATGTCGAGTTCGTGGTCGGCGACATCGATGTCCTCGCCGCGGTGGACACGGCGTTCGAGGTTCACGTACCAGCCCCGGAATCTCTGCCTCCGCCCGAAGAACCAGAACACCGCGTGCCCGGCCCCGGCCGGCTGGTGGATGAGGGCACTGCCCAGGGGCCACCGGTCGGCCTTCACGCGATAGCCCTCGGCCGGACGGTCCTGCGGCGGGATGTCCCGGAGGTGCGCCCCGCCGGGCAGTTCCGTACGCCACATCGGGGTACCCGTCTCCAGCCACACCAGCTGCCCTTCGTCCGTGCGCTCGACGAGGCGTACGGGGACGGAGGAGCTCAGGTGGCCGCCGATGAAGAGGTTCCAGCGGAGGATCTGTCCCTTCATGAGGTGAGCAGGTCCAGTTCGCCGGCGGTGAGCCGCAGTGCGCCGACCGCCACGTTCTCTTCGAGATGGTCCGGATTGCCGGTGCCCGGGATGGCCAGCACGTGCGGTCCCTGGTGCAGCGTCCACGCCAGACGCACCTGTGCGGGCGTCGCGTCGTGGTTGCGTGCGACGGTGAGCACCGCTTCGCTCACGACGGTGGTCGCGCCTGCCTCGCGTCCGGCACCGGCGATGGCCCAGAACGGCACGAACGCGACGCCCTGCTCGCCGCACCGGCGCAGGAACGCGTGGTGCCGGGGCGGGGAGTCGATGCCGTACCTGTTCTGTACGCAGACCACGGGGGCGATGCGCCGGGCCTCGGCGAGCTGTTCCGGCGAGGTGTTGGAGAGGCCCAGGTGCCGGATGAGGCCGGCCTCACGGAGCTCGGCCAGGGCGCCGAAGTGCTCGGCGACGGACGAGGACGTGCTGCTCGGGGCGATGCGCAGGTTCACCACGTCGAGGTGGTCGCGGCCGAGCTGGCGCAGGTTCTCCTCGACCTGCCCGCGCAGCTGGTCCGGTTCGGCCCAGGTCCATTCGCCGGAGGGGTCCCGGCCCGGTCCGACCTTGGTGGCGATGACCAGGTCGTCGGCGTACGGGGCGAGGGCGGTGTTGATGAGCTCGTTGGCGGACCGCAGGGGTGAGAAGTAGAAGGCGGCGGTGTCGATGTGGTTCACGCCGAGCTCGATCGCACGGCGCAGGACACGTACGGCCCGGCCCCGGTCGCTGGAGTCGCCGTGCGTGAACGCCGGCCCGTTCTGAGGGAGGCGCATGGCGCCGAAGCCGATCCGGTTGACCGTCAGGTCGCCGAGCGTCCAGGTGCCGGCTGCGGATGCGGAGATCGTTTCCGAGGGCGAGGTCATCATCGGAGTTCATTCACCGGCCCGCGATGAGGTGTGGGAGACGGCGATCACGGGGCTTCCTCGGCGAAGTGGTCGAACTCTCCGGCCCGGACGCCCTGCGTGAAGGCGTCCCACTTGGCGCGGGTGGTGGTGACCACCGTGTCGGGGGCGTCGGTCTCACGGAGGTGGACGAGGTCCCCGGCCCCGAACGCGATCTCGATCCATGGCCCGGGGCCCTGTGCATCCTCGGGGGCGGCACGGATCCAGCTGAGACCGGCGGGGACGTCAGTCATGGGACCGGATTGTCTTGACGTTGCGGACGAGGGCGGCCCACGCGGCCGGCGTGGTGTGGATTATGGCGCCGGTGGGGTCGCTGCTCTCGGTCACGTGGACCGCGCCTTGATGCGCGGAGACGTGTACGCAGGATTCCCCTTGCCCGCAGTACGAGGATTTCTGCCACTGGTACGAGGACATGTGGGACTCCTTCACAGTTCGTTGATCATGCCGGTGACGAAGTCCCTGGACTTCGACGGTGTGAGAGCGACTGCTGCCATGCGGTCCAACAGGACGCGGTAGGACTCCAATTCAGCCTCGGCGTCCACGAGTGCAGGGCCGTGGGACTGGTCCAGGGAGACGGTGTCGAGCCGGGGCGCGGAGCCCTGTATGTACAGGATCGTCTGACCTGATCCGGGATAGGCGCCGATGCGGAACGGGATGACCTGGACTGTGATGTGCTCACGCTCACTCTGCTCCGCCAGGTGGCAGAGCTGGGCCTTGGCGACACGTTGACCACCGACCGGCACGCGGAGGGCCGCCTCGTGAATGACCGCTTGGAAGGGCGGCGGAGTCGGGCGGTCGAGGACTGCCTGACGTTGGAGCCGGTGGCTGACTCGATGCTCGATGTCCGTACGGGAGAACTCGGGAACCACCTGCCGGAAGATTTCACGGGCGTGGTCCGTGGTCTGGAGCAGGCCCGGGATATGCGCGGTGTTCGCCGACCGCAGTGCGGTGGCGTGGTGTTCGAGCTCGGCGATGTCCAGGAGCGGTGTGGGCAGCACTTCCCGGAAGGTTTCCCACCACCCGCCTTTGCGTTCCCCTGCCAGGTCTAGCAGGCCCTTGATGTAGGCACTGTCCGAGCAGTGATAGTTCCGGGCCATGGCCTGGAGACGCGCAGGGCTGACTCCGAAGCGGCTTGCCTCGATGTTGCTGAGTTGGGCTTGGCTGACGCCGATCAGGCGTGCGCTTTCGGTGGCGGAGAGCCCTGCTCGCTCCCGCAGACGGCGGAGCTCGGTTCCGAGGCGCTGGCGGCGGACGTTCGGAGTGGCTCTGGCAGTCACGCGTCAACCTCCCTTGCTGAACACGCTTATGAGGCTGTCACCCACAAGAGTGCATACATCAAGTAATTGGCGATAGTGCAAATACTTTATGCGGTCAGCCACTAGCTTGGGACTCAGGCCACCCGCCCGGAAGAACCCCGCTCGACGGAGCGACCTGGTCACTGGGCAACGCGTCACATCGCCCCCGACATCCCTCCGTGAACGGAGACTTCCATGGCCATGGCCACCGTAACGCCGCCCTGGGTGTACACCCTGCAACTTCCGCGAGATCCCCGGGCGCCAGGTGTGGCCCGCTCCACCCTCCGTGCCGTCCTGCGGGTGCACGGCATGGCGGAGCTCATCGATACCGCCGAGCTGCTGGCCAGCGAACTGGTCACGAACGCGTACCTGCACTCCGAGGGTGCGTACTCCCTGCGGCTGCGTGGGGCGGGGCGGCAGCGCGTCAGGATCAGCGTCTGGGACACCGACCCGCGCATTCCCGCGCCGTTCGGCTGTGGCTGGAGTGCGGAGGCTCCGGCTGCCCTGGCCGAGCGCGGGCGCGGGCTTCACCTCATCACGCTCTGGGCCGAGAGCTGGGGTGCGTACCCGATGAGAGGCGGGCTGCCGGGTCAGGGCGGGAAGCTGCTGTGGGTCGAATGCGCGGGAAAGCCGGAGTGTCAGAGGGGTGATCTATCGTAACGCTTTGTAGTCACCCGGTGGATCGGTGGATCGGTGGAGGGATCCTTATGTCTGAGGCGTACGGATACGGTCGGCAGTCCGGTGGAATCGACGCAGGACGGGGCATGGACCCCCCACGGCAGTTACCAGAGGTGGGGCCGGGGCGCGGAGTGAGGCAGACCTGGGATCCGCCCCACCCCGCCCTGATCAGCCCGCGTACCGGGCTTCGAACCTCCGGAACGACTGCTCCTGGCGCCACTCCAGACGAGCCTTCAGGCTCTGCGCGAGCAGCCGCTCACAGCGCGCCGACTGCGGCATGCGGCACTCCTCGACCAGCCGGAAGCCCTTGCGCACCGGATCGGTACGCCACAGGCTGCGGCCCGGCAGGAAGGCGTACTCCAGGGATGCCCGCGCGAGGTCCTTCAGCTCGGCGTAGCCGAGTCCGTAGGTGCGCGCCGCGCGCTCGTACTCCTGGCCGATGTCTCCGCGCGACACCCCGGGGTCGTCCGTGGAGAGCACGACCGGGACGCCGTACGCCCGGTAGACGGGGAACGGGTGCTCCGCGCCCTCCACCTGGAGGATCTGAGCGTTGCTGGTGAGCGGTACCTCCACGGCGACCTGGCGTCGTGCCATGTCGCGTGCCAGCTGTCGCCAGTTGTCCTCGTGCACGAGATCGACGCCGTGGCCGATCCGTTCGGCCTGACCGGTACGTACGGCGTCGTCGATGTGGAACGTGAGGTCCTCGGGCTTCACGAGACCGGGGACCAGTTCACCGGCGTGCAGGGTGATGTGGGCGCGCGGATAGACCCCGTGCAGGTAGCCCAGCATACGCATGTGGAGGCGGTAGTCGCGGAGGGAGATCTCGCCGTCCTCCGGCTGGACCAGGTTCACCGCGACGAACCGCTGGTCGCGCTCGGCCAGGCGCAGCCCCAGCGCGATCTGGGTGAAGACACGCTCGGGAGCACTGTTGCGCGACACCTGGGAGATCCAGCGCACCGTGATCCGGCAGCCCGGGTCGGGATCGGCACTCGCACACCGCGCGGTCGTACGGAACTCCCGGTCCGCCGTGTCCGCTTCCTGCTTCGAGTCCGTGACCAGCTGGTCCAGGCGGCCACCGGCGAGCAGTTTGCGGTGCAGGGCGGCGAGGTCCGGGTCCCACCCGACGTCCGCGGCCAGCTTCTTGGCACCGTCCGACGCGGGGGTGACCATGGTTTCGAGGTAGGTCTGGTTCTGTACGGCCGCGGTGCGCGCCACGTCGGCCAGCATCTTCCCCCGGTGCGCGGTCGCTGCGCCGAACTTGCCGAACGTAGCGAAGAAGTGGTCGTGCCCCGACTCGCCCCGCGGGAAGTCCTGCATGGACCAGGCCCGGACGATGGCCTGCCTGAACGCGGCATCGGTGAGGGCGTCGGCGGCCGGGCGCTTGCCGGGGCCGCACGGCGGTGCGACGGCTGTCAGTGTGGCGTCGACGCAGAGGCCGTCGTCGGCGGCGAGTTGGATGAGGTACTCGGTCCGTACCGCGCCGGAGAGGTGATTGTGCAGGTCACCGCCCTTGGGCAGGTCCCGGAAGAAGCGGTCGGCCGCCATTGCCCCTTGCGGTTGCGCGTCCAGCCAGGCGTCGGTCCGGATCTCGGCGGCGGTCATGGGCCGAGGCGGTACGGATACGGCAACGGCCGCCCGGGCGGGTGGTCCGGCGGGCAGCGACGACACGAGGGCCGCCGCGGCCAGGCCGGCAGTCAGCAGCAACCGGCGGCCGTGCGATGAGTTGCGGAGTACGGAGATCACCCCTCGCATGATCACGAAGAGAGCGGTGCGCCACCCCGTACTGCGTACACAGCGTTCCGTAAACCATCCGTCCGAGGGACCCTGGGATATCCGTTCGCCGGGTCGGACGTGGAACTCAGGCGTGGAGCTCCGGCGGGAAGCCGGTCCAGCGGAGCTCTGTGGGGAGGTGGCTCATGTCGTTGACCATGACCACCGCCGCCGGACGGTCGGGTGCGTAACGGATGACGGTCAGTGCCGCGTTTGCGTGGTTCAGGCCCATCCAGCGCCAGGCGGGGGCGTCGAGGGCGTCCCGTACCAGCCAGGCGGCCAGGAACGCGTGGGTGACGACCAGTTCGTGGCGGGGCTCGTCGCCTGCAACCGGTCCGGTGAACCGCCCCAGCGCGGCACGGGCCAATTCGGGACCGCGTTCGCGTTCTTCTGCCGGGAACTGTTCCACGAACGCGAGCAGGCGGTCCGCGGAGTCCGGTGGGAGCTCGTCTCGCTGCGGGAGGTACGGGATGTAGTCCCCGGCCGCGTCCGAGGCCTGCAGCGGGATGCCGCCGAGCTGTTGGTGGACGATCCGGGCGGTCTGCGCGGCGCGGGGGAGCGGGCCGTGGTGGACGGCGGAGAGGTGGCTGCTCCGGAGCCGTTCGCCGAGCAGGGTGGCCTGGCGGCGGCCGTCCGGCGTCAACTCGTTCTCGTCCGGCGAGGCCTGGCCGTGCCGGGCGACGTAGAGGTAGCGGGTGGCGGTGCCGGTCACGGTGGGTCCCCTCGGCGCACAGCTGATCTTGTGGATGCCACGAGGGACGCCGTGGGGTCACGGGCCGGTTCCGCGTCGCGCGTACGGGTGAACGTGCGGGTGGGGGATGCCTTGGTGCGGCAGGGGCGGGGGTCCGGCCGCCGGCGGGCCCGGCGTGTCGGGTACGCCGGATTTGGCACAGTGCCGCTCCGTGACCGAGGAACGGGGTGAGCGGTGTGGCCGTGGTGCGCAGGCTGAGTGATCTGGCGGGTCCGCCAGCCGGTGGTGGCGCCGGCAGGGAGGAGCTGAAGCACAGCGACGGGCCGTGGCTGCGGGCCGCGGGGGGCGCGGACGCGCTGAGCACGCACCTGGGGCCGGTGCCTTCGGAGTTGTCGACGGCCCACGAAGGGCTGGTCGCGGGGGCGGGTGACCTCTCGGCCCTCGCGGAACTCGGCACCGTACGGACGTCCTGGGAGCGGAGGATCGCGGCGGCGCGGGGCGAGTGCGCGAGCCTCGCGGGTGCGCTGCGGGCCGTCACACGGGCCCAGGGGGAGACGAACGAGGCCGTGAGGTCGTCGTTCGCGCCGGTCGCGGACGAGGCCGGGGCGCGGTGACGTCGTCGGGCCTGACCTGGGCGGCGTTACGGGAGCTGAGGTGCGGCGAGCTGGAGGGCGCGGCGGACGGGTGGGGCGCTGCCGGCAACCGGGCGGACGCGGCGCGGGACCGGATCGACCAGCACCTGCTCAACGGGCTGCGCGACACTCAGCAGGGGGAGGCGGCGGCCTCCGCTGTTGCCCGGTTGCGGCAACTGAGCCGGAACCTCCAGTACGTCTACACGGAGTGCGGGCTGCTCCGTACGACGCTGAACAGCCTGGCCCACGAGCTGAAGGCGCAGCAGCGGGTGCTGGCCGCAGCGCTGGACGACGCGGTGACGCTGAAGTTCATCGTGCACGCGGACGGTTCGGTCACGTACCCGGCGGCGGGCGAGGCCCTCGTCGACGGCCCGCCGCCCCAGGGCGGTACGGCGTCGTCGGGCGGCCTGCCGGGTTTCGTGGCGCCCTCGGGGCTGATCGCGCCGAACCCCCACGCCGCGAAGGCGCAGGACATCGCGGACCGGGTGGCGGGGGCGGTGCGGGCAGCGGCCGAGATCGACTGGCGGTACGCGGGAATCCTGCGGAGGCTGAAGGCAGAGGAGGGCCTGAAGGTCCCGGACTCGACGTGGAAGGACGCGGCGGGGGACGCGGCGGCGGTCCGGGGTGCGGCGGGGGCGTACCTGAGGAACGCCATCCCGCACGATGCGACCCCTGCGGAACGGCATGCGTGGTGGGTGGGCCTGACCCAGGAACAGCGCGAGGAGTACCTGGCGGTCTATCCGGACCGGATCGGCAACCTGGACGGGATCCCGGCGGTAGTACGGGACGCGGCTAACCGGGACAACTTGCAGCTGCTGATCGGGAAGCTGGAAGGCCGGGACGACGAGAAGTCGGTGACGCAGTTGGCGGGGCTGCGCGAGATCGACCGGCAGTTGGGGGCGGTCCCGAAGCCCGGGGACCCGCCGATGTTTCTCCTCGGCATCAGCGATGAGGGTAATGGTCGGGCGATTGTCTCCTACGGCAATCCTGATACGGCTAGGAATGTTTCGACCTATGTTCCGGGATTGAACACATCGTTGGATGAGGGTTTTGCTAAGAACGACCTCAAGCGGGCACTGGACACCGCTAAGGGGACCCGACACTACGACCCCTCTGGTGCTGCGATCGTTTGGCTCGGCTATGACGCTCCGCAGACGCCCGACGGGTTAGGAAGTCTGGCAGTAATGGGTGAAGCCCGAGCCGAGCGAGGCGGGGGCTCCTTGAATGGGTTTATGGGTGGGCTGGTGGCTACGAATCAGACCGGGGACCCGCACATGACGGCTATCGGGCACTCGTACGGATCGCGCACTGTTGGTGCCGCTACGCAGCGGGAAGGCGGTATGCCTGGCGTTGACGACATCGTCCTGGTCGGAAGCCCTGGGGTGGGCGTAGGTCGTGCAGAGGACCTTGGGGTCGGGAAGGAACACGTGTTTGTCGGTGCGGCAGAGAACGACATCGTCACCAAGCTCCCATCCAAACAGCAGGTTGCTCTCGGTGCCGCCTCGGGCCCTTTCGCATACGTAGTGGGGGACATTGCCGACCGGGGAAACGATGATCTCTGGTTCGGTAAGGATCCGGCCAGTGACGCTTTCGGCGCCCGGCGCTTCCAGGTTGATGACGGGCCGCATCTCGTTGGACCCGCTGGGTTCTCTATCGACGCGCATTCTCAGTACTTCGATCCGGTCCGCGATTCGGCCTCAGCGCACAGCATTGCCTTGATTTCTTCCGGACGTGCCGAGAAAATCAAACCTGAGGAGCACCGATAATGCGCAATTTTCGTAAGGCGCTAGTAGCTCTGATCGTCTTTGCTTCGCTCCTGGGGTGTGCAAGTAACATCAAACCATTGGATGAGGGTATGGATATGCAGGGGGCCGCGGAGCGGGCTGACGGAATCTTGGACGCTGTCCTGCGAGATATCGACCCTGAAGTCGCCTGGACACACGACACGACCAGCATCGGCAGCTGCGACGTGACACGAAGGAGGGCTGTCATGACCATTGTCTCAGCGGACCGTCGCGGTAGCTTTCTCGGAGTAGTCGACCGTTCGTGGCGGAAGAGCGGGTACAGGATCAAGTCCATCAACAACGACCCGGACGTCCCGGCCATCTTCGCGCAGACGAAGGACGGTTTCGGAGTCAGCCTCATCGTCGGTGGTGAGGGGCAGGTGTTCTTCGAGGTCGACAGCCCCTGCGTCGAGGAGTCGGAGGTGGCCGACTCCACCACCAGGCCCACGGCCCCCACCTACGAGGGCATGGAGAACATCCCCCGCCCCAACATCCGCTCCAGCTTCTGGTCCGCCGGCGCCCCCTGACCCCCCGTGACCGCCCCTGACGCCCCCTCATGCCCCCGTCCACACGTACACACCAGCGAATCGTGACGTGAACCCCGCCCGAATGGGGGATGGTTGGAGGGTGCGGAAATACTGGGTGTTCGTCGGTGGTGGGATCGGGCTGGGCCTGTGCTTCATCGCTCTGCTCGTCGTGGGTACGTACTCCGCCGCCGCCGGCATCTCCGGGGCGAGCGGGGCCGTGGGGCTGGCCAAGGGCGCTGTGCCCGCGCGGTACAAGCCGCTCGTGGAGAAGTGGGGCAATCTCTGCCCGGCCATCAACCCCGCTCTGCTGGCCGCGCAGTTGTACCAGGAGAGCGGCTGGAACCCCCGTGCCCAGAGCCACGCCGCCGCGCAGGGCATCGCACAGTTCATCCCCGGCACCTGGGCCTCGCACGGCGTCGACGGGGACAACGACGGGGACCGGGACGTGTGGGATCCGGCCGACGCGATTCCGTCCGCCGCCTCGTACGACTGCGAGCTCGCCGGATACGTCAAGAAGGTCCCGGGCGATCCGACCGACAACATGCTCGCGGCGTACAACGCCGGGGCCTACCGGGTGATCAAGTCGGGCGGAGTGCCCGCGATCAGCGAGACGCAGAACTACGTGAAGATCATCCGGTCGCTGGAGAAGAGCTTCGCCAAGCCGATCGGCCGGGTCGAGCCGTCACGGCAGGCGGCCGGGGCGATCTACTTCGCGCAGAAGAAGCTCGGTACGCCCTACCTCTGGGGCGGGAACGGTACGGCCGAGCAGGGCGGGAGGTTCGACTGTTCCGGGCTGACGCAGGCCGCGTACCGGACGGTCGACATCGAGCTGCCCCGGGTGGCCAACGACCAGTACAACGCCGGTCCGCACCCCTCCAGGGACGAGTTGCTCCCCGGCGACCTGGTGTTCTTTTCGGACGACCTGAACAACTCGCGGGCCATCCGGCACGTGGGGCTCTACGTCGGAGGCGGGTACATGATCAACGCGCCGTTCACCGGGTCCGTGATCCGGTTCGACAAGATTGATACGCCTGACTACTTCGGTGCGACGCGAGTCACCAAGGACGGGGCCGAGGCGCTTCCGACCGCGCTTCCGGGGAGCTGACGGGTGCGCCGGACAGAGGGCTCGCGGGAGCTGACGAGGAGTCGGCCGTGGCCGGAACTCTCTGTGAAGCCTGGGCCCTGAGCTGCGACGATGAGTCACTCTTCGATAACGTCATGGTGATCATTCGGTGGAGAGTGGAACGTACACGGGCGGCAGGCCGTTCCCTGGACTGGGACAGCATGCGCACTGACCATGCGGCACTGGCCAGGGCAGTCACGCGTCACGGCAGCACAGCGTCACGCAGTACTGAATCCGAACCGACCACGGGGGTCCGACCAAGGCGGCGCACACCGTTGTGCGCCGCAGCAGCAGACAAGGCAAGGGGCCGCAGCAGATGGCTGGACTCGCACTCGATGGGTCGAACCCCGACGTCAGCCTGCTCTACGACATCAATGGGCTGGCGAAGGCCGCTCCCACCTGGTTCGACCAGGTCATGGGGTTCGTCGGTGAATTCGGGATCATGCTCGGCATGGTCCTGGTGGGCCTGTGGTGCTGGTGGAGCGTTCGCCGACGCGGGACGACCGAGGATTCGGTGACGGGAGTCGCCGGGCTCGTGTGGGCACCCCTCGCGGCCGGGATCGCGTTGATCATCAACATCCCGATCCGCGGGTTCGTGGAGCGGCCACGTCCGTTCAACGACCACGAGGGACTCGAAGTCCTGGTGGAGGGCAAGACCGACTTCTCCTTCGTCAGCGACCACGCGACGATGGCGATGGCGATCGGCGTGGGAATCTTCGTGGCCCACCGGAAGTTCGGCCTGTTCGCGATCGCGCTGGCGCTCCTGGAGGGTTTCTGCCGCGTCTACATGGGCGTGCACTATCCGACCGATGTGATCGGCGGCTTCGCCCTGGGTACGGCTGTCGCACTGCTGCTCGCCCCGCTCGCGATGATGCTGCTGACTCCTCTGGTGGGGGCCGTGGCCCGTGCAGGAGCGGTCGGCGGGCTCGTCCGCTCGCGCCGCCCGGTCGTCGCCGCGACCGACGGTCCGGGCGAGTCGCGCGGGATTCCCGAGCCGCGCCCGGGTTCGGGCCGGGGCGCCTCGCCGGACGAGAAGGATCTCGCCGCGTAGAGACGTCATGGACACCCGCGTGGCGACGTTCACCGAGACGTCGACCGGGGTGGCCGGCGAGATGTGGACGGTTGGAGGGGGCGGCCCATGGGCCGCCCCCTCCGCCGTGTACCGGTCCCCGCCCGGCCCTGGTGCCGGCCGGTGGCGGCGTCGGCGTCCGGATCACACGGCTCCGACGGCGAGGCATCGTGTCCCGTATCCGGGGGTGGTGGGTGTGACTGGGCGGCGGCCGTCACGGAGGGAAGTCCACCGGCGGCGCGGGTGGGCGGGGTCCGTCGGGCGCCGGGGTGAGCCGGTGGTCTTCCTGGAGACCTGTGCCAGGGATCCCGAAGGGTCGGCCTTCCGTCTCTGTTCCATGGGCGGGGCAACGGCGGCGTGGGCAGGTACACGCTCGTACGGCAGTGGGAGTCCACACCTCAGAGTTGATGTGCGAGGGTCGGCTGCGGGGCCTGGGGGGACGTGAACGGACGGCCTGGGCAGCCGGTGCTGTTCCGCGCACCGGCCCGCGGCTCAGCCGTCCGTGGCCGCGCGGTGTCCCGCCGCGTCCGTGCGGGCCCGGTCGCGTGAGCGGCGGGCCGGGCCCGACCAGCCGCAGGTGCAGCGGGCCAGGCAGAACGAGCCTCGTTCGACCGTGGTGATGCCGTGCGGCGGAAGGGTGGCGGGGGGTGTGGAGGCCGGAGCGAGCGCCGGGGCGTGGGCTGGGGGGTCCTCGTGCACGGATCCACGGTACTGCGGGCGGCCCCGTGCCGTGGCCGGGTGGGCCGATCGGCTGCCCCCGGGGCGTGTGTGGCGTGACGGCGTGCCCCGGCGGTCGTTAGGCGAGGCAGGCGGGAGCTCGGTCAGGAGTTGGTCGTTGGGGGTTGGCAGGCGATGGTGGTGCGGCAGCACGGGTGCGGAGGCGGGGCACTGGCTGTGTGCGCCCTGGCCGTGGCGGGTGTGATGACGGTGGGCACCGGATGCTCCGGTGCGGGCCGGGTGAGGGTGGGGCCCGGGGGGACGGGACGGGCCGGCAGGCCGTGGCCGATGCGTGGGGCGCCGAGGCCCCGGCCGCCGTGGTCCGGCGGGCCGCGGACGGGCTGGCCGGTGCGGGCAGCGCCCGGACGCGTACGTCCATGGAGACCGTGGCCGGCGGGACCCGGGTGACGATCCGGGGCCGGGGAGCGTACGACTTCCGCAGACAGCTGGGCCGGATCGAGGTCGTGCTGCCGGAGGACGCCGCGGGGGCGGAGGGGCACCGCCCGATCACCGAGCTGCTGGCGCCGGGGGCGCTCTACATGAAGAACCGTGGTGCCGGGGTGCCCGACGACAAGTTGGGTCAGGATCGACGCGACGGCCCTGGAGGACGGCAACCTCGTCACCGGCGGTGTGACGGACCCGATGGCCGCCGCCGAACTGCTGCGCGGGGCGGGCGAGGTGACGTACCAGGGGCGGACGGAGCTGGCCGGGGTGACGGTCCGTCATTACCGGGGAGTCGTGGACATCGGGCGGGCGGCGCGGGCGGCCTCGCCGTCCTCGCGTGGTGCGCTGACCGCAGCGGCGAAGGGGTTCAGCGCGGACGCGGTGCCGTTCGACGCGTATCTGGACGACGAGGGACTGCTGCGCAAGGTCTGCCACCGCTTCAGCTTCGCGACCGAGGGGCCGGCCGTGGCGGTGGTGTCGACGATGCTGCTGTACGGGTTCGGGGTCCCGGTCCCCGTGCGGCTGCCGCCTGACGCGGACATCTTCACGGGGCTGATCCAGCAGGGACGCAGTGGCCCGGAAACGCCGTAGGGAGGGGGCCGAAATGGTCCGTCCGTGCCATGCGCGGTGGGGGGTGCGCTCCCTACGCTAGGAAGTCGGTGCGCCAGGAGTCGGCGACGGCAGAGAGAGGTGACGCAGGTGGTGACGCTCAGCGCTCCGTACGCTCAGGACCGTGTGGCCCTCGCCGAGATCGAGCTGTGCGGCGAGCTGATGATCGCGGCGTCGGCCGCGACGGAGGACCGGCTCAGCCGGGACCGTATCGACGAGGTGCTCGACGTCAGGGCGGACCGCGAGCTCCGTGGCTCCGCCTGTACCGGGGCGGACCGTGACATGCGCGACATGCGCGATATGCCCGGCGTCAGGTCGCGCCGTGACGTTCCCGACACCGCGGCGGACCGTGACGGGCGGGGCGAGCGGGCGCCGAGGATCCCCCGGCAGTGTCACCACCGGGGCTGATCCGGCCCCTCACCGCCCCGCCCGGGCCGACGCCCTCATGTGCGGAGCAGGCGGGCGATCGCCTTCGTGGCCTCCTCGACCTTCGCGTCGATCTCCTCGCCGCCCTTGACCGCGGCATCGGCGACGCAGTGGCGCAGATGCTCCTCCAGCAGCTGGAGCGCGAAGGACTGCAGGGCCTTGGTGGAGGCCGAGACCTGGGTGAGTATGTCGATGCAGTAGACGTCCTCGTCCACCATCCGCTGGAGGCCGCGAATCTGCCCCTCGATGCGGCGCAGGCGCTTGAGGTGCTCGTCCTTCTGGTGGTGGTAGCCGTGGATGCCGCGGTCGTGGTCGGTGACGACCGCTTCCGTACCGGCTGCCTCGCCGGCCTCGGTGGTGGTCATGGGGTCCTCCCGTAGTCCTCTGTGCCCTGCGGCCTGTGTGCCGGTCTGTGCCGTCTGTATACCCCTGCCGGGTATATCGTAACGAATCCAGCTGAAACGTGACCGGGGGTCCGTGCTGATCACTGTGCCCGATGCGCGACACTGAAGAACGCCGGTTAGCCGTGGCCGGATGATGCGCCTAGCATCAGCCTGACCGAATCCAAAGCATCCCGAGGACCCCACGTGCGCTTTCGTCTGACCCCCAGGGAGACGAGCTTCTACGACATGTTTTCCGCATCCGCGGACAACATCGTCACTGGCTCGAAACTCCTGATGGAACTGCTCGGGGCGGACTCTGCCTCCCGAGTCGAGATCGCGGAGCGTATGCGGGCAGCGGAGCACGCGGGGGACGACGCCACCCACGCGATCTTCCACCAGCTGAACTCCTCCTTCATCACGCCGTTCGACCGCGAGGACATCTACAACCTCGCGTCGTCGCTCGACGACATCATGGACTTCATGGAGGAGGCCGTCGACCTGGTCGTGCTGTACCAGATCGACGAGCTGCCCAAGGGTGTCGAGCAGCAGATCGAGGTGCTGGCCCGGGCGGCGGAACTGACCGCCGAGGCCATGCCGGGACTGCGGACCATGGACAACCTCACCGAGTACTGGATCGAGGTCAACCGCCTGGAGAACCAGGCCGACCAGATCCACCGCAAGCTGCTGGCGCACCTCTTCAACGGCAAGTACGACGCCATGGACGTGCTGAAGCTCAAGCAGATCGTGGACGTGCTGGAAGAGGCGGCCGACGCGTTCGAGCACGTCGCCAACACCGTGGAGACCATCGCGGTCAAGGAGTCCTGAACCTCGTGGACACCTTTGCGCTGATCGTGACCATCGGTGTCGCGCTCGGCTTCACGTATACGAACGGCTTCCACGACTCGGCGAACGCCATCGCCACCTCGGTCTCCACCCGGGCGCTGACCCCGCGTGCGGCTCTGGCGATGGCCGCGGTGATGAACCTCGCGGGCGCCTTCCTGGGCCAGGGGGTCGCCAAGACCGTCAGTGAAGGGCTGATCGCCACGCCCGAGGGCCAGAAGGGGATGGGCATCCTCTTCGCGGCGCTGGTCGGCGCGATCATCTGGAACCTCGTCACCTGGTACTACGGCCTGCCGTCCTCGTCCTCGCACGCCCTGTTCGGCGGGATGGTCGGTGCCGCGCTGGCCGGCGGGACGATGGTGCACTGGGACGGGGTGCTGTCGAAGATCGTCATCCCGATGTTCCTCTCCCCGGTCATCGGCCTGGTCGTCGGCTATCTGGTGATGGTCGGGATCATGTGGATATTCCGGAAAACCAACCCGCACAAGGCCAAGCGCGGATTCCGCATCGCGCAGACGGTCTCGGCGGCGGGCATGGCGCTCGGGCACGGTCTGCAGGACGCCCAGAAGACGATGGGCATCGTGGTGATGGCGCTGGTCATCGCCGATGTCGAGGGTCCGAACGACGAGATCCCGATCTGGGTGAAGGTCGCCTGCGCGACGATGCTGTCCCTGGGCACGTACGCCGGTGGCTGGCGCATCATGCGCACCCTCGGCCGCAAGATCATCGAGCTCGACCCGCCGCAGGGCTTCGCGGCCGAGACGACCGGGGCGTCGATCATGTTCGGCTCGGCGTTCCTGTTCCACGCTCCGATCTCCACGACTCATGTGATCACCTCGGCGATCATGGGTGTGGGTGCCACGAAGCGGGTGAACGCGGTGCGCTGGGGCGTGGCCAAGAACATCATCCTGGGGTGGTTCATCACGATGCCGGCCGCGGCGCTGGTCGCCGCGCTGAGCTACGGTCTCGTGGTGCTGCTCTTCGGGTGAGCCGCCCGGCCCGCCGCCGGGCCCGGTCACCTCGTACGGAAATGGGTCCGCCCCTGCTCTCTGCCGAGAGCGGGGGCGGACCCTTTGCCTTGCGGTGGCACCGCCATGCAGCACCCCAAGGCCGTCTGTGGTTATCCGAAGCGGCCCGAGATGTAGTCCTCGGTCGCCTGTACCGACGGGTTGGAGAAGATCCGCTCCGTCTCGTCGATCTCGATCAGCCGGCCGGGCTTGCCCACCGCCGAGAGGTTGAAGAAGGCCGTGCGGTCCGAGACGCGCGCCGCCTGCTGCATGTTGTGCGTCACGATGACGATCGTGAAGCGCTCCTTCAGCTC
This sequence comes from Streptomyces sp. NPDC025273, assembly GCF_040638585.1. Taxonomy (NCBI): domain Bacteria; kingdom Bacillati; phylum Actinomycetota; class Actinomycetes; order Kitasatosporales; family Streptomycetaceae; genus Streptomyces; species Streptomyces sp. NPDC025273. The sequence goes on from NZ_JBEZYP010000024.1 coordinate 26,107, forward strand.
GCCGATCAGGTCCTCGATCGCGAGGGTCGAGATCGGGTCGAGTGCCGAGCACGGCTCGTCCATCAGCAGCACCTCCGGCTCGACCGCGATCGCGCGGGCGATGCACAGACGCTGCTGCTGGCCGCCGGAGAGGCCGGAGCCGGGCTTGTTCAGGCGGTCCTTGACCTCGTTCCAGAGGTTGGCGCCCCTGAGGGACTTCTCGACGACGTCGGACAGCTGGTTCTTGCGGTACGAGCCGTTCAGCCGCAGGCCGGCCGCGACGTTGTCGAAGATCGACATGGTCGGGAACGGGTTGGGCCGCTGGAAGACCATGCCGACCGTGCGGCGCACGGTGACGGGGTCGACACCGGAGCCGTACAGGTTCTCGTCGTCCAGCAGCACCTTGCCCTCGACCCGGCCGCCGGGGGTGACCTCGTGCATGCGGTTCAGGGTGCGCAGGAACGTGGACTTGCCGCAGCCGGAGGGGCCGATGAAGGCGGTCACGGAGCGGGGTTCGACGGTCATCGAGATGTCCTCGATGGCCTTGTGGGAGCCGTAGTAGGCGGTGAGGCCGCCGACGTCGATGCGCTTGGCCATGTGAATCACTGCTTTCTGCGTGGCCTCAGCGGCCGGTCTTCGGGGCCTTCCAGCGGGCGATACCGCGGGCCACCAGATTGAGGATCATGACGAAGGCGATCAGGACCAGGGCAGCTCCCCAGGCGCGGTCGTACGACGCCTCGCTGCCGATCTTGTACTGCTCCCAGATGTAGAAGGGGAGCGACGACTGGGCGCCTTCGAAGGGGTTGGAGTTGATCAGCTGGCTGCCGAAGACCAGCAGCATGATCGGCGCGGTCTCGCCGGCGATACGGGCGATGGCGAGCATGACGCCCGTCGTGATGCCGCCGATCGCGGTCGGGAGGACCACCTTCAGGATGGTGCGCCACTTCGGGATGCCGAGCGCGAGGGAGGCCTCGCGGAGCTCGTTCGGTACGAGCTTGAGCATCTCCTCGGTGGAGCGGACCACGACCGGCATCATCAGGATCGTCAGGGCCAGCGAGCCCATCAGGCCGGACGGCTTCAGTTCGGCCATCAGCATGATCGACAGGATGAAGAGACCGGCCACGATGGACGGGATGCCCGTCATCACGTCGACGAAGAAGGTGACGGCCCTGGCGAGCGCGCCCTTGCCGTACTCCACCAGGTAGACGGCCGTCAGCAGGCCGAGCGGGGCGGAGATCACCGTGGCGATCCCGACCTGCTCCAGGGTGCCGATCAGCGCGTGGTAGACACCGCCGCCCGGCTCCGTGCCGAGCACACCGGCCATGGAGTGCGTCAGGAAGTAGCCGTCGACGACCTGCGCGCCGCGGCTCAGCGTCGTCCAGGTCAGCGAGGCGAGCGGCACGACGGCGAGGACGAAGCACACCCAGACGATGCTGGTGGCGAGGCGGTCCTTGGCCTGGCGCTGGTTCTCGACGACCGTGGTGACCACGTAGGAGATGGCCACGAAGAACAGGGCCGAGAGCAGACCCCACTGGATGCGGCTGTGCCAGCCGGCGACCAGGCCCAGGCCGACGCCGAGCGCGATCGCCGCGGCGGCGAAGCCGAGCGGGGCCCAGCGGGGCAGCGCCCGGCTGCTGAGGCTCGTGGTGCGGGCGGCCGGAGTGGGCGTCGGCCGGTCCTGCACGGTGGTGGGTGCGTGGCTCATGCGTTGGCCCCCGAGTACTCCTTGCGGCGGGCGATGATGAGCCGGGCCGCGCCGTTGACCAGCAGGGTGAGCACGAAGAGGACGAGGCCGGACGCGATCAGGGCGTCACGCCCGAACTGGTCGGCCTCGTCGAACTTCGCGGCGATGTTCTGGGCGAAGGTGCCGCCGCCCGGGTTGAGCACGTGGAACGAGATGAGGAAGCTCGGCGACAGGACCGTGGCGACGGCCATCGTCTCGCCGAGCGCGCGGCCCAGGCCCAGCATCGACGCGGAGATCACGCCGGAACGGCCGAACGGCAGGACCGAGAGGCGGATGACCTCCCACCGGGTGGCGCCGAGGGCCAGTGCGGCTTCCTCGTTCATCTTCGGGACCTGGAGGAAGACCTCGCGGCTGACGCTCGTCACGATCGGCAGGATCATGATCGCGAGCAGGATGCCGACGGTGAAGAGCGAGCGGGCGACGCCGACCTCGGTCTTCTCGAAGAGGTACGTCCAGCCGAAGAACTGGTCGAGCCAGAGGTTCAGGCCCTCCAGGTACGGCACGAGGACGAGCGCGCCCCAGATGCCGTAGATGATGCTCGGTACCGCGGCCAGCAGGTCGACGACGTACGCGAGGGGCGAGGCGAGCCGGCGCGGCGCGTAGTGCGAGATGAAGAGGGCGATGCCGACAGCGATCGGAACCGCGATGGCCATCGCGATGATCGAGCTGACGACGGTGCCGAAGAGCAGGACCGCGATGCCGAAGACCGGCGGGTCGCCCGCCGGGTTCCAGTCGAACGTGGTGAAGAAGTTGCCCTCGTTGTCCGAGAGGGCGAGCGCGGCGCGGTAGCTGAGGAACACGGCGATCGACGCCATGATCACGAGCAGCAGGATGCCCGAGCCGCGTGAGAGGCCGAGGAAGACCTTGTCACCTGCGCGCCCGGCCGACTTGGGGCGCTGTCGTTGGGCCGGCGGTGCCGGTGGGATGTCTACGGGTGTGGTGGAAGCCATGATCTTTCCGGTCTGTGTGGGGGAGCGCCGGGCTCCCCTGGCGGCGGTGCACCGGATGGGGACGGTGGCAGGGCCGGTCCGGAGGGGTGCGCCGGACCGGCCCGCCTTGTGCGTGTGCGTGGTGCGGGTTACGAGAGGCCGGCGACCGTCTCGCGGACCTTGGAGTTGATCTCCGCGGGGATCGGCGCGTAGCCGGCGTCGCTGAGGACCTTCTGACCCTCCTCGGAGGAGGTGTAGGTCAGGAAGGACTTGACCGTGCCGAGGGAGTCGGCCTTGTTGCCGGCGTCGCAGACGACCTCGTACGTCACCAGGACGAGCGGGTAGGCGCCCTCGGCCTTGGTGGTGTAGTCGAGCTCCAGAGCCAGGTCCTTGCCGGTGCCCGCGACCTTGGCCGCGGCGATGGCCTTGGAGGCGTTCTCCGAGGTGGCCTTGACCGGGGCGGCGCCACCGGTGTTGATGTCGACGGTGGTGATGGCCTGCGAGGAGGCGTAGGACAGCTCGAAGTAACCGATGGAGCCGTCGACCTGCTTCACCTGGGCGGCGACACCGGAGGAGCCGGACGCGGCCTGACCACCGGGGGCCGGCCACTTCTTCTCGGCCTCGTACTTCCAGTCCTTCGGGGCCGCGGCGCCGAGGTACTTGCCCAGGTTCTGGGTGGTGCCGGAGTCCTCGGAGCGGTGGAAGGCCTGGATGGCCTTGTCCGGGAGCTTCGCGCCGTCGTTGAGCGCGGCGATCGCCGGGTCGTTCCACTTCTTGATCTTGTTGTCGAAGATCTTGGCGAGCGTGGAGGCGTCCAGCGTCAGGCTGTCCACACCTTCGAGGTGGAAGCCGACCGCGATGGGGCCGCCGACCATCGGGAGGTTGATGCCCTGGCCGCTCTTGCAGATCTTCTTCGAGTCGGCGACCTCTTCGGGCTTCAGCGCCGAGTCGGAGCCGGCGAAGCCGACGGTGCCCTGGTTGAAGGCGATGATGCCCTCACCGGAGGAGGAGGACTTGTAGTTGATCTCCACGCCGGAGCAGGCGGCCATGTAGTTCTTGATCCACAGGTCCATGGCGTTCTTCTGCGCACTGGACCCGGAGGCGAGCAGCTGGCCCTCGGCGCCGTCACACTTGATGTTCGACGCGGCCGCGCTCGTCTTTCCGCCGTCGGCGTCGGCGCCGGTGTTGTCGTCCGAACCGCACGCCGTGAGGACCAGGGCGCCGGAGACGGCGAGGGCACCGAGCGCGGTGGCACGAAGCCGGTTCTTGCGCTGAAGCTTCACTTTCGGGGTGTTCCTTCCAGGAGCCGCCGCGGCTGGTGGTGCGAGGCGGCGTGCGATGAGGAATGGTGCGGTGGCTTGGCGCCGTGCACCGTGTACGTCCGAAATTAGGCAGAAGAGGTGAAGCCGCCTACGGGGCAGAGTGAACGGAAGGTGAACCGTGCTGGGCGGGCTGGTTCCGGCGGGTGCGGGGCTTTGCCTCAGGCACCGGAAGGGTCCGATTCCAGGAACGCGTCCAGCTGGCAGCGGTCGCCGGGGCGGGTCAGGCGGGCCCGGGCGACCGGCGGGGACAGCCAGGCCAGCCGGTCGACCTCGTCGTTGGGGACGAACACGCCGTCCGTCGCCTCTGCGGCCCAGTAGCTGACCTCTTTGGACCGGCCGTTCACGAGGTAGCGGGCGGTGGGGAGAACCGCGCCCGGGGCGCAGTGGTGGCCGGTCTCCTCCAGGACCTCGCGCAGCGCACCCTCCAGCGCAGTCTCGCCCCGCTTCAGCTTGCCCTTGGGGAAGGACCAGTCGTCGTAGCGCGGCCGGTGGACCAGGCAGATCTCGATGTCTCCGAGGTGCCGGGAGCGGCGCCACAGCACGCAGCCCGCCGCCCGTACGGGGTCGCTCATGGTGCGGTCACGGCCGTGGCGTACGGCCAGGACTCCCGGAAGACGCTGCGCGCGGCCTCCACCTCGTGCCGCTGGTCGGCGTGGAGCACCCCCAGGGCGTAAGCCGTCGCCGGGGCGATCCTCGGGGTGCGCGCCGCGGCGGCTGCCGCGCCGGCGGCTTCGGCCGCGTCCCGGTGCAGGTCGAGCGCGCGCCCCGCACCGGCCAGGACCGGATCCGGGGCGCCGCGGACCACCTCGTACGCGTACCGGTGCAGCCGCAGCAGCAGGCGGGCCTGGTGCCACAGGGCGTCCTGGGCCTCGTTGTACGGCTCCAGCGCCTCGTCGGGCGGCAGCGCGGCCACCGCGGCCAGCATCCGCTGCTCGGCCAGGTCGGCCGGGGCGTGCAGCACCTCGGCGGCCTGGTCGGTGGCCGTCGGCGCCAGCGGAACCTCGGAGGCGAGCAGGGCCACGGCGTCGGCGACCGCGTGGAAGCGGGAGGAGCCGAGCGCCTGGAGCGCGGCGGAGTGGGCGCGGGTCCGGGCGAGGGTCAGTTGGCGTTCGAGCAGTGCCCCGGCACGGGCGGCGCCGACACCGAGGGCCGCCCGCTCCTTGTCACCGGACGCCCCAGCGGCAGGGACGGCGGGTGCGGCGGCGGTCCGGGCGGCGGGCAGCGGGGCGCCGGAGAGGTGGTGCAGGGCTTCCAGCAGGCGCCCCAGCCGGGTGGCGTACGCGTGTTCGCGGGCCAGGGTGCCGGAGAGCCAGGCCAGTTCCGTACGGAGCTGGTCGGCCCAGCCGGGTTCGAGCGCGGCCCGGAAGGTGTGCAGCGTGCCGCTGATCCGGCGCGCCGCGTGCCGCAGTGCGCCGGCCGCCTCCTCGGCCCGCTGGGTGCCGGCGTCCGTCGGGGTGCTGTGCTCGCGGTGCAGACGCAGGCTGCGCAGGAAGTCGGCGGCCTGGTCGCGCAGGTAGGGCGCGAGGACCGCTTCCGCGGAGAGCGTGGTCGTCTGGTGGTCAGGGCGTCGCACGCCGGCGCCTCCGGGCTTCGATGAGCATCTCTTGCACGTGCCGCAGCGGCTGGCCGTCCGCGTCCGTGGCGTGCCGGGTCCAGTTCCCGTCGGGACCCAGGTGCCAGGAGGAGGTGGTGTCGGACATGCCTGTTTCCAGGAGCCTGCTGAGGGCGGCGCGATGGGCGGGGTCGGTGACGCGGACCAGTGCTTCGATCCGCCGGTCGAGGTTGCGGTGCATCATGTCGGCGCTGCCGAACCACACTTCGGGCTCGCCGCCGTTGCCGAAGGCGAAGACCCGGGAGTGTTCGAGGAAGCGTCCCAGCACCGAGCGGACCCGGACGTTCTCGGAGAGTCCGCTGACGCCGGGGCGGATCGCGCAGATCCCGCGTACCCAGATGTCGATCGGCACACCGGCCTGCCCGGCCCGGTAGCAGGCGTCGATGATCGCTTCGTCGACCATCGAGTTGACCTTGATGCGGACATAGGCGGGGCGGCCCGCGCGGTGGTGGGTGATCTCCTTGTTGATGCGGGCGATCAGACCGTCGCGCAGGGACTTGGGGGCGACCAGCAGTCGGCGGTAGGTCTCGCGGCGCGAATAGCCGGAGAGCCGGTTGAAGAGGTCGGAGAGGTCCGCGCCGACCTGCGGGTCGGCGGTCAGCAGGCCGAGGTCCTCGTACAGCCGGGCCGTCTTGGGGTGGTAGTTGCCGGTGCCGACGTGCGAGTAGCGGCGCAGGGTGTCGCCCTCCTGGCGGACGACGAGCGACAGCTTGCAGTGGGTCTTGAGGCCGACGAGGCCGTAGACGACGTGGCAGCCGGCCTCCTCCAGCTTGCGGGCCCACTTGATGTTGGCCTGCTCGTCGAAGCGTGCCTTGATCTCGACGAGGACGAGGACCTGCTTGCCGGATTCGGCGGCGTCGATCAGGGCGTCCACTATCGGGGAGTCGCCCGAGGTCCGGTACAGGGTCTGCTTGATCGCGAGGACGTCCGGGTCGCCCGCCGCCTGTTCCAGGAAGGCCTGTACGGAGGTGGAGAACGAGTCGTACGGGTGGTGCAGCAGCACGTCGCGTTCGCGCAGGGCGGCGAAGATGTCGGGCGCGGAGGCGGATTCGACCTCGGCCAGATCGCGGTGGGTGCCCGCGATGAACTTGGGGTACTTCAGCTCGGGCCGGTCCAGGGACGCTATGCCGAACAGTCCGGTGAGGTCGAGCGGGCCCGGGAGCGGGTAGAGCTCGGTCTCGGAGATGTTCAGTTCGCGCACGAGCAGGTCCAGCACGTACGGGTCGATGGACTCCTCGACCTCCAGGCGGACCGGCGGGCCGAAGCGGCGCCGCATGAGCTCCTTCTCCAGGGCCTGGAGCAGGTTCTCGGTGTCGTCCTCCTCGACCTCCAGGTCCTCGTTCCTGGTGACGCGGAACATGTGGTGGGCGAGGACCTCCATGCCCGGGAAGAGCTCTTCGAGGTGGGCCGCGATGATGTCCTCTATCGGGACGTAGCGCTGCGGGGACGCCTCCAGGAAGCGGGTGAGCAGCGGCGGCACCTTGACCCGGGCGAAGTGGCGGTGGCCGCTGACCGGGTTGCGTACGACGACGGCGAGGTTGAGCGAGAGGCCGGAGATGTACGGGAAGGGATGCGCGGGGTCGACGGCCAGCGGGGTCAGGACGGGGAAGACCCGCTGCCGGAAGAAGGTGAACAGGCGTGCCTGTTCCTTCTCGGTCAGCTCGGGCCAGCGGATCAGCTGGATGCCCTCGTCGGACAGCGCCGGCGCGATGTCCTGCTGGTAGCAGGCGGCGTGCCGGGCCATGAGTTCGCGCGAGCGGGTCCAGATCACGTCGAGGACCTCACGGGGCTGGAGGCCGGACGCGGAGCGGGTGGCGACGCCGGTGGCGATACGGCGTTTGAGGCCGGCCACCCGGACCATGAAGAACTCGTCCAGGTTCGAGGCGAAGATGGCGAGGAAGTTAGCCCGTTCGAGGAGCGGGGTGGTGGGGTCCTCGGCCAGTTCCAGCACCCGTTCGTTGAACGCGAGCCAACTGCGCTCCCGGTCGAGGAACCGGCCCTGCGGCAGTTCGTCGCCGTCCGGCTCCGGCTCGTACGCGTCGGCGTCGTTGTCCAGATCGGGGTCCAGGTCGGCGGCAGTGGAGAGGCCTGCGGGCACCCCGCCGGCGACGGCGTGGGGCCGGTGCGCGGCGAGGGAGCCCACCGACGGCTGGGCGGGCTGGACCGGGACCTCGGAGCTGGGCTGCTGGCTCATGGACCCATTGTTCCGCGCGTTCGGCTTCTGAGGCGCGTCGGAGCGGTTAAAGATCGCGGAAGAAGCGGGAGCGGGCAGCGAACCCGGGTCTCTGCCGGGGTTTCTCCCGTTGCGGGGGGTGGGCACAGCTGGCTGCATCCCGTGAGGGTCGCAAGCGTGTCTGAATGGCCGGTAACGACGACATGACGTGCAGGAAGCGGTGTGGCTGCGGCGACGTCCCTTTCCACCGTACGCCCCACCCTGTCCGGGCTCCCCCCGGAGCCCGGACAGGGGTGGCGGTCAGCCGTGGCGGCGGCGCAGCACCCGGAAGGCGAGCGCGAGGGCCAGGGCGGCGAGGACGAGCAGGATGCCCGTCTCTACGAGCTGGATGGGCCAGAAGTGCGAGGCGGGGTGGAAGTCGACGAACTGCGTGACACCGCCACGGTGGCGCATACAGGCGACATGGTCGATGAACCCGTCCACCGTGTAGCAGTCCTCCCATCCCACTTCCTTGCCGGAAGACGTGAGCATGCCGGACCGCAGATACCAGCTGGCACCATCGGGACCGTTGTCGCCGGTGAGCCGCACGGGCTGCCAGAGGCGATATCGCACCTTGGTCATGGTGGCGAACACCAGTCCGAACAGGAGGGCGGTTGCCGATGCCGCGAGGAGGGTGCGACGCAGGAGAACGGCGCAGAGTGCCCCGAGCGCCACCGCGAGCACGGTGTACCCGAGCAGCACGGGCCCGAGGCCCGGATACACGCCCTCCGCGTACCGCTGGAGGCCGTGCGCGTGGGGGTGGTCGGACGCGAACGCCCGGCCCCAGCGGTACACCGGCATCAGAATGACGAATCCGGCGGTCGCCAGCACCAGGGGGAGGGTTAGGCGCGCCACGAGCCAGCGGGTGGGAGAGACGGACTGGGCCCAGGCGAACCTGAACGTGCCGCTGTCCAGTTCGCGTGCGATCAGCGGGCCGGCTACGAAGACACCGACGAGTGCGGCGAGCAGCACCATGGCGGTCCCGCCCTCGGACAGGAACGTCTCGGTGGACGTCCTGGCGTAGGTGGGCAGGTAGGTGTCGCCGCCGCACGGGGTCATGTCACCGTCGGCGCACAGCTCCTTGGAGCTGCGTACGGCGATCCAGACGCGCATGGCGACCACGGAACCGATGCCTGCGAGCAGTAGCGCGAGTGCCGCCCACAGGGCCGTGCGGTGTTGGCGCAGCAGGACGCGGACGGGGCCGCGCAGGGAGGCGAGCGTGCTCATGCGGAGGCCCCCCGGCTCGATGCGCCCTGTGCGCTGGGTGTGAGCAGGGCCGGGGCGTCCGGTGACCGGAGGTGGGCCAGCAGGAGCTCCTCCAGCGAAGGCTCCGTCACGTCCCAGGCGGCGAGGTCCACCGGGCCTTCCTTCCGTACGAGTGCGGTGAGCTGACGCCCCGTCGTGCGGGACTCGACGACGGTGTGCGGGCCGAGGTCGCGGGCCTGGCCGGTGACCACGGCGTGGGCGGCGACGATGTCCTCGCTCTCGCCGCCGAGCCGGACCCGGCCGCCGTCGACGAGCAGGAGGTAGTCGCAGGAGCCCTCCAGCTCGGTGAGGATGTGCGAGGACATCACGATGGTGGTGGCGTGCTCGGCCGCCTCGGCCATCAGGATGCCCATCAGCTGGTGCCGGGCGAGTGGGTCGAGGTCGGCCATCGGCTCGTCCAGCAGCATCAGTGCGGGCCGCTTGCCAAGGCCGAGCGCGAGGGCGAGCCGGGTGCGCTGCCCGCCGGAGAGCGTGCGGACCTTCGCGTCCTGCGGGAGCGGTCCGGCGACCCGGTCCGCGGCCGCGCGGTCCCAGGTGGCGGGGTTGAGCTCCTGGCCGGCCCACAGGGTGTCGGCCACGGTGAGCTGCGGGTACAGCGGCTTGTCCTGGGAGACGTACGCGATGCGGGACCGCGCCTCGCCGGGGCCGGTGCCGAGCACGCGCACCGAGCCCTCCGTGGGCCGGAGCAGGCCCGCGGCGAGCAGGAGCAGGGTGGACTTCCCGGCTCCGTTGGGCCCGACGAGGGCGCAGATCCGTCCGGCGGGCAGCCGGAACGAGCAGTCCCGCAAGGCCCACTCGTGCTTTCGCCCGTACGTCATACCGAGGCCGTTCGCCTCGATCGCGGCGCCTGTCATGACTCCTTGTCCCCCTTGAATGTGCTGTCCAGTACGGCGGTGAAGAGCGCGCTCACGTCGTCCTTGTCCAGTCCGGCCGCGCGTGCCCTGCGGGTCCACTCGGCGAGTTCGGCGCGCAGGGGCGCGTCGGTGGCGACGGCCGCGCTGCCGAGGGTGCGGCGGACGAAGGTGCCGAGGCCGCGGCGGGCCTCGACGAGGCCTTCGCGCTCCAGTTCGCGGTAGGCCTTGAGCACGGTGTTGGGATTGATGGCCGTGGCCTCGACGACCTCGCGGGCCGTGGGCAGCCGGTCGCCCGGCTCCAGCACTCCCAGGCGGAGCGCCTGCTTGGTCTGCTGCACGATCTGGAGGTAGGTGGCGACGCCGCTGCGCCGGTCGATGCGGAACTCGACAGCTGCGGACTCTGCCATGTGCACCACCCTTTCACTAGTTAAGTAGTGAAAGGGTGGTGCAAAGAAGGGGCGGTGTCAAGTGACGCCGCCCCCAGCGGTGCTGATCCGCAGTCAGGACTCCGTGCGGTACATCAGGTCGACCTCGTGCGTGGCGAAGCCCATCCGCTCGTACACCGACACGGCCACCGGGTTGTCGGCGTCCACGTAGAGCATCGCGGCCGGCAGGCCCCCGGCGGCCAGATGGCGCAGCCCGATCGCGGTGAGGGCCTTGCCGAGGCCGCCGCCCTGGGCCTCGGGCAGGACGCCGACGACGTACACCTCGCCGAGCTCCTCCTCGGCGTGCACCTTCGTCCAGTGGAAGCCGATGATCGCGCCGTCGCGCTCGGCGAGGAAGAAGCCCTTCGGGTCGAACCACGGCTCGGCCTTGCGGTCGTCCAGGTCCCGCTGGGTGAGGGAGCCCTGCTCGGGGTGGTGGGCGAAGGCGGCGCTGTTGACCGCGAGCCAGGCTGCGTCGTCCTGCCCGGGCACGAAGGTGCGGACGGTGACACCCGGGGGCAGGACCGGCTCGGCGATGTCGAGCGAGTCCAGCGGGCGTCGGAGCTGGCGCAGTTCGCGGAAGAGGGAGAGGCCGAGGACCTGGGCGAGGTGCCGGGCCGCCGACTTGCCGCCGTGTGCCCAGACCCGCAGCCGCTTCCCGGTCGCGGCGAGGAGCGCGGCACCCAGGGCCCGGCCGTGCCCGCGGCCGCGGTGGGACGGGTGTACGACGAGCTCGGCGGCGGGGGCCTCGACGGGGTCGGTGTCCTCCAGCTGCGCGTAGCCGGCCAGCACGCCGTCGGCGGTGAGCAGGAAGTGCCGGACGCCCTCGCGGTGCCCGCCCCGCAGCTGGAGCCGCCCCTGTTCGGCGACCGCCTGCCTGCCGTCGGTCCCGGCGGCCTCGCCGAGGAGGGCGAGGACGGCGTCGGCCTGCTCGGGGGTGAGCGCGTCGAGGGTCTCGATCGCACGGCCGGGGGAGGGGAGGGGTACGTCAGTCGTCATGGGACGAGCGTACGGGGGCGGGGTGGGGCGTTCCACGCGTCGCGACCGTCGTGGCCGTCGGCGTGGGGAGGCGCCGCGCCCGGGGGTGTGACCGGCGGGGATCTCACGCCACTTCCCGGGCGTGCCGGTGCGCGCGTGTGCGATGTGGGTGGATCTGCCGCTTTCCGGTACGGAAGCAACCAGCTCGTAACCCTGACACCCTGTCGCGCTACGCGCGTTGACCCTAGGCTGCGGCAGCAGGCTCCGGACCTGTCACTTTTCCCAGACCTCCCGCTGAATTCACAAGGGGACCGATGTCAGCGACTCCGCAGAAGAACCGTGCGTCCCGGCGGGTGCTCGCCGCCGCAGCCGGGCTGGCCACTGTCGGCGCGCTCGTTGCCGCGCTGCCGGCCGGCGCCCACGACCGGGGCCCCGGCCACCGGTCCCGCACCGTCGACGTGCAGCTCCTCTCCTTCAACGACCTGCACGGCAACCTGGAGCCGCCGGCCGGTTCCGCGGGTTCGGTGAGCGAGAAGCAGGCCGACGGCACGGTGAAGTCGATTCCGGCCGGTGGCGTCGAGTACCTGGCGACCTCGCTGCGCACGGCACGCAAGGGCAACCCGTACTCCGTCACCGCGGCCGGCGGCGACATGGTGGGCGCGAGCCCGCTGCTGTCGGGGCTCTTCCACGACGAGCCCACCATCGAGGCGCTCAACGGGCTCGACCTCGACGTCACGGCCGTCGGCAACCACGAGTTCGACGAGGGCGCCACCGAGCTGGGCCGTCTGCAGAACGGCGGCTGCCACCCGGTCGAGGGCTGTTACGAGAAGGGCGAGGAGTTCGAGGGCGCGGACTTCCCGTACCTCGCGGCCAATGTGACGGCGGAGAAGACCGGTAAGCCGATCCTCAAGCCCTACACGGTGTGGAAGAAGAACGGCGTCAGGATCGGCTTCATCGGGGTGACCCTGGAGGGCACCCCGAACATCGTCACGGCCAACGGCGTCAAGGGCCTGAAGTTCCACGACGAGATCGAGACGGTCAACAAGTACGCCAAGGAGCTGGACCGCCAGGGCGTCAAGTCCATCGTGGCCCTGATCCACGAGGGCGGGGCCCCGGCCTCCACCGCGTACAACTACGACTGCGACAGCCCGGGTGCCGGTGACGGAATCTCCGGGCCGATCGTCGACATCGCCAAGGGCATCACGCCGAAGGTGGACGCCCTGGTCACGGGCCACACCCACCAGGCGTACGTGTGCACGGTCCCTGACCCGTCCGGCAAGCCGCGCATGGTCACCTCGGCCTCGTCGTTCGGCAAGGTCTACACGGACACGACCCTCACCTACGACCGTCGCACCAACGACATCGTCCGTACGTCGGTGTCCTCGGCGAACCACGTCGTCAGCCGCGACCAGGCCAAGGCGACGGACATGACGGCCCTGATCGCCCGCTGGAACACGCTCGCCGCCCCGATCGCGAACCGTCCGCAGGGCTTCATCTCCGCCGACATCAACGGCCGCGGCTCCACGGCCCCCGAGAAGCCGCTCGGCAACCTGATCGCCGACGCCCAGCTGGAGGGCCTGGCCCCGGCGGACAAGGGTGGCGCGGTCGTCGCGTTCATGAACCCGGGCGGAATCCGCTCCGACCTCGTGTACGCGGCCTCCGCCGGCGAGGGCGACGGAGTGGTGACGTACGGCGAGGCGTTCACCGTCCAGCCGTTCACCAACATGATGAACGTCGTCGACCTGACCGGTGCGCAGCTCGTAGCCGCGCTCCAGCAGCAGGTCAGCGGTTCCAACGAGGCCAGCCCGAAGATCCTCCAGGTGTCGAAGGGCCTCACCTACACGCTCGACCTCACGAAGGCGGGCGCGGACCGTGTGGTCGTCGGCTCGATCCTGCTGAACGGTGAGGCGATCGACCCGGCGAAGACGTACCGCGTCGCGATGAACGAGTTCCTCGCGGGCGGCGGCGACGGCTTCGCGGCCCTCGGCCAGGGCACGAACAAGCTGGTCGGCGCGTCCGACCTGGACCTGTTCAACGCCTACCTGGCGGCGCACTCCACGGCCTCCGCGCCGCTGGCCCCGCCGGCCACGGACCGGATCACGGTCATCCGGTAACCGGCGGCGGGCACGACGGGAGCGGGGCGGCAGGCCGGGTGGCCTGCCGCCCCGCTCCCGTCGTGCGGCCACGGCCCTGTTCCGGTATTGAGGTGTACCCGACATAATTCGAGCCTCCCCCCCACAGCGACGGAGGCCACTCCCGCATGAGCCCGTACACCGCCGGTCGCCGGACCTTCCTCACCGGCGCCCTCGCCGCCACCGCCGGAGTCCTCCTCGGCGGGACGCCCGCCGCCGCGGCCACGGACCGCGCCTTCGGCACCCAGGACTGGATGGGTGGCATCGCCGACGCCACCCCGCTGCAGCGCCTCACGATCCCGGGAACGCACAACTCGGGGGCGCGCTTCGGCGGCCCCTGGACGGAATGCCAGAACACCACGGTCGCCGAGCAGCTCCAGAGCGGTATCCGCTTCCTCGACGTGCGCTGCCGCATCAGCGGCGACGCGTTCGCCATCCACCACGGAGCGTCGTACCAGAACCTGAATTTCGACGATGTGCTGGGAGCCTGCCGGGACTTCCTGGCCCGCCGGCCGTCGGAGACGGTGCTGATGCGGGTCAAGCAGGAGTACTCGCAGGAGAGCGACGCCGCGTTCCGCCGGATCTTCGACCTCTACCTCGACGGCAAGGGCTGGCGCCCGCTGCTCCGCCTCGACTCCGCGCTCCCGGACCTCGGCGCGGCACGGGGCAAGGTCGTGGTGCTGGCCGACAACGGCGGTCTGCCCGGGGTCCGGTACGCGGACCCCGGGCTCTTCGACATCCAGGACGACTACATGGCCGAGCCGTTCGGCAAGTACCCGAAGATCGAGGCGCATTTCCGCAAGGCCGCGCAGCAGCCCGGCAAGCTGTTCATGAACTACGTGAGCACCGCCGCCCTGATGCCGCCGCGCTGGAACTCCGACCGGCTCAACCCGCAGGTGCACTCGTTCCTCGACGGGGCGGCGTCGGGCTGGACCGGCCTCGGCATCGTCCCGCTGGACTACCCGGCGACCCGGTCCGGCCTCGTCGAGTCGCTGATCCGGCACAACCCGGCGGGCTGAGGCCCGCTCACAGCTCCGGCGGCGGCTGCGGTGCGCCCGGCAGGCGGATCGACGCCACGGTCCCGTCGCCCCCGGGCGCGGGGCGCAGGGCGATCGCGCCGCCCGCCTGCTGGACCGTGCGGGCCACGATGGAGAGGCCGAGGCCGGAACCGGGGAGCTGACGGGCGCCGGGGGAGCGCCAGAAGCGTTCGAAGACGTGCGGGAGTTCCTCGGCCGGGATGCCGGGGCCGTGGTCCCGGACCGTCAGCTCGCCGCGGTGCAGGACGACCTCGATCGTGCCGCCGGACGGGCTGAACTTCACCGCGTTGTCCAGGACGTTGACGACGGCCCGCTCCAGCGCGGCCGGCTCGGCGCGTACGTACCAGGGGGCCAGCTCGGCGGTGATGGTCAGCTCGGGGCCGCGCAGCCGGGCGCGCCGCAGAGCGGTACGGGTGATGTCGTGCAGGGCGACGACCTGGAGCGGGCCCGGCTGGGCGGCATCGGGGCGGGAGAGCTCCTGGAGGTCGCCGATGAGGGCGGCGAGCTCGGTCATCTGGGCCTTCACCGAGGTCATCAGGGCCTTGCGGTCGTCGGGCGGGATGGCCCGGCCCGTCTGGTCGCTGCGGGCGAGCAGCTCGATGTTCGTGCGGAGCGAGGTCAGCGGCGTGCGCAGCTCGTGTCCGGCGTCCGCGATGAGCTGGGACTGGCGGTCGCGCGAGGTGGCCAGCGAACTGGTCATCGAGTTGAAGGAGCGGGAGAGGCGGGCGATCTCGTCCTCGCCCTCGACCGGGATCCGGACGGTGAGGTCTTCGGTCTCGGCCACGTGTTCGACGGCGTCCGCCAGGTCGTCGACGGGTCGCAGGCCGGTACGGGCGACCCACAGGCCCGCGGCACCCGCCCCGACGACACCGATTCCGGAGACGAGGAGCAGGACCCAGGCGAGGGTGGAGAGCGGGCCGGTGACCTCCTTCTCGGGGCGCGCCACGGACACGGCGTAGACCTCGCCCGAGGGGCGGAGCTCCAGGCCGTAGGTGTAGATCCTCATCTCCTGGCCGTCGGCGTCGGTGCCCGAGTGCAGCACGTCCCGCCGCTTGCCGGCGGCCACGGCCAGGTCCTCGTCCGTGGGCGAGATGCGGGTGGAGCCGGGGCTCTCGCAGACCGTGCCTGCCGCGTCGATGATCTGCAGGGTGTACGAACCCGGCGGGTGCTGGGGGCCGCGGCCGGCCCCCCGGCAACTGGCCAGTAGTTCCGTGACCAGTGATTTGTCGACTTCCGGTGAGTTGAGCAGCGAGCTGTCCAACTGACTGTCCAGCTGTTCCCGCGTCACGAACCAGCACGCCGTGGCCACCGCGGCCACCGCCACCGCGACCGCCGTGGCGACCAGCAGTGCGAGCCGTGACCGCAGCGGCAGGGCGCGCAGCCGGCCGACCGGACCCGTCACCCGTCACCGCCCCCGGAACGCAGCGCGTACCCGACGCCCCGCACCGTGTGGACGAGCCGCGACTCGCCGCCCGCCTCCGTCTTGCGGCGCAGGTACATCACGTACACGTCCAGGGAGTTGGAGCTGGGCTCGAAGTCGAAGCCCCAGACGGCCTTGAGGATCTGCTCACGGGTCAGCACCTGCCGTGGGTGGGCCAGGAACATCTCCAGGAGGGTGAACTCCGTGCGGGTCAGCTCGACCCGGCGCGCGCCGCGGGTGACCTCGCGGGTGTTCAGGTCCATGCGGAGGTCGGCGAAGGACAGCACGTCGTCGGGTACGGCCCCGCCCGCCGCGACCGCGTACGAGCTGCGACGCAGCAGGGCGCGGATGCGGGCGAAGAGCTCGTCCAGCTCGAAGGGCTTGACCAGGTAGTCGTCGGCGCCCGCGTCGAGGCCGGTGACCCGGTCGCCGACGGTGTCGCGGGCGGTGAGCATCAGGATGGGTGTGGTGGAGCCGGTGGACCGGATGCGGCGGGCGGCGGTGAGGCCGTCCATGCGGGGCATCTGGATGTCCAGGACGATCAGCTCGGGGGCGTACGACTCCGCCTTGGCGAGGGCGTCGTAGCCGTCCACGGCCACCTCGGTGCCGTAGCCCTCGAAGGCGAGGCTGCGCTGCAGCGCCTCGCGTACGGCGGGCTCGTCGTCGACGATCAGAACGCGCTGACCGTCCTCGGCGGGGCTCATCGCTTCGTCCTCTTCCTTCGTACGGCGGGTGCTGTGTGCTGTTGTGCCCTCAGCCTCGCACGGCCCTCGCGCGGCGTCGCGCGGCACGGCGCTCGCGGCCGGTGGCGGCGGTGCGGACCTCCAGGGGCCGGGCGCCGGCCGCGTGGGTGGTGCGGCCGGCCAGTTCGGCGGCCAGGGCGAGCGGGAGGGCCAGGCCGGACGGGCCGGTGGCCGCGGTGCCGGTGCCGGGGTTCATTCGGGACCTCCTCGTCAGGAGCCGTTGCCGGCGCGCAGGGTGTCCAGGTCGGCCTTGACGGTGTCGACCGGGATGGCGAAGCCGAGGCCCACGCTGCCCGCCGCGGAGCTGCCGGAGGCGCTGGGCGAACTGGGCGAGTACATGGCGGAGTTGATACCGATGATCTCGCCGTCCATGTTGATGAGCGCGCCGCCGGAGTTGCCGGGGTTGAGCGAGGCGTCGGTCTGGATGGCCTTGTACGTGGTCTTCGACGTGCCCGTGTCGCCGTTGAACCGCTGTCCGCCGAACTCGAACGGCCAGCTCCCGTAACCCTGTTGCTGCTGCCCCTGGCCGGAGCTGTCGTCGTCCTTGGCGACCGTGACATCGCGGTCCAGCGCCGAGACGATCCCGCTGGTGACGGTGCCGGTGAGGCCCTCGGGAGAGCCGATCGCCACCACCTGGTCCCCGACCTCGACGGCGGAGGAGTCGCCGAGGGAGGCCGTCTTCAGCCCGCTCGCGTCCTGGAGCTTGATGAGCGCCAGGTCCTTGTCGGCGTCGGTGCCGACGACCTCGGCGGTGTACGTCCTGCCGGTGCTCAGGGCCACCTCGATCTGCGAGGCCCCCGAGATCACGTGGTTGTTGGTGACGATCTCGCCGTCCGAGGTGATGACCACGCCGGAACCGGTCGCGTCACCCGCCGAGGACCGCGCGCTGATCTCCACGATCGCCGGGGCGACGGCCGCCGCCACACCGGAGACGGTGCCCGCGCTGCTCTGCGAGACCGTGGTGCCCCTGACGACGCTGCCGGAGCCGGTGGCGGTCGAGCCGCCGTCGGTGAGCTCGCCGAGGAGGGTGGCGGTGCCGCCGCCGATCGCCGCCGCGGCGATCGCCACGGCGGCCAGCAGGGCGACGGGCCGCTTGGCCCGGCGTTCCGGTGCCGGTGCCGGTTCCGGTGCGAGCCAGGCGGGGGCGCCGGCCCCTGCGGCACCCTGCTGTGCGGGTTCGTACGCCGGCGGCGGCGGGTAGGCCTTCTCGCCGTTGCCGTACGAGGGGTACATCGGGTACTCGCCGCTCGGGCGATGGCTGTCGGTCATGTCCACGAGGGTGTCCGGCGAACATGAGAAGGACCTGAGGGGGCCCTGAGAAGCCCGACAGAACCACGTATGCCCCATATAAGGGCCTCGGGCTACCGCGCGGTGCCGGGTGCCCCGCAGCCGCACGAACGCCGCACCACCAGCGCGGACGGGAACTGCTTCAGACGCTCGCGCCGCGACCCCGAGACCCGCAGCGAGTCGTCGAGGACCAGATCCACGGCCGCCCGTGCCATCGCCGGACGGTCCGAGAAGACCGTCGTCAGCGGCGGATCGGTGAGGCCCGCTTCCTTCACGTCGTCGAAGCCCGCGACCGCGAGCTCCTGGGGCACGTCGATCCGCAGCTCGCGCGCGGCCCGCAGCACCCCGATGGCCTGGTCGTCGGTGGAGCAGAAGATCGCCGGAGGCCTGTCCGGCCCGGCCAGCAGCTTCAGGGCGACCTGGTAGGCGTCGTAGCGGTTGTACGGGGCGTGGAAGAGCCGGCCCTCCGTCGACCGTCCCGCCTCGTGCATCGCCCGGCGCCAGCCCTCGATGTGGTCGGCGACCGGGTCACCGACCACCGGGGTCGACTCCGTGCCGCCGAGGCACGCCACATAGGCGTTGCCGTGCTCCAGGAGGTGGCGGGTGGCCAGCTGCGCGCCGCCGATGTCGTCCGTGACGACCGCGACGTCGTCGATCGCCTCGGGCCGCTCGTGCAGCAGGACGACGCGGGCGTCCCAGGCCTCGATCTCGGCGGCCGCCCGCTCACTGGGGCCCTGGCTGACCAGGATCAGCCCCGAGACCCGCATGCCGAGGAAGGCGCGCAGGTAGTGGACCTCGCGCTCGTCGCGGTAGTCGGAGTTGCCGACGAGCACCATCTTCCCGCGCTCGGCGGCGGCCTGTTCGACCGCGTGCGCCATTTCCGCGAAGAAGGGCTGGCGGGCGTCCGGCACGATCATGCCTATGAGGTCGGTCCGCCGCGAGGCCATGGCCTGGGCGACCCGGTCGGGCCGGTAGCCCAGCTCCTTGATCGCGGCCAGCACCCGCTCGCGCGTGGCCGGGGCGACCGGCCTGGGTCCGTTGTTGATGACGTAGCTGACGACCGCTGTCGAGGTCCCCGCCAGTCTCGCCACATCGTCCCGCGTCACCTTGGCCACGCGCGGCAGTCTACGCGGATCGACCTACCGCTCGGCAGGTCGTACCGGGGCTTCTTCCGCGATCTCGGCCTCCGCGGACTGCTCCGAACGGGTGACCGCCTCCTCGACGGCCCTCGGCGCCGCCTTCGCCTTGGCCTCCTCGGCCGCCCGCTCCACCTTCTCGGGGGTGACGAAGCGGTAGCCGACGTTGCGGACGGTCCCGATCAGCGACTCGTGCTCGGGGCCGAGCTTGGCGCGCAGCCGCCGTACGTGGACGTCGACCGTCCGCGTACCGCCGAAGTAGTCGTAGCCCCAGACCTCCTGCAGCAGCTGGGCGCGGGTGAAGACCCGGCCGGGGTGCTGCGCGAGGTACTTGAGCAGTTCGAATTCCTTGAAGGTCAGGTCCAGGACCCGGCCCTTCAGCTTCGCGCTGTACGTCGCCTCGTCCACAGACAGGTCGCCGTTGCGGATCTCCATGGGGGAGTCGTCGGCGGTGATCTGCTGGCGGCCGGTGGCCAGCCGCAGCCGGGCCTCGACCTCGGCGGGGCCCGCGGTGTCCAGCAGGACGTCGTCGATGCCCCAGTCGGCGGTGACGGCCGCGAGGCCGCCCTCGGTCACGACCAGGATCAGCGGACAGCCGGGTCCGGTGGAGCGCAGCAGCTGGCACAGCGAGCGCACCTGGGGGAGGTCGCGGCGGCCGTCGATGAGAATGACGTCGGCACCCGGGGTGTCGACGAGCGCGGGTCCCTCGGCGGGGGCGACCCGCACGCTGTGCAGCAGGAGGCCGAGGGCGGGGAGCACCTCCGTCGACGGTTGAAGGGCATTCGTCAGAAGCAGCAGTGAACTCATCGCCGCCCACCTGCCTGGGTCGTCGGTCGATCGTGCACGGTTCGCTCGCCCATTACGTCGGTCCTCCTCGTTCCCTGCGAGAGGGGCACTCCCGGGTCGGACCCGGGGGAGTATGCGGCACTGCTTCGTACTCCCGTACGACCGTTCATGCTGGGCGGCCGTCATACGGTTTTTACTGTGCGGCCCCGCTCCGGGGGGACCGCTGAGCTTGTCGAAACGTCTCCGTAACAACGCGCGGAAAGCACAAAAGGACCCGGGGGCTGCTTTGCCCGGATCCTCTTCCCAGGAGAATAGCCCACATGAGTTCTGTGTCCGAGGGTCGATTCCTGAGTTCTTCTGTTCCCTCGATCACGCCGATCCCCCGCCGGGCCACATTGCTGACCGGTGACGGGGTCCGTATCGAGGCGGTGTACACCCCGTGTACGGCAGGTTCGAAGGCCGGCGGGGACGAGGCGTCCGCAGACACGGCCGTCGTCCTCGCACACGGCTTCACCGGCGCCGTCGACCGGCCTGCCGTCCGGCGCGCCGCCGGGGTGTTCTCCCAGCGTGCAGCCGTGATCACGTTCTCGTTCCGGGGGCACGGACGGTCCGGCGGGCGGTCCACGGTGGGCGACCGCGAAGTGCTGGATCTGGCTGCCGCGGTGGCCTGGGCGCGGTCGCTGGGGCACCGCCGCGTCGTTACGGTCGGCTTCTCGATGGGGGGTTCCGTGGTGCTCCGGCACGCGGCTCTGTATACGGCGCCGGACGCTCAGGAATGCGCGGAGAACGAACTCCCGGCGGCCGAACGAATGGGCCGGCGCGTAGGGGCGTACGAGGGGCGCACGGACGCGCATACGGATGCGGTGGTCGCCGTCAGCGCGCCGGCCCGCTGGTACTACCGGGGTACGGCTCCGATGCGGCGCCTGCACTGGGTGGTCACCCGGCCGGCCGGGCGGCTCGTCGGCCGCTACGGCTTCCGTACCCGTATCGACCGCGAGGACTGGGACCCCGTCCCGCTGTCCCCGGTCGAGGCCGTCCCGCTGATCGCGGCGCCGCTGCTGATCGTGCACGGCGACCGCGACCCGTACTTCCCGCTCGACCACCCGCTGATGCTGGCCGGGGCCGCCGGGGGCAGGGCCGAGCTGTGGCTGGAACGGGGGATGGGGCACGCCGAGAACGCGGCGGACGACGACCTGCTGGGCCGTATCGCCGACTGGACGGCGCCGGCGTGACTCATGATGGACAGCTGACGCACGACGAAAGGGGTGCCGCCATGGCAGCGGGGACGATCCGCTACTGGGCCGCGGCCAGGGCCGCCGCCGGGACCGCGGAGGAGCCGTACGCGGCGGCGACGCTCGCCGAGGCGCTCGACGGGGTGCGCGAGCGGCACCCCGGTGAGCTGGCGCGCGTACTGAAGAGATGTTCGTTCCTGATCGACGGGGACCCCGTGGGGACCCGCGGCCATGAGACCGTACGGCTTGCCGAGGGCGGCACGGTCGAGGTGCTCCCGCCGTTCGCAGGAGGGTGAACCGGAGACCATGAGCAACAACGATCAGCAGTATCCGTACGACGACCAGGGATACGGGCAGCGGTACGGGCACGAGGAAGGGCAGCAGTCTTACGGGCAGCCGCAGCCTCCGTACGGTGACCGGGCCCCGTACGACGCGTACCCCCCGCACGCCGCAGCCCCCGACGCCGCCTGGCCGGGCGGCTCGCAGGCGTCCCCGGAGGCCGCGTACCCGCAGCAGGGCCAGGCCGGCCAGGGCGCTGCCCAGACGTGGCAGGGCCAGACCTGGGACACCCGGTACCAGCCGGCGCTCCAGCCGCAGCAGCCCCCGCAGCAGGCCGCGTACCAGCAGGCTCCGCAGTTCCAGGCTCCGCAGCACCAGGCCTCCGCGTACGCCGTTCCCGGCTCGCACCCGCTGCCGCCCGAGGCGCCGGTCGCTCCGCAGGCCCCGGCCGCAGCGGTGGCCGACCCCGGGTTCAGCGCGCCCACGACCGTGGGCAACAGCCGGATCACCGACGCCCAGCGGGCCCGCGCCGAGGGGCGTTCGCCGATCATCGCGCCCGGGATGCAGCCCGCCGCGATCACGGCGGGCCTCTCCCTGCTCCTCGCGCTCGGTGCCGCGCTCGGGCAGTACGCCCTGCTCGTGCCGCTCGTCCTGCTCCAGGCCGTGACGGCCGCCGGCTGGTTCCGGCTCAACGGGATGTGGCCGGCCAGGCAGGGCATCGCCCTCGCCTTCGCCGGCGGGTTCGTCGCCGACGTCGTCCTGCTCGTGGCGGGCCGCGGCAACGCCCCGGCGGCCCTCCTCGGCACGCTCGGGGTCTGGGTGCTCCTCACCGTCGTGCTGCAGTTGCGCAGCCACGCCGCGGCCGACGAGCGGCTGTACGGCCTGACGGCCACCGTCACGTCGGCCGCCCTCGCGGTCCTGGCCGCCGGGCACCTGGCGGCGGTCCCGGACGCGGTGACGGTCGGCGGCGTCGCCGTGGCGGTGGCCGTGCTCGCCCGGGCCCTTCCGCTGCCCGGCGCGGCCTCGGCCGTCCTGGCCCTGCTCACCTCGGCGGGCGCCGGTGCCGCGGCGGGCGGCTTCACGGACTTCGGTGCGCCGGCCGCGTTCCTCGGTCTCGCGGCCGGCGGCTGCGCGCTGATCGGTCTGCGGGTGGCGAGCTACGACTACCCGTCCCGCTTCGTGCACATGACGGCCGGGGTGGCCCTGCCGCTCACCGCGGCGGCCCCCGCCGTCTATCTGATCGGCCGGGCGATCGCCTGACGCCGGGCACGGCGTGCCGCATCCGTCCTCGGCCGGGGGAACCTGCCGGGCCTCCCGCTCGTCGATCACTCCGGGCGCGCCGCGCAGCGGCACTAGGCTCACGGGCACCAGAGGTCCGGCCGGCGGGAGTGGGGGAGCAAAGGCATGCGCGCACTGCGAATACTGCTGATCATCGCTGTGGTGCTGGGTGGTGTCTTCGTCGCCGTCGACCGCGCCGCGGTGTACTTCGCGGAATCGGAGGCCGAGAGCCGGGTCCGCTTCGGCGGTGCCCAGACCGGTTCGACCGAGGTCTCGATCAAGGGCTTCCCCTTCCTGACCCAGGTCGCCGGATCGGAGCTCGACCAGGTCGACGTCACGGTCAAGGACATTGAGGCGAGTGCGGCCGGCCGGTCGATCCGGATCAGTGAGGTGCGGGCGCAGTTGCGGCAGGTGACGCTCGGCGCCGGATACACGAGCGCGACGGCCTCCCGGGCCACCGGGACGGCCGTCATCTCGTACGCGGACCTCACCGAGGCGGCCGACGACGGCATCACGGTCGCCTACGGCGGCAGCGGCAAGGTCAAGGTCACCGGGTCGGTCGAGATCCCGCTGATGGGCAAGGCGGTCACGCGCAGCGTGCTCTCCACCGTCACCCTGGCCGACGGCGACACGGTCAAGGTGCGCGCGGACGAGGTGCCGGGTGAGGGCATCCCCGGCCTGGAGGAGCTGGTCCGCAAGAAGACCGACTTCCAGCGCGAGATCAGCGGACTGCCGCAGGGACTGAAGCTGGAGAAGATCGAGGTGACCCCGGGCGGCCTGGAGCTCTCGATGGCGGGCTCGGGCATCGCACTCGCCGGGTGACGCCGGCACGTGGTGCGGCGGAGGGTGACTCCCGCGCGGCGGGTGAGGGGTTCACCGAGGCGGACCGGGGCAGTCGATCCAGATAATGAGACGGACTCGTCCGATCCGTAGATGAGTTCGAGGTGAGGGTCCCCGGATCCCGGGGCCTCCCTGGGGCCGACCTCCTTCACGTCTCGCATGACGGACGATCGTGTCTCATTATCCGACACGGCGGTGACATCTCCGCCCGTACCTCCCTACGATCGGACACATGAAGCGACAGGCGGACCTCACGAAGCGGCGGGCAGTAGACCTGTGCCGCGTCGCCGCCATGCTCTGTCGCACCTTCTGAGCGGGACCTTCTCCCGTTTCCCCCGGCCCTTCGACGAAGTCAGGGCCGAACCCGTGCCGCCCGTACGCGTTCCGCTCCCAGCACCTGCGCGTACATCCCGCACCCCGCACCTCGCATCACCCCGCCGCAGACTGCCCCGGAGGAGAAACACATGAGCCGCGCAGACGTTCTGGTCGACGCCGACTGGGTCGAGGCCCACATCGACGACCCGCAGGTCGCCATCGTCGAGGTCGACGAGGACACCTCGGCGTACGAGAAGAACCACATCAAGAACGCGATCCGGATCGACTGGACCAAGGACCTCCAGGACCCGGTCCGCCGCGACTTCATCGACCAGGCCGGCTTCGAGAAGCTGCTGTCCGAGAAGGGCATCGGGAACGACACCACGGTCGTCCTCTACGGCGGCAACAACAACTGGTTCGCCTCCTACGCCTTCTGGTACTTCAAGCTCTACGGCCACCAGGACGTCCGCCTGCTCGACGGTGGCCGCAAGAAGTGGGAGCTCGACTCCCGCGACCTGGTGGACGGCGACCAGATCCCGTCCCGCCCGGCCACCGCGTACAAGGCCCAGCCGCAGGACGCGTCGATCCGCGCCTTCCGCGACGACGTCGTGGCCGCGATCGGCAGCCAGAACATCGTCGACGTGCGTTCGCCCGACGAGTTCAGCGGCAAGCTGCTCGCCCCGGCGCACCTCCCGCAGGAGCAGTCGCAGCGCCCCGGCCACGTGCCGAGCTCGCGCAACATCCCGTGGTCGAAGAACGCCAACGACGACGGCACCTTCAAGTCGGACGCCGAGCTCAAGGCCCTGTACGAGGACGAGCAGGTCGACCTGTCGAAGGACACCATCGCGCTCTGCCGCATCGGTGAGCGCTCGGCCCTGACCTGGTTCGTGCTGCACGAGCTGCTCGGCGTCGACAACGTCAGGAACTACGACGGTTCGTGGACCGAGTACGGCTCCCTCGTGGGCGTGCCGATCGAGCTCGGCGCCAACAAGTAACTCCGCACGACCCGATCAGCACGACCGATCGGTACCACCCGACCAGCAGGACCCCGACCCGAAGGACAGAACCATGTGTGGAGCACAGGCCGGCGGCCCCGACGCTTCGACGATCAAGCCGGGCGAGACGACCATCCAGGGCAGCGTGACCCGCGACGGCGAGCCCGTCACCGGCTACGTCCGGCTGCTGGATTCGACCGGTGAGTTCACCGCCGAGGTCCCGACCTCGGCGACCGGACAGTTCCGTTTCTACGCGGCCGAGGGCACCTGGACCGTCCGCGCCCTGGTCCCGGGCGGCACCGCCGACCGCACGGTCGTGGCGCAGACGGGTGGTCTCGCCGAGGTCGCCATCGCCGTGTAGTTCCGCGCGGATACGGCCGGAGGGCCGCGCCCCAGGGGGTTGGACGCCACCTGAGCAGGGGCGCGGCCCTTCGCGCCGTTCCACGCGGACACGACGGGCGATCCGGTTCTACGCTGGGGGTATGCACGCCCGGCGCAGGCGCGCCTATTTCCTGATGATGGGCGGATGCCTCGTACTCTTCGTCTCCGCCTGGGCCTTCGTGCGCCTGTGGTCGATTCCGGCGGCGGTGGCGATGTGTGTGGTCGCCATGGTCATCCCGCCCGTCGCCGCGATGGTCGCCAACCGGCGGGGCCCGGACGACCGCTGGTGGGACGACCCTTCCGGGGACCCGAAGTCGGACGAGTGGTGGGACGAGCTCGACGGCAGGAAGCGCCGCGGGTAGCCGGGCCCCGGCGGCGGCTCAGTAGACGAGGGCCTGCGCGCCGTCCGCCATGGCCTCCTGCACGAACACCTGGGCGCCCGCGATCCGTACGCCCTCCAGGACGTCCTTCTCCGTGATGTCGCGCCGTGCCGCGCACTGGGTGCAGAGCGTGATCCGGCCGCCCGCCTGGATCGACTCGATCAGATCGGGCAGGGGGGCGGAATGCGGCAGTTCGAACGCGGCGGCGCGCCCCGGCAGCGCGAACCAGGCGGATTCACCGGTCAGCCAGAGGGAGACCTCTACCCCGCTCGCCACGGCCACGGCCGCCACGGTGAAGGCCTGTGAGCAGCGCTCGGCGGAATCGGCCCCGGCGGTCACCTTGATCACGAGCTTCTTCGACATGCACCGAACTGTATTCCTCCGGTGAAACGGCCTCTTCCGTGACCCGGGGGCACCGTCGCCCTGATCTTCCACGGCGAAGGGGGGCGGCGGGCACGGACACCGTTCTGTCGCACCGGACCGCGGTGCTGCCCGACCGGCCGCCGGGCCGACCGGGCCCGGGGGAAACCCCGGGCCCGCGTGCGGGGGCCCCACCCATTAGGCTGGGGCCCGGCCCCGTACTGCCGTCATGTCGTTCGTCCCGAGGAGCTCCCGTGCTTGAGGCATTCTTCTCCGCCCTGCTGGTCCTGGTCTGCGTCGGCGTGCTCGCCTTCTCCGTCGTGGCCGTGAAGAAGCTGTACCAGGGCCAGCGCTGACCCTCGCCGCACTCCTGCCCGCACACCCTCACAGATCGTCTGAGCCGTTCATGATCGAGATTCCGTCCGACCTCCACCCGGACCTCGTGCCGCTGGCCTTCCTCCTCGGCAACTGGGCGGGTGCGGGCGTCTCCGACTTCCCCGGTGCCGAGAAGTGCAACTTCGGCCAGGAGGTCACCTTCCGTCACGACGGCCGGGACTTCCTCGAGTACGTCTCGCACTCCTGGGTGCTCGACGCCGAGGGCAACCAGGTCAAGCCGCTGGAGACCGAGTCCGGCTTCTGGCGCATCGACAAGGACCGCAAGGTCGAGATCGTCATGATCCGCGACCAGGGCATCGTCGAGGTCTGGTACGGCGAGCTGGCGAAGCAGAAGCCGCAGATCGACGTGGTCACCGACGCGGTGGCGCGCACCGCGGCCTCCGGCCCGTACAGCGGGGGCAAGCGCCTCTACGGCTATGTGAACAGCGACCTGATGTGGGTCGGCGAGAAGGCCACCCCCGACGTGGAGCTGCGGCCGTACATGTCGGCGCACCTGAAGAAGGTCGTCACCCCGGAAGAGGTCGCCGAGATGGCGAAGAGCCTCGGTGACATGCCGGACGACGGCATCGCGTTCTTCAAGTAGCCCGGCCTCTCCGGCGGTCCGGGCTCTCGCGGGGCGGTCCGCGCCGTGCGGAAGAGCCGGGCCCCCACCGTCGGTCCCGCGGACCGGCGCCCGCTCCGCCCTACACTGGGGCTGTGGTGAGCACCGACTGGAAGACCGATCTTCGGCAGCGCGGCTACCGGCTGACGCCTCAGCGACAGCTTGTCCTCGAGGCCGTCGACACGCTGGAGCACGCGACGCCCGACGACATCCTCTGCGAGGTGCGCAGGACCGCGTCAGGGGTGAACATCTCCACGGTCTACCGCACCCTGGAGCTCCTGGAGGAGCTCGGGCTCGTCAGTCACGCCCATCTGGGGCACGGCGCCCCCACGTATCACCTGGCCGACCGCCACCACCACATCCACCTCGTCTGCCGGGACTGCTCCGACGTCATAGAGGCGGATGTCGGCGTGGTCGCCGACTTCACCGAGAAGCTGCGCGGTGCGTTCGGCTTCGAGACCGACATGAAGCACTTCGCGATCTTCGGCCGCTGCGCCGACTGCACGGCGAAGGCCACGGAGGCATCGGCGGCGGCACCGGACCGGGCCGCCGGCAGCGAGCACTGAGAGCCTGTCGCCGGGGCCGTGCGCGCTCACGGGGTCCCCGATCCGGCCTGATTCGAACGAAAGGCCCTGGACCGGGTCGTACGCTGGTCGCATGAAGAGCCCCCTGCTGTCCCTGCCCGGCGCCGTCCCCGCCGAAGGGCGCGACGAAGGCGTCGCCGCGCACTACGGCGACCTGTTCCGCGAGCAGCGCGCACTCGCCGACGGCGACGGCCTCGTCGACCTCTCGCACCGCGGCGTCGTCGCGGTCACCGGGGACGACCGGCTCGCCTGGCTGCATCTGCTGCTCACCCAGCACGTCAGCGACCTGGCACCGAACCAGGCGACCGACGCCCTGATCCTCTCCGCCAACGGGCACATCGAGCACGCCCTCTACCTGGTCGACGACGGCACGACGGTGTGGATGCACGTCGAGCCGGAGACGCAGGGCGAGCTGATCGCGTACCTGGAGTCGATGAAGTTCTTCTATCGGGTCGAGGTCGCCGACCGTACGCAGGACATCGCCGTCGTCCACCTGCCGGCCGGTTCCATCGCCGAGGTGCCGGACGGTGTCGTCGTACGGGAGACGGCGCACGGCCGTGACCTCTTCCTCCCCCGCGCGGACCTGGAGGCGTACGCCGCCGGGCACGGACCGGCGGCCGGCATCCTGGCGTACGAGGCGCTCCGCGTCGAGGCGCACCGCCCGCGCCTCGGCTTCGAGACCGACCACCGCACCATCCCGCACGAGCTGGGCTGGATCGGTACCGCCGTCCACCTCCAGAAGGGCTGCTACCGGGGGCAGGAGACGGTCGCCCGTGTCCACAACCTGGGGAAGCCGCCGCGCCGGCTCGTCTTCCTCCACCTGGACGGCAGCGAGGTGCACCTGCCCGGCCACGGCACACCGGTGCGGCTCGCCGCCGACGGGGAGGAGGGCCGTCAGCTCGGCTTCATCACCACGTCGGCCCGCCACCACGAGCTGGGCCCGATCGCCCTGGCGCTGGTGAAGCGGAACGTGGCCGTGGACGCGGAGCTGATCGCCGGGGACACGGCGGCGGCCCAGGAGACCGTCGTCGAGCCGTAGGACGGACCGGGCGCCCCGCTACACCTCGACGAGTACGGTGAACGGGCCGTGGTTGGTGAGCGAGACGCGCATGTCCGCCCCGAACCGGCCCGTCCCCACCCGCGCGCCGAGTGCGCGCAGCTGTGCCACGACCTCGTCGACCAGCGGCTCGGCGACCTCGCCCGGCGCGGCGGCGTTCCAGGTGGGCCTCCGGCCCTTCCTGGCGTCCCCGTAGAGAGTGAACTGCGAAATGACCAAAAGCGGTGCATTCACGTCCGAGCAGGACTTCTCGCCCTCCAGGATCCGCAGGGTCCACAGCTTGCGGGCGAGCTGTGCCGCCTTCTCCGCGGTGTCCCCGTGCGTGACCCCCACCAGCACACACAGCCCTTCGCCGACGATCTCGCCGACGATTCCGGTCCCCGACGGATCGTCCCCGGCGCCTGCCACGGTGACGCTCGCGCCGTCCACTCTCTGTATCACTGCACGCATACAGACCAACCTATCCTGGGCTGAACGGGTACAGAGCACCTGCATGAACACCGTGCGTAGTGGCACCATGCACGATGTCGGTGTGCCGACGCACCGGTCGAGGGGACGGAACATCATGAGTGCACATGGAACCGGGCCATCACCCGGTGCCGTACCGGTGACGCGTACGCCCGTGCAGCGGACCGGTGCTTCGCCGCAGGGGCCGCTGCCCGCGCCGCTGCCGGGGGCGCTGTCCGGCCCGTTGTCCGTACCGGGGCAGACGGGGGCCGCCGAGGCCGTGGAGGCGTCGGCCGGAGTCCGCGGACTCCGGCTGCCCGAGCTGCGCACGGTGCGCCGGAACGCGCAACGCGACGAGGCGGACCTCAGCTACGTACGCCGGCTGGTGCAGGGCCGGATCGACATCCTGCGGGCGGAGCTCGCCGGCCGTGCGGGCCCGGAGTCGCCGGTCGTGGACCGGCTCTCGGAGATCCTCGCCGACACCCCTTCCGTCCACCGCTCCTCGGTGCGGCACGTCACCCTCACCACGCCGCGCAGCGACGAGTACCGGCAGCTGGCGGCGGACACGCTCGCCGAGGTCGGGCTCTCGGACCTCGACGCCCGGACGGACGAGGAGCTGCTGGCGGCCATGGGACGGCTGGTGCGCTACGAGCAGCAGGTCTCCCGGCGCCGTCACCGGCTCCAGCGGACCGTCGACGATTGCAGCGCGGAGATCGCCCGCAGGTACCGTGACGGGGAAGCACAAGTAGACGACCTGCTCGCCTGAGGCGATCCTTCCGGGAGCGGGTCCCGCCCGTCCCCGGAAGGCCGACCGCCATGACCTCCATTTCCCCCTCCGCGCCCCCCGTGCACCCGGTCCTGGCCGAGGTCGTGCGGTCCGGTTTCACGGAGGGCCACCACCGGGGGTCACTGGTCGTCCTGGCCGCCGACGGGAGCGTGGAGCACGCACTGGGCGACCCGGCGGCCCCGGTCTTCCCCCGCTCCTCCAACAAGCCGATGCAGGCCGCGGCGGTGCTCCGGGCCGGGCTGGACCTCTCGGGGGAGCGGCTGGCGCTGGCCGCCGCGAGCCATTCCGGGGAGGACTTCCACCTCGACCTCGTCCGCACGATGCTCGCCGAGCACGGGCTGAAGCCGGACGACCTGCAGACCCCGCCGGACCTTCCGCTGGACCCGGTGGAGGCGGAGGCCTATCTCGCCGCCGGACGGGTGCGGGAGCCGCTCACGATGAACTGCTCCGGCAAGCACGCGGCGATGC
The DNA here is from genome assembly GCF_040638585.1 of Streptomyces sp. NPDC025273. Lineage (NCBI taxonomy): Bacteria > Bacillati > Actinomycetota > Actinomycetes > Kitasatosporales > Streptomycetaceae > Streptomyces > Streptomyces sp. NPDC025273. The sequence goes on from NZ_JBEZYP010000024.1 coordinate 56,369, forward strand.
TCGCCGTCTGCCTGCGCAACGGCTGGGACACGGCGACGTATCTCGACCCGGCGCACCCGCTGCAGCGGCTGGTCGGCCAGGTGGTCGCGGAGGCGGCGGGCGAGCCGGTCGCCGCGGTGGGCACGGACGGCTGCGGGGCGCCGCTGATGGCGATCGGGCTGGTGGGGCTGGCCCGCGCGTTCCGTTCGTTCGTGCTGGCGGAGCCGGGCACGGCGGAGCGCCGGGTCGCCGACGCGATGCGGGAGCATCCGGAGTACGTGGCGGGCACGCGGCGCCCGGACACCTGGCTGATGCGGGAAGTGCCGGGCACGCTCTCCAAGATGGGTGCGGAGGCGGTCCAGGCGGTGGCGCTCGCGGACGGCAGGGCGCTGGCCTTCAAGATCGACGACGGCTCGACGCGGGCACTGGGCCCGGTGCTGGCCCGCTCGCTCGAACTGCTGGGCGTCGACGCCCCGGTGGTGTCCCGCATCGGCAGGGCGCCGCTGCTGGGCGGCGCCGCGGAGGTCGGCGCGATCCGCGCGGCGTTCTGACGGGGACGGTCGCCGATATCCACGCGACATCACCGGCCCGTTCTGCCTAGCGTGGGGCGCATGAGCCTTGATCCTCGTACCGTCACCGCCTCCGAGTACCCCGAGTGGGTGCGCGCCGTGAGCACCGGTTTCCTGATGCCGCACGAGGCGACGGAGGAGGAGGTCGCCGTGCGCCTGGCCCATACCGATCTGGACCGCACGCAGGGTGTGTTCGATGCCGGGCGCTGTGTGGCGACCTTCCGTTCGTTCGACCAGGAACTGACCGTCGTCGGCGGAGCCACCGTGCGGGCCGACGCGATCACCGCGGTCACGGTGACGGCCACGCACCGCCGTCGCGGGCTGCTCAGCCGGATGATGGCCGCGGACCTGGCGGCGGCGAAGGAGCGCGGCGACCTGGTCGCCTCACTGATCGCGGCCGAGTACCCGATCTACGGGCGGTACGGATTCGGTCCGGCGACCTGGGCCTCGGAGTGGGAGATCGACGTCCCCCGGGCCGGTCTCGACCCCCGTCGGCGGGTCCCTTCCGAGGAGGACGGGGGCCGGATCGATCTGGTGGACGGTGCGCGGGTGCGGGAGCTCGGACCCGGTCTGCACGGGCGCCTGGCGGCCCGGCAGCACGGCGTGGTCAGCCGGGACGCCCGCTGGTGGGAGCGGAACACCGGTATCGTCGTATCGGCGCACGAGAAGTGGACGGAGCCGTTCTACGCGGTGTACCGCTCGGCGGACGGGCAGGTCGAGGGGCTGCTCGCCTACCGTGCCGACACGCACTGGGGCGACGCGAAGCAGCCGCTGAACAAGGCGACCGTCCAGGGGATGATCGCCGTGACCCCGGCGGCGGAACGCGCGCTGTGGCAGTTCGTCTGCTCGATCGACTGGATCACCACGGTCCGTACGGGATACCGCGCCACCGACGACCTGCTCCCCCTCTTCCTCCCGGACCCCCGTGCCGCCCGCATCGTGACCCGGGCGGACTGGCTGTGGCTGCGGGTCCTGGACGTCCCCCGGGCCCTGGAGGCCCGCGCGTACGGGACCGCTGCGTCCCTGGTCCTGGACGTCCGCGACGGGACGGGCCTGACGGCCGGCCGTTTCCTGCTGGACGCCTCCCCGGACGGTGCCTCCTGCACCCCGACGACGCGGAGCGCCGATCTCGCCCTGGACGTACGGGAGCTGGGGTCGCTGTATCTGGGCGACGAATCGGCGGTACGGCTCGCCGCCCTGGGCTCGGTCGAGGAGCAGCGGGCGGGCGCCGCGGCCTCGGCGGACGCGCTGTTCCGGACGGGGCGACGGGCCTGGTGCCCGGACGTGTTCTGAGCCGAGGTCCCGAGGTGCCCGGTGGGCCGGCGGCATTCGCGGGCCTTCCTCCCCGGCGGCGCACCGGGGCTTCCCGTTCCGCCTGCGGCCTGCGGCCTGCGCGTTGCTGCGTAAGCCGTACGCAAACCTAGGATGGTGGGCAAGGCGGTCCCTGCGGAAGGCGGCTTCGGGTGACGGAGAAGAACGGCGCGTCGGGCGGTACGGGCCTCCCGGCCAGCATCGAGGCCGCCTGGGGACTGAGGGACCGTCCGGTCAAGGGCCCGAAGCCGGGGCTGACACTGGACCGCATCGTCGCCGCTGCCGTGGCGCTGGCCGCGTCCGAAGGGCTGACGGCCGTCTCGATGGGGCGGGTCGCCAAGGACCTGGGCGCGTCGACGATGGCGCTCTACCGGTACGTGTCGGCCAAGGAGGAGCTGTACGTCCTGATGCAGGAGGCGGCCATCGGCCGGCCGCCCCCGCTGCCCGCACCGGAGGCCGGGGCGGGCTGGCGGGAAGCGATCAGCCGGTGGGCGTGGGCCCGGCGGGAGACGCTCCACCGCAATCTGTGGTCGCTACGCATCCCGGTCTCCGGTCCGCCCGCCAGCCCGAATTCGGTCGCCTGGTGGGAGCGGGGCCTCCAGGCACTGGAGGGCAGCGGGCTGGGCGAGAGCGACAAGATCTCCGTCATCCTGCTGATCTCGGGCTTCGTACGGAACGAGGCACTGCTGATGAGCGATCTCGCCGCCGCCGTCGAGGCGAAGGGCGTCCCGGCCCAGGAGGTCATGGCGCGGTGGGAGCGGACGGTGGAACGGCTCGTCGACCCCGTGCGGCATCCGGCGCTGACCAGGCTGCTGGAGACCGGGATCATGAATGAGCCGGACGAGGCCGACCACGAGTTCGCGTTCGGGCTCGAACGGCTCCTCGACGGGACCGAGGCGCTCATCCGGAAGGGCTCCCCGTCATGAGCGGGACGGGGGACGGACCCGGGGCGCCGGTGCCGGCGCGGGCCGGACTGCGCGAGCGCAAGAAGCAGCAGACCTACCAGGCCCGGGTTCATGACGACCCGCACCTCGGCGGTGACACCGGGTGCGGCAGTTGCCGCACCCGTGGGCGTGCTGCTGCCGGGACCGTCCCCCGGCCCAGGGGCCGGCCGGCCGCGAGCAGCCGGTCCCGGACGCGTCGGGCCCCGGTGGGAAGCGCCCCCTGGCGAGCCGGCCCGCGCGCAAGGGATCACACGGCGGGCGGCGGTGCGCCGGCGGGGCCCTTCCCCCAAACGAAGACCTCGGTGCCCGGCTGACGTTCGGAGAACCGGCCCGAGGGGGAGAACGCGTGCAGCAGCCGCCGCAGATCCGCCTCGAAGGCGTCGCGGCGCGGACCGAACAGGTGCGGGGCGCAGAACGACATCGAGAACTGCCCCGCGACGACATCGTCAGTCGTGCGTTCCAACGGCTGTCCGCCGGGCACGACATGGCGCTGCGGGCCGGAGAATCCCGCCCGGGCCAGCACCGCCGCCTCACCGCCGGGTGTTCCGTGCCGCAGCACGCCCTGACCGGCTCGCCGGACCGGCCCCAGGTAGTGCTTGACCAGGTCATCCATGGCGGCATAGGGCACCGCCGGATACGGCAGGCCGTCGACGGTCCTGGGCTCCGTCTTCACGTCGGCGATGTGCACCAGCGCCCCGCCGGGCCGGAGCATCTCCCGGACGGTCGCCGCCACCAGGGCGCGGTCCATCCAGTGGAAGGACTGACCGAAGGTCGCGACCGTGAACGTGCCGAGCCCCGCGGGCAGATCCTCCGCCCGCGCCCACACCCACCGCGCCTTCCCGGCCACGGAGCGCTCCGCGGCCCCGCGTCCGGCCTCGGCGATCATTCCCTTGTCCGGATCCACGCCGACGACCTCGCCGAACAGGGGTGCCAGATCCAGCGCGAGGGTGCCGGGCCCGCACCCCACGTCGATGAGACGCCCCTGCCCGTCGAGCTCCAGCACCTCGGCGAGCACGTCCACCAGCCCGGGGGCGTAGGGAAGCCTCCCGCGCCGGTAGTAGGCCGCCGTACCCGCGAACAACGTGTCGTCCCACTCCCAGCCGACCGCCACGCCCGCCCACCACCTTCCCGTGGATCCGTGCCCGTTCCGGCGGCCGATGGTTCCACGGCCGGAGGGCCGGTTCCAGCGGGACACGGGCTGTGGGCGTCCTGGGCGCTCGTGCGGGCGTCGCTCGGGGTTCGTGCGGCGGACGGCCGTCTCCTGCCGCTACCGTGTTCCGTTCGACGTGCACGGCCGTTGGGGCCTGCAGCCGGCACCGAAGTGGTGGGCGCCATGAATGACCTGTGGACCGGTGGGAAGATACGCCTGCGAGGTGTCGAGCCCGAGGACTGGACAGGCTTTCGTGACCTGGCCCGGAACACCCTCGATGCCCGCGACGCCGATCTGGTCGAGCCTCCGCGCTCCGCCGAGAGCTTCCGTTCCTGGACCGCCGAGCGGGCGGGGCGTCCACCGGGAGGTGACGCGTTCCGCCTGGTGGTCGAGGCGCTGGCCGACCACGCGTTCGCGGGGGCTGTGACCGTCGGAGAGACCGACAGCCGTGCGGGACGGTTCAGGACCGGTGTCGAGATCGCCCGCGGTCACCGTCGCCGGGGGTACGCGGCCGAGGCGACCGCACTCGTCCTCACCTACATGTTCGCCGAACAGCGCTACAACAAGTGCGAGGTGGAGGTCTACGCCTTCAACGACGCCTCCCTGGCCCTCTACCGCAGGCTGGGCTTCGTCGAGGAGGGGCGGCTTCGCCAGCATGAGTTCTTCGCAGGCGGCTACCACGATGTCGTGCTGCTCGGCATCACCGCCGACGAGCACTGGGCCACGCACGAGCGCCCGTCGGTGCGGTGATCTTCGCCTCGTGTCCGGTATCGCTCAAGGTGAGGCAGTGTGAGTGTCTGACCTGGGGTGCCCCATTTCGAGCGAGACGGGGACGGGGCAGTCGTCTCACTCAATCCGAGGCAGTCTGGGCCGTCTTGGCGGCGATCAGCAGTGCGGCGAACGCTATGGGGGCGGCGGTCTGGTACCCGATCCAGACTTCACCCCCGGCGCTGCTGCCCTGCCATGCCATCAGGGCGCCGACAAGTGCCGCCAGCACCCAGCCACTGTCGTAGGCGATCATGAGTCGGGTGTAGGTGCGCATCGATCGGCTGCGCGTATATCCGATCTCGATGCCACCGCCGATCAGCAGGGCCACGCCCGAGACGACCATCAGCCAGGCCGGCGAGCCGAGTAACCGGCCGAGCGGGGCGGCGCCGACGATGTAGCCAGCGGCGAGCAACACCTTGAAGGCGCCATCGGCGATGGCCCCCACCGTCTGGCGGGTCACCCGCGGTGCCACGACCTGGGCCATGAGCGTTCCTCCTTGAACTTCGTCTCCCCTATTTCCGTAACGAGATTACGGTAATAATCAAGCTATGAGAATGACGAGAGCGGAGACCAAGGAACGCAACCGCCGTGCCTTGCTGAACGCTGCGTACCAGGTCGTTTCGCGAGACGGGTACCGGGCCAAGCTTGATGAGATCGCCGAACGCGCCGACCTGACCACCGGCGCCATCTACTCACTGTTCGGAAGCAAGGACGGCCTGGTGGTCGCCCTCGTCGCCGACTACCTGCGGCCGTACTACGAAGAGATCGAGCAGGCGGTTCCAGGCGGACTGGATCTCATCGAAGCGGTCGACGCCTTCGCTCGGCACTATCGGCGTAGCTGTGACGCCCCCGACGCGCGGTCCGCCCTGTCGCTCCAGGTCACCTTGCTGGATATGGCCCTGCATGACCCAGACCTGGGGGCCCAGCTCGCCACGTCCATCCGGTCGCAGGAGAACCACCTGATCGCGCTGTTCACCGGAAGATCGCACAACGGGAGCATCGTGTCGTCGCATCAGGCGCAGCGTCTGGCCACCGCACTCAGGGCACTGTTCGTCGGCCTCAGCCAGGGCGTCATCCTCGGCCTTGCCCACGGCGCAGATGAGCAGTACTTCGCCGACACTGCCCGAGCGTTGGTATCCGAAAGGTCCCTCATCGATCACGATATGGATGCTTCGTGATATTCGGTCACTATTTCGTCTGTCTCGGTTCAGATGAGTTATCTGGCGACGTCCTCCACCAAGACGCCGAGTCCTCGGCGTAACCACGGGATCGTGATGCCGCGAGGGTGGCGGTCCAGGGGAAAGGCTCGTGTGAACTCGGTCTGGGTTTCGCCGGTGATCTGTGCGATCCGGCGCTCCAGTTCGGGCCGTAGTGCCATTGAGATGATCAGCTTGGTGAATCTGGCCAGCTGAGGGTAGTTGGCAGCTCGCCGGACTCGTGGACTTTCGGGCGACGGCGAAGCGGCCCGGGAGGCCGTTGCCGTTCGGCTGGGGGATGCGCTGGACCACGGCATTTCTGGCTGTGCGCATCAGAGACCTGTTGTCCACTTCCCTCCGGAAACGTTCACACAGGCGGTAGCAGTCAGGGAAAGCGGAGGCACCGTGTCGGCGTTCGAGCTGGTTCAGGAGAAGCTGGGCCTGCACGATTTCGGGAGCCTGTGACAGGTCAAACTGCTTGGAATCGTTCACGTGTCCGTAGCTCAGCCACCGGCGGTGACGGATGCAGACGTTGTCGTGGACCCTCGGATGTAGACGTGGATGGGCTGGCCGTTGCGGCCGGAGCGCCAGGCACGGAGGTCGCAGGCGGGACGGTGGGCCTTGACCCTGACGGGCTTTCGGTGAGGCTCGTAAATCGACCAACTCGGGCAAGGTGGGGCGTCCGTCCGCTGGCCGTCGTGATCTCCCCAGGCCATCCGGCAGCCGGAGCGGTGGGCACTGCCCTCGCGGGCACGTGGCTCTGGTGGGCTGGTCGCTGCGCAGGTCGTCCGGGACCCGTTCACTTCACACTGCAGACCCGGTGGGAATGCGCTCCCGCATGAAACGGAACACTTTTGCAAGCAGGCGCTTGCAAAAGTTAGCGGCAGTGATGCAGTATCGAGTCATGGCATCACTCAACGTCGGCAATCTCGGTGAGTACCTGCGTGAGCAGCGGCGTACCGCGCAGCTCTCCCTGCGGCAGCTCGCCGACGCCGCCGGAGTGTCCAATCCGTATCTCAGCCAGATCGAACGCGGTCTGCGCAAGCCGAGTGCCGAGGTGCTGCAGCAGGTCGCCAAGGCGCTGCGGATCTCGGCCGAGACGCTGTACGTGCGCGCCGGGATCCTTGACGAGCGGGAGCGGGAGGAGCTGGAGACGCGGGCGGTCATATTGGCCGATCCGTCGATCAACGAGCGGCAGAAGAACGTGCTGCTGCAGATCTACGACTCCTTCCGCAAGGAGAACGGTTCCGACGTCGCGCCCGGCGCCGCGGACGCGGAGAGCGGAATCGATGCCGACGCGGAAAGCGGTGCCGGTGACGAGCGCGGCGCCGGTACGGATGCCCGCGGCCCCCGCACGGCCGGCGGCAGTGATGCAGACACACCCCTGAACTGACATCTGATGATCCGGGAGGACCACAGTCATGGCCATCACCGATGACCTGCGCAAGACCCTCACCGACCCGACCCCCCTCTACTTCGCCGCCGGCACGGCCGACCTCGCCGTGGAGCAGGCGCGCAAGGTCCCGGCGCTGATCGACCAGCTCCGGGCCGAGGCGCCCGAGCGGATCGAAGCCGTGCGCAACACCGACCCCAAGGCTGTGCAGGAGCGGGTGACCACGCAGGCCAAGGAGGCTCAGGCCACCGTGCAGGCGAAGGTGAGCGAGGTCTTCGGGGCGCTGGACACCGACCTGAAGAAGTGGGGCGAGACCGCCCAGGACCTGGCGCTGCGGAGCGTGGGTGTGGCCGCCGAGTACGCGGTTCGCGCCCGGGAGACGTACGAGAAGGTCGCCGAGCGCGGCGAGCAGAGCGTACGGACATGGCGTGGCGAGACGGCCGCGGAGATCGTCGAGATCGCCGCCGTCGTCGAGGCGGAGCCGAAGTCCGTGCCGAAGCAGAAGTCCGACGCGGCGCCGGCCCCCGCGAAGCCGGCGCCGGACGCGAAGCCCGCGTCCGCGACGGCGAAGAAGCCCACGCCCGCCGCGTCCGCCAAGAAGCCCGCGCCGGTCCGCAAGCCCGCGGCGAAGAAGACCACCCCGCCGTCCGCGAAGTAGCGGTACGGGCCGGGAGGTACGGCCGGGCACCTTGGGGGTGGCCGGGTCGTTGTCCCGGTACCCCGGCCGCGAGGCGCTCATCCACTGACTAGGCGGTGCTCACCATGTTGCTCGCAGCATTCGGCTCGTTCCTCCAGGTGCTGTACCTGGCCATGCTCGTCCTGGCCGTGGTCGCGCTGGTCTTCGCGGCGACGGCGCGCGAGGACGCCTACCGGGCGGCGGACAAGCAGAAGAAGTCGTTCTGGCTGATCATCCTCGGCATCACCGTCGTGGTGAACCTCGTCATTCCGATCCTGTTCCTGCAGATCGCGGGCGTCATCGCCTCCATCGTCTTCATGGTGGACGTCCGGCCGGCGATCAAGGCCGTCTCGGGCGGTGGCGGCAGCCGGGGCGGCTCCAGCAGCGACGGACCGTACGGTCCCTACAACGGCGGGCGCTGAGCGCCCGCCGTCGGGGCCGAGCCGGGACGGGAGCGCTTCGCGTTCCCGTCCCGTCGCCGTGTCAGGGCCTCGTCGCGTTCCAGCAGCAGGACGGCCACGTCGTCGGTCAGCTCGCCGCCGTTCAGCTCCTGCGCCTGGGCTACCGCGGCCTCCAGCAGTGCTTCGCCGCCGAGCCCCCGGTCCAGCTGGGCGTTGATCATCGCCACCATGCCGTCCTGGCCGAGCCGCTGCGTTCCGACCGGTCCGACGCGTCCCTCGATGAGGCCGTCGGTGTACATCATCAGGCTCCAGGAGCCGCCCAGCTGGACCTGCCTGCGCGGCCAGCGGGCGTGCGGGAGCAGACCGAGCGCCGGGCCGCCGTCCTCGTGCGGGAGCAGCTGCGCCGCCCGTCCCCGGCGGGCGATCAGGGGTGCGGGGTGGCCCGCGATGCAGAGTCCGGCGCGCCGGCCGTCGGGGGCGATGTCGACGGTGCAGAGCGTCGCGAAGATCTCGTCGCTCTGCCGTTCGTGCTCCAGGACCTGCTGCAGGGTGGAGAGCAGATCGTCGCCGCAGAGCCCGGCCAGGGTCAGCGCCCGCCAGGCGATCCGCAGTTCGACGCCCAGTGCCGCCTCGTCCGGGCCGTGCCCGCAGACGTCGCCGATCATCGCGCGGACGGTGCCGTCGGGCGTGCGGACCGTGTCGTAGAAGTCTCCGCCGAGCAGGGCGCGGCTGCGGCCCGGCCGGTAGCGGGCGGCGAAGGCGAGGTCCGAGCCGTCGAGGAGCGGGGTGGGCAGCAGTCCGCGTTCCAGCCGGGCGTTCTCCTGGGCGCGCAGCCGGGACTCGGTCAGCTGGTGCTGTGCGATGTCCGCGCGCTTGCGTTCCACCGCGTACCGGATGGCGCGGCTGAGGAGGCGCCCGTCGAGTTCCCCGCGGAAGAGGTAGTCCTGTGCGCCGACCCGTACCGCCTCGGCGGCCCGCTCGGCGTCGTCCTCCGCCGTGAGGGCGAGGACGGCGTGGCGCGGTGCGATGCGCAGGACGTGCTTGAGGGTGGCGAGCTCGTCGTGCGCGGGGTCGTCCCCCGGTCCGTCGCCACGGGCGCCGGTGGGCAGGGCCAGGTCGAGGTCGAGCAGGATGCAGTCGACGTCGTCGGTGAGCAGCCGGCCCGCCTCGGTGAGATTGCGCGCGGTACGGACGCGGACCCGGGTCCCGGCGGCGGACGGCAGTTCGGGGACGGTGAAGGTGCCCGCAGGGTCGTCCTCGATCACCAGGAGGGTGAGGTCGGTGCCATGGGTGGTCTCCGCAGCGGGAACAGCACGTTGCTGCGGTACGGGTAGGGGCATCGGTTCGGGTTCCTTCCCTCCCCCGGGGGTGCGGCGGGACGTCGACCGACGACCTGCCAGACGGGGACGATAGCGGTCCGGGGCGGGGGAGCGGAATGGTGTTCGAAGATCGGCCCGTGGCATATGCGCGGCCATAAGCCGCTTCCTGTCACGGATCCGGACCGATGCGCACGGACGAAGCGGACAGGGGAGCCATGACAAACATCACGCGCCCCGGGGAGGGCTGCGGGGCTGGTGCGAGTGGTCCGGTGAGTTCCTATCCTGGCTCGATGGCGACACCGGATTTCATCCTCGCGCTGCGAGAAAAGATCGGAAACGCACCGCTGTGGCTGTCGGGGGTGACGGCCGTCGTTCTCCGGGAGGAACGTGTCCTCCTGGTGAAGCGTGCGGACAACGGCGCGTGGACGTCGGTGACCGGGATCATCGACCCCGGGGAACAGCCGGCGGACGCGGCGGTCCGGGAGGTGCTGGAGGAGACCGGCGTCGCGGCGGACCCCGAGCGCCTGGTCCTGGTGCACGTCACGGGACCCGTCGTCTACGGGAACGGGGACCAGGCCCAGTACCTCGACCTGGTCTTCCGGTTCCGCTGGCGGTCCGGTGACCCGTATCCGGCCGACGGCGAGAACACCGACGCCCGCTGGTTCCCCCTGGACGGCCTGCCCCCCATGTCCGACGACATGCGCGCCCGCATCGCGGCTGCTGTGGCCGGCGAACCCGCCGCCCGGTACACCGTCTCCCCGCGGCCCGCTGTCCACCCGTAGGGCAGTGGGCGGCGGCGGACTACTTGTCCGGGCGGACGACTCCGAGGATCTCCATCGAGCCCGCGCCCGCCAGCGTGACGTCGCGGCCGGGCCGGGGCGCGTGCACGATCATGCCGTCGCCGACGTACATACCGACGTGGCTGGCGTCAGCGTGGTAGATGATCAGGTCGCCGGGGCGCATGTCCCGGACGGGGATGCGGGACAGCTGCCGCCACTGCTCCTGGGAGGTCCGGGGGATCGGCCGCTTCGCCGCGGCCCAGGCCTGCGAGGTCAGTCCCGAGCAGTCGTACGAGCCGGGGCCCTCGGCGCCCCAGACGTACGGCTTGCCGATCTGGGCGGTCGCGAAGGCCACCGCCTGCCTGCCGCTCGCGCTCGCCTCGCGGTTGATGTCCTGGAGCGCGCCGGAGGAGAGCCAGGCGCTCTGCGCCGTGGACGCCGCGTCCCGCTCCAGCTCCAGGAGCCGGGCCAGCTCCGTCTTCTCCAGCTGCGATTCGAGCTTCTTCGCCGCCGCGATCTGCGCGTTGACGCTCTTCCTGGCCTCGGCCTGCTTGACGCGGTCGGCCTCCAGCTTCGCCCAGTTGAGGCTGGCGTCCTTGGTGTACGTCTCCAAGTCCTCCTGGGCCTGCTCGAGCTCGGTCAGCATCCCCTTGGTCGCCTGCTGGCCCTGCCTGACCTGGTTCACGCCGTCCAGGAAGAGGTTGGGGTCGCCGCTGAGCACCAACTGCGCGCCCGGCGGAAGCCCGCCGTTGCGGTACTGCTCGCGGGCCGCGGCGCCCGCCCTGCTCTTCAGCTCGGCGATCCGCGCCTGGCCCTCGGCGATCGACTCGGCCAGCTGGACGATCTCGCCGGACTGCTTCTTGGCCTGTTCCTCGGCGAGGTTGTACGCGTCCGTGGCCGCCCCGGCCTTGCGGTAGAGCAGGTCGATCTCCACGCGTACCTCCTCGAGGCTCTTCTTCCCGGGGGCGGGAGGAACGGAGGAGGGCGCGGCAGAAGCGGCGGGGGAGGGCTCGGGGACCGGGGCCGCCATGGCCTGGACCGGCGCGGTCAGCAGGGCCAGTGCGCAGACCAGAGTGATCGCGGCACTGGCACAGTGACGTCGGTTCACAAGCTCCCCCTCCGGGCGACAGGCAATGAAAGCCAGATCGCGGACATGTGACTTACCATCAGTAACGTGTCGTGACGACGCGATCGTGCCATGTCGTCCCGTAAAGCAACAGAGGCTCGCTCCACCTGACGCGTCACACAGGGGGACGAACGGTGACCCGCCGGTGTTCCCGGTCCCGGGCCCGAAGCTCCGTCGGTGGCCGGCGCCCGGTTGTCCGAAGCCTCGTCGGGACGCCCGGACCCGTCAGTGCGCGCCGGGCCGCAGTGCCGGCCACCGCACCGTGATCTCACCCTGCCGCCACCGTCGTACGTCGTCCGTCAGCGGCCAGTCGGCGGACACCGCCCGCACCGTCGTGATCCAGCGCTGCCGCGCCCCCAGCGAGGCGTAGGGGGAGGCCGCGGCCCACGCACGGTCGAGGTCGCGCAGGAAGGCATGGACGGGCTCGCCCGGCACATTGCGGTGGATCAGGGCCTTGGGAAGGCGCTCCGCGAGGTCCGAGGGACGCTCCAGCGAGCCGAGCCGGGTCGCGAAGGTGACCGTGCGCGGGCCCTCCGGACCGAGCGCGACCCAGACGTGCCGGCGCCCGATCTCGTCGCAGGTGCCCTCGACCAGAAGGCCGCCGGGGGCCAACCGCGCGCACAGCCGCCGCCAGACCTCGGCGACCTCGGCCTCCTCGTACTGGCGCAGGACGTTCGCCGCCCGGATGAGGGAGGGGCGGCCGGCGAGAGGGATCTCGAAGCCGCCGTGGACGAAGGTGAGGCCCTCGCGCTCGTACGGCTTCGCCGCGGCGACGCGCGCCGGGTCGATCTCGATGCCGACGACCGCTGTGCGCGGTTCGGCGGTCCGCAGCCGCGCCAGCAGCTCTACGGCGGTCCAGGGCGCCGCCCCGTACCCGAGGTCGACCGCGACGGGTGAGTCCTCACGTCGCAGTGCGGGGCCGTGGGTGGCGGCGATCCAGCGGTCCATGCGGCGCAGCCGGTTGGGGTTGGTGGTCCCGCGGGTCGCGGTACCGATGGGGCGCTGGTGCATGACAGCGAGCGTATGCGAAGCCCCGGAGGGGGCGGGCGCGGAGCGGCGGGGCGTTCCGGCACGCCGCCAGGATCGTAATGATTTGGCAAAGCGGAAATGAAAGGCCGGGTTCCACTGTTTTTCCCCTCCGAAGGGGTCGTGTGCCCCTTACATGTCGTGCCCCGAGCGAGAGGAGCGGACCCACGTGAGCCAGTACGTCTCCCGGCTCGGCAGCGGTCGTGTGGCACCCCGCATCCGCTTCCCGGGCGGCCACCGCAAGCCGCGCCGTATCGCCATGCTCTCCGTGCACACCTCCCCCCTGCACCAGCCGGGCACCGGCGACGCGGGTGGCATGAACGTCTACATCGTGGAGCTGGCCAGGCGCCTCGCCGCGATCAACGTCGAGGTCGAGATCTTCACCCGGGCCACCACGGGCGCCCTGCCCCCGTCGGTCGAACTGGCGCCCGGTGTCCTGGTCCGTCACGTCGACGCCGGCCCGTACGAGGGCCTGGCCAAGGAGGAGCTGCCCGCCCAGCTCTGCGCCTTCACGCACGGCGTGATGCAGGCGTGGGCCGGCCAGCGCCCCGGCTACTACGATCTCGTCCACTCCCACTACTGGCTCTCCGGCCAGGTCGGCTGGCTCGCCGCCCAGCGCTGGGGCGTCCCCCTCGTCCACGCCATGCACACCATGGCGAAGGTCAAGAACGCCGCGCTCGCCGAGGGCGACACCCCCGAGCCCGCCGCCCGCGTCATCGGCGAGACACAGATCGTGCACGCCTCCGACCGGCTCATCGCGAACACCGCGGAGGAAGCGGACGAGCTCGTGCGCTTCTACGAGGCCGACCCGGCCGCGGTCGCCGTCGTCCACCCCGGTGTCAACCTGGAGCGCTTCCGTCCCGCCGACGGCCGCGCCGCCGCCCGGGCCCGTCTCGGACTGCCGCAGCACGCCCTCATCCCGCTCTTCGCCGGCCGCATCCAGCCGCTGAAGGCCCCCGACGTGCTGCTGCGTGCCGTCGCCGTCCTGCTGGACCGCGACCCCTCGCTGCGCTCCCGCATCGTCGTACCGGTCGTCGGCGGCCCCAGCGGCAGCGGCCTGGCCAAGCCGGAGGGCCTGCAGAAGCTGGCCGCGCGGCTGGGCATCGCCGACGTCGTACGCTTCCATCCGCCCGTCGGGCAGGACCAGCTCGCCGACTGGTTCCGGGCCGCGTCCGTGCTGGTCATGCCCTCGTACAGCGAGTCCTTCGGACTGGTCGCCATAGAGGCCCAGGCATCCGGCACCCCGGTGGTCGCGGCGGCGGTGGGCGGTCTTCCCGTCGCGGTGCGCGACGGGGTCAGCGGTTTCCTGATCCCGGGGCACGACCCGGAGGCGTACGCACAGGCACTGGGCCGGTTCGCGGACAGCCCGCAGCTGGCCGGCCGGATGGGCGAGGCCGCAGCCGCGCACGCCCAGTCGTTCGGCTGGGACACCGCGGCCTCGGCCACCGCCGATGTGTACACGGCGGCGATGCACGACCACCGCCGCCGCGCCCGGTCGCACCACGGCTGAGTCCTTCACCTCTCTGCCGTACGCTCGCACCATGGCTGACGTACCCGACGAAGCAGCAGCGGCGCAGGTCATCGAGGCGACGCTGAACGAAGCGGAGCTCGCATGGGAGAGCCCCGGCCCCGGCAGTTACGTCGTGACGCTGCCCGGCACCAGGAAGCTGTCCACGACCTGCTCCCTGCGCGTCGGCAGGCATTCCCTCTCCCTCAACGCCTTCGTCATCCGTCACCCGGACGAGAACGACGCGGCCGTCCACCGTTGGCTGCTGGAGCACAACCTGCGCCTCTTCGGGGTGAGTTACGCGATCGACCCGCTCGGCGACATCTACCTCGTCGCCCGGCTGCCCCTCTCCGTGGTCACCCCCGAGGAGCTGGACCGGCTGCTGGGTGTGGTCCTCGAAACGGCGGACGGCGCCTTCAACTCCCTGCTCGAACTGGGCTTCGCGAGCGCGATCCGCAAGGAGTACGCCTGGCGGGTCGAGCGCGGCGAATCCACCCGGAACCTGGACGCCTTCAGCCACCTGACCCGGCGCTCCGCCGACTGATCGTCGCCACGTCCTCCAGCGCCTCCACGAGCCGCGGCGCCACCTCCGCGCGCGTCCACTCCAGGGCGTCCGCCGGGACGCCGCGGGGGACCGTTTCCGTGAGCATGATCAAATAGAGGTAGCTGCGGTAGAGGGCCAGCCGCAGCCGCACGGACGGACTGAAGACGACGGGTCCGCCCGCCGTGGACGCGTAGCCGGCGAGGAAGTCCCGGTCCTCCTCCACGTCCCCGAACAGGGCCGTCGAGACGAAGTCGGCGACCGGATCGCCCCAGAACATCCGCTCACCGTCGATGACCCCGCCGATGGACCGGGCACCCGGCTCCCCGGCCACCAGCAGATTGCCCTGCCACAGATCGAAATGGACCAGGGCGGGCCGGGTCACGTCGTCCAGTGCGTACGCCGCGGCGTCGAGCAGCGCGCGGATCTCCCCGACCGGGCGCGGCAGCCGCGCGCCGTACGCCTCCGCGTCGGCGAGCACCGCACCGGTCATCGCGGTGAACGCCTCCCTCCAGGTCGCGGCCGGTGGCCCGAAGGGCTCGGCGGGGTACCCGAACCCGGCCGGGCCCGTCACCGTGTGGAGCCGCCCGACGAGTTCCCCGAGCTCCGTGCGCAGCCGCCGCCGCTCACCGTCCGTCAGCTCGGCCGCGAGGTCGTGCCAGGGGCGTCCCGGACACGCGGTCATCACGACGTACGGCCCGGTCGGCGCCCCGGCGTCGAGTTCGCTGTGCACGATCTGCGGGATCGTGCCGCCGGCGACGGCCGCCGCGGTTCCGTGGAAGGTGACCTCGTTGACGAGCAACCGCCGCTCGTAGCTCATCCCGGCACGGTGGAGGGGCGGGATCTTCACCACCCACTCGCGGCCGTCCTCGAAGGTCACGCGGAGGACGGTGTTGTACGTGCCGCCGGTGAGCGGCTCGCAGGAGGCGATCGTGCTTCCCGGGCCTGCGGCGGCCTCGACCGCCCGGCGTACGGCTGCTGTCGCGTCGACGGGCACGGCGGGTCTCCTCGGGTCCGGCTGCGGCGGACACAGCGTCTTCACGTAATGATCACAACGGAGTCACGATCACATCCCGTGACCATGCGGAGTGATCATCGGACAGGTGTCCGCTCGTAGAGTGTGACGCACTGCAACTCCCCTCCCGCAGCCGCTGAAGTTCCGTGCCGGAAGAGGGCTGTTGATCCTTCGGATGCGAGCTTTCGAACGTGAGCTCTCAGCCGTGAAATCTCAGACGGAGAGACGAACCATGCGCGCCATCGCCGTACGCCGTACCGCCCTTGCCGCTTCCGCAGCGGCCCTGGCCCTGCTGGCCACCGCCTGCGGCGGATCGGACACCGGCAAGGAGGACGGTGCCGCGCCGGGGGCCAAGGACGACGCGAAGCCCGCGGTCAAGGCGCTGACCTCGGCCGAGCTGGAGAAGGTGTCGCTGGAGCAGGGAGACGTCGCCGACCACAAGATCACGAAGACCGGTCCGGAGGACATCGCCGAGGCCGCCGATGTCACGGTGGACAAGAAGGAGTGCGAGCCGATCGGCCACGCCTTCTACGGGGTGAAGCGCGGCACGCCGGTCGGGAACGCCGGCCGCAAGGCCGTCAGTGAGCCCAAGAAGCCCACCGCCGCCTCGAAGGACGCGCTCGCCGACGCGCTCGACTCGACGTCGTCGCTGGTCACGCTCGCCTCGTACGAGGGCGACGGCGCCGCGAAGAGCATCGCCGAGCTCCGTGCGTCGGCGGCCGAGTGCGCCACCGGTGGTTTCACCCTGACCATGAAGGGCTCGAAGCAGAAGGTCGTCAAGCTGACCGAGGAGAAGGTCGCCGGGGGCGAGGAGTCCGTTGCCTGGACGGTGCTGATGGGGGAGGCGGACGCGCTCGTTCCGTTCAAGCTCGTGACGTCGCGTCAGGGCGGCACGGTCGCCACCGTCTTCGCCTTCAACCTCGGCGCTTTCGGTGGGGAGTCCCCGGACTTCGACATGCCGACCGAGGTCGTCGACGCGCAGGTCAAGAAGCTCGGCTGAGGCCGGACTCCGTCCTCCGGGTCACGGCAGCGGTACGAGCCTGACCACGGTGACCGTCAGCACGGACCCGGAGACGTAGTAGAGGACGATGGCTCCGGACACGGTTGCCTCGCGCCGGTCGTGTTCACGCTTGACGGCGGTCGAGGCGTGTCCGTACGGATCCCGGCCGAGGGTGCGCGCCATCTCGCCCCGGAATGCGTCGCCGTCCCGCATCTTGGCCAGGGTGTCGTCGGCCGGCGGTGCGTAGGAGATACGGAAGCTCAAGCGACGCTCCGCCTCTCGGCCTCGTCCTGCGCCAGCCGGTCCAGGATCTGTTCGGCCTCGGGATCGGGGACGGACTCGAGCATCCAGTGCCGCATCACGGCCTGGATCTCGTGCACACCCGCCTCGTTGATCGCGTGGTCGAACTCCTCGCGTCTCCCCTCGGGCAGCGCGGCACGGATCGCCGGGATGCTGTTGGGCACCTCGACCTCGGTACCGCCGACGAAGGTCTTCAGAGACTCGCCCATGATCGCTCTCCCGATCTCCTTGCTCTCCGCGCCTGCCCAACCCTTCCACGTTCCGCGCGCACGTGGGCAACAGGCGGCCACAGGGGTCACGTTAGCGGGTGCCGCTCGGTCCCGGCCCGCGCGTACGGCCCGGCGTCCGGTCCGTGCGACACGTCCGCCGGCCGGAAGCGGCGGGCGCGGCTGAGGTGCTCCGGAGCACCCGGGAGTGTCCGGGCGGCGCCCTGGGCGCGGCGCACCCGTGCCCGCATACCGCCGCGGACAAGCGACTCGGCCGCTGTGGAGGAGGAGCCGAGCCGAACCGTCGCATGCTCCTGGCGGCAAGCGGCAAGCGGCAAGCGGCAAGCGGCAAGCGGCAAGCGGCAAGCGGCAAGCGGCACGAAGAGCGGACGCGGGCTCTGGCGAGACAGGCCGTGGACGCGCCTTTACCTGCCTCGTACGCTGTCGATCATGACAACACCCGAGCCGGACACCGAGGCGCAACCGGAACGCCCGGCTCTGCTCCGGGGCATCTCCGCCGCCGCGCTGGGCGTATTCCTGATCACCTGGGCCATGCTCTGGCTGAACGCGTACGTGGTCAACGACGACCTGCCCAACGCCTGCTTCGACCTGCGCACGCAGAGCTTTCCGCCGGAGGTGGCGTGCGCATCCTTCGACGGCACGGTCACCGGCGAGAACCCGGGGTGGCTGGAGGCGCTGTTCCTTGGCTCGCTCATCACCACGGTGCTGATGGCCACCATGGCAACGGCGATAGCCCTGGCCGTCCGCAAGAGGTGATCGCGCGGGCCGGTCGCTGAGAGCCTCCACCAGGGAATCGAAGAGATCCAGCCCGAGGGCGGCGGCTCCCAGCGCGCGGACGTGTGCGACCACGGACATGATCCAGGCGCGCCCCTGAGCCCCCGGCGTCGTCGGTGTCGTCGTCCCAGCCCTGATTGGCCATCAGGCCTCCCCGGACGAGGCCACTTCAGCACGCGGCGGGCACGACTGCCCGGGCACGGCTTCAGGACGGCGAGGAGCCCCCTGCCCGCGGTGAAACCGCGGGCAGGGGGCTCGTGCGGGTCGAACTACTCGTGCCAGATTCTGAGTCGCGAAGAGGAGCAGCCCCGCCCGGCTTACGACGGCCCCGTTCGGCTGACCAGCCCCGGGTTGCCGACTCCAAGAGGGCAAGGGGATCGACGTCATGCCTCGCGAACCGATGGAGATGCTGGAGGAAAAGCTTCAACTCCTCAGCACGCCGTGGAGGGTCAGGAGTGCTGCAGCAACAAGACTGCGACGCCTGTCAGTGCTCAGGGGGATGGACTGCCGCTGGACTGGCGTGCCACCCCGCTCATCCCACCCCAGGGCTCGAGCCCGCGCGCCGCTGGCGCACCACGAATACAGCCGCGACGACCGAGAGCATCAGGAAGAGCAGGGCGGCTCCTCCCGACATCACCGCCAGTACGGCTGCCCCGCCACCCCCGACATCATCTTCACGGGCGACTACCTGTGGATCGTCCGCCTGGTAGCGGACGGTCAGTGGGCTGCCGACAGACCTCTTGCCGCCGCCGCTGCCTACCGGAAGATCCGCCACCACGGTCCGTCCATCGGCCTCGAACCTGACCCGGCAGTGGCCCGCCATGCACGAGCCGCTCGTATGCAACGTCGCACGAGCCCGCTCGCCGTCTTGGAGAGAGCGTAGGTGCTGGGCCGCCGGAAGCATCACCAGCGCCGACAGCGCGCCCAGTAGCAGCGCGAGCACCAGCGACCCCAGTAGGGACGCGCGAGGCCCTGAGCTGCCGTTCTGCTGGTGCGCGCTGGAGGCACCTGCGTTCGATATGCCGTTCAGGACGCTCACCATCCGTTTCAGTTGGCGTCGAGGCGGTGTGCCACGTCTCACACGTAAAGTGCACCTCGCACCCGTGTTGTGAACAGGGTAAAAAGTCTGGCGAGATGGCATCAGGTACTGATTCGGCACATTGGACACGGACCGGCTGCCTGCTGTCGGCAACGAAGGTCGGCGGAGCGGCTTTGGGCTGGAGCTGCTTTGGGGCGAGTGATCATGGCCCCGTGAGCTGATGGCGAGTCGGGCAGTCTGCGGACGACCTGGCAGCAGCTCGAACTCAGCCTGAGCAAGCCTGTGTTCGCACCGCTCAAGGGCGGCAAGCGCCGCGACGTTCCGCTGCCCGATCCTGGCCGAAGTGCTCAGGGAACACATCAAGCGGTTCCCGCCCGTTGAGATCACGCTGCCATGGATGCGCGCCAACGGCCGGCCAGTGACCAAGCGTCTGATCGCCAACGGGCCCAACGGCGGGCACGTCTGGCGCACCTCACTCAACGAGGGCCGCCGGATACCCGCTTGGCAGCCGTCGGCGTCATCCCGAAGGCCAAGAGCCGCGAGCACACCGCTGCCCGGGAACACGGCATGCACGCGCTGAAGCACTTCTACGCGTCCGTTCCGTTGGACGCGGGGAGAGCATCAAGGCCGTCAGCGAGCACCTCGGGCGCTCCGACCCCGGACTGACGCTGAAGGTGTACGCACCTCATGCCGAGCAGCAGCGAGCGGGCCCGGAAGGCACTCGGGCAGGCACTTCGACCGCCGCAGGATTCGCCGCGCTGAGGTCCCACCGTGGGCCCCGGCCGTGGAAATGCCCCCGCCCTGCGCCGTATGCGCAGATCGGGGGCATGATCACGAAACCTACTTCTTCTTGCCCTGGTTCTTCACGGCCTCGATGGCGGCCTTCGCGGCCTCCGGGTCGAGGTACGTGCCGCCCGGCTTCAGCGGGCGGAAGTCGGCGTCCAGCTCGTACGCGAGCGGGATGCCGGTCGGGATGTTGAGGCCGGAGATGGCGTCGTCGGAGATGCCGTCCAGGTGCTTCACCAGACCGCGCAGGCTGTTCCCGTGGGCGGCGACGAGGACGGTCTTGCCGTCGAGGAGGTCCGGGACGATGCCGTCGTACCAGTACGGCAGCATGCGCTCGACGACGTCCTTGAGGCACTCCGTGCGCGGACGCAGCTCCGTCGGGATGGAGGCGTAGCGCGGGTCGGCGCTCTGCGAGAACTCGGTGCCGTCCTCGAGGGCGGGCGGCGGGGTGTCGTACGAACGGCGCCAGAGCATGAACTGCTCCTCGCCGAACTCGGCGAGGGTCTGGGCCTTGTCCTTGCCCTGGAGGGCGCCGTAATGGCGCTCGTTCAGCCGCCAGGAGCGGTGGACGGGGATCCAGTGGCGGTCCGCCGCTTCCAGCCCGAGCTGGGCGGTGCGGATCGCGCGCTTCTGGAGGGAGGTGTGCACGACGTCGGGGAGCAGGCCGGCGTCCTTGAGCAGCTCACCGCCGCGGACCGCCTCCTTCTCGCCCTTGTCGGTGAGGTCTACGTCCACCCAGCCGGTGAACAGGTTCTTCGCGTTCCATTCGCTCTCGCCGTGGCGGAGGAGGATCAGCTTGTACGGTGCGTCGGCCATGAGCCCGAGCGTAATCGAACCCGTGCGGCCTCTGCGCGCCCGGTCACAGGGCGGACAGGGGCGTCCGGACTGCGGGTACGGCGTGACGTTTGACGGTCGGCGTCAATCGGATGGCGGTCGGGCATCACGGTTTCGTAATGTTCGGTCAGCTACCGGGCCACTTACAGGAGCCCGCATCCGTTCCGTACGTCCCCGGGGGGAAGCCCTATGTCCGTCGCCGGTCTCAGAAAGGCGGCGCACGAGACGGTCGCCGGGCTCCCCCGGGAGTTCTGGTGGCTGTGGATCAGCACGCTGGTCAACCGCCTCGGAGCGTTCGTCGCCACGTTCATGGCGCTCTACCTGACCCTGGACCGGGGCTACTCGGCCTCGTACGCCGGTCTGGTCGTCGCCCTCCACGGGCTCGGCGGGGTCGTCTCCTCGCTGGGGGCCGGGGTGATGACGGACCGGCTGGGCCGTCGGCCCACCATGCTGATCGCGCAGCTCTCGACCGCCGTGTCCGTGGCCGTGCTCGGCTTCATGGTGCATCCGGGCGCGATCGCGGGTGTCGCCTTCGTGGTCGGCATGGCCGGCAACGCGTCCCGGCCCGCGGTGCAGGCGATGATGGCCGACATCGTCCGGCCCGAGGACCGGGTGCGGGCCTTCTCGCTCAACTACTGGGCCATCAACCTGGGCTTCGCCATCTCCTCGGCCGCAGCCGGATTCATCGCCGAGTACAGCTACATGGCCGGCTTCATCGGCGAGGCCGTCATGACGCTGGTCTGCGCCGTCGTCGTCTTCCTCAAGGTGCCGGAATCCCGGCCCGAGGCGGCGCCCCTGGCCGCGGGGACCCGTACCCCGGACGACGTACGGCTGAGCACCGTCCTGCGCGACGGGCGCTACATGGGCGTGGTCGGACTGTCGTTCCTGGTGGCCCTGATCTTCCAGCAGGGGTACGTGGGGCTGCCGGTGGCCATGGGTGCGGACGGGCTCTCCAGCTCCGACTTCGGCACGGCCATCGCTGTCAACGGGGTGCTGATCGTCGCCCTGCAGATTCCCGTCACCCGCTTCATCCAGCACCGCGACCCGCGCCGCCTGCTGATCATCTCGTCCGTGCTCGCGGGGTACGGATTCGGGCTGACCGCCTTCGCGGGGTCGGTCGGGGTGTACGCGCTGACGGTGTGTGTCTGGACCATCGCCGAGATCGTGAACGCGCCGACGCAGACGGGCATCGTCGTCCAGCTCTCCCCGGCACACGGCAGGGGCCGCTACCAGGGCATGTACACGATGTCGTGGTCCGCGGCGGCGCTGGTCGCGCCCCTGATGTCCGGCTTCGTGATCGACCACTACGGCGCCGACTGGCTGTGGGGCGCCTGCGCGGTACTGGGCACGGTGGCGGCGGCCGGCTACTGGCTCCTCATGCGGAAACTGCCGGATCCGGAGACCGCCGCGCCGGCCCCGGCCGTACGGCCGGCCGTCGTCGAGCCGGCGGGCTGAGGGGCGGCGGGCCGAGAGGGCGGCGGCCGGTGGGCCACCTCCAACTCGCCACCGACACCTCGCGGG